>DAOUDW010000103.1:0-39915 GCA_034430895.1 Anaerolineales bacterium | reverse complement strand
CAACTGCCCGCAGGACTGTTGGGGCGCAGCCATATCAGCCGCACTGGAAGATATTCGCTGGGTCGAGAATCCCACCAGCGGCTCCCAACTCGCCGTCTGCATCCTTACGCCTGCGGACTGGGACGGCACGCCGCTGCCGACGCTGATCCTCGTCCCCGGCGGAGTCGCAACCAGCGCGGATTTCAGGGGCGAACGCATCTCCGCGCAGGGCATGGCCGATCAGGGATACACGATCGTGATTTTCGATCCGGAAGGCCGCGGCGCCAGCGGCGGTGAGGAGAATCTCAACGGTTATATCGGGCAGGACGGACTGGCCGAGATCGTTCGTACTGTGGCGGCGCAGCCCGAGGTCGATCCCGAACACATCGGCCTGGTTTCCTATTCCTTCGGGGTAACTCTGGCATCGGGGACACTCGCCCGCTATTCCGATCTGCCCGTTGTTTTCTTCATCGATTGGGAAGGCCCGGCCAACCGCGTCTACACGACCCACGGTTGCTCCGCCGACGTACCCGGCATCGGATCGACCACCGGCATGGCGCCCTGTGAAGACGACGCATTCTGGGCTGAGCGCGAGGCCGAGACGTTCATCGCCAGCGTGCAGGTGCCTTACCTGCGCATCCAGTTCGAGAACGACCATTCCCAGGAAACCCCCGAGCACGGCGTAGTGATGGTCAACGCCGCCGTGAACGGCGATCCGCCCTGGGCACGGCTCGACGCTTTCGCAGAGAATCAAATCTTTGCCCTCTCCCCGCTGCCGCCGATGTTCCCCGGAAGCGCGGGGAATAAATTGGACGATTTGGTGGTGCAATTCGCAGCGGAATTATTTACCATTTTCGCACCGTGATCGTCCTTCGACTTCGTTCGCTGCACAGCAGCGAACTCCGCTCAGGATGATTGCACACATAAGCGCGAAACACTTATATGTAGGTTGGGTTGAGGAACGAAACCCAACATTTTTGCTTTCGATGTTTGGATTTACACAAATCCTTTCTATCGGGTGCATCGCTGGGGAGGTGTTGGGTTTCGGTCGCCCTCAACCCAACCTACGGACTATGTTCCCCGGTGGGGCTGAAAATCGCCTGGACGATATGGTGGTGTAGTTCGCAGCGGAATTATTTGCCAAGTTCGCGCCGTGATCGTCCTTCGACTTCGTTCGCTGCACAGCAGCGAACTCCGCTCAGGATGATTGAAAATATCAGTGGCTCCGCTCAGGATGACGTTTCGCCGTTGGTTGCGGATGTGTATCCGCAGCCGGTAGCATGCAGATTTAAATCTGCCAATTGCTGTAATGAATTTGCACATCGAAATAAGAATAATAATCGATATCTTGTCGTCCTTGCTTCCCAAAATCAACGGATGAATATCCGCTGAGCGGATACATATCCGTCGCCAACAGGTTCCATTCATCATCCAGAGTAGAGTGAGCCGTGTAACGACGAACGCAGTCGAAGGATCCTTCGGCTACAGGCTTCGCTACGCTCCGCCTTCCGCTCAGGATGATTGTAATTTTGGGGGAGCTTCGTTCAGGATGAATAAGCAAACCGAGGATGGAGGTGAGGGGCCCCTCGCTTTCTCGCTTGCTTAGGGAGAGAGGAATATAGTTCATATATCCAAAATGGCTTCATCTCTCTAAACGCAACCTTCACTTAAAACCTCGTGACCAGCGTGCGATTGGCAAAAACCCAATTGTAGATGTATGCTACACAGCAACCAAAAACAAGGAGACAGCAGATGACCAAGAAGCGACTCGGTTACGTCGAACTGGAATGGACCTGCCCGCGCTGTGAAACGCGCAACCTGGGTACGCATGAATTCTGCAACGGCTGCGGCGGCCCGATGCCCGAAGATGTCGAGTTCGAACAGCCGCTGGAGGAGAAATTCCTGACGGATGCCGATAAAATCGCCCGCGCCAAAGCCGGCCCGGACCGACACTGCCCTTACTGCAACGCGCGCAACCGCGCTGACGCCAAGTACTGCGGCGGCTGCGGCGGCGATCTATCCGATGCGGCCGTTCGTAAAGCCGGCAAGGTACTCGGCGCCCACCGCGGCGGTTCGGCAGGAACGATCCGCTGCCCCTCGTGCAACAGCGAGAATCCCGCCAGCGCACGCAAATGCTCTTCCTGCGGCGCCAGCCTGGCGGATACACGCGCCAGGAAGGACGACAAACCCAAAACCGATGGCAAACCAATATCGTCGGGCGTGATCATTGGAGTGGTCCTCTTCTTCCTGGCGGCTTGCATCGGCCTGATCGTGCTCTTCACACGAACGGATTCCCTGGTCGGACAAGTGCAAAGCGTCTCCTGGACGCGCAGCGTCCCCATCCTGGCGCTTGGCGAAGTCGAGCATGAGGCCTTTTATGGTGATATCCCATCTGATGCCGAGGTCGGGGATTGCATCCTCAAGTTGCACGATACCTACGATGAACCAGTGGCCGGCGCTGTGGAATCATGCGGTGAACCCTACACGGTGGACACCGGCAGCGGGATCGGCGAAGTTGTACAAGACTGCGTCTATGAAGTCTACGAGGAATACTGCAGTTATACCGTTCTGGATTGGGTTGAGGTGGACACGATCACAGCGACCGGCTCAGATAGTAATCCCTACTGGCCAACCGTTTCCCTGCTGGTAGACCAACAGGAAGGCGAAGGCACCGAGACGTACGAAGTTGTCTTCATCGCCGATGACGAGCGCTACACCTACTCGACGGAAAGCGAATCCGAATTCGAATGCTACGAGATCGGCAGCACCTGGACCTTGAACGTCAACACACTGGGTGCGGTCGTATCTGTTGAATAATAACCAGCGGACCTACGAATTTACTGCACACATTATTCCAAACAGGATGCAGCGGCGAAACCCCACTGCGTCCTGTTTGCGTCCCGAAAATGAGATCGAAACGATCGGATCGCTTTACATCCAGAGTATGGCTATACGCGGCCAATATCTATCCTGGCTAGCAAGGGGATTGGCAGAGCCGGAGTGGTATCACGATCGAGATACTGCCGTTGATAGGAATCTACGGCTGCGCCACCAGAGCCAGATCACCTGCCCCGTCATGCCCAGGCTGAACGCCAGCCATCCGACGTAGAGACCGACGACCTGCCCCCAGATCACACCGATCACTAACACAATCGAGATCAGGATCAAGCCAACAAGCACGGATTCGGTCACGGAGCGAGTTCGCCGTGCGTTGAGCAGCACGCCTTGAAACCCGCTGATCAGTACGCTGATCGCCGGTAAGGGCAGTGTGAACCACAAGGCGGTAACCGCCATTTGCGCCAATTCCGTCTCGAGGGAAGTCAGCTTTTCGAACCAGAATGTCGCAACCGGCGTGGCGACGATCAGCAGCAGCACGGCGGTCATGATGCCCATTAATCGCAGCGCAAAACGAACGAGATCGCGCCCCGATCCAGGCTTGTCTAAAAGCGCAACGGCCACCTCATTGAAGGCCACACCCGGACTGCGCAGCAGAAACACAAGCCCCGACACGACCGGCCAGGTGGCCAGCGACTCCAAAGCTCGCGGCATACGGCTCAAGGCCGCACTTCCGATCGGTTGGATCAACAAGAAAAGCAAGGATGTCATCGCCAGAGGTACGTAGAAAGAGATGAAAGACCGCAGGGTCAGAGCTTCATCTGCAGGCGGAGTATGAAGGAGTTGATCGCGGATAACGGGCCGTATTCGGAGTCCGGCGAAAAGCGCCTCGCTGAGCACACCCGATGTCATCGCCATTCCCGCCAGCGCGATTCCCGAATAACGCCCCGTACTCAACCCCATCATGATGACAAACAGATCGGCACACAGGCGAACGATGGTGCCCATGCCCACCGCACCAGAGTGTCCAAAACGGATGAGCACGCCTTGCTGGAAACGCCGGTAAGCAATCGCTCCCGTCCAGGGCAACATCAAACGCAAACCGATTCTCGCCGGCTCCACGATTTCGGATGGCACACCCATCCAGCGCACTACTACCACATCGTAGAGCGGTGTAAAAGCTACCAACACATGCAACAAACTCAATACACCCGCCATCCAGAGCATGTACTTGCGGATACGCACGTACGAATCCAGGTCTTTACTCAGTGCGGTCGATGCGGAAAGCAGCATGATGATCGGCGCTTCGATGATTAATGCCAGCGGATAAACCACCCCACCCCAGGCCGCCAGGTTGATCTGCGGATTCGCCAGACGTGCGATCGCCGCGCCCATGACCGGCAGCTCCACTGCCATGAGCATCCAGCTAAACGCCAGCGGCCACCAGGTACGAAATACAACCCGCAGCGACATCGCACTGCCCTGGTCGTTTGGGGGTTCGATCATTTTTACGGAGTGAGGGTATCTGTTGCGGTGGGAGTCGGCGTGGAGGTAGCCGTCGGAGTCGATGTGCTCGTCGGTGACGCATCGGAAGTTGCCGTCGGCGTGGCGGACGCAGAATCAGTCGACGTCGGTGTGGCCGTGTCACCGGAAAGCGTAGCGGTCGGTGTCGATGACTCGTAGGGAAACGTCGCGGTTGCGCTGCCGGTTGGAGTCGGTGTCGATGTCGGCGGTGTGACCGTCGCCGTCAAGCAAACGCGCTGGACTTTCGTCGCCGTCGGCGCCAAAGCGCCATCATCCCGATTAGCAAGGGATTCACTCAGGTAGTAACTGGCGAGGCAGAAATCCCCTTCTTCGACCAATAGCAGGGCATATTCTTTCGCAGCATCAGCATACTTGTAGCAAGCGCCCCAGATTTGCGCCTCGCAGATTTGTCCCAGATATTCCGATGCCAGCGCCCAATCCAGGCCAAAGTAACTGTTGGCGAACATGAAAAATGCCGCGGAATTGCGCCAGCTGATCGCCTGGTTATCGAGCGGGCCGAAACGCTCGGCGAGATTGAGATCGTAGACGCCTTGTTCCAATTCGCCACGATACAATTTTGCCATCCCCCGTTCGCGCAGTGCGACTGCCATCAATTGGTTCACTTCGGCCAGTCGATAGTCGGAGTCCTCTCCGCGCAGAATGAGGAGGTATTTCAAGGTGCTGTCCCAATCCTCGCGGCTGAATGCCTCCTGTGCACTGCCGAAAATCCCTTCGATCGAATCCAAATCCGGGGTTACCGAAGGTGTGGGCGAGTTGAGAGGTTTTACCGTCGGGGTCGGCTGGTCCAATTCCATCATGATCATGCCCAGGATTTCACTCGCACCTTCAAAATCCGGATCCAATTTGAGTGCGTATTCGATTCGTTGACGGGCCAGTTCATAGCGGCCGGCAAGGAAATCTTCAACGCCTGCATCGAATTGTTCTTTGCTTACTTGTGCTGCATTGGCAATGCCTGATTCTTCTCGTATCTTCAAACCGGCGGAATAGCCGGCGATCACGGCAATGCCCAAAACGACAAAGAGGAAACCCAGTACGGCAATGATCCAAGGCCACAATCGCCTGCTCGCAGCTTGGGGATGATTCGTATGCACGGGCTGCGTATCACCAAGCGATGGACTGTGCGCCTGCGTGTCTTGGGAATTGGCAGGATGAGGACGTGTCTCTTCAGTCATATCTTTTTATCAGCCTCAGGGCGCCCCAGCCGGGGATGGCCCAAAAGCGCTGGTCTCCACAAACAGCTCGTCGCGCAATACCCGAATCGCGTCGGGCACGGCTCGCAGCACCTGCGCACCATCCGGACGAGTGTAAAAGCCGATCATCTTCGGTGGCCCGATCACACCGCGGTGAATGTCACCCGATTCCAGCTTTATGGCAGACCAGGCCAACTTCACCATCTGCTCGAGGGATAGATTGGTTCGCACACCTTCAGAAAGCTCCTGATATAACCTAGGCGCTTTCTGAATCAAACTGGGCAGCATATCCAAACTCACAAGACGCTCGAGGACCGCCACGACCACCTGCTGCTGCCGATCGGCGCGTCCGAAGTCGCCGCCGGCACTCTTGCGGACGCGGGCAAAAGCCAGCGCATCGGGCCCATCCAGATGTTGAGGGCCCGTTTCGAGCCAGCGCTGATGGCGATCGATCGCTGAAATCTTGATCCGCTCCTCGACAACCACATCGATACCGCCGATCTCGTCGATCATGTCCTCAAACGTGTGAAAATCAATGACCGCGTAGTAGCCGATAGGAACGCCGATCCATTTCTCGACGGTTTGCATCGCCAACGCAGGTCCTCCCCCAGGAAGGCGTGCACTCTCCCCAAAGCGATAGGCAGTATTAATACGGTTGTAGCCGAAGCCGGGAATTTCCACCCATAGATCGCGCGGGATGGACATCAAGCTGGCCTGATTGGTGATCGGATCGAGAGAAACAAGCATCATCGTGTCACTGCGCGGTGCACCCTCCCCCTCGAGCCAGTCACGATAATCCACACCCATGATCAGGATGGTTACTCGTTCCTTGCCGTCCCATGGGTTGGGCTGTACTGGAATCGAAATCAATGTCGGGGTGCTGTTTGGATCTGCGGATTGATACAACTCATCCCCACCGACAGCCTCAAAGGGGTCGAGGCCCATACCCGTGTAGCTGGCCGTCTTATCACGCATGACGTGAAATAGTATGATGGCCGCCACCATCGTACTGAGGATAAAACCCGCCACCAGGAAACGTATTGCAAGCGTGTAGTTCGCGTTTCGCTTGGTGCGATACGGATGCTTCTGTGTTGTAGAACGGTTGCTTTCCACGGACCATCGACTCCGGATTGAAACCAATCACGATCATGAAATCAGAACAAACTTCAATAATTATACCTGCGGTCCTGCTTTAATGATTGCCGGAGGACTATCCGCTTCGAACTGTTTGAAGTTATCCACGAACCGCATAGCCAGTTGCGTGTACTTCTTCATATATTCCTTCTTGCTTGGCCAGGAAGAAGCAGGATCCAACACTTCCGATGGCACATCCGGGCATGTCTTGGGTACCTCGAAGCCAAAAACCGGATCCTTGGTGTACTTCACTTTATTCAGCGAACCTTCCAGTGCTGCAGTCAGCATCGCCCGCGTGTACTTGATGCTGATGCGTTTTCCCACACCGTACGCCCCCCCAACCCAGCCGGTGTTCAACAGCCAGCAGTTGACGTTGTAATGTTCGATCTTGCGTCGCAGCAACTCGGCGTAAAACGATGGATGGTGAACCATAAAAGGTGCGCCGAAACAGGTGCTGAAAGTAATTTTAGGTTCCGCACCCAGGCCAACCTCAGTCCCACCAACTTTCGCCGTATAGCCTGAAATGAATTGATAGAGCGCCTGATCTATGGAAAGGCGAGCGATCGGCGGCATCACACCCGACGCATCACAAGTGAGCAGGATAATATTATTCGGATGCCCGGCCTTTTTTTCCGGCATAGCATTATCGATGTATTCGAGCGGATAGGATGCACGCGTGTTTTCTGTAATTTCATCATCATCGAGATCGATGAGACGCGTGATCGGGTCACCGATCACGTTCTCGAGGATGGTTCCAAAACGATGGGTGCAGGCATAGATTTCAGGCTCCGCAATCGGAGACAGTCGAATCACCTTGGCGTAGCAGCCACCCTCAAAATTGAATATCCCTCGATCATTCCAACCATGCTCGTCATCCCCGATCAAACGACGATTTGGATCGGCGGACAGCGTGGTCTTTCCCGTCCCGGAGAGGCCAAAGAACAAGGCCACATCGTCATCATCTTCATCGTCCACATTTGCGGAGCAATGCATGGGCATCACCCCGTCCAACGGGAGCAGATAATTCATTAATGTGAACACTGATTTCTTGATCTCACCGCCGTATGCCGACCCACCGATGATGCATAATTTTTGATCGAAGTTGAGTGTGATAAACGTATCCGTTCGCGTGCTGTCGATCGGACGAGATGCCAAAAACGATGGGACGGCGATTACCGTAAACTGAGGCACATGCTGGCGATAGGCTTCGGCGTTCTCCGGCAGGACGAACATGTTCCGCGCAAAAACGCTGTGCCAGGCATATTCGGCGATGATACGAATCGGCAATCGATGTTCCTCATCGGCACCGACGAAACAATCCTGTACGAACACATCGCGACCTTGTAGGTAGCCCTGGAGACGTGAGAGAAGCTCATTGAATTTATCTGGGCTGTACGGGCGGTTGTACTCGCCCCACCAGATGTCGTCTTCCGTCGTGCCTTCCCGCACAACATATTTATCATTAGCAGCTCGCGCCGTGTGCTTCCCGGATTTGACCAGCATCGACCCCATGTGGGAGATTTTTCCTTCGCCGCGGAATGTGAATTCCTCATATAACGCTTCGGTAGGCAGATTCCAGTAAACATTCCCCAGATGGGTTAGACCGTGATTTTCAATCCCATAATCAGAACGCAGCACTCCCGCTTCAGACTGTGCTGGTGATTTTATGTTCATTATATTGTTCATAGCCAATCCCTCTCCAGTTTACGATCTCCGATGTAGATCTCATTGGGTGCTTTCGGATCCAAGGCCCACTTCAATCGCTCGACACCTTCGGTCACATCTTTAATCGAGCCGGCATAACTCAACCGCAGGTGGCCTTCCATGCCAAAATCGATACCAGGAACCGTAACAACCAGCGCTTTCTCCAACAGGAATTTGGACAATTTAATCGAATCGGTCTCATACGCACGGAAGTCAGGAAAGCAATAAAATGTCCCTTGCGGCTTGATCAGGCGCACACCATTGAAGGCTTCCAATTCCCGAATCATCACCTCACGGTGGTTTTGTATTTCTAAGCGCAGGTTTTCGACAACGCTCTGCACCCCGAGCAGTGCACCTTCCGCCGCAGCCTGAGAGATCACGGAGGCATTGGAGGTGATTTGACTCTGAATTTTCGCCATGGTCTCAATCAACTTGCGCCGAGCAACGACCCACCCAATTCGAAATCCGGTCATTCCATAAAGCTTTGAAACCCCGTTAACGATAATCAGTTTGCTGTCTTCAAGATTTTTCTTGGTGTAGTCGTACGCATTAGCAGGTCGCACACCATTTTCCACCAATTTTTGATAGATGTCATCGAGGATGAGATATATGCCTTTCTCCTCGCAGAACTGGACGACCTCGCTAATAAACTCTTGCGAGTACACGACGCCGGATGGATTGCACGGGCTGTTGATGATAATCGCTTTGGTGTAGCTCGTAACTTGACGTTCGATGTCCTCCATACGGGGATGGAAGGTGCCATCTTCGGGCGTCACCATGACAGGGACACCGTGGACCATCTTTACCATCTCCGGATAACTGACCCAGTATGGCGCCAGGAGGATGACTTCATCCTGTGGATCGATAATCGAATACAATATGTTATAGAGACTTTGTTTCGCACCGGTGGATACGATGATATTTTCCGGATCGACTCTCCTGTTGTAATTCTCTTCCATGTATCGCACGATGGCTTTTTTCAAGGAAGGCAAACCGCCCGTGGGCGTATATTTGATATCGCCAGTGTTTAGCTTGGCTGCTGAACTCAACAGAGCCGCAATCGGGGCCGGGTTTTTCGGCTCACCAACACCGAGATGAATTACCGGCTCACCTTTCGATCGCAATACGCGCGCCTTTTCATTCAAAGCCAGAGTGGAAGATTCCTTGATCGATCCTGCAAGTTGGCTGATACTCATTCTCTCTACTCCTCTCCTGCTTCGGGGAATTCGATTTACAGCAAAACCCATCCTTGACATTCTTGCGGAACGATAACCGCTCATTATATCGCGCTTTCTTGATATGTGAAGGATGAATCTTGGCTTCAAATCCTCATATGAATAACCCGAAAAATAAAAAAGGGTGCGAAAATTTGTGGATTTCCTTGCATTCCGTCGGAAAAACATCCAACGCGGTCCTTGAGGTTGCCTTACCACAAGAGAGCGCATACACTTGATCAACGCGGAAGTCTCGGGTATACATCCGGATGAAAGGCATGGAAAAAGTCGATCAATACACCTACCCGCGCTTGCGGTATATCGAAATCCATCCGGTGGTTCATCACAACCAACCGCTTCTCTTATTGCGCGATCCACTGCAGTTAAGCGATCGCGTCGTCCTCATTCCAGAGGAGCTCACCGCGGCATTGCGTTTGTTCGATGGCACCGTGGAAATTAACGCCATGCCAGAAATCCTGTCGAGTGAATATAACTTTCATATAACACAAACGGACATCAAGGAGCTGTTCCAATCCCTCGATGAAGCTTATTTACTCGATAACAACACATCCAAAGCCATCATTGAAGAAAAGCTCGAAGAATATCGCCGTGCACCCTACCGTCCAGCCAACCTCGCTGGTAAGTCCTATCCCGAAGAAGCCGATGACTTGCACCAATCGCTGGATGATTACCTCGATCAAATCGGGGATGTGGAACCAGAGAACACGAAGATTCGCGGCTTGATTAGTCCACATATCGATTACGAACGTGGCTGGCGTGTGTACGCTGAAGGTTGGGCACACGCTCAAGAGGCAGTACGCTCCGCCGAACTCGTAGTAATTTTAGGCACCGATCATCATGGCTTGGATCGATCCCTCACCCTGACACACCAACACTACGCCACACCCTTCGGTGTTTTACCAAATCCCATACAACTGGTTGATCCCCTGGCTGATACAATCGGACCGGAATTGGCCTTTCGTGGCGAATTCTTTCACCGCAGCGAGCATTCAATCGAATTGGCCGCCGTCTGGTTGCACCACATGCGTCGAGGGGAACCTTGTGAAATGCTGCCGATTCTGTGCGGTTCTTTTATGCCCTACTGGAATGACGTAGCCAACATCGAAGACGATGAATTCCTCGTACGTGCCATTGATGTCTTACGAGAATTCAGCGCCCAGAAACGAACCCTGATTGTCGCAGCAGCCGATTTAGCCCACGTTGGACCGGTCTTTGGAGGAAAAGCACTCGATTTACAGGATCACGCCCGCCTTATGCATGATGACCAGACACTCATCGATGTCATCTGCAAAGGTGATGCGGATTCCTTTCTGGACATCATCTTTCAGAACAAAGATTGCAACAACATATGCGGCGTTGCACCAATCTACCTGGCGATGAAAATCCTGGAACCCCTGCAGGGAACCATGGTTGCATACGAACACTGTCCAGCTGATTCCGAACACCACTCGACAGTATCCATTTGCAGTCTGCTGTTTCAATAAACAACATTCGGATCGATGAAGGCACATCTCCCCGTAAATCAATGTTGGCTTCCTCTTCCAAACAATGGTAGTTAAGACTCATTGCATAAATTCTACGGCTGACTAAAATTAGCAGCATAATCATAGAACGAGGCGATCATTCATGACGCGCAAATGCCCACACTGCGGCGAAGAAATCCGCGAAGAAGCAATCTTTTGCCGATTCTGTCGCCGAGATATTGAGCAACCCATATGGATGTCCACTTTGCAGAAATGCCCATACTGCGCAGAGTGGATTGAAATCGGCCTGGAAGACTGCCCGCTGTGTGGCAAACGATTCGGAGATTCCCAGGAACCGGATTTTTTCTCATCCATCGAGTCTGAGATTTCAGACATCGGTCTACCCGATGCTCCTTCACCATCAAAGCCAGCAATTCCCGAACCGAAGGATCCAGATGCATTAATTGCCTCCCTGCGGCGTGAAGCACATCCTGAGGATGCACCTCCGGAGAAGCCCACCTCCGAGGAAATCCTGCCTGCGGAATTGCCGGAAGTATCCCAACCCGAACCGGCTGATGATGAGTGGGCGCAGTCGGTGGAATCATCACCCATCCATTCCATTTTTGAGCCTCCTAGCAGCCGTTTGCCAGGATTTCGAAAACGAAGACTGGACTCTGAGGCAAGCGGGCTTCGCCCCATCTCCGAGTTGGTTTCTGACGAGAATGAGATTGCTTCGGAAGAATCGCGCATCAAAAGCGTACCACCGTTTGTGCGGGGAATTATTTCTCTATTGATTGTGATCGGGTTGGCCGTGGGAGTGATTGTGCTCATCGTTGGTCCGGGCAAGACTATCATCGGAGCACTGCTCACACCAGAACCAACACCAACCGAGACCGTTGCTTCCACGCCAGAACCACTCTACGCGGCGACACTACCCCCGCTTGTAAGCAACACTCCAACTTCTGATATCGGGGCTACCTATGGTGACTGCGTGCGCTGGGATCAAGTAACGATATCCGACTTGGGCACAACGATGTGTGTTTACGGTGATATGAAGCGCTGGTGGCGTGAATCAAGTGAGCTTCCGTTCGTCGCAATATTTACCGAGGAGATGGGCTCATTTGCATTCTACGACTACGAATCGGAACATAATATTAAGAACGGAACATGCATCATCGCCACAGGTGAAATTGAACGACGGTTTGGACGACTGTTTATCAACGTTACAGATTCACTCGACTTCTGTCCGGAAGAATTGGAATAACCAACTTACGAATCGAAAGTCGTCGATATCTGCCTCATGTGGGTTTTTTATTAATTAGCGAATCATATACTTCGATGAGCCGATCAACGACTACGGACCAGGCGTATGCCTGCGCATATTGCGCTGCCTGACGCCCAAGTCTTTGCCGTAGTTCATCATCCTTAAGTAAAAGTTGTAGTTTTTCAGCCAGGGCCTCCGGTTCCCCGATAGGCACATGAAAACCGGTTTCTCCGTCCTGTACTAAATATGCAAGCCCTCCGGTTTCCGATGCCACAATGGGTGTTGCGCAAGCCATCGCTTCCAAAGCAACAAGGCCAAAGGATTCGTAGTGCGAAGGCACCACCACAACCTCAGCCGCGGAGTAATAATACTGCAGCGTATCCTGATCTCGTTTACCTAAAAAGAGGACCAAATCACTCAGACCTTTCGTCTCGCATAATTCCTGCAGGTGTTCCATTTCGGTCGTCATTTCCGTACGACTGACATCAGGATCACCACCGATCACAACAAGACAAAATGGGTGCGTACCGAATGCTTCCTGCCCACGCATGAGTGCCACGGCCTCGATCAATGTATCAATCCCTTTTAACGCCTCGATCCGCCCCACGAAGAGCACCATGCGATGTTCACAAGGAACACCAATGAATTCCCGTGCTTCGTCTTGATCGATGGGATAAAAGCGGCTCGTATCCACGCCCGGAGGGATTACAGCAACATTCGAGGTATCCGCCTGATAGAGCCATTGGATTTGCGCCAACTCCGCCCGCGTGGATGCGATGACTCGATCAGCCTCATTTAGCAGACGCCGTTCACCTTCGATTCTCTGATCCGAGGAAACCTCATCGGATGAACGCGCCACGCGATCCTTCATCACCGCAAGCGTATGAAACATATGAATGAAAGGTATCTTCCATTTTTCACGTAATTTAACCGCCGCCAGTCCGGAGAGCCAATAATGGCTGTGGATCAACTGATATTCGATTTGTTTTAATCTTGCAAAGCCTTCAATGCCATCCACAAACTCATCAATGTGATCGATGAGTTTCGTTTTTTCAACCATGGTCTCGGGGCCTGCCGGTATGTGCACAATTCGATTTCCATACCCCAGGTCATGTAACACGTGTGGGACATGTTCGTCCTGGGAGCGCGTGAAGACGTCAACACCGACCCCGCGATAACCCAGCTCACGGGTCAGGTCGCGCACATAGACATTCATGCCGCCGGTATCCTTGCCCCCGAGTGTGGCCAATGGACAAGTGTGATAGGAAAGCATCGCAATACGCATAAGAAGGATTATGCCCCAGTGCGAATTCCTTGCCAAGCGATTACGCCAATTGGTATAATCGCTCGCACCGCCAGCGTAGCTCAGATGGCAGAGCAATCGCTTCGTAAGCGATAGGTCGAGGGTTCGAGTCCCTCCGCTGGCTTCAAATCCATATTTTGTAAAAATCGAAATCCAATCATCCCATTTCTGAGATTTGGCCATCCCTAAGCAAGAAATCACCATTCGATTTCCTGATTAATAACTGAAAATCGTCTTCTAACACCTTCCAGGAAGCCGTGAGACGCCCTGAGAGCAGCGGGTTTAACGAATAGATGTCTTTATATAGATCCGAGAACCGTGCACAAGCCCCAACTCACCTCGTAAAATGTCATCCGATATACTTGAAACGCACAACAAGAATTGCTACGATGTCTGGAAGAGTCGTTTCTTTATCCATGTCGCAGAAAAGGAGGCAACCAAATGGACAACAGTGTCTACAAAATGATCGAATTGGTAGGTACGAGTACTGTATCCTGGGAAAAAGCCGCGGAGGCGGCCATTTCGACAGCCGCACAGAGCCTGCGTGAGTTGCGCATTGCCGAGGTCGTTGAACTGGACATGCAAATCGACGACGGAGAAGTCGTTGCCTACCGGGCGAAAGTGAAGCTTTCTTTTAAATTTCAGCCCGATGATTAATCCTACTGGTTAATCGAAGCAGTTTTGTAAGCCTGGCGACTTTTCGCTGGAACATTCGGCGCGTATAATCAGGCCATGAGCGATCAATCCTCTCCCATCGTAATCGGAATCGCAGGCGGTACGGGTTCGGGAAAAACCACCGTAGCCAATGTGATCCTCCGCCGACTCGGCGCCGATAAAATTACCTTTCTGCCGCACGATTCATATTACCGGGATTTGGGTGAACTAACGATTGAAGAACGCCAATCGATTAATTTCGACCATCCTGATGCATTAGAAACCGAACTGCTCGTCGAGCATATCCAGGCCTTGAAACGGGGAGTAACAGTCGAAGTCCCAATTTATGATTTCACGACTCATACTCGCACCGATCAAACCCTGCATATTGAATCCCAGAGAGTGATTCTTGTTGAAGGGATCCTGATATTCGCCGATGAAACCCTGCTCAACTTGTTCGACGCGAAAATCTTCGTTGATACGCCCGATGATATTCGCTTTATCCGTCGTTTACAGCGCGATCTGCTTGAACGCGGACGTACGGTTGATTCGGTGATTCAGCAGTACATGACGACCGTTCGTCCCATGCACCTGGAATTTGTCGAACCTTCCAAACGCCAGGCCGATGTCATCATCCCTGAAGGCGGGCATAACACCGTTGCCATGAACATGGTCGTGGCGCGAATTGGTGAAATGCTGGCCAGGCAGTAATTACTCTCGATTTTCACTGGCAGCCTCGCTGATCGTATCGAGGAGTAATGAAACACGAGAAACCATTCCCGCAAGGAGCGAACTATGTCCGAAAAACAATACGCATCTCCACCCCCGATGATTATCGATACCACAAAAGGCTACTCGGCGACCATCAAAACCGACATTGGTGAAATCGTTATCGACTTGTATGCCGACAAAGTGCCCAAGACCGTTAACAACTTCGTCTTCCTCGCCAAGGACGGCTTCTATGACGGCGTTATATTTCATCGCGTGATCCATAATTTTATGGTACAAGGAGGCGACCCAACGGGAACGGGAATGGGAGGGCCCGGATATCGCTTCGAAGATGAATTCCACCCAAGCTTACGGCATGATGGTCCAGGGATTCTTTCGATGGCAAACGCAGGTCCGGGAACGAATGGCTCTCAATTCTTCATCACCCACGTGGCCACCCCCCACTTGGATGATCGACACAGCGTTTTCGGCCGCGTCAGCGATGGCCTCGATGTTTTTCTATCGATACCTGAACGAGATCCACGCAACACCAACGCGCCTGCCGTTACGATCGAAACGATCGAAATTAAGGAATCGTGAACGAGCGATCCGGCATCAGCGGATGGCGTCTGACACTCATCCGCATTACAGCATTTTTACTGGTCGTGGCGATCACCCTTGTAATCATCGCGCTCCGCGATCAGCTCGACCAATTGAAAGCATATGGCTATCCAGGGATTTTTCTGCTTTCGATCCTGGCGAACGCGACGGTCATCCTGCCAGCACCTGGGATCGCGTTTACCTTCGCATTGGGCGCGGTTTTCAATCCCATCGGAGTGGCGATCGCTGCCGGAAGCGGCGCAGCGATCGGCGAGCTCACAGGTTACCTGGCTGGCTTCAGCGGTCGGGGTATCATCGATGACAATCCAACGTATCAACGCATCGAAAAATGGACCGAACAATATGGCGGATGGGCAATCTTGATCTTAGCCTTCATTCCGAATCCGCTTTTCGATCTCGGAGGCGCGGCGGCCGGAGCATTGAGAATGCCCATCCGGACTTTCCTCTTCTGGGCAATAATCGGCAAAACGCTGAAAATGCTTCTCATCGCTTACTCGGGCGCGGCTTCGATCGATTGGCTAACTCAGATTTTCGGCACGCCGTAGTAACGGATATGTATTTCACCAATTAACATGACGTATTTGCGATTCGATTGATTATCATCAACCCAGGCGGCTCTCGCCGTGTGAGAGTACGTAATACGATCGAGGGACTGTCTCGCCTTTGAGATAAACAAAATCAGTAATTATAAATCCCTCGGCGAAGACATACTCAAAAATTTCACGAGAATGCTTCCGCCAGGCACGTGCCAGCTCGATATCCAGTTTCTTCAAATGGAGATAATCTGAGGGTATCTCAATCAACAATAGATTGCCATCTGGTGTGAACCATTCTTCCGCTGGTATTAGCAAGTCTTGCTCGTTCAACACACAAGGATTGAGTTTTGCCGCTCCTGCGCTAAGGTAATTCGCCAGGTCGAGAGGCAACCGTTGATTGTCCACCCGAGCATCCACACGCGAGGATGTAATCCACCACTCAACCTGGAACCGATCTGTGGGAACACCCTCGTTCAATTCATCTTGCAGTTTGCCGTAAAGATCATGCACGTAAATCCTGCAGATCGAGGCCAGCTGGCGGATATTGAGATGAGCTTTGATACTCATTAGAGGATCGTATGTCCAGGTAATTAACCGGATTCCATCACGCTTTACAGCATTGCGTTGGGCAAGTTTAAGCTGATAGCCAATGCCGCGATTGCGATAACCCGGATGGACACCCAACAAATGCGAACAATGCTTTAAACGTGCCATTGCCACACGTCCAGAGCTCATCGAATCGGTGCCTAAAAACCCCATTACGATCCCCACGAGCATTTCACCATCGAATGCACCCAGGACGACACCTCCACTCTGGGCGATGCTTAGTAATAAGTGATTGGGCACAATCTCCATCTCACTACCTGGCCAGACGAGAAGTTGTAATGCTTCAGCCAGTTCTATATCGTCAAAGGATTGCAAGGGTCGGATGATAATCTTGTCATCGTTCATCAATTACGTCCCCTTGAGAATTGCTGGGCGAGCAATTCCCATCCCCAATTTCGTTCGTGTAAATAGTCTATGTTATCTTCCATACGGGAGGGCTGCAAACCAAAAACACTTGGAAGCGTGTTAAGATCCGCTGTCCGATTTACTGCCAGGTAGTCGACCCATAGCGGGCTTACAGGGCTTCTCGGCAACAGCCACTCAAATAAACGTGCACCGAGACGCAGGTAAGGTGGGCGCGTTGAGAATACAATCCGCGGACAACTCGCAGCACGCATGATTAGCTGCAGGATTTGACGGAAGGAGAGATATTCCGGGCCTCCGATTTCAAACGTCGCACCAATAGTTTCGCGCTCGTCCAGGATCCAAGTGATACAGGTGGCCAGATCTTCGATCCAAAGTGGTTGGAGAAGGACCGAACCATCTCCTGGCATTGGGAAAAATAGCGGGGCGACGGACAGTATTTTCGCCATCGGCACGGTGAAAAAATCATCTCTACCGAACAAAATTGCTGTACGAAGGATCGTGTAAGGTACGCCGCTTGCACGCAGGTGTTCTTCTGCCATTGCTTTCGCCCGCATTGCGGGGTATGCCGCAGAACGATCAGCACCGAGATAACTGAGGTAGATCATGCGTTCCACACCCGCGTCCGCACAAGCCTCTGCCAGGTTCTGCGTTCCGATCACCTCCATGTCAAGGTGACGAGAGGTGTGCGTTGGACCGATGTGGTCACTCAGGTGAATCACCGTATCGATATCCACCATGGCCGCTCGAACACCACGCCGGTCATTCAAGGCCGCCAGGGTAACATCCACAGAAACACCCGACGGTAAATTGGGTGATTTTTGCGACGGCCGCAGCAAACTGCGCACGGAATAACCATACGCCGTCAACTGTCGGATGACACCCCGACCGATAAAATTGGGACCTCCTGTGACGAGTATCATGACGTGTTTCCCATTCCAATCCAAACGAATTGTCCTACTTCCTTCCGATTCTAGCACAGCCACCCGAGAACATCGCCGCACCTTATCGTTAGACGTGGTGTTTAATCCGTGCGAGATCATCGATTCGAATATTTAAGGAGTTAGACGTGGCACGAAATCGTGTTGTGGTAACTGGAATTGGCTGTATCAGCCCTCTCGGAAATGACACCAACTCCACCTGGGACGGCATCAAGAACGGTCGCTCCGGTACCGGACCGATTACGTTGTTCGATCCCAAGGAATTAAAAACCCAGATTGCCGCTGAAGTGAAGGATTTCGATCCAGTTATTCATCTGGGAAGACGTCTCGCACGTCGCACGGATCGCTTTACCCAATTCGCACTCGTAGCGACCGAAGAAGCGCTCCAACAATCCAGGCTCGAATACGACGAAAAACAAAGTGAGCGAATTGGCGTCGTCATGGGATGCGGCATCGGCGGTCTGGGCACCCTCATGGTGGAAAATGTCAAATTCCGTAAACAAGGTCCAAGACGCATCAGTCCCTTCCTGGTCCCCATGATGCTGCCGGATAGTGCCGTCGGACAGATTGCGATATCGTATGGATTACGTGGTCCGAATATGGCAATCGTCACGGCATGTGCATCGGCATCGAACGCCATCGGAGAAGCCACCGAGATGATCCGACGCGGCGCAGCGGATGTCATGGTCACCGGTGGCAGCGAAGCACCCATTATCGACATCGCCATGGCTGGCTTTAACGTAATCGATGCCATCTCATCACGCAACGACGATCCGGCTACAGCCTCCCGCCCATTCGATCTTGACCGAGATGGATTTGTCGTGGGAGAAGGTGCTGGCGTACTCATTCTTGAAGAACTGGAACATGCCCAGGCAAGGAATGCGCCCATCCTTGTGGAGATCAGCGGATACTCAGCGACGAACGATGCCTTCCATGTTTCTGCACCCGCCGAGGGTGGCGCAGGCGCAGCCACTTGTATGCAACTTGCGCTTGACGACGCGGGCTTGAAACCTGAGGACATTGACTACATCAATGCCCATGGTACCAGCACGAGCCTCAATGACGCCAGCGAGACGGCTGCGATAAAGACCACGTTTGGGAAATTGGCGTACGAGGTGCCGATTTCCTCCACCAAATCGATGACCGGCCACCTGACCGGTGCAGCCGGCGGCGTCGAAGCTGTCATCTGCGTCAAGGCTATTCAGGAATCCATAATCCCGCCGACGATCAATTACACTACACCCGATCCAGTTTGTGATTTGGATTATGTCCCCAATCAATTAAGAGCTTCCGAATTGACGCACGTGATGAGCAATTCATTTGGATTCGGCGGACATAATGCATGTTTGATCCTGAGTAAACCCCTGGGGGTTGAATAGTCATTATGACGCGTTACGCACACATTACGGCTTGGGGTATGTACGCGCCTGAGCACGTAATGACAAATGACGATTTGGCACAAATGGTTGACACGAACGACGATTGGATTATGAGTCGGACGGGTATTCGTGAACGTAGAATCGCTGCCCCCCACGAGACGACTTCTACCATAGCGACGGAAGCGGCAATTAACGCCCTGCGGAAAAGCCAGTTGGATCCCCACGACCTGGATCTGATTATCGTCGCCACATCCTCCCCGGATTACTTACTCCCTTCTACAGCCTGTCTGGTTCAGGATAATATCGGCGCCTCCCGAGCGGGTGCTTTCGACCTGCTCGCAGCCTGCACCGGCTTTATTTTTGCACTCAACATGGCCGCTCAAGCGATCCGATCCGGTTCGATCAATAACGCCTTGGTAATCGGTGCTGAAACCCTCAGTCGCCTGGTCGATTGGGAGGATCGAAGAACATGTATTCTTTTCGCCGATGGTGCCGGGGCTTTCATCCTCGAAGGCCGGGATTCGCCTGGAGGCGTTCTCTCCGCAGTAATGCGTTCGGATGGATCAGGGAAGGATTTACTGATCGTGCCCGCTGGTGGCAGTCATCAGCCCGCGTCCATTGAAACTGTCGAACAGGGTTTGCACACGTTGCAGATGAAAGGACGGGATGTCTTCCGATTCGCGACACGAGTGATGGCCTCTGCAACCAGGGAATCCGTTTCAATGGCAGGATTATTACTCGACGATATCCAGCTCATTGTTCCCCATCAAGCCAATCGGCGCATCATCGAGACAGCGGCTCGTAATCTGCGCATACCGATGGATCGCTTTATGATCAATCTCGATCGTTACGGAAATACATCCGCCGCATCGATCCCTATGGCCCTCTGTGAAGCTGTGGAAAATGGGCGTATTCAAGCAGGTGACAACATCGTACTCGTCGGCTTCGGTGGCGGTCTCACCTGGGGTGCGATGACACTCCGATGGGTCTCTCGCGAGAAAAGGATTTCCCGCACACAACGCATGCGCCGCAACATCTTGTTCTCGCTGGCGAAGCTGCGGTCTTTGTTACGCCGTATATTACGACGTATCGAGGGATTTATCTGGGGCACATCATCCAGAGGGAGATAGTCAACCTCGCGGTATTCTTTGGCAACTCTTACAAGAGTTAACTGCTCGATCGTGAGAACAAGAAGCGGAGACGATGGATAATCATCGCCTCCGACTTTTTCTAGGCTTCACGCCTCGGGCCACTCCATTCCAGCACGCTATGGTGACGAAGCGCCGAAAGTGTGGAATCGGACCTGCTGGCGTGATCGTTTACTTGCTCGAGGATTTCTTAATTCTCAACGGCTTCGTTGACCGTACTCAGGAACGTATCGATCATGTCGCGCAAGTAGGGTTCGGGCACAGCGCCAACCTGGTGATGGACGATTTTACCGCCTGCGACGAACAACATCGTCGGGATGCCCTGGATACCGTAATCCATGGCCCATTTCGGATTTTCGTCCGTGTTGACTTTTGCGACCATCATTTTTCCATCATACTCACCCGCGATCTTCTTTAGCATCGGCGACACCATTTTGCAGGGTCCGCACCACGGCGCCCAAAAATCCACAATAACCGGGATTTCGGATTGTAAGACCGCCTTCTCGAAATTGTCGTCCGTGACGTTGATTGGCTCGTTTTTCATGATCTATCTACTCCATTGTTCTTATCGTAAGAGAATATTCACACGCCATGATACCATGACGCAGCTTAAACATTCGGCTCTATGTATTGGATGCGAAAAAACGCATTTGGTCGCGCAGAAACCGAACGCTTCATTGATAATAAATATAACCGCCATCGAATCCTTTTACGATAACCGCCGATGGTATAATCATGCAATCATGGAAATACAAATACAGTGAGCGTAGAAATGCTATGAACTGTCCAGTTTGTAGTGCGCCCAACGTGCAGATCAAAAACGAATTTTTCGAATGCGCTTATTGTGGCAGCATCCAACCCCATAATATGTTGATCTGCCCATCTTGCCATGAACCCAATTCACCCGAAAGCGAAGAATGTATTGCCTGTGGAGAGCCATTGACCCTCGTCAGCCAGGTGATGATGCGGCATTCCGATCTCGATTCGGGACCCTACCGCCTACGCCAGGCTCGAGAACAAGCTGCCCGTATTAAAGAAAGCGAAGAACACTCATCACAACAACGCATCCGTGATCTTCAAGAGGTCGACCGGAAACGAATACAAGCTGTGCGCGAGGCTGAAATGGCGCGCAGGAAAGAACAATCCCAACTTTTAAAAATCACTTTCGCTGTCATCGCTACTTTTATTCTCGTCGTCCTCATCCTAACCATTCGCTCTGCCTTCGTTCAATGAGTAACGAAACGGAAACCTACGTCATCCACCTACCGGTTTACGACGGTCCATTGGATCTGTTATTGGAGTTAATCGAACAGGCAGAGCTTGATATCACCAAAGTCGCTCTCGCGCAGATTACCGATCAATATCTATCCTATTTACGTCGTTTACAAGAACATCATTTAGAGGATCTGACGTCATTCCTGGTAATCGCAGCTCGTTTGATCCAAATTAAATCCGAAGCCTTGCTTCCGCGCCCGCCGCAGCGTGAAGCTGGCGAGGAAGACCCAGGCGACGCACTTGCGCGGCAACTCATCGAATATAAAAAATACAAGCAGGTTGCCAATATCCTGGCGCAACGCATGAACGATGGCTATCGATCCTACATCCGAATTGTCGCGCCACCTGTCATCGAGCCTACATTGGATATGATGGAAGTGACCTTGGATGATCTTCGAGCGGCTCTAATCGATGCATTGACTTCGATCGAAGAAACCCCAGTGACTAATAACGTCATTATCCCCCATCACGTGCGCATCCGGGATAAAATCCGCCGAATTATCGATAACTTAACGAACGCCAGACAGACGACATTTCGCGCCGTTCTTGAAGGCGCACAATCTCGCCTTGAAATCGTAGTTTCCTTTATCGCCATTCTCGAATTGATCAAACAACATCGCGTATCCGTACAGCAGGACGCGCTGTTCGGCGAGATCACCTTAACTCGGGGAGAACTTTGGAGTGAGGATCAAGAGGTGGATTTCGAACTTGAATTTGAAGAGTAAGCCAAACCCAGCGTCAACATAATCATTGCCCCCGCAGTATCGATGAGAACATCGACCGGACTCGAATTCCTGCCTTCCACAAAGGATTGATGGAATTCATCACTCAAGGCGAAGAGAACGACCATCAGGAGACTGAGAACCCAGCGCTGCCCGCGTGAAAGTCGGGAGGGCAAGGCATAAGCGTATGCCAATCCAAGCATGCCAAATCCCAGCGCATGCCCGCCTTTCTTAATTAGCAGGTCCCATTGCCCGAAATACGGCACTCGGCTGGTTGGCAGTGATGAAAACATGAAAATCAAACCCATCATGATTAATGCTGGCAACCAGCGAAAACCCAAAACACCATTCCGTGTAGACATGGCGCAAATTCTACCACCTTCCCAAACGGAGGTGAAAAACATCCTGGAACGATCTTTCTGAATCCGCATCGCATCCACACATAATTATCTCGCGGTATGATGCCTAGATATCAAAGTATGGAGAGAACAACGTGGCAAATCGCTTGAAATATGAAAGTTCCCCATACCTCTTACAACATGCGGAGAATCCCGTCGATTGGTATCCATGGGGCGAGGAAGCCCTCCGGGCAGCACGAGAAACCGACAGACCCATCTTCCTCAGTATCGGCTATGCTGCCTGTCATTGGTGCCACGTTATGGCACGCGAATCTTTCGAAGACTCTGCTATCGCCGAAATCTTAAACGAACGTTTCATCAACATCAAAGTCGACCGTGAAGAAAGGCCGGACATCGATACGATTTACATGGATGCCGTCGTTGCCATGATCGGTCAGGGCGGCTGGCCGTTGTCCGTCTTTCTTACACCCCAGGCCAAGCCCTTTTTCGGCGGAACCTATTTCCCGCCAACCCCGCACTTCAACATGCCTTCTTTCAAAGAAATCCTACTCGGTGTCGACCATCGGTGGCGAGAAAACCGCCAGCAGATCGAACAAGCAGGAACACAGCTAAAAGATCATGTTGCCTCACGCCTTCTCCCGCAATCAAAAGCGGAATCTCTCGAACCAGCTGGATTCCAGAAAGCCAGCGAGACTTTATTCCGGACGTACGATTGGTCGAACGGAGGTTGGGGTGGCGCGCCGAAATTCCCACAAAGCGGTATGATCGAATTCTTACTTCGGAAGCATCACCGTGACGGGGACAAACTGGCACTCGAGATGGCCGTTCACGCGCTCGAACACATGGCCCGAGGCGGTATTTTCGATCAACTCGCGGGTGGCTTTCATCGCTATGCAGTCGATACGCATTGGCAGGTACCACACTTCGAAAAAATGCTCTACGACAACGCCTTGCTTGTCAATGTTTATCTTCATGCATGGCTCGTTTCCGGGAAACAACTTTTCCGAGAGATCGTCGAGAGGACACTTGATTTCTTGCAGCTGGAAATGCGCCATGAAGAAGGCGGGTTTTTCGCTTCTTTCGATGCCGATTCGGAGAGCGAGGAGGGGAAGTACTACGTATGGACAGAGGCCCAAATTCGTGACGTACTGGATCAGGACGATCTGGATCTTTTTACATCTGCCTATGGATTTACGCCAGATGGCAACTTCGAAGGAAAGAGTGTTCTCTATAGTGCCCAAACAATAGATGAGATCGTCACTCAATCTGGATTATCGTCCGAAGAAGTCCTTCGAAGACTCAACTCTGCGAGAACTAAGCTGCTGAAAGAACGCGCCGGACGAATTCCACCGATCGCTGACGACAAGGTGATAACCGCCTGGAACGGCCTGCTGCTTACTTCATATGCAGAGGCAGCTCGCGCCCTTTCACGCTCGGATTACCTTGAAACAGCACAGAAGTTGGCTGAATTTCTGTTGGGATCCTTGCTAAAAGATGGTGTTTTATACCGGACTTGGCGCAAGGGTCAAATTAGCCATACGGCATATCTCGAGGATCATGCCGCACTCGCGGAAGGTCTGCTAGCTTTGTATCAAACCGACTTCGATCCCCGTTGGTATCGAGCAGTAGTAAAACAAGCGGACGAAATCCTGGAAAATTTTACCGATCCCAAAGGTGGTTTTTTCGACACACGCCACGATCATGAAACACTGATCACCCGTCCAAAGTCGCTTCAAGATAGTCCCATTCCCAGCGGCAACTCCTTAGCCATCTCACTCTTCTTGAAACTTACATCCCTTACGAATGATTCCCGTTATCGCGCGGCCGCAGAAACAACTCTTCTCGCAATGCAGGATATCGCCCAGCGATACCCCACAAGCTTCTCTGGCTGGCTCAACAACATTGACTTTGCCATCGGTCCACAAACGCAGATCGCAGTCATTGGTCCACCATCGACTGCACGCTTTAAGGAACTATCCCAAATTGCCCACAGTCGATATCTGCCTAGAATCGTACTTGCCGGCGGGAAATTGGAAGAGAAAAATTCACCAACGCTGATTGAAGGACGCCCGATGCTGGGAGATCTTCCAACAGCATACCTATGCCAGCAATTCACGTGCAAACGACCAACTACTTCGCCAGAGGAACTTAAAACACTGATCGACGAAACACTTGCTCATCAGGACAATTGAACAACCCTTTTCACGATCCGATCGAAGTCTCCGCAACGAATCGATACATAAACGAATTGGAAATCTTCACTATCTTCTGTATGATATAGTACGCATACGATTCGGAGTACTACTATTATTTGGCGTACAGAATCAAAGCGTTCGACAATCTAGACGAGCAAAGAAATTGAATTCCACCTGCGGAGCGATTCATGCCTCTCGAAATCAACAGTCTGCTCTACAACCGCTACCGTATCCTCGAACTGCTCGCCAGTGGAGGCATGGGTGCAGTCTACCGAGGTTTCGACGAGAATTTAACGGTTGAAGTCGCAATCAAGGAAAATCTATTTGTATCCCCTGCGGCAGGTCGACAATTCATGCGCGAAGCAAGATTGCTGGCATCTTTGCGACACCCCGGTCTGCCCCGTGTTACCGATCACTTCGAGATTCCCGGCCAGGGTCAGTACATCGTTATGGATTTCATTCCCGGCGAAACCGCTCACGCGCGCATGCGCATACGAGGCGGAAAACCACTGCCGGAGGAGACCGTACTGCATTGGTCACGAGAGATCATGCAATCCCTGGAGTACATGCACTCCCGCCCACGGCCTGTGATTCATCGCGATATTAAACCAGGAAATATCAAAGTCACGCCGGAAGGAAAAGCCATACTGGTCGACTTCGGTCTCGCTAAAGCGCACGACCCGAAAGAAACAACGACCATCGGCGCGCGTGCGTATACGCCAGGTTTTGCACCGCCTGAGCAGTACGGACAGGGAAGCACAGATACTCGCACCGATATTTTTTCACTGGCAGCAACCTTGTATTCATTACTCACGGGAAGGATTCCTGCGGACAGTATCAAACGAGAGATGGGGGTTGAACGTCTCATACCGATGCGAGATTTAAACCCACTGATTTCACCCCACGTCGCACAAGCTATCGAACGTGCAGTCAGAACACAACCTGACGAGCGATTCCAATCCATCCAGGAGTTCCAGGACGCGCTGTTTCCATCCGCAGCAGGTACCGCCACAATCGCCGCCGGCGAAGCCGTCACGAAACCTGCCAAAACGAGCGGAAATATACTCAATAGCGCGACAACGATTCTCCGCAATCGAGAACAGCTGCGTTTGAAATTATGGATTCCATTGCTGCTATTGATCTTTATCGTCGCCGCCGTCCTGCTTCCCGGTATACTTAAAATGCAATCATCTCCACCCGGTTCAGCACAAACGACAAACAGTATCATCGCGATGTTACCCACCCTACAAAATACGCTGCCGCCATCAGACACGAAAGAATCGCTTCCTGAGACCGATGCACCACAAATAAATTACACCACTACCCCCACAACCGAAATTACAAATACGCCCTCCAGCACGCCTATCGGTAACGGGGGCGGCCTGATCGCATTCGCCAGCGACAGAGAAGGCGTGCCCCAGGTATTTCTCATCAATGTCGATGGAACCGGTGTTCAGCAATTTACAGACGTATCTGATGGCGCCTGCCAACCTGCATGGTCACCTGACGGTCAACAACTTCTCTTTATCTCTCCGTGTAATGGAAAGAAAGATAAATATCCAAATGCAGTCATCTATCGAGTAGACATAGCAGGAGGCACGCCGTTCCCCTTGATAACAAAAGTCGGTGGCGTTTTCGACCCACAATGGACGCAAGCCGGAATATCATTCACACACCTCGACGACAATCGGCCATCCGTCTGGCTCGTGGATGAATCGGGCAGCAACGCCGTCAGCGTGAGCCGTGAGAACGCCTATGATCGCCAGGCCAGCTGGTCACCTGGAGCAGAAAAGGTCGCTATCTTGAATACATCCGGCAGTGGCTATCCGGTGATCTACTGGTTCTACAGAGATGGATCTTACAACGGCTCCACACCCGATCAAGTCACACGTGACCAACACGCACACACTCCATCATGGTCCCCAAACGACGAATGGATCGCATACGCCGCCAGCAATCATATCTGGATCATCGAATGGGATGCGCTGGGATATGGCAAAGTGCGGCTGACAGAGTTGGGCCCCAACGACGATCCCAATTGGTCACCAGACGGAGAATGGATCGTATTTGAATCCTGGCGAGATAATGCCAACCACGAAATCTACCTGATGACGGCAAACGGTGGATCGCCAACCCGTTTGACGGATCATCCCGCCCTCGATTTCCAACCCGCATGGCAACCTTGATCAATACGTCCGGTATACGATGCGACGTGCGATTCAATTCCCCAGGCCTCGTAAAGATCTGAATCACAGGATGAGAATGGCATCATGATCGACACTTCCCTTCCTTTCATCGACTTGCATCGACATCTCGATGGAAACGTGCGTTTGGAGACAATCCTGGATATCGGTAGCGAGCACGGCGTCTCACTCCCTGCCGATGATGTGGAGGGTTTGCGCCCACATGTTCAAATTGTAGAACCCGAATCGGATGTCATGCAGTTCATCGCCAAGTTCAAATGGATGATGGCGATCCTCGTCGACGCACAAGCCTGCTTTCGCATCGCCTACGAGAACGTCGAGGACGCTTATAAAGAAAATCTCGATTACATGGAATTACGATTCAGCCCCTGGTTTATGGCTGAATCCTATAATCTCGACCCTCATGAAGTCGTCGAGGCAGTCGTCGATGGGGTTCAAAACGGCAGCGAGGAATTTGATATTCAGGTCAATCTGATCGGCATTCTCAGCCGTACATATGGACCGGCCACTGCCCACAAAGAACTCGATGCATTACTCAGCTGCCGCGATCAGATCGTTGGATTGGATCTCGCAGGAGACGAAGTGAACTGGCCCGGCAAGCACTTCGTCGATCATTTCAAAAAAGGCCGTGATGCCGGATGGCACATCACCGTACATGCGGGTGAATCCACGGGGCCCGAGAGTGTGTGGCAAGCCATTGAAGAATTACACGCGGAACGAATTGGACACGCAGTGCACGCCGCGCAGGACAATACATTACTGGATCATATGCTTGAAAACCAGATTGGGATCGAAGTCTGTTTGACAAGCAACGTACAAACCAGTACGATTCCGGACTTGCCATCCAGTCCACTCAAGGATTACCTTCAACGTGGTCTGCTTGCTACGATCAATACGGATGACCCGGGAGTCAGCGGAATCGATTTGCGCCATGAATACGAGTTCGCTGCGCCTGCGGCCGGTCTGAAGGCGAACGAAATCCGCCAAGCGCAGCATAACGCCCTGGAAATTGCGTTTCTCTCTGACGAAGAAAAGCAATCGCTTCTTGATCGCTATCGTTAATGTCTACTGTCCTTCTATGCTGGAACTCATCATGGCATCAAGATTGACATATAATCTAACATCGAACTTGGAGGACACATAATGAGCATCAGGCAAATATTGAAAGCTGCATTCGAGGGAATGATTGTGGTGGCAGCAGGAATCCTGCCGACGTATTTTTTCGCACGCACGACGACTCTGACTTGCGAACGAGGACCAAAAGAACAAATCAACTGTGTAAAATCCGAGAACATCTACGGCATAATTTATTTTGAAGATGAACATATCCCTTCATTGGAAAACGCCTGGGTAAGCGAAGACTGCGATTACGAATCTTGTACGTATCAGGTGGTACTGCACGCGGCGCGTGGCAACTTTCCCCTCACAGATTACACATCCTCTGGAACTCGCTCAAAAGAAGAGATCGTCGATCAAATCAACATATTTATCCACTCATCGTCCGAACCAACCCTGGAAATAGAATCCAGCATAGGGGTTCTAGGCTTCATGCTGCCTATCGTATTCGTCTCTATCGGCTTACTCATCTTCTTCGCGCAGGTTCGAAAAGCACTACTTCAATAAGGACAGAAGCGAAGTGAATCATTCAAGACATCAGAAAACAGGATAACTTGCGGAATGACGATAAACATCGATGTGCTCTGTGTTGGTATGGCGTCCTACGATTTAATTTTTACCGTTGATCGTCCCTTAAACGAAGATGATAAAAGCGCAGCATCATCGTTGACACAATCCGGTGGCGGACCCGCGGCGAGTGCTTCGATTGCAGTTTCTCGCCTCGGACTTACATCGGCATTCGCGGGCTATTTAGGAACGGACCGCTTTGGGGATTACTTGTTGAACGACTTTCTCGAGGCACAGGTGAACCTCGACATGCTCGTTCGAGATGTAATACCCACCTCGGTATCGGCCGTATTCGTTACGCCAACCGGAAAACGGTCACTCGTCAACTATCGCGCGCCCGAGCCAATTCCTGCCCGGGCACTTAACTTCTCAAAAATGCGCGCCAGGGTCGTGCTGTTTGATGGCCATGAACCAGAAATCTCAGCCCCGTTAATTGAATGGGCCGGTCGATGGAAAGCAAAAACGATCCTGGATGCGGGTTCAGCCCACAGGGGCACTCGAAACCTCGCTGCCCGTGTTGATTATTTGGTTGCCTCGGAGAAATTCGCCCTGGATTTCTCGTCCAAAAACAATGTAGAGGAAGCGCTCATCGCGCTCGCCAAACACGCCCCTTCTGTCGTCATCACAGTTGGGGAAAGGGGTTTATACTGGTACCACGAAGATCAAAGCGGAGTAATGCCCGCCTTCCAGGTCGATGCCGTCGACACCACAGGTGCGGGAGATGCCTTTCACGGGGCGTTCGCTGCCTGTGTGGCGAGAAAGTGGGATTGGGAACGCACGCTGCAGTTCTCCAGTGCGGCGGCAGCCATTACATGTACGCAACTCGGCGGTCGGCCGGGGTTACCAACACAAAGAAATGTCGAAGATTTTATGGCGAAGCACAAAATGACCGACGCATAGTTTTAACTCACTAGATTATTACGTATACTAAGAATTGGGGAATACCTAAATAACGACAAGGAGCATACTTGATGACAAGGAAGCATCTTTCACGTTGGGTTTTTTTGTGGATCGCTTGCATATTCTGGATCGGTGGCTGCGCAAGCATTGCCACGCCCGTCATCAGCGATTCCGACGAAGCACCACCCACACAGCAAGCCATATCTTCGCCAAGTCCCACGCAGCCGGCAAGCGCAGCCGCAACCAACACACCCGAGGGTATGTTTATAGACACCGACGAGGATGACACTACAACGAGTCTCATTCCGGACGCCCAGCTTTCCAAAGAAGGCCCATGGTGGATTTTCTCTACGGAGCAGGGACTATGGGCAGTCAACCCGGATGGAACGGGTTTGAAGCGCGTATCCTCGCAAGAATTCAAACCCCCATTCAACCGCCAAATTGTAATCGCCCCACGAGGTGGTTCCGTTGCCTTCATCAACGGCCGTGATTGGATGTTCGACGTCACACTGCGGATCATCCAACTTCCGTACCCAACCATGATCACCGAAAAACCCCTAACTTCGGAGCAAAGCGAACCCAGCGGGGATGCAATGCCAGGGGATGCAAGTGTTGAAGCCGTTCGGGCGATGATCGATATTCAAAGCATGGCTTTCTCACCAGATGGCGAATACCTGGCTTTCATGGGGGCGATCAACGGACGCTCGTCCGATTTATATGTATATTCCATGCAAGCCATGGCGGAGACCCAATTGACCGACGGGCCAAGTCAGGGCATCAAACCCGTCTGGTCGCCGGATGGCAAATACATCGTACACGCCGGAGTAAGCTCGTTGGGAACAGGCGCTGGCTATGGGATGGAAGGATTTTGGGCCGCATGGGCAGATGATTCGGACATTATCACCCTCTTCGATCCCTCCGGTACGGGAGATCAAGTGGTGATTGGATGGGTCGATGATCGTACTTTCGTGGTTTATTCCTGGGATGCTGGCTGCGGCCCGCACGATTTACGAACCTTCAATATCGAAACGAAGGAAAGCCACGTCTTGTGGGATTCTACGTTCCAAACGATCGCCTTCCACCCTGAGGAAGCCGTGGCGATATTGGGTGTGAATTACGAGAGTGAATTCTGCAATCCGGATAACGATCTCGGCCTTTATTATGTCCCCAGTAACGGAAATCTACCCTTTCGCATCCTCGATGAGGAAATCAATCAAGCGATCTGGTCTGATGAAGCCCAGCTCTTTCTCGTCGACACGGAATTCGGCATCATTGCTGTCGACTCACTGGGTCAATACATCGATCTCGACGTTCCCGCCGGATCGAGTTCATTGCCTGTTGCTGCGCCAAACACTCGAGACCTCGCCTGGATCGGAGACGGGCTTTGGATTGGCCCGCTATTGGGTTCAATCGAAAATCCACCGATCAAGTTTTTCAATCAACACACCTACAACGCCACCTGGGATCCACGAGGTGAATATGTGCTTTTCTTTAGCGATTCAGGGCTCTACGTAGCGCAAAAGCCAGAATATATACCGATTCTCATCGCCGAAGGACTCGATAACCAGAACGGCTTCTCAGGATGGGTGATGCCCTAGATAGAATAATTGGTGGAGTAGGAATATCATTCTCATCACCGAATACTAGAATACGAAATCGATCTAAAAGGTTGCATCATGAAAACAAGGCTACTGATGTCAAGCGTATTCATCGCTGCGATTGCGATACAAACGGCATGCAGCACATCGGGAACAACCGAAACCATCGAGGTCGAACTCGATTCCTCGCCAACGGTTCAAGCATCCCCCACGTCGAATCCGTCGACCATTTCCACCTCTACACCTACTTCAACGGAGGAGTGTTCGATCCCCGAGCGAACCCTTTCAGAAGAAGAACCATGGCTTCTGGTTCAGGATGTCACCGGGGTGTGGGCGCTCAATTCCGATGGATCCGGTTTGGCCAAGATCATCGACTGGACGGAAACCCTCGATAGGATCGACTCTATACGTTTTATCCCGGCCGCAGGCAATGCGGTCATGGCGGTGCTTGAATTCGATAGTTCGCTATTCAGTTTTCCCACCCTGAGTCTCATCTCGCTTCCAAATGGTGGTGTTCAATTTTCAACTCACCTACTTTCCGATTCGATCGAGCAAACCCTTCAGGATTCCGAACGCTACGTAGATGTACTCGATGTATTCGCTGCTGTAGGTCCACTCAACCAACCCGCCTGGTCACCTGATGGTCGTCTGCTGGCGTTCAACGCCGCGATCGATGGCGACTCTGCCGATTTGTATATATATGATCCCGCAAACAAAGTACTCACTCGTCTCACCAGCGGATCGACACAATCGCTAACTCCGCATTGGTCCCCGCAGGGAACATCCATTGTCCAGGGTGGCGCGGAAGTCATCGGTTGGGACCGTTCTGGAATGGGCTATCAAATGGACGCCATGTGGGCGATATCGATCGTAGACGCCGGTGTGAAGCTCCTCTTTGTGAGTGAAATCAGCGGTTACGAGAATATCCTCGCCTGGCCTTCCAATACCTCCGTATTGATCGACACACTCGAAGCTAACTGCCCATTCCACGATTTGCGTACAATCAATACGAAAAGCGGCGAGGCACAACTTCATTGGACAAAGGGATATGATGCGCGCGCATACGATGCCTCGAGCAACACCATGCTGCTTGCCATACTGGATGTCAGCCATCCGATACCGGAGTGTGCGCCTACCGATCCGGCCGGATTTTATTTACTTGACCTGACAACGGATTCGATTCAAATCCTCGATATTGACCCCGCAGCAGACGCTGAAGTTCTCTTCGATGCCGCGTCGGGGCGTTTCTTCATTCACATCGGCGATCAATTGCATGCCGTCGATGCCAGCGGAGAAAGCATGCAATTTCCCGCACCCGATCGAGGCTACAAGCCGCTTCTCATCTCCAGCAGCGGGGATCGATGGACCTTCGTGGACAAGGATTCAAACCTTTGGGTCGGAGATGAAACGGGAGACCTGATCCAGGTCTATGACGGGGAGACTGAAGTTCGAACATGGAATCCACAAGGAGACGCTCTCTTTTTCCTCGCCGAAGAAGAAGGAGCATTTGTCCTCTACATCGCACCCTCGCCGAATTTCATGCCAATAAAGGTTAACGCCAATTTCGACTTTCCACGCCTGGGAGATAATCTCATCTGGTCGTCCCAATAAATCCCGATTTCCCCGTCGATAGGCCATGCAAGAAGGGAGTGAATTTGATGCAACACAAGACAGTTAGTTCCCTCATCAGCCTGCTCCTCACAGCATTCGTTATCGGAGCTTGCAGCACCCCACCTACCCCAGCGCCTACCGCCACTCCCACTGAAACGGAAAATCCGCTTCCTTCTCCGTCCACAGCGACACCCTCAGACCTTGAGCCGCCGACGTTGTACGTCGATACGGAAATACCAGTTCAAACTGCAGATCGTTCTGCACCGCTCAAACTTGGAGGCCCCTGGTGGATGATCGTCACTAGAGGAGGTATCTGGGTGATGAATGCGGATGGCTCCGGTCTAACGGAGATAAAACCAGAAGTACCCCTTGAGACCATGGTAACGAATAAAATCGATGTCGCATCTTATGGAGGCCGGATTGTATTCCTCACCGGTATAGATTTAGACACAGGATTGCAGCTCCAGCTGTTATCTATGCCACAAGATGAATTCCAGACCATCGCCACATTAATCGAGCCGGGCATCGAATTCTCGCCTTTTGACGAACCGAGTAGTGTTGGTTTCGAAGCCATGCAGGCTTTGATGGCCATTAATTACCTCGAATCATACGCTTGGTCTCCAGATGGCAACCTGCTCGGCTTCATGGGAATGATCGATGGAACGTCCTCGGATCTCTACACCTACGACCCCGATAGCGGTGAGATCAACCAGCTTACTGACGGACCAAGTCATGGATATCGCGTCTCCTGGTCCCCAGACAGCAAATATATCCTCCACGCCGGTGTAAACGGCTTCGGCACAGGCGCCGGTTACAGCATGGCAGGCGTATGGGCTGCGCGAGCAGATGGGTCGGGCGTCAAGCAAATCGATATACAGGGATTGCAGGGCGACTTCCTGATCCACGGTTGGAGATCAGACACCACCTTCGTCTCATCCAGTTTCAACGCCATGTGTGGCGAGAACAGCATTCGCAGTGTAGACATCGAAACCGGAGAACAAAGAGTATTATGGCCGGGAGGATACTATCAGTTCGCATGGGATCCTGGCTCGGGCGCCATGCTGGTTGCGATCAATAAATACTCTGTCGAAGATCCGCAGTGCAATCCCAGTGGCCTGTCCGGCATTGTATTCGTCGATCCGGATTCCGGCGAGATCAAACCCCTGCTTGAAGGTGAGCCGAGTGCGATGCAATTTTCACCTCATGCCCAACGGTTTTTTGTAAAAGTTGAAGAAATCTATGAAATTTCGGTAGAAGGTGAAATCGTTCGCACCATTCCCACGATTCCATCGGTTTCACCCGATGGCTCTGTATGGGCTTTTCTCATGACACAAGGGAGACAAACCGAACTCTACGCCGGATCGCCACTCTCCTTGCCGCTGGTAAGCAGCGACACAGGCCTATTCTCCAGCACCATTGTTTGGGATCGGACGGGTGAACGATTGCTTTACGCAGATGTCGACAGTCTCTACGTCGCCCAAAAGCCGGACTTTACACCCATTCTGGTGGCTGAATCCTTACCTGGACTATCATCCGTATACGGCGAGTTTGCCTATTGGATCGAGTATTAATCATCTTAAGGAGATTAACATGCTGGATAGACGTTTGCCTTTTATTTTATTCATTCTTCTCCTCGTTGGGATTTCGAGTTGTTCCCCGCCCACGTCGACGGCTCCACCCGAACCATCCGCGATCCCTCCGACAGCAACGGCAACCAGCAGTACGGATGCAGAGTCGACACGCATCCTTGTCCCCGAAATTGCCACGGCAACGGAAGGTGCACCATCCCCAACGTTATCCGCGCCGTTAATCGATTACGATCACGCTATCCCACATTTCGACGCAGGTGAAGAGTTCGAAATTATCGAAATCGCCATGTCGGACTCCAGTCAAGGCTGGGCGATCGCCCAGGCAAACGGCGTTAGCGATCACATCCTGCGTACGAATGACGGCGGTGACACCTGGTGGGATATCACCCCGCCCGAAAGCGTACCGGGTGATGATTCCTATCTTCAGGCAGCGGCATATTTCCTGGATGCGAGCAACGCCTGGATAAGCTTTTCGCCATATGAGATCATCTGGCGTACACCCGATGCCGGGATCACCTGGCTTCCAGCGCGCTCCGCGTTCCCCAGCAATTTGGGCGCTGACCTTTATTTCGCCGACGAAACCAACGGTTGGATCATGAAATATCTTGATGCCGGCATGAGCCACGTGTACACCGCGATGTCGCGAACAACAAGCGGTGGCGCGTATTGGGAGACCATTTTTGATCCCTATTCCAGCGATGAGCTGCAGAGTTTTTCAAAAACCGGCATGGTCTTCATCGACACTCAAATCGGCTGGGTCACGCGGGACAGCGGCGGCGTACAGCCCGGTGCTTTCGTCGATGTGACGAACGACGGCGGTCGTTCGTGGGAAGAAATTTCCCTGCCGCCACCTCAAGATAATCCCGAAAAATTCACGGACGAATATTGCGCCATGTACTCCCCGAATCTCCTTTCTCGGGACACCGGAGCACTGATCGTTCGCTGCAAACGATACGACGACGGAGATGTAGTGCTTACAAATTACCTTTTCTCGACCACCAATGGCGGTCAGACATGGAATCGTTATGACTATCCCGGCGGGGAACTCGTCTTCGTGAACAATACCGCCTACGCACTCGACCGTAAAATCCACCGATCAAATGATACCGGAAAGACCTGGACTCACGTTAAAAACATCAATTGGGTCGGTCAGTTTTCATTTGTAAATGAAAACCTCGCCTGGGCCGTCGCTAAAGCGGGTGATGAAATCGCCCTGGTAAAAACCACAGATGGTTGTTCCAGTTTTGATGAGATCCAGCCTGAAGTTATCGCACCACCGAGTGCATACGCGATTATCCCGGTGACACAAGGCGGTTCGTTTGAGGACCTAACAGGTCAAATCGCCTTCATCTCCTACCGAGATGAAACTGACTCACATGTTTCTGATATCTTCATGGTTAACATAGAAGATGATTCACTCACGAAAATAACCGATGGTTCAGGCAACATATTGAATTTCTCATGGTCTCCAGATGGCGATCACCTCGCCTTCGACTCGAATAAGGACGGTGATTATGAAATCTACACGATTCGAGTCGACGGCACCCAGTTGAAACAATTGAGCTCAAACGACATCCAGGATAATGACCCATCCTGGTCTCCCGATGGCACACAGATTGCCTACACGGTGAATGATACAGATAAGCAAGCGATCTACATCATGGATGTTGACGGCACAAATGCTCACCGGCTAACAGCGGGCTCCACGCCATCCTGGTCCCCCGATGGTCTTCGCATCGCCTTCGCCCGTAACTATGATGGCATCTACACCATTGAGCCTTCGGGAGCGACCCTTACCCGGTTGACCGACAGCAGCGACCATGGATGGGATGGTTACCCCACATGGTCGCCGGATGGCACCAAAATCATCTTCGGCTCCAATCGGCATGCGCCCGGCGACTTCGCCACAGACTCGGTCTACATCATGAATGCCGACGGCAGCGGCATCGGGCGTTTATCCCAGACCTGGGGGTCTCCGCCTTATGCCTGGTCTCCGGATGGGCGCTGGATCATCTACACCGAAGGGTTTGGTAGCGGTGCCGAATTGCACGTCATGGATTCCTACGGCCTAGAATCGATGCCGCTTGCAGACGACAAAATCGGTTCTCATCCACTGTGGCGACCGTAGTGTCCCAGAGAGAACGAGCCGCATTGCGATCAGCAGACGAAAGCCATTGCAATACGAGGGCGCCGTTGCAAATCCGGAAATGGGGTTGGTTGATCGCTTTGATCCTGACGCAAGGTTTTTCACTTGCGGGGTGTAATGCGGCAACTGTAACGCACACGCCCGCTGATACTCTAGCAACACAACCCATCGTGGGACCGACACCAAGCCCGTCGGCAACGATAGCTCTTACAATGCCCGAAATCATAACCACACCTTTTCTCGATTACCAGGACGAAATGGGTATCACCACATATCAGTTGAGACCGACGGGCACGGTTTCATACGTATGGACCATTGCGAATGCAACAGACGATTCATTCTGGTTTGGTGGCGTCACGGGGGCGGTTCAATTCAACGGAGAGACCTGGACGATCTATGGAACAGAACAAGGGCTGCCGAACGATAACGTGCAAGCGATCGTGGTCGATAAAGACGAAGGGATTTGGTTCGCCACACTCGGTGGAGGCGTCAGCCGTTTTAAAGATAGAACCTGGACGGCCTATTCGACGTCGAATGGATTGATTGATGATTCCGTAACCAGCGCATTGGCTGCCTCGAATGGCGACATCTGGTTTGGCACCTATGGAGGCATATCCCGTTTCGATGGTGAAAGCTGGCAAGGCTTCACCAGCATCATTGGCCTGGTGGATAACACGGTCAATGCCATCACCGAAACACCGGATGGGACCATCTGGTTTGGAACCAATCGGGGGGTATCCAGCTTCGATGGCCACAATTGGAAGTATTACGGACCCGAGCAAGGGCTGATAGGCGGTGTGATCCGAACGTTGGCGGTCACAACCGATGGCACGTTATGGGCCGGAACCCATGGAACGCTAAATCGTTTCGATGGCAGCGACTGGAGTCAGATAACGCAGGATGACGGACTGGCGGATGCACGCATCGATGCCCTTTACGGCGCATCGGATGGAAGCTTGTGGGTCGGATCGATCGGCGGCATCTCGCGCTTGCTCGAAGATCATTGGATTAATTACTCCCAGGACCACGAACTGCAGATTTACGATATCAACGCCATCCAGGAAGGATCGGATGGCGCAATCTGGATCGCAGGCGGATATAACTACATCTACTGTTTTTACCCCCCGCCATATGCGGACGATCCTGTCCCAGTCCGGATTGCACCGTACCAGGTCTTTACCCGGCCCATTATTCCACTCAAGGGCGGAGAAACGATCGTTATCGAGCACATCGATATGTCCGACTCACAAATCGGTTGGGCAATCGGCGGGTTGGACATTTTTGCGGACCATGTACTGCGGACGATTGACGCTGGCCTGACTTGGCGAGATGTATCTCCGCCTGCACTCCGTTCGCTTTCGAATCCACTCGAACGCACCAGCTCATATTTCTTTAATGGCGACAATGCCTGGGTTGTGTACAACGACAGCCCCAAGGTTTGGAGAACATCGGATGGCGGTCAGACCTGGGAAGCCTCACAAATCGAATTCCCACAAAGCCGTTCAGATCGTCTTCAATTCACCAATCCGGAACATGGTTGGCTGCTGCGTCATGTCGAATCAGGAATGGGAAACGAATACGTTGCCTTATTCCGAACACTGGACGGTGGGCTTTCCTGGAGCAAGCTGATCGATCCCTACCAGGATGAGGAACTGCAAGGATGTTTGAAAACAGGAATGGTTTTTGAGGCAGATAACGGATGGATAGCGTATGATTGTCAGGGTTTGTATTCCCAACCTAACGTCGACTGGACGACGGACGGCGGGCAGACCTGGAAGCCGATCTGGCTTCCATTCCCATCCTCAGGAATGGAAGATGGGAACAGCTACTGCACGACGAAGAACCCGGATTTATTCACGATCAGCGCAGGCGCGATTCTCGTTGAATGCCATCACTTTTCAGAATCGGAGGAGACAACCGATCGATATTTGTATGTCACTTCGGATAGAGGATCGACTTGGGTGATCCATGAATTTCCCGGAACCGAATTGCTTTTTATCGACGAACAGAACGCATTCGCTTTGGCCGAGAATATCGCTTTTTCAAACAATCAAGGGCAAGATTGGATTCCCGTCAAATACGTCCGCTGGCAAGGGCAGTTCAGCTTTATTGATGTAAATCAAGCATGGGCCGTCGCCACTTACGAAGACGAAATCGACCTGGTATATACGAACAACGGTGGAAGGACGTGGCTGGAAATCGAGCCCCAAATCTCTACGGATTAGACGATCTCTCCTTAGGTCGTGGAAATCAGTCGATATGATTGTTGTTACCGATCCAGGTTATGGCAAATTTTCCGGCAAAACCGTGAAATTCAGGAGAACATCCTCCGTAAGTTGGATTTCTCTGGGAATAAACCAAACGATCAACATCGTTGCTACGAAAGCCTGAGGATCTTCTCGACTCACGAGTGAGTAAATATCGATTGTTGGCCCGTTCTGGCCACCACAACGCCAATAGCGCTCCGATTGACCACGGTAATAATCATTCTCGAAATCGGATCGATAGGGATTATCGTCACATACTTCCGAAAACACATCACGATATTCATCCAGCACCTGGATATATCCCTTGTTTAATTTCCCGGAAACACTCAGTATCACGCCGGTGGCTTCCCAATTCAACATCGCTTCGATATCTGAGGAAGCGTAAATCGAAGTCCCGATGACCTCACCGTCCTCTATCCAATCGGAGTAAACGGAAATGGGCCATTGAAACGTCGGCAAGGAAATCGCAATCGCTCCATATTCATCAACGGCAATGTACCATTCGCTTTCAGGCGTGGCCGGTGCCTCGGTTGGCGCCATTGTTGCAGTAGGCGGAGGTGGCGCCGCAGCCTCATCTTCTTTCTCTTCCGTACTTTGCGAGGTTAATGATGACAGGGGCCGGCCATTGATCTGTCCCTCGAGGAATTCGCGTGTCTCGAAACGCATCACCTGCACGTTCAGCGTGTCACCCGCATCGTGCGTCCGCAGTATGTCGCAGTAATCCGACATCGTGTAATCCGTCGCCAACACCAACCCCT
>DAOUDW010000102.1:0-77365 GCA_034430895.1 Anaerolineales bacterium | reverse complement strand
TCCGGCCCTTCCAACAAAGCGAGATAAATCCAACATTGTCCATTCTCGAGATCGAATTTTCCATAGTTGAATTCAGGATTCAGGGCGATCAGCTCGGCGGTTTCTCCAACCAGGAGTGCATCGACGTAATCTGACTCCGTGTAATCACTCAAGCGGCAGTTTGAATTCTGCAGCGCCTCGTACACACAAACCAATTCCTCGGGAGTCGGCGTTGTCGTCTCCGTGGGGGTCGAGGTCGGTGTCGGCGTGTCTTCGGGTTCGCTCCACTCGTCGGGCGTCCAGGGTGGAGCGTTGAGCGGCGGGCGTTCCCCAAACTGGAAGCTGCGCCAACCGATTTGACGGCAGAAAGGCTCCCAGCGATCCGTTCCGGGAACGGCCTGTTCGGCGCTGAGGCGCCAGGAGAAAACCGTGCCTTGTGAGATTTCAACATCGAAGGAGGAGAAGGTCAGAGCATTTCCGGTTGTGGTTAATTGCTGAATGCTGCCATCCGGCGAGGTAAGCTCGACGAGCCAGCGGAATTTACCTTCCGGCATCTCGGGTGATGGACTCCAGGTGAAATCCCAGTCTTGATCATCGATTTCGAATTTCGATCCATCTGCCGGTAAGAGCTGCGCCGGATCGAGGAAACGATCGCAGGGCAGCTGCACGGCAGGCAAGCTTTCCTCTCCCTGTGGTTTTTCGATATGGACAAACGGCAGCACGATCGCCAGGACGATGAGGCCGCCGCCAATCCCGGCGCCGATGGCTGCCCCGCCGGCGGCGGCCAGGCCCGGCTTGCCCCTTCCTGTGCGGCGGCCTGTGAGAAATCCCAGGAGACCCAGCAGGATCGGTGGTGCAATTAGCCACGGCCGACGCAGCGAGAAGCATGGTGAAACGAGCACGTTTTCTGAGAATTCGGAACTATTGCCAGCTCCATCTGTCGCTCGAGTAGTAATCAGGTCGCAGGTGGAGACCAGGTTCACGTCCAGCGGAACGCTGAAGTCGCCGGATGAGTCGGCGAACGTCTCCCCGACGAAGGTCATGCCTTCGCCGTGTCCGGAGGGATCACCGTCGGCGATGAAGGCTTCCACACGGCAGCCGGCGCAGGCGCTTCCCTTCGCATTGCTGGCCGTCAGATGGCTGAGTTCGGGAAAATTGAGCAGCGTGTTGGCGCCTGTATCTGCGTCACCCGGATCGTTGGGCGTCACACCATCCGGAGACAAATCTACGCCCAGTTCGACATTGTCGAAGATGCTGTTGCGGTTGAGCGTAATCTGCTGGGGGGTGGCCGGAATGGCCGAGAACGTGCCTAAAAGTACGCCATCACCGCCGTTCTGCGTGATCGTGTTGCCGGCGATGTGATATGTATTTGCCTGGGCGAGCAGCATGATGCCGTGGTGGCCATTGAATGCGACGAGGTTGCCCCCCATGGCGGAATTGTTGCCAATAACGATGTTGTCTCCGCCAATGGTGAATATGCCGACGAAATTTGCCAGCGGTGCGGTGCCGCTGGCGTCGGCCCCGATGATGTTGCCCAGGATTTGATGGCCACTGGAATCCCAACCGACGATGACGCCGTCGATGTCGTTTCCGGAGATCAGATTGCCGTCGCCGTCATTATTTCCGCCGAGGAGATTGCTGTTTCCACCAAGCACCACGCCTTCCTGCTGGCCCAGGGCGGTATCGCCGGCGAGATTGCAGCCGATGTGGTTGCCCTGGATGATATTGTCATCGGATTCCACCTCGATCCCGACGGCGGTGTTCCCGGAGATCACGTTCTTATGAGCGGGATTGGATGATCCGATGATGTTGGCATTTGCGGATGGTTCGATGCGGATGCCGCGATAGTTGCCCATGCCGGGCCCGCTGGAGCTCCCGGAGAAATCGGTGCCGATGCGGTTGCCAAAAATCCTTTGTCCACCGGCGCGTATGTGGATGCCGGTGTCGTTGGCGGAGATGGTGTTGTGCAGAGTTTCCTGACCTGTGCCGCCGAGCAGAATCCCGTCACGGTTGCCGTCCGGCGAACCGCTGGCGTCCAGACCGATGTTGTTTGCATCGATAAGGATGTTGCTGCCGTTGGCGACCACGATCCCGGCGGCGATTGCCGGCCAGGTCTGACGAAAACCGATGATACTCAAGCCTCTCACGGTGATATCGCTGGTCTCGATCCACAGACCGACAGAAGGCGGCATGCACGCAGGGACATGGGTCAGCGGCGGCGGTGTATTTGAAAGAAACGCCGGATGTATGACGACGACGGGTGTTCCGGAATAGCTTGGTTCCGTCGTGCCGTCGATGGTCGTACCCGAACTGGTCAGCTGCGGCAGCGCATGGCAGAGGTCGATGATGTGCGGACCGGCTCCCGGGATGTTGAAAGTGATCGTGGGCGCGCCGGGCATGGTGTTGGCCCAGTTGATCGCCTCACGCAGCGAGCAGTGCGTTGAATCGCAAACGCCGTCATCGTTGTCGTCTACCGTGTTGACCTCGATGATGCCCCCTCCGGCGTAGCCGGAAACCGTGGGTTGCATGATAAGGGCGAGGAGCGACAGCGTTACGGCGAGGGTAAGGTATAAGATCCGTTTGTTCTTCATTTTCATCTCCAAACCTTCTGACTTGCTTGCGGACAGCTCCCGGATGAGGAAATGGCCGTTTCGGAGTTCATCTTTCCATGCATCCGCATATCTCAATCCGGGCAGACACAATAAGGCGCCGTCGTGCGCGAATCGCTCATGTGCCCACCAGCCATTTCACAGGCATCGGGATCCAGATCCGGATTGCAAGCCAGTGGCGTTTCGGTTGGCGCTGCTGGGGGATCGATGATGGGGATGTTGCACGTGCCAAATGGATTTTCGGGGCCATCCAGCAGACTGAGCCAGATCCAGCAAAACTCCTGTCCCAATTCGAACTGTCCATGCGTGTATTCCGGGTTGAGGGCCAACAGTTCCGCGCGCTCTCCTTGCATGAGAGTATTGATCTTCTCTGATTCCGAATAGTCGCTCGAGCGACAATTGGCGTTGCGGATCGCCGTGTAGACACACACATCCGGCGTGGGTGTAGGTGTTTGCGTAGGCGTAGGCGATGGTTCGGGTGTGTCGGAGGGCTCCGCAGCGATGACAGGGCGCTCGAACTGAAACGGCAGCCAATCCGTGGGCGCACAGAAGAGTCGCCAGCTGCAGTCTTCGGATCCACCCATCTCTCCGCTGAGACGCCACTTGTAGATCTCACCCGGTTCTGGTTGTAGCGCAAAGCTGGAAAACATCAGATACTCTTCACTCGTGCTCTGACTCAGCGCCGGATCGGGATGCCGGGAAAGCTCGACTGTCCAGCGAACCGAATCGGGGAGTATATTTTCGAGCGGCGACCAGGAAAACTCGGGGTCGTCCTCCAACTCGAAGACCGTCCCGTCGGCGGGGGTTAAACTGTCCGGTTCGATGTAATCGCCGCAGGATGGCAAACCAACCCATGGTTCCAATGCTGCTGGCTGCGCTACGGGGATATCGGCTGGACTTCGCAAGATGACGAACAAGCCGCCTGCCAGTCCGATACCGACGATCCCGGCAAGAGCAAGTGCTGTGCGTCCGTTGATGCCCGGGGATCTTCCCGCCAGGGCTCCGATTGCGATGCTTAATCCCAGAAGCAACAGCGGGCCGAAAAGCTCCCAGGGGTTGAACACCAGGCAGATGCCAAACTCCACGTTTTCGGAAAACTCGGAGGTGTTTCCCTGGATGTCCGTCGCCGTGGCTGTTAATCGAGTGCAGTGAAGATAAGACAACGTCACGGGGATTGTGAAATCACCATTTGCATCGGCGAGGGTCTGGTCAATAAATGTTCTACCCTCGCCGTGACCGGAGGGGTCGTCGTCGCTGTAAAAGAGTTCGACGGTGCAGCCGGGACAGGCGCTTCCGCCCACGCCATTGAATCCCGCGCTGAGAACAGGGAAATTAAGCACGGTATTGCCGCCGTCATCCGTATCTCCAGGGTCGTTGGAAGAAACTCCTGCTGGTTCGAGGTCGATTCCCAGATCCGTGTTGGAGTGAATCACATTTTGTGTCAGCGTGTTTCTCAACGCGGTGTCCCAGGGATCCGTTTCAACCAGCACACCGGTTCCGTTGTGGATGATGGTGTTTCCGCTGATCTGGTTGTCGCTAGCGTCCATTCCGAATCTAATCCCTTCAGTAATGAAGTAGGCGATCAGATTGCCCTCACCGGTATTAAGCCCGCCGACCAGATTATCCTGACCTAAGATAACCATGCCGTCATAATTATTTTGTGCATTTGCGAGGGGTAGGGTCCCGCTGATGTCGGGGCCGATCAAGTTGCCTTGAATGGTGTTGTTGTCTCCGGCAGTGCCGAAGCTGATCGACATGGAATTGCCCGAGATCAGATTACCCTCGCCGGGCAGGGCACCGCCAATGATGTTTCCGGTTCCCGTGACTATGATAGCGGTGGAGTTTCCCAGGTCCAACGTTCCGGACAGATCGGTCCCAATGTAGTTGCCGAGGATGGTGTTATTGTGGGAGTTAACCCCGATGCCTGTCGAGTTGTTGGAAATCACATTCATCTCGTGGGGTTGTGTGCCGCCGATGGTCGTCATCCCACTCCACGGCGTCAATTCGATTCCGTCCTGATTCTGGAGCTCAATACTGGCTAAAGACCCGGAGATGTCAGTGCCGATGAAATTGCCCTGGATGATCGTTTGGTTGCCGCGCACATGAACGCCGTCCCAATTGCCGGATATCACGTTGTCTCGCACAGTTGTAAAGTCGTCGGCAACATAGATGGCTTTGTAATTGCCCAGGACGAAGCCGCTCGGGTACACGCCGAGGTGGTTATTCTCGATGAGCGCGCGTTGCGCACCATCGTCGACTACAATGGCAGCGGAGACCATGGCCTGGAGATCATAAAACCCGACCATGCTCACGCCGCGGATGACGACGTCATCAGCTTCGATCCAGAACCCATAAGGCGGCGGGAAGCACGGGCATTGGGGAAGATTATTCGGATCCCAGGGTTTTATCACCACTTTCGGAGGGCCATTTGAGCCGGGCGACGAGGTGCCATCAATTACAACCGGATCACGGAGATCCGGCAGCGGGCTGCATAACTGGATGATGGCATAGTCTCCGGTATCCGGAATGTCGAAGATGATCGTCTGGGTGCCTGGCGTGTCGTTCGAGTAGTTGATGGCTTCACGTAGGGAGCAATGATGGGAGTCACACACGCCGTCATCGTTGTTGTCGCGAGTGTTGACCTTTAAATAATCACCGTTTGCATTGGCCGGGATCGGAGTGATTAAAGCGGCCAATACGACAAAAGTCGATGCACAGAGCAGTGCGATGATGAAATACTTTTTCCTCATGATTTTCTAACTCCTTCACGCAGTTGAGTTCCAGGTGTGGTTGTTGGTCATTGAACTGAAAGAGAGTAAACGACTCATATCGAGCTGGTCACTCACTGGTTAAACGCATGTGGCGGCGATGAGCCTCCTCCCGGTTAACGGGTTATACACTTCTGAAACGGTTGAAAGCGACATTTTGTGACACGTACGAATACACACGTATTCGCTGAGACATATTTACTGTGTTTGTTACGCTGCCGACTTAATGAAATTGAACCTACAGGCTTATCCTGTTGGTCGTGAGCGAATGGAGCGTACGGTGAAGCCTCGCATCAACCCAGCCACCTAGATGTAAATAGGAAGTAATGGAGTTATTCTCGCGTTAATTTTCACAAAGTTCAATGCGGGGAGGCGATATCCGCGTGGATCTCTGGGGTAGTTACGCAGGATGCGATCAGCGACCAGGGACCGGTCCACTCAATACATACCGGAACCAATTTGCCCAGCAGGTTTTCTTCAGAGTCGATAAAAACCAGCTTGTTGGTACGCGTGCGGCCTTTCCAACGGCCGCGGTGATTTTCCTCGATCAGCACTTCGACGGTTCGATCCTGGTAGCCAGCGTTGATTTCCGTAGCGATCTCGGCCTGCAGGGTTTCCAGTGCCCGAAAACGGCGCATTTTCTCTTCGTCGGGAACATCGTCCGGCATACGCCGTGCGGAGACGGTGTCCGGCCTGGGTGAATAGCGGGCCAGATGAGCCACATCCATACGCAGCTCAGCCAGCAGGTCGAAGGTGTGCTGGAATTGCGTTTCGGTCTCGCCCGGGAAGCCGACGATGATGTCGGTGGCGATCGATACGTTGGGTATGCGCTTGCGGATTCTCTCGATCAAACGCCGGTAATCATCCACGCTGTAGCCGCGCTTCATGCGTCGCAATACCTCATCGTCACCGGCTTGTACGGGCACTTCGATGTGCTCACAGACTTTGGGCAGCTCCGCAACGGTGTCCAATAATTCCACGGTCATCCAGTTGGGGTGGGAGGTCAGGAAACGGATGCGTTCGATGCCATCGACCGCATGCACGGCGTGCAGCAGGCTGCTGAGGTTTTCCCTGTTGTCGAGGTCTTTGCCATAGCGATCGACGATCTGTCCCAGCAAGGTCACCTCACGCACGCCTTGATTGGCCAGCGAGCGCACTTCAACGACGACCTCGGCGAGCGGCCGGCTGTACTCCACGCCGCGGCGGTAGGGAATGACGCAGTACGAGCAGGCGTGAGAGCAGCCATATACCACGGGGATAAAAGCGGTTACGGTTCGACCGCGCTGCGCGCGCGGCAACTGCAGTTCCCCGTTCATGATGGCGTGGCGCCATTCCGTCTCCGCTCGATCGATTTCGTGGCTGTCCTTTAACAACAGGTACTTGATCAGTGGACTTGGATCGGAAGGCGGTGAGAAGACATCGACGTGAGGAAAGACCTTACGAAGTTTCGGATTGTCTTTCACACCAACCAGGCAGCCCATGAGGTTGATGACCAGTTCGGGATTCTGTTTTTTTAACGGTTTCAAAGATTGGAGCCTGCCGTAGGCTTTGTCTTCGGCGCTCTGGCGCACGACGCAGGTGTTCAGCACGATCACGTCTGCTGTATGGATATCTTCAGACGGATCGTAGCCCAGCTGCTCCAGCGCAGAGGCAACACGCTGAGAATCAGCCACGTTCATCTGACAGCCGGTGGTCCAAATGTGATACTTCATGGAGATGATTATAACCCGATCAGGTCTGATTTGTCTGATGGGCGGTATAGTGTCGAGAATGGGGAAGGAAAATCGGCCTTTACTTCTCAAGCATTTGAGCTTGCAGCGGTGAATTGCGGTATGATTGGGATTTGCGACGGAAAGGGACTGTTCCGGATCATGTCAGCAAGCAACGTAAAGCATACCTTCATAGGATGTGGCCAGGGTGTGAATCGCCTTCTGACTGTGCTGGGTTGTATCCTTCTCCTGCTTGGTTGCATGAGCTGTAATCCTGACGGGGGAAGCGCAGGTGCTTCTCGAACACCGCAAAAGACGAATACGCCACGTACAACCAAAACTCTCCCGCCGTCGAAGACACCGGCTCCAAGCCTCACAGCTACATTAAGTCCCACGCCGGCTTGTCTGGGACAACCCGGCTGGGTGGAACAAGGCGAATACACAAGCACCCTGTTGAAGAAGCAGGTGCCCTATTTGATCTATCTGCCGCCGTGTTATCCGGAAGCAGAACGCAGCTATCCCACCCTTTTTCTTTTGCATGGCTTTCCGTTTGACGAGAACCATTGGGTCGAGTTGGGTTTTGTAGAGTGGGTGGATCGAGCGATCTCCACAAACGCACTCCCTGGGTTCTTGATGGTCATGCCGCGCGCTCCGGAGCCGCTCTTTACCAGCACCGATGGCGGCCCGAATTCTTACGAAATCGAATTCATCGAAGATTTCCTTCCATATATTGAAAGGGAGTATCGAGTCGATCCTCGCCCGGAAGCACGTACGCTGGCCGGCATCTCGCGGGGTGGGGTTTGGGCATTGGAAATTACTTTCCGTCATGCAGATGTATTCGACAGCGTGATTGCGTTGAGTCCTGCGTTGAACGTGAATTACGCTCGTTCGCCTTACGATCCCTTCATTCTCGCCAGCGAAGATCGAGACTTGCCGTCAGGGATTTTTCTCAGCGCCGGAAAAGGCGAACCTTCATTCCGGCAAGCAACGGAGAGGCTTGTTTCAACCCTCGAGCAGTACAATATCCAGCATACCTATGTGTATACGCAAGGCGGCCACGATGCCGAAGGTTGGGTTCTGGTTTTCGACGAAGTGCTGGCTTTTCTCTCCGAAATGTGGACAGAATAGAATTAGACGTGCCTAACTTTAAAACTCCCGGATGGCTTGAATTCAGGTACAATGAAACGCGCCGAAGGAGTAAAACGCTAACTCCATCTTGGAGGGGAGTGATAGGACATGTCTGAACAAGAACCGAATGTTGCAGATGTGATTCTGGCATACAGACGTCGTAGAGATCGTTTGATGCCACTTGTAGTAGGGGGACTTGCAGTCGTGCTTCTTGTCGTTGGAGTCTTTATGGTCGTTCTTTGGCTCACAGGGGATAATCCGCCGTCACTGCCTGGCTTTCTCGCCAGCAAAACACCGACAGCTACAGAAACATCAACCCCGCTACCGGCGACGGAAACACCGACGATTACGCTTACCTTGCCGCCTTCCGATACCCCCACACCGTCGGGACCGGTGACCTACACGGTCGAGTTGGGAGATGCACTTGAGACGATCGCCGAAGAATTTGGGCTGGACGGGATCACGCTGTTGATGGCTGTGAACAACATCGACGATCCCGATGCGATATTCGTGGGGCAGGAATTGATTATCCCCGGCTCGGAAGATGTGCTGCCGACGAATACACCCTTGCCGGAAAACTTGCTGCCCGGACAAAGGATCGAATACCGCGTACAACCAAACGATACACTCGAATCGATCGCTGCGCAGTTTAACAGCACGGCGGAAGCGATTGCCGAGGCCAACGATATCGAGGACATGAATGACATCGGTGTTGGTCAAACCATACTTGTACCGGTCAATATCGCCACACCGACACCTACGGTTACCCCAGGACTGGGTACACCTTCCGCCACACCAAACTGACCGCGATCGCAAAACCAACAGGATATTTCCAACCGCCCGACGGATATCCCGTCGGGCGGCATGTTGTAATTTTAAATCCAGCCGGCAGGACTACGAATGCTGCAACGCTGCCTCGATTTCTTCGATGACTTCGGGTGATCCTTCGTTCGATTGTGCCGCTTGAAGACTATCCAGGGCCTTTGAAGAGCGGATGCGGCCCAATGCCCAAGCCGCGTGTGCGCGCACCAGTGGTTCGGGATCGTGTTCGAGGAGTGATAGCAATCGGTTGACATATTTCCTATCTCCCGTGTTGCCTGCCACGATGGCTGCATTGCGCAGCAGCCCGCGTCGCTTGGCACGCAGCAACGGACTGTCTTTGAAGTCTCGCCGCAAATTATGGGAATCTAGATTCAACATATGGTCGAGCGTAGCAGTCTCGAGTGAGGATCGAAGCTGGAAGGCAGGTGCTTCATTTGGTTTTGCGAATGTTATGTTGTATGGGCAGACTTGCTGGCAGATGTCACAGCCAAAGATCCAATCCGCATGCAGTGGGCGAAGTTCGGGTGGGATAGCGTTCTTGGCTTCGATAGTCCAATAGGAAATGCATTTGCGGCTGTCTATTGTGCGGGTTGGCAGGATGCATTGCGTTGGGCAGGCATCGATGCAGCGTGTGCATGTGCCGCATCGATCGTGAGAAAAGGGCTCGTCCGAGGGCAGCGGAACATCGAGAAGGATTTCACCCAGGAGAAAATAGGAGCCGGATCGCGGATGGATCAGACATGAATTCTTGCCAATCCAGCCCAGACCCGCGCGCTGCGCAAGTTCACGCTCGAGCAGTGGACCGGTGTCGGTATACATCTTGTGATGGACCTCTCGCCCAACGCGGTCCTGGATGAATTCGACAATGCGCTTCATGCGCTTGGGAAGCACATCGTGATAATCATCGCCGAGTGCATAGGCTGCGATTTGGAATTCACTGGCCTCTCGATTATGCATTGTAGTTTTGGGGAGGTAATTTATTGCGAGGGCGATGATCGACTGGCACTCTGGAAGGATCAAGCGTGGATCGGATCGTCGTTGGCGTGCACGTTCGCTGCTCATGTAGGCCATACCGGCGTGATGTCCTTGGGAAAGCCAGGCTTCATAGACATCGATGTTGTCGGGTGGATCGGGCGTTGTGATACCCACAAGGTTGAAGCCAAGGCGAAACGCTTCCTGCTTAATCTCGCTGGCCAATGCATTCGATGAGGTGTGATTCATGCGGTTCATAAATACTTCACAGCAGAACGGTAAGAAGATTATACCGGTCTTCGCTTCGTACCATGCCAGCACGCCCCTCACGTTGAATCAAAATGGTGATGTTTCTCAGCAGCGAAAAGACCTGCAAATGGTCATGCTTTTCAGGATTGGGGATTACGCTGGTGGTTTCGTTGGTTATTCGCTGGTTCCGAGTAAATATTCGTGGATGCCGGCTGCTGCACGGCGGCCGGAAGCGACGGCCGTGACGACCAGATTTGGGCCACTGACCGCATCTCCTCCCGCGAAAACACCTTCGCGGGTTGTCGCGCCTGTCTCGGGATCCGCCACGATGAGTCCCCATTTACGTGTCTCCAGGTTGGGTGTCGTCTCGCCGAGAAGTGGGTCGGGCCAGTAGCCGATTGCAAGGATCACGCTGTTGGCTTCGACCGTGAAATTCGATCCCTCGATCGGAATGGGGCGTCTCCGACCACTTTCATCGGCTTCGCCCAATTCACATTGCAAACACTCCACAGCACTCACCGTTCCATCAGGTCCGGCGATATAGCGTACTGGCTGGGTAAGGAAACGATATTGTGCGCCCTCTTCTTTGGCCAATTTACGATCCTTCTTACCGCCCGGCATCTCAGCTTCCGTACGGCGGTATAGACAAGTGACCTCTTCTGCACCGAGCCGGATGGCGCTGCGCAAGCAGTCGGATGCCGTATCTCCACCGCCAATAACGACGACTCGGCGTCCGATTTCGGGTTCCGATTGCAGCGCTTCCGGAAGCAGTATCGGGTCGACGTTGGCGCGCATGAGGAAATCAGTAGCCTTGTACACGCCGGGTAAATCCTCCCCGGGCGATTCCATCTTGGCGTTGATCAGTGAACCGACCCCGATAAAAATGGCATCGAAATCTTGCTTGAAGAGATCATCGATGGACAAATCTTCACCAATGCGCGTGTTGTTGATGAAAGCAATACCGGCGTTCTGTAGATCTTCGATTCTGGCTTGAACGACTCGGTTGTCGAGCTTGAAATTGGGAATTCCATACGTTAATAATCCACCGAAAGCAGGCAGCGCTTCATAGATCGATACGGCGTGTCCCTTCTGGATCAAACGTTCCGCACAAGTGAGGCCGGATGGTCCGGAGCCAATAATGGCGACTTTCTTGCCGGTGGTCCGACCGATAGGAATTTCGATTTTTCCGTGTTGGCGTTGATAGTCTGCGACGAATGCTTCCAGCGCGCCGGTTAACACAGGTTCGCCGCGTTTGCTGCGTGGACATGCACCCTGGCAGAGGGACTCATGTGGGCATATTCTTCCACAGATTTCGGGCATCGAGCTCGTACGGCGATAGATTTCAGCAGCGCCGATGAAGTCGCCTTGCTCGATTAACCACATTGCGGAGGGGATGTCGTTATGGAGTGGGCATGCTTTGTAACAAGCAGATGGATCAGGACAATGGATGCATCTTGCGGCAGCTCGCTGCGCTTCTTCTGGGGTGAGGGGTTTGAAGGTTGGATTGAAATCGAAGATGCGAGTGGTTACCGGGCGTGCTACGAGATCCTCGTAGGGCAATTTCATTCGAGCTTTGCGGTCGACAGCAAGTTCTTCACTCGATATCGCCTGCATATATGGAATCCTCCATATTCCTTGTCCAATAGATGATACAGACCCAAGTGGTCATAAATCAGTCGAGAATGTCATTCTTATTCGTGATGGTTGTCACAATTGGAAAACGGACTATCATCATAGGGTAAAATTCTAGATGTGGCATCATTCGAAGCGGCGGTATGAGGATCTCAATATGCTTCGAAGGCCGTTTACGTAGAAAGGATTTTGTGTGCTCGCTCAAGTATATGGGCTGAATTTTATTTGGAAGGAATCATAAAGATGAAACGGCGATATCTTCTGATCGGTTTGGTTGTTGTGATCATCGTAGGTATGTTGCTACTACGATCGTGTGGACAATCCGAGTTGGAAACTTCACTGGATTCCCTGCAAACCGAGGAAATTTCCAGGGGATCACTGACAGCGTCTGTGGGGGCGACGGGAACGGTACGTGCCAATCAGGCTGCAGTTCTTACGTATCAATCGAGTGGTATTGTGGACCATGTTGCTGTGGGATTGGGGGATGTTGTAGGGCAAGGAGAAGTGTTGTCTGAACTTCAGCAAACTTCATTGCCCGCCACGGTGATCCTTGCGGAAACTGATTGTGTCGCCGCTCAGCGAGCCCTGGACGATCTTCTGGAGTCGTCGCAGGCACAAGCAGTGGCACAACTCGCGCTTGCAGAAGCGCAAGATGCCCTCGAGGACGCAGAATATCTCCGCACTGTACGGCAAGAGGGATATCGCGCCAGCGGTGACACATTGGCAGCAGCACGCGCCAATTTGGTGCTGGCGCAAGAAGAAGTCGATCTTGCACAAGGTGCATTCGAACGGGTTGAAAATCGTCCCAAGGATGATCCGGGCAGAGCGCTGGCGTTGTCCAATTTGATCGCAGCCCGCCAGAGACGTGATTCGATCCAGCGAGATCTCAATTGGTATACTGGCCATCCATCGGAAGTCGAACAAGCGCTGCTGGATGCGAATGTGGCACTTGCGGAAGCGCAACTTGCCGATGCCCTGCGAGATTGGGAGCGTGTCAAAGACGGACCCAACCCTGACGATGTTGCTGCCGCGGAAGCACGCTTGGCTGCTGCGGAATCAACACTCAAAACCGCGCGCATCGAGGCTCCCTTTACAGGCACGATTACTTACGTGGATGTTAAACCCGGAGATCAGGTCTCTCCGGGCACGGTCGCTTTTGGATTGGCGGATCTTTCACGATTATTGGTGGATGTCGAGATCTCCGAGGTGGATATCAATCGGATTGAGGTCGACCAACCCGTACACTTGAACTTCGATGCCGTTCTGGATCAAATTTATTCCGGGGAGGTAACTGCGATCGGACTTAGCGGTTTGGTTACACAAGGTGTAGTGAGTTTCAATGTCACCGTCGAACTCAATGACGCGGACGGACGAATCAAACCGGGCATGACTGCCGCAGTGAACATCGTTGTCGATCAAATGGAAGATGTGCTGCTCGTACCCAATCGCGCTGTGCGGGTGGTGGATGGCGAACGCACCGTATTTGTCCTCGAAGGACAAGCATTAAAACCCGTAACGATTGAACTCGGGGTTTCATCCGATACGTATAGTCAGATCCTGGATGGGGAACTCGAGGAGGGCGATCTCATCGTCTTGAATCCGCCTACGAACATGATGTTCAACGGTCGCCCGGGCTTCGTTGGGGGCGGATAATGACGGATTGGGTAATTGAAGCGGAAGATGTCACCAAGGTTTACCGCATGGGTGAAGTCGAGGTACACGCGCTGTGCGGTGTGTCGATGCGTGTTAAACCGGGAGAGGTGATTGCCATCATGGGGCCATCGGGCTCGGGTAAAAGCACGTTGATGAACATCCTGGGTTGTCTAGATCGTCCGAGCGGCGGTACCTACAAGCTTGATGGTGAGGAGATCGCGGATTTAAGCGACGATCAGTTGGCGGAAATCCGCAGCCATAAAGTGGGTTTCGTATTCCAGAGTTTCAATTTGCTTGGCCGTCAAACGGCACTGACGAACGTCGAATTGCCCATGCGCTACGCCGGTGTATCCGACGGCAGGCGCAAACGGGCGATACAGGCTTTGGAGGACGTTGGTTTGGGCGATCGAATTCGCCATCGACCTAACGAGTTGTCTGGTGGTCAACAGCAACGCGTGGCGATCGCCCGTGCGTTGGTCAACAACCCGGCAATCATTCTGGCCGATGAGCCGACCGGCAATTTGGACTCGAAATCGGGCGAGGAAATCATGAACATCCTGCTCGATCTCAACGAAAAATTCTCGACGACCCTTATCTTTGTGACTCACGATCCGGAGATTGCGGAACGCACGGAGCGAGTGATTATGCTCCGGGATGGAGTGGTCGAAAAGCAATAGACCCGATTGGGTAAATTCATGGCCCTTTATATCTCTTAGATGGTTTCTCAGACTCGCAGCGTAAGAACGTCGTAACGAATGGTTAGCGATGGTTGGGAAAAGGAATCAGGATGGACATCTGGAACAACGTTCTCGAGGCGCTGGATAGCCTCGCCAGCAATAAATTACGATCCGGTTTGACGGTGTTGGGGATTGTCATCGGCGTCGGTGCAGTGATCGCCATGTTGGCGATCGGAACCGGAGCGCAAAATACGATCACGGGGTCAATCAGTGGGATCGGGACGAATCTGCTTTTTGTGATGCGTGGGGGATCGGAGGAAATCCGAAATCCCCAGCAATTGACTCTAGGGGATGCCGAAGCGATGCGCGATCCGTTCGCCGCTCCTTCGGTGGACGGTGTGGCTCCAACGCTTCAAGGCACGGTTGAAGTCAGCTACGCCGGTGAAGGGGCATTGACGACAGGTTATGGCGTCACACCGGAATATCAAAGCGTACGTAACGTCGAACTCGTGGAAGGTGAGTTCATCAGCGAAATCCATCTTCTCGGAAGGGCTGCGGTTGCGGTCATCGGACCGGATGTCGCCGAGGAATTGTTCGGCCGAACAGAGGGGGTGCTCGGTGAAACCGTGCGCGTCGAAGGACAGCCGTTCCGTATAATCGGCGTAACCGAGTCAAAGGGCGGGTCAAGTTTTTCCAACGAGGACAATCAAATCATCGTGCCATTGACCACGGCGCAGGTACGATTGCTGCGCAGAACGCGCGATGCAGTTGATATGATCCTGGTACAGGCGATCAGCCCAGAGAACGTCACCATCGCAACTGAAGAGATCAGCGCTATACTGCGCGCCCGTCACCGCACGCCGATTGGCGCAGATGATTTCACCGTTTTTTCCCAACAGGATTTTATCGAGACGGCGGAGGCGATCACGGGGGTAGTTACGATATTCCTGGGTGGAATCGCAGCGATCTCTCTTCTTGTTGGTGGCATCGGAATCATGAACATTATGCTTGTCTCCGTCACGGAGCGCACCCGCGAGATTGGATTGCGCAAGGCTGTCGGGGCACGCAAACGCGATATCATGCTTCAATTCCTCACCGAGTCGGCGTTGTTGAGCATGATGGGTGGTTTGATCGGAATCGCTTTGGGTTGGGGGCTTTCGCAGCTTGTTGGTGCGATCGCAGCGGCTTCGGATACTGAATTGAATCCCAGCATGGGATTGGATGCGATCCTGCTGGCCACATTGTTCTCCGCAGCCGTCGGTTTGTTCTTTGGTCTTTATCCGGCCAAACGTGCGGCCGATCTGCAACCCGTCGAAGCACTGCGTTACGAATAACGGGGGAATTCAGACGTTATTTCAGGTGTCCCCGAAGGAATTGCCCGGTGTAGGATTCCGAAACTTTACAGAGCTCCTCCGGGGTTCCTGTGGCGATGATTTCCCCACCACGGTCACCGCCTTCCGGCCCCAGGTCGATCACCCAATCGGCGACTTTAATAATATCGGGATGATGTTCGATGATCAGGACGGTGTTGTCCTGATCTACCAGACGCTGCAGGACCTCGATCAATTTGTAGACGTCCGCGGCATGTAATCCGACCGATGGTTCGTCCAGAACGTAGAGCGTGTGGCCATTGCTGCGTTTCGAGAGTTCACGCGAAAGCTTCACGCGCTGGGCTTCGCCGCCCGATAATGTCGGAGCCGGCTGGCCGATCCGGATGTATCCCAGCCCAACGTCCTGCAGCGTATTGAGTTTACGCATCATCGCCGGAAAGGATGCGAAGAACTCAACGGCTTCATTGATGGTCATATCGAGGACATCCGCGATCGATCGTTCCTTGAAACGCACCTGCAGTGTCTCTCGGTTGAAGCGTGCACCATGACAAACTTCGCATGGTACGTATACATCGGGGAGGAACTGCATTTCGATGCGCAGTTGTCCTTGACCCTGGCAAGCTTCGCAGCGGCCGCCATGTACGTTGAAGGAGAAACGACCCGGTTTGTACCCGCGGACTTTTGACTCAGGCAATTCGGCAAACAAGGTACGTACGTGATCGAAGACACCTGTGTACGTACCTGGATTGGAACGCGGCGTACGGCCGATCGGACTCTGATCGATGCTAATGACCTTGTCCACGAATTCGATTCCTTCGATTTTGGTATGAGCGCCAGGTTGTTGACGTCCACCATGCAGCGTACGTGCCAGGGCTTTGTACAACACATCCACCATCAGGGTGGATTTCCCGGATCCGGAAACCCCCGTAATGCACACAAATGTACCCAACGGGATGTCTACAGCGATGTCTTTGAGATTATTCTCGCGTGCCCCGATGACGGAGAGGATGTGATCGTTCCCGGGTCGTCGTTTTTTTGGAGTCTCTATGGTAAGTTTCCCGGAAAGGAAACGGCCGGTAACGGATTTCTTGTTGCGTGTGACTTGTTCGACTGTGCCTTCCGCCACGATTTCTCCCCCGGCCTCGCCAGCACCCGGACCCAAATCGATGACCCAGTCCGCAGAGCGGATGGTGGCTTCATCGTGTTCGACGACGAGTACGGAGTTGCCCAGATCGCGCATCTCCTCCAGGGTTTGGATCAGTCGTTTGTTGTCGCGAGGATGAAGGCCGATCGACGGCTCGTCGAGCACATAAAGCACACCCATCAAACGCGATCCAATCTGGGTTGCCAGCCGAATTCGCTGCGCTTCCCCGCCGGAGAGGGTACTGGCCGAACGGTCGAGGGTGAGATAATCCAGACCAACGTTAACCAAAAATCCAAGACGATCGGCAATCTCTTTTAACACTCGGCCGGCGATTTTTTGCTGGCGATCTGACAATGGGCTTTCATTTCCTTGCAGACTCTGAACCCACTGCAATGTGCGTTGAACCGGCCATTTGGTAATTTCAACGATGTTCATTCCATCCAGCAGGACGGCCAGAGCCTCCGCGCGTAGTCGCCGTCCCTCGCATGAAGGACAGGGGCGTTCGGACATGAATTCCTGGATCCTGTTGCGAACGGTATCGGATTGCGTCTCTTGATAGCGTCGTTCGAGATTCCCGATCACGCCTTCGAAAGTCGTCTTGAAAGTCGTTTTCCGGCCGTCCCGGTTCATGTAATGGATGGACAATTCTTCGTTGTTGGTTCCATATAAAATCAGATTCAGCTTTTCTTCATCCAGCTCCGCAACCGGTGCATCGAGACTCACGCCGTATTGTTTGGCGACGGCTTCGACCATCTGCCAGTAGTAGCCCCTTCTTTCCCGGCTTTGATTCGACCATTCCAGTGCGGCAACGGCACCGTCGGCAATGGAGATGGAACGGTCGGGGACGATGCGATCGGGATCAATCTCCAATTTGATTCCCAAACCCTGGCATTCAGGACAGGCGCCGTGGGGTGTGTTGAATGAAAACGTACGGGGTTCGATCTCCGACAACATTGTGCCGTGTTCGGGACAGGCAAGAAATTCCGAGTAGGGTGTAATTTTCGGGTCTTGCTCAGAGGTGATGTCTGCGATCAACATCGTACCGTTACCCCATCGCAATGCCGTCTCAATGGAATCCGTAAGGCGCGAGCGGAATCCGTCATCCGATGCGTCGTCGGATTTCGGTTGCATGATGAGGCGATCCACCACGACTTCGATGTTATGCGTCTTGTAACGATCGAGTTCGATCTCGTCGTCGACAGATCGCATCTCACCGTCAACCCGTACGCGCACGAAACCCGACCTGCGTACTTCATCAAACACGGCGTGGTGCGTACCCTTGCGTCCGCGAATCAGCGGCGCCAGGATCAACACACGTGAATCGACCGACAGCGCCTCGACGGCGTCGACGATCTCCTGTGCAGATTGCTGACGTACTTCCCGTCTACAAATCGGGCAATGGGGGATTCCGGCGCGTGCGAAGAGCAGACGCAGATAATCATACACTTCCGTCACGGTTCCAACCGTAGACCTTGGGTTGTGGGATACGCCGCGTTGGTTGATTGATACGGCTGGAGAAAGGCCTTCGATGTAGTCCACATCGGGTTTATCGAGTTGGCCGAGGAATTGGCGTGCGTATGCCGATAGCGATTCAACATAGCGTCGCTGACCTTCTGCGAAGATCGTGTCGAATGCGAGCGATGATTTTCCCGATCCGGATATGCCGGAGATGACTACGAGCTTGTTCCGCGGGATCGCAACAGTGAGATTCTTGAGGTTGTGTTCACGCGCACCCACGACTTGGATGTGATCTTGTGTCATTCGATTCTGACCCTTTATTCGTACAAATGTTCTATTCGCGGTAACAACTTATCATTATAACAGACCAAAATCAAAACCTGGCCCGATTTTCTCGGGCCTTGATCTTTATTGGGGACGCGTTAGGCAACGCTTGGCTGTTGTATGCCTGGGGACGCTGAAGCGCAAGGGTATATCGTCCAGCGCGACGAACAATTGTCTCTATCTGAATTTACGCTGGAGGAGGTTCGGGAGGCCGAGTCCTGGTGAAGGAGCGATCTTTCACCTGCACGGGTTTCCCCAGGGTAAAGATATCATTGGCGACGAAGAACTGCTCGGCATATTCCTTATTGCGGAATTCGAAGGCCGTTTCCAGGCCTTGCGCGTCGTCGGGAATGAGAAGCGTCGAGCGTATATAAGCGGCGTTGGGTGAGGGTGGAGTAGGTACAATGCGGTTTAATAAGAAGTAGGCTGGGACAAAAAAGCCGATCAGGGCAAGAACGGCGAGAATGATCAAACTTGGAAACGGGTTCTCCTGAAGATCAACACCCCAGGCGAGAGCTGCCACGAGAAACACCATGGCGACAAGCATAGCTATCAGGTAGGCTTGAAGGCGTTCCGCTTTTTCTTCGGGTGTGACGGTTTGCGCTCGATCATGGCATTCCGCGCACAGGGGCAAGTTGAAGGCCGCTTTTTTTCGTTGTCCGATTTTCTGCCCTTGTGGAAGATCTCCAATGATTGTCAGGCGACCACGCACAGGAGTTCCTTGACAGTGTGCACAAGCCTTCTTGGGAAAGGTCACTTTCTCTCCCCGGATGACGACTCGGTGTCGGAAGCCTTGTGGAGGGTCGTTTTCACGCAGTTCCAATACTGGTGGTTGGGGGGCAGGTTGGGCTGGGGCTTGTGGCGGCACACCTGGCATGACCTCTGGTTTTGGCGGCAGACCCGGCATGACTTCTGGTTTTGGCGGCAGACCTGGCATGACTTCTGGTTTTGGCGGCATTTTCGGCAAAGGCTCTGCAGCGCGATCTTCCTGCAGTTGCTTTAATTTTACTCCCTGCGGAAAGACAGGCGTTTCGATGAGTGGTTCTTGGTCTTCCGGCTGCTTGGGTGGGAGGCCGATTTTGCTTAGATCGACACCTGATGGGGTTTCAGGTTTGGCGGGAATGGGTGGCGTCGAAGGCAGTGGAGTCTGGGCAGCCTTAGGCATTTCGGGTTCAATGCTTGCAGGAGGCAGGGGACTGGGTGCGACGCGATCGGGTTGTATAGGTTCGACTCGATCGGGTTGTATGGGTTCGGGCTCCGTATCTGGTTCCAAGGGGAAGATTTTCCTCGGAGGCCAATGAAGATCGGGTTCTGTGGGAATCGGCACGGCTGCTGATCGTAGAAGATCCTCCGCTGGGCTTGGTGGTGGCGGGGCAGCTTCTCGGGCTGCAGGTGGGGGAGCTGCTTCAACTGCCGGTGGGGCGGTCGTGTCTTCCTCTTCCGCTCGTTCATCGGAGGCGCGGCGGTCGACGGCTTCCAGCATAACCCATTGTTTCAAGGCGAATTGTTGGGTGCGATGGTATTGGTCGTTGATCTTTCCATATAGAACACGTTCTCCGTCAGCCTCAACGACAAAGGCTGATCCACAGCTGCGGCAGGAAACATAGTCCGGGAGGGAAGCGGTGTGATGGACAATCAGACTCGCATTTCCACAGATCGGACAGTTCAAATGAGCTGCGAAATCGTCGTTCAGTGATAAACGTGGTGTGGGAGCCATACTTACTCCTAAACCGGAAGCCGTGGTTTTAAGAATCTATCATATCGGCAAAATGTTCGCAACGATGCAAGGGGGATATGGAGGTATGCAAATGGCATTTGGCTGCTAACGTTCTTCCGCCAGTTTTACGGGAAGATCGACGCGTGGGTGTGGGATTTCAACTTGCAGCAGCAAACCGCCTTCGGGTTTGTTTTTCATGTCCAATCGTCCCCCGAGGAGAGCGACCCTTTCGCTGATTCCTAATAAGCCAAAGTGCCCTTCTCTCGAAAGCGTAGAGAGATCGAAGTCGTCTTGCAAACCGCCGCCATCATCGGAAATGGATATCATCAAAGCACGCATCGAAGTATGTTCTAGGGTAACGTCGATCTTGTTGGCCATTGCATGCTTGCGGACGTTATTAAGACCCTCTTGCACGATGCGAAAAACGGATAGTTCGATTGCCTCGGGCAATCTCCCCAGATTGGTATCTAGGTTGAGCTTCAGTTCAATGCCGGTTCGTTCACTCCAATCTTGTGTATAGGACTGCAGCGCGGACCCCAGCCCCAGGCTATCGATTGTGGGGGGACGCAGGTCACTGCAAATTCTGCGTAAGTCGGCAACGAACATGCGGATAGAGTTACGGATTTGGAGGATATCTTCTTTTAGTTCTGGCCCTACATCAGCGTGTGCTTCGCTTTCCTCCAATTGGTAATTCACACTCAACAAGTCTTGAATCAACTGGTCGTGCAGTTCCCTCGCCAGGTGTTTTCGTTCCTGTTCGCGTTCTGTCAGCAATCGCCGGTGCGCGTCTTGCAGGGCGATATTTGCTTGATCCAGCGCCCTTACCTGTTCTGTCATTTGTTCAATAAGGCTGCGAATGCGCGTGTCCTGCACGGCCAGATTTTGTTCGAGCAGTTTTTGTTGGTGGCGCAGATTTTCTGCTTGTTCTCGTGCGCGGTAATAGTTATCCAAAGCCCAGATCGCCGGTGTGAGCTGCTGCCGGCTTGTGGTACCCACCAGTGCAGCTACGATCTCTTCCCGGCTGACTTCGTCGGTGCGATGGGCGGCCACTTTTCGGCCATGCCGTAAAGCGACAATCCGATCGGTTACGGCGAATAAGTGATCGAGATCTTTGCTGCAAAAGATAATCGATATGCCTTGATCTTGCCATTGACGAATTAACGAGAGCAGTTTCTTTTGTTGGTGGTAGCTGAGTAGCCCTGTTGGCTCATCGACAACAATGAGTTTCGACGGATGCGTCATCACCTGGGCGATGGACAACATCTGGCGTTGTTCGCTGGATAGATTGGCCACTTTTTCGCGCAGGGAGGGGAAGTGGAAATTGAGCTGTTTGAGAATACATGCCGCTTCGTTGTTCATCCGGCGGCGATCGAGGATATTCAGATACTGCCCGATGATCGGCAGACGCAATTCGCTGCCCAGGAAAATATTGGCAGTGATATCCAGGTGATCAGCCAAACGAGGTCGTTGGTGGATGGCTTCAATGCCCAATTTTTGAGCATGAAAAGGCCATTGTATGTTACGACCCTCGAAAACCATTTGCCCGGAATCAGGTGAAGACAGGCCGGTAATCAGTGATGCAAGCAGAGATTTCCCTGCCCCGCTTCTGCCCATCAACCCTACCACTTCGCCGGTATACACTTCGAAGCTTACGCGCTGCAGAGCAGGTAGTGAACCGATACTTTTCGAAAGCTCAGTGACTTTCAATCTCGGCTGCATATCTCGTTTCATATTCTTTCGTTTACTTGCGTAAAATTAGAACGATCCTTGTTGCGTGTTTGTAACGTTAGGTCGGTAATTTTTTAAACCACTACGTCATCGATTAATTCGCGTAACGAAGCCGCGTCGAGGTCTTTCTTATCCAGAAAGGCCACTGCGCCCGCCTCCAGACCCAGGCGGTGGAATTCACGATCGGGATAGGCGCTGATAAGTACTACCCGCGGTTTAGACGAGATCGCTCGAATACGTCGTGTGCAGTGAATGCCATCTTCATCACCCAGAACGACATCGATCAATATCAGGTGGGGTGTGATGTGTTGAATGAGATTCACAGTCTCGTCGATGTTCTCAGCTTCATAGATCAGAGCATGGGCGCATACTTTGCCGATCATGCGTCGAAGTTGATAGCGATAACGAGCGTTGTCGTCGACCAGCAATAACGTGACGGCATTTTGTTCGGAAGTCGTCACGGCTGGAGGCTCTTGCGTGACCAACTGCCCAGGCAATCCGAGGATATCCGGGTGATGGGTGGTGTATTTTACAGCTCCGAGGCGACTCTGAACGTCAAGCTGACGGTAGATGCGTGTGAGGTGATTCTCAATGGTTTTAATACTGAGATTCATCCGTTGTGCGATGCTTTGATTGTCGAGTCCTTGTTGCAGCAAACGCAGGATGTCGCGCTGTCGGGATGTCAGTAGGGATGTAGGGGGCGTTGATGACCTTTCCGAAATACGTACCAGTTTATCGATTACGCGACTGGAAACCCACTTTTCATTCGACAATACGCGCTCGATGGCGAGCTGCAGATCGCCCAGAGATTGGTCTTTCAAGAGATAACCGTCTACACCGGCTTGCATCAGCCCCTGCACATATACATCATCGTCATAGGCGCTGATCACCAGGATTTTCATCGCGGGGTGGCTTTGACAGATTTCTTTGATCGTTTCCACGGGTTTGAACTCTGGCATAGTAACATCGAGAAGCAGCAGGTCAGGATTGTGATTCTGCAAGGCTTCCATCAACGAAGGGCCATCACCAACCTCACCGATTATGCGGATATTGGGGATTTTCTTTAGGGCATTGCGGATTCCCTCACGCACAAGTGCGTGATCGTCTGCCAGGAGTGTGCGTACTTCGTCCATTCCATTACTATACCATCATTGCAACTTGTGAGATGTTTTTCCCAACGGAAGTTGGATGGGGGAAACCCCCTATAATACGTAGGGATGCCCCCTAGCCTTGTGAATATAACTTCACCTATACTGCACTTGTGCGTTAAGCCCGAAGTATTACTTCGCGGCCATTCGTTTTCTATTCATCGCTTGTTTTTTCAACAGGAGGAAACGACGGATCTATGGATGAGATGAAGCCCGTTCCTTCACCCGTGAAAATACGAATACAACAGTTACGCAACATTTTCAGGTTTCGGGAGTTCAGCATTGCGTTTGCTTTTTTAGGGCTTTGCTTATTTTTTTGGTGGCAAAGACCGGAAGCTTTTCTCAAGTTGGCGAATCTAAAAGTGATTATGCGTTTTGTGGCGACTTTCGGTCTACTGGCCATCGGTGAAATCCTTGTGATCATCACGGATGGCATCGATCTTTCTGTGGGTTCGATGACGGCACTAACCGGTGTGTTTGCAGCCACGTTGATGATGAAAGGCGTGGGGCCCATTCCTCCTTTGGGGATATTGCCTTCCATTTTGATCGTTCTCGTTTTCTCCGGCCTTGTCGGTAGGTGGCATGGATTTTGTGTTACCAAGCTGCAAATTCCCTCATTCATTATCACATTAGGAACTTGGTTGGTAGCGCGGGGTATGGCGAAGTACATCACGCGCGGATATCCGATCGTCTTTCCCCTTGATTTTCCCTTCCTGGAATTGGGTCAGGGTGAAGTATTTCAGATCCCCGTCATGTTCGTTATCCTGGTTATTGTTGCGGTACTTGCGGCTTTCATTTTACGTTCGACGACGCTTGGTCGGCACATCTATGCCGTGGGTGGAAACATCGAGGCGGCGCGCGTGGCGGGAATTAACGTTGATCGCGTGCGTAGTTTTTGCTACGTCAGTAGTGGCGTCATGGCAGGGTTGGTGGGATTGCTGTTGGCTTCACGCCTGGGTCAAGGCACACCAACTGTAGGGTCTACCTACGAATTATGGGCGATTGCCGCTACGGTAATTGGAGGAACGAGCCTTCGTGGTGGCGAAGGGACGATAACAGGTGCCATTCTTGGAGCGGCGATTATGGGCGTGATGTTCAATGGGATGGTGATCGTCAATATGTCACCTTATGTGCAGGAAACGGTATTGGGTACCGTGCTGGTGGTTGCGGTTACCTATGATATGTGGCGACGCAGGCGTAGCACATTCTGAGGGGAGTCATCTGTGGATGATACAATAGCCCGCGTGGAAATGCGTGATATTCGCAAGCGTTTTGGAGCCATACAAGCGCTGTGCGGGGTCAATTTGATCTTAAAACGCGGCGAGGTGCTCGGTCTGGCAGGTGACAATGCGGCTGGAAAATCCACCCTGATGAAGGTGCTCAGCGGTGCACTTCTCCCGGATGGGGGTCAGATTTTCATCGATGGTCGTCAAATCAAGCTTGGAAATCCGGAAGATTCACGCTCGATGGGCATTGAAATGGTCTATCAGGATTTTGCCCTGGTCGATAACCTGAACGTAGCGGCAAATATGTTCTTGGGACGTGAACATGTGCTTTTTCGTTTGGGGCCGGTACGCCTGCTCAACAAGCGTACGATGGCACAGGAATCATTACGCTTGATTGATAATCTCAGGATCGATATCGATTCTGTGAATTTAAAGGTGAAGCATTTATCAGGCGGTCAACGACAGGCGGTCGCCATCGGCCGTGTGACTGCCTTCGATTCCAGCATCATCATCATGGACGAGCCGACTGCGGCTCTTAATGTTGTCGCCGTGGAGAAGGTGCTGGCATTAATCCATCAGCTCAAATCACAGGGGTGTTCCATTATTATCAGCAGCCATCGTCTGGAGGACATCCACCAGGTTAGTGATCGCGTGATAGTCTTGCGGCACGGACGAAAGGTGTGTGACCGGCCGATCATCGATGACATTCATACGTTTCGCGAGTGTGTGGTGGCTTACATGATCGGGGCGAAAGATGATTACTCGCTGTCTGAGGAATGCTGAGGCGGCATGTGATTGTTGGGGAAGTCTTTTCTGCTGGATGTCTGAGTATGTCCATCGGGCAAATTTGATTGTAGAATGGGGTGCGAAAGTGGGGCGTCATGAAAAAGATGCGTATATACATGATTGCTTGGATGATTCTGAGCATGCTGACAACGTCGTGCTCCGCTTTAGCCGACCGAATCAACGGCTTGGATATGCACGAATTCACCGTTGTTGTGATTGGGAAATCGGTACATACATATTGGAGTAACGTGGAGAAGGGTGTAAAGGCGGCCGCTGTTGATTTGGGGCTGAACCCGGACCAGGCGATTTTCTTTGTCACGCCGACGGAAGACGTGGCTTCTCAGATTCAAACGATGGAGACCTACATTGCCCAGGGAGTAACCGGGATCGCTATCGCGCCTTCCGATCCCAGCGCGCTGGAGCGGGTGATGAAGCAGGCCGCCGAGGCGGGGATCATCGTGACAACATTGGATACACCTCCCATCGAAGGCTCAATATCACAGGTTTATATCGGAACGGATAATTACACGGCAGGCCTCGCTGCGGGGAAAACGATGACGGCATTGCTGGCAAACGGCGGCACCGTAGGGATCGGTCGTGGCTCAGACACCGCCTTGAACGCTTTGCAGCGTACAGAGGGCTTCCTGGATGCTGTGGGTGAGGGGATTGTGGTGCTCGAGCCGGTAACGGATCGAGAAGACGCTGCGCAAGCGCTGGAATTGGCGAATTCCGTGCTTTCTGCAAACCCCGAACTGGCCGGAGCGTTTGGTGTCTATGCATATAACGGTCCCGCTTGGGCGACCGCAATTAAAGAAGCTGATCGAGTCGGCCAGACTAAATTGGTTTGTTTTGATGCGACGACGGATATCATCAATGGGATCAAGGAGGGGGTGATTAACGCCACAGTCGCGCAGCGGGAATTTGAGATGGGTTATAAATCAGTTCAGTTAATCTATCTTATCGCTACGCTTGGCGAGGCAGCGGCGATGGAAGAAATGGGAGTGATCGACGGTGTCATCGATACCGGCGTGGATGTGATCACAGCGAAAAACCTGAAAGCGTACGAAGTCTTTTTGGATGAGAAGGGCATTCCTCACGAATGGGACACGGTGGGTTGGGAAGCGCCGATGGGGGTTGATGAATAGTAAATAGAGTGCGGCTCAATCGATTTCTGCTTAATTCGACGACTCCGCGTCTTGGATACGCGGAGTCGTTGGGATAGAGGAGAAATTACTCGATGATCTGAGAGATGAACGGCTCGATCTTACCGGTTCCTTTTTAGTCTTGCGTCAGCGAAAACTGCCAGAACGAGAACGAGACCTTTAACCAGCTGCGTCCATCCTGGCGCTACGTTCATTATTTGCAACCCGTTGGTTAGGCTAGACATGATCAATGCGCCGACAAGTGCACCGAATATGGTGCCCTCACCGCCAAGCGGCGATGTGCCTCCCAGGATTGCGGCGGCAATGGCATCCAGCTCGTAACCTTCACCGGCGGCAATCGTGCCATATCCGACGTACGAAGCCAGCACGACTCCTCCGATACCGGTGAGCAAGCCCATGAGTACGAAAACCTGGAACACATTCTTGCGGATGTTGATTCCCGAGAGCCTGGCAGCCTCGCGGTTGCCGCCGATGGCGTACGCGTAGCGTCCAAAACGCGAGTTGTTGGAAACGTAGGCCAGGATGACGGCGGCAATTGCCAGTAGCATTACCGGGATTTGAATTCCCTGGTACTTATTCACGACGAATACATACAAACCCATAAGCAGCGAAAAGAAAATCGTCATCGAGAGATCCATGGCAAAACTGGATAACTCGAAACCATATTCACGTTTCTTCTTTCGGCTGCGGAACATGTTGAAAAATAGGAAGATGATCACTACACCGGCGATGATCCAGCTGATGTTTTGATCTAGGTATCCCTGTGCGATCGTTGAAAGGTAGGGTTGATTCGCCGGGATGGTTCTGCCTTCCGTACGCAGCAATATTGCGCCGCGCATGATGAAGAGACCACCAAGCGTGACGATAAATGCGGGTATTCCCTGGTAGGAGATGACGTACCCCTGGATTACGCCCCATAGAATGCCCAGTAAAATGCCGAGTGAAATCGACAATATGGCCGCCAACAGCGCTTCTCCCGGGATTAATGCGTGCCAGACTCGGTATTGATGGTGGGCTACCATTACGGAAATAAAACCCGCAGCTTTCCCTACCGATAGGTCGATGTTGCCGGTCACAATGACCAGCACCATACCAATGGCGAGGAATGAAGTCACCGTCATTTGTCGAAACAGGTTGGAAAAGTTCTGGGGCTGCAGGTAAGCGCCATCACTCAAGAAGCCGAATAATCCCCATATGACAACCAATGCCAGGATGATGCTGTAGGTTTGAATGTTCCGCCGAAATTGCTGTACGAGTTCATTAGGTAGGTTCATTTGTAAATCCTTCTTCAAGGTTGGGATCGAGAATCGCCCCCCAATTTATTTCAGTGACTCGCTTTCTGCGATGCCGGTTGCCAGAGCCATGATGTGCTCCTGGCTGGCTTCGGATATATCGAGTAAACCGTTCGAGCGGCCTTCATGCATGACCAAGACCCGGTCACACATACCCAGCACTTCCTCCAATTCGCTTGACGTCATGATGATCGAAACACCCTTCTCAGCTAGTTCGGTCATCAATTTGTAGATTTCATATTTTGCGCCGACGTCAACACCCCGGCAAGGGTCATCCATGATAAGCACTTTGGGTTTTGACATCAGCCATTTCGAAATTACCACTTTCTGCTGGTTACCGCCGGACAGGGTATTGACGGGAACTTCCAGGCTAGGTGCTTTGATATCCAGGCTCTTGGATTGTTCCATGGTCGCCTGGAGTTCCGCCAAGCGGTTGATGCGCATGAAGGAAGAAAATTGATGCAGGTTGGGTAAGGAGATATTCCTGCGTATGGATTGGATCAGAATCAGGCCGTGCTCTTTTCGATCTTCCGGGACCAGGCTCAAACCCTTCCTAATTGCGGCGTTGGCGGCGGTGGGTTTGATTTCTTCGCCATCCAATATGATCCGCCCCTGGGTGATCTTGCCATATTCGCCGAAGAGAGTCATGGCCAACTCGGTGCGTCCCGATCCCATTAAGCCGGCGATTCCCAGGATCTCCCCACGGCGCAAGTTGAAGGTAACTCCATTAAGTACCATTCTGTCGGAGTCGTGCGGGTCCTCGGCGTGTAAGTCTTCCACTTCCATAATGACTTCGCCGGGTTTGCGGTTGCTGGGCGGGAAGCGTTTGCTCATCTCGCGGCCGACCATCATTTTAACCAGATCTTCATGCCTCAACTCGGAAGTTGGTAGCGTGTCGACAACTTTTCCATCGCGTAAGATGGTCATCTGGTCCGCAATGCGGAAGAATTCATCGAGTTTGTGGGAGATATAAATACAGGTAACACCATGTGCCTTCAAAGAGCGGATAATTTCCATTAATTGATCGGTTTCCGCTTCCGTGAGGGCACTGGTGGGTTCATCCAGTATGAGGACGTTTGCGTCTACGGCCAGGGCTTTGGCTATTTCTACCATTTGCTGTTTGCCGACGCCGAGGTTTCCGACGATCGCCTGGGGCTCGACATCGAGATTGTACTTCGCCAAGATCTTTTGGGTGTCGGAGTAGAGTCTATTCCAGTTGATGAAGCCGTTTTCTCTGGGTTCCTTTCCCAGGTATATGTTTTCTCCCACCGTCATGCTGGATACGAGGGTTAATTCCTGGTAGACGATGGCAATTCCCGCCTCATTTGCCCGTCGGATGGCGCGGCTTTCCAACTTGAGTTTTTCTCCATCGTAGAGAATCGATCCTTCATAGGTGCCAAAGGAATGAACACCGGAAAGGATCTTCATCAACGTGGATTTGCCTGCGCCGTTTTCTCCACAGAGACCATGGATTTCACCTCGCTCGACTTCTAAGGTGACATCGTCAAGCGCCACGACGCCCGGGAATTCTTTGGTTACGTGTTGAAAATCTAAAATAATATCTTTTTTCACTTTGTACGCCTTCGTCAGTATGTCTAGATATCGTTGTTTTTTTTAATTTACGTGATTATATCCCGGCTCTCTTTGAATAACCAAAGAGAGCCGGGGTGATCCTAAACCGAATTACCGGCTAGGGGCGTGGTGGCAGTTGGTCTTCGGGGATGTCGCGATAGACATCATCGTAGCTCTGGAATTCAGAGGCCACCACTAGTTCGTAAACGTTATCGGCGTTCACCTGGAAAACCTCTAGGAAGGAACAATCAACTTCGCCTACCAGACTGTCGTCCAGGGTGAGTTCTGCCAGGGTGTACGACTGCAGCCCTGGAGGCGTCTCGCCCTTGGCGTACGCATCCGCCAGTGAGACTGCGAGCGGTGCCAGGTCACGTATGTCCTTGAGGATCGATACGGTGAGTTCGCCCTTGACGATGCTGTTGCAGCCGTCAGCGGTGGCGTCCTGTCCCGAAATCGGGACGATGCCGGCCATACCTTGCGCGCGCATGGCCTGCAGCGCACCGAGTGCCGTGCCGTCGTTGGATGCGACGACGCCGTCAAACTCGTTACCGGAGGCGGTGAGGATGTTCTCCATCAAGGCCAACGCATTGGCTGCGTCCCAGTTGTCCACCCACTGATCGGCGACGATCTCGACCACACCAGATTCGACGTACGGGTCAACGATCATGTCCTGGCCCTGGCGGAAGAGGATGGCGTTGTTGTCGGTGGGGCTGCCGCCGAGTTTCACGATCTTGGCGGGGCCGTTGGTGTCCACGTCCCAGTTATCCATGTCGAGCGCGGTCATCACACCCAAAGCCTGCTGTCGACCAACTTCAACATTGTTGAAGGAGATGTAGACTGCAATCTTGGAGGTTTTGATCAAGCGGTCGTAGGCGATGACGGCGACGCCAGCATCGGTTGCTTTATCAACCGAGGTGACGATCGCATTTCCATCTTCTGCGACGACGATGATGACTGCCACGCCCTGCGCAACCATGTTGTCGATCTGATCGTTCTGCAGCTTGACGTCATGGCTTGCTTCTGCAGTTAAGACTTCGTAGCCCAGGTCTTCAAGAAGTCCCCTCATGAGAACTTCTTCTGGCTTCCAGCGCTCTGTGGCGAAATCGGAGAACGAAAGCCCGATTTTAATCGCCTCTTCTGCTGCGGGCTCTTCTGCTGCGGGTTCTTCAGCTGCAGGTTCTTCAGCTGCAGGGGCTTGTGTTTCTTCTGCGGTGTCCTTTGCGCAGCCGAACAACATGCCAGCGACGAGCACGAGCAAGAGAGCCAGAACTACATAACGTAATGATAAACGGCGCATCTTTCCTCCTAAGTTTTGTGATAGATCGTTCGAATTTGACATACAGTTCCGATCTTTTCTTTCGTCTAGATTCACCTCCTGCTTGATCGATATTTCGAGACTCGGTTCGTTACAACCAACAATAACCGGCAAAATGACCAACAAGATGTGTTGTCTGGTGTGATATGCACGCCGGATGTTCAAGAGTGCACAATGACGCATACTTACGCGGAGGGAGGAGGTAATTACAAATTACAAGATTGAGGTGTAGCCGAAATTCTTTTTTTGCTGTCCTTACTGACTACGAACTTTAATGTGGTTTCCCAGATGTCAACGATACTGGTGGTAGTGCCTCCTCCTCCATTTTTCCACCTACTTGGTGGACACCATGACACAGGGAATAGTAATTGAAATGGCGTGTGACAATAAAAAGTGTCTTTAGCAGTATATGGAAAGCAAGCCGAAACTAAAGAGAGATTGCCCCCATACTGCTTAGGGGATTCCCCCCTCCTGTAGGAGCCTCCAAAATGACTTTGTAACTTCTAAGGGATTAGTCGAAATCGGGATGACTACCTGTTTGCCAGGGTTTTTTCCAATGGTTTGTTGCAGTTATTTCTTTAAATTGGTATATGATTACGTGAAGTCGAAATGATGAACGAGCGCAGCGTTTATCTTGGAGATCAGGTGTTAGCAGGGATAAATGCATGACCGTTAAAATCGTCGCCGTTGCGGATACACACGGTTATCACAATGATCTCACCGTTCCCGACGGAGATATTTTCATCCACGCCGGGGATATCAGCGCCTATGGGAGGGAGACGGATTTGGGGGATTTCAACGCTTTCTTGGGCAGATTGCCGCACCGCATGAAACTCGTCATCGCCGGTAATCACGACTTCAATATCGAAAGTGATCCGCAGGGTTGCGCAAAGATCCTTTCGAATTGTACTTATTTGCAAGATGCTGGATGTGTGGTGGATGGGATTCACTTCTACGGCAGCCCGTGGCAGCCCTGGTTTCATGACTGGGCTTTCAATTTGCAGCGTGGGGATGAGATTCGTGCCAAATGGGAGCTGATTCCTGGAGATACCCAGGTGTTGATTACGCACGGACCGCCTTATGGGCACGGTGATCGAACGGATCAAGGCATTCGTGTGGGCTGCCAGGATTTGCTCGAGATCGTCGAGCAGGTTCGCCCCTTGGTTCACATCTTTGGCCACATCCACGAAGCGTACGGCATCACATCGAATAAACATACCAAGTTTATCAATGCAAGCGTGGTTGACCGCGGATTCAGATTGTCCAATAAGCCGATAGTGCTTAACCTGGATGTATCGGGCAATCGAGTGTGGATGTAGGCAATCGCCAGAATTTCAGGGTGTGTAATCAGCCGGCCAGGGCCAGAAGACCGCAATAAATTTTAAGTAAATGCGAGACGAAGATATTCTCATTCAAGGAGTACATGTTGTGGACATCATCTATGAAAGAGCACCGAGTGATGTGTTGCCCAAGTGCCCATTCTGTAAAGCAAAATTGGAGAAGGTGTGGATTAAGAAGAAGGGCATGGCAATTATGCGGCAGAAACAGATCATCATCTGCCCGCATTGCGAGTCGTTTCTTGCCTTTGGCGCCGTAATTCGTTGATCCATAATTCAGGCAGACTTACAATATTTACGGCGAATCGAATATCAGCGGGAAATGCCATTACACCATTCAATCGGATGTTTATCTGGCGAGATTGAGGGACTGCATGGGGGAGGTATCTGCTTCTAGAAGTTGGATTCGAGATCCAGGTTCAAGTTGAGATACGGAATGGCAAGTGGTATTGGTAGTGCGAGGATGGATTCCGGGGGGTTGATTAACAAGAGTGTTTCTTCTGGCAGCCATCCGACCTTTGAACCGAAATCCACCTTCCACCAGTATGAGCCTTTGGCGTAGACACCATTCAGATTGTTCAAATGTGGGATTATGGTTCCGGTTGCACCTTCAGGAACGGATGAGTGGACAGCGAAATTGATGCCCGGGCCCAGCCAGACCTTGCTTGCCTTATCCGTTTGCACTTTATCGTTGACTTGAAAGGTATCGGATCGTTCCATTGGCTCGACGAGGATCATCATGAAACCGTTGGCCACTCTTCTTTCGGAACCATCCGAAGGCGAATTCACAACCTGCCCCTGGATCCACATCGTGGAGGAACCCCCTCCGTCCTGGTTGATCCCCCAGGCGGCATCGAGATCGTTCTTGCAGAACCGAGCGATTTCACCCATGGTCATTCCGATACTGTAATTTTCCTGCCGACCATCAACGACAACGAAATAGATGTAGTCGCTGTTGTAACAGATCGCTGTACGGGGATGACGCAGTGTCGCGCCTAGATTGTCAAAGCTTTGAATTTCACCGTCCTTCAGGAAAAAGAAACTGCCACCAAGGCTGGCGTATGTGTTCGCCCAATTGAGTGGTAATGATTCCTCGCAGTCTTTTTTCAGTGAGACGACATCTATCGAGATGCCGATCCTGTCGCCGACGTGGAAGTTTTCTCGCAATTTCCGACGGTTATTATTATTATGCGCAGAAATCACAATGTGATCGAAAGGAATAGGAATGGGACCTTCAGCATCACTCACTTGCCGCACGATGCCAACGGTCATATCCGGGTAAGGCCGGATACCGAGTGTGCGGGTAAGCTCGACCAGGATTTCCGTAATCTCACCCTCTCTTTGGCTGTCCCGGTCGTATTGAGGTGTGTAGATCATGAGGTCGTTATCTTCTCGAGGGAAATTGATGCCATCGAAATACAGGGTTCTCCCTGTTGAAAGATTTGTGAGACGTTGTTTTTTATAGGGGTGATAAACACATTCGCCGATGAATGCAGAGCGATCCTGCTGCCAGGCGAATCCACTGCCACCCCCCAGGTTGCCAAAGGGCTTGTCATACCACCCGGAATGGAGGAAGCCGCCGATCGTAACACCTGTATCCGTATAGAAGAATGTCCCGTTGATGGCGATTACGACATCGTTTCGAGCCCCCCATGGCTGGTAAACAGGTTTCGATGGTTTGGCTGGTTGGCTAAGCGGGAAGATGAACGAATTGGAACTTTCGGGTTGTGGAGCCCAGGCATTGATCGCTTGTTCATACCGATTTGCCATCACGCTAACTGTCTCCGTCCCGCCAGAAAGTTTGCCTTGCGCAATGCTGCTGTCCAGGATGAGGTTCGGATTGGCTCGATCCATACGGGCAACAAAGGCTCGGTTTGGCCCGGGAAGTCGAAATTCCTGATAATCGATTCCCTCGACGATCTGTGTCCAATCTGCGGAAGAGAACGTTTCGCGAATGGCAAAACCACAGATTGCAAGCGATACGACAGAAATGGATATCAGAACCCGATGTTTCACGTTATCTGGCTTCATGGTGTCTCGATCATCTGAATAGCGTTTCTTTTATCCGACCGTTTCAATACGTAGTTTGTGAGTGTGAAGAATATGGGAGTGTTATTTATCTTATAACGATGTCAACCCTAGTATCCTATGTTTTCCTCCTAATTACCATACCGCATTTATCCTAAATTGGAAGGATTTCCTTTTTCCGCCTGCGGTTGCCATAGGGAATCATCGCCGGGATACGATATGCCCCTCACTCCCGAATCGTGCTATAGTCATACAATCAATTGTTCGCAATCGTTGTCACAAACATCACGTTCCATACGTTTTAGAGGTGAAGGTTGACAGAGGAAAGCGTGAAGGTACCTGGGCGCGATGACGTAGCGTTGGTTCAACGAGCCCAGCAGGGTGAAGATGATGCGTTTGCAGATCTCTTCAACCAGCTGCATCAGCTTTTGTTGAACTACGTATACCATATGCTTGGGGACCGCCAGGCAGCAGAGGATGTGACACAGGATGCGTTCATCCGTGCTCACGAGCGAATTGGACAATTGGGTCCGCCCTGGGATTTCAAATCTTGGGTCTTTCGCATTGCGAGTAACCTGGCGGTTGATTACCTGCGTCGTAATCGCAGATTCGTAGACCTAGAAGAACCGACAATGATGGCAGAAGGACCAATTACGAAACGACCATCCGAACGTGGTGTACAACGTAATGAAGCCCGTGAGGCGGTGTGGAACACGTTGGATGGTATGCCCACGATTTATCGTCAGGTATTGATTTTAAGGGAATTCAACGGACAGAGTTATAAAGAAGTCTCACAGGCGCTCGAGTGCACGTATGATAATGCGCGGCAATTGGTCCATCGAGCTCGCATGCGCTTTCGTGAACGTCACGGCATGCGCCTGTCGTTGGAAGCGGGCGTTGAGCGCTGCCGAGAACTCGGCGATATACTCTCTGCCTATCATGATGGAGAGCTCGATGAGGAGCTTCGTGCTGCCGTAGAAGCACATATTAGAACATGCAAGCAATGTCGCCAGACGGAAGAAGACCTGAAGAAAGTCGGTGCGTTGGTGGCCGGATTGGTTCCCATTGCCCCTTCGCCTGACTGGATCTCAAAGGTGTTCGATCAACTGGGTATCGAAACGGTGCCTTCGGGTGGTGGGCAAGGTGCTCCACAGGCTGGAAGCGGCACACCTCCTGGCGGAGGCGCAGGAGGGATGGGCGGTGGTGGATCATCCCCTGGCTGGATGAATATGATTTCGGGTTGGGGTTGGATGATGAAAACAGGGGCTTTTCTAATGGCTTCCGCCATTATTCTCGGCTCGCTGGTTTTGACCTCGCTCATCCTCTCCCCCGAACCTCCTTCACCGCTTTCTCCCGTTCCATCAGAACCTTCAGAATCGGAAGAACTTAACACATCGACACCAAATCCTGTTCCAGAAATTCCTGGGACGGATGATCCGGATTCGCCAACGGTCTTTCCCACGAAGGAAGATACCGCCACACAAACCACAACCGCCACCCTTGGCCCGCCGATAGTGATGGGAAACGAAGATAGCAATTGCCGCTTCGGTCCATCCATGGATAATGATGTCGTCAGCTATCTGTATGAGGGTCAATCGGCGCCGATCGATGGGCGTAATGAGGACTGGACGTGGTGGTGGATTGAGAAACAGGATGGGTATGGTCATTGTTGGATCTGGAATGGTCTGGTGACTGTCACTGGGGATACAAGCCAGGTTCCAATTATTATTGCACCACCGACGTCAACGCCCGAAGATTCCACGCCGCCAACGATTTCTATCAACTATAGACCTACCGGGTATCATCGACCGAACACTTCGGATGTGGTTACCTTTACAGCACAAGCGCAGGATAATGGCCAGATCGACCGTATTGAGATATGGGTCCGCGCTGGATCAGAAAATTTCGACACGAAAGTGGCTACATGTCAGGATACAACGAGTTGTGTTTACTCTGCTGGCCCCTATCCTTCCGGATACATGGACTTCTACGCTCGTGCCTACGACACTGCCGGGAATATGGGTGAAAGTACAGAGCAGACGATACGAATATATTCCTTGGTTTATTAACTAGCAACAGATTCGTGTAACCATACATCATGAATTTGTAAATAAAAATGTAATCCATCGTCACACAGGATTTTTGGGGCTATCCTGTGGATTATCGAATTGCAAGGATGATAATCGAATATCATCGTTCAGGTCTAGCAGGCAAATACAGGAGTGATAGGAAGTTGCCACCAAATCGAAAGATAATTGGGCTCGGATTCACGTTCATCATTGGGGTTGGATTGTTGACTGCATGTGAATTTCCGACGCCGACTCCTGAACGATGTTCACCAGATGAGTATCCCGTGGTGGAGTTAAGCTCACCGCTGAACGGTGCAACCGTCGATACAGCTACACCGTTGCTTGAATGGGAATACTCGCAAGACGGGTGCGTTCCGCAAGAGTTTATTGTTGACCTTGCTGTCGATCCGACATTTGATACGTCGATTATTAGCGAAACGACAGATAGCCCGATCCCGAGTTGGTCCCCCGGGATGGAGTTGAGGGATTGCATGCAATATTTCTGGCGGGTTGTGCCGATCATCGATGGCGCCCGCGGCGAGTATTCCGAGATATTCGAATTTAAACTAGATATAAGCGGATCGTGTACTTCGAATGCTTTAATAAGTGGAGATGTTTTCCATGACCTTTGTGCTGTGCCATATGCTTCAATTCCGCCAGGTGATCCGTTACCAGAAGGGTGTATCGAAGTTGATGGGACGGGAGGTCTCGAAGCGGATGGAGTCTATGATCCCGGCGAACCAGGGATCGAAGATATAACCCTGCATCTTGGCAGCGGCGCTTGTCCATCCACCGGATTGGCTACCGATACCACGGATAATGATGGGACTTACTCGTTTGGTGGTTTATCCGCAGGCACATACTGTGTCAGTGTGAATGCGCTCTCCGATGGTAATGATTTGATCTTGATCCCAGGTAGCTGGACGTATCCTGACCGTGGCGCAGAACCGCAGGAAGTAACCGTCACCCTTACCGCAGACCAGGATGAAACAGATGTCGATTTCGGTTGGGACTATCAATTTATGCCGGAGCCACCGGCGCCGACGGCCACATCGACCCCTGAGGGCTATTTTGTTAGGGCGCTGATCGACTCCAACTGTCGAACAGGCCCGATGATGATATTCGATCAATATGGCTTCCTGCTCGAAAATGAGCAGGCAGAAGCGAAAGGCCGTCTGGCGGATAATTCATGGTTGGCGGTGCTGCTTGCGGGCGAGTCAAATCAATGCTGGATCGCAGAAAACCTGTTGGAATACAGCTTCGATTTGAGCGACTTGCCCATTTTAACTTCTCCGCCCACTCCCACGCCGGCGCCTGGTGGAATTACGGGGATTGTCTGGGACGACGAGTGCAATCCCCCAAATCTAACGCCAGACACCCCGGAACCTCCGCCGCCTGGATGTGAAACCGACGGCATTGTTTACTGGGCCAACGGAATATATGAGGCCGGCGAGCAAGGCATCCCCAACGTGATCGTCCAATTGGGTGTGGGTGCGTGTCCTGCTACGGGCCTGCCGACGACGACCACCAACGCCAGTGGGGTGTTCAGTTTTACAGGATTAACCCCGGGAAATTACTGTGTATCCATCTCTGTCGTGGGAAATGAAAATGCGTTCATCCCCGGTACGTGGTCCCATCCGGATGTGACCGGTAATTGGGCGCGGATCAATGTAACGGTGGATCCAGGTGCCACGACCGGGAGTGTTAATTTTGGCTGGGATTTTCAATTCTAAATCGAGCAGGCGATACAAGCATATGTGCAGGATTTTCCGGTTGGTGCATTTCAATTGGCATTCCATCTCTTGCACTCGCTGAAGGACGTATAGGAATAAAATATCTTTACGAAATCATGGAGGAGGAATCATGACTGACATGATAAAAAAGGTCATTCCAGCGGTTGTTTTGATTATCGGTCTCGTTGCAGCCTGTAACCTGCCAACGACTTCACCGACGGAGATATCCTCTTCACAGATAACCAACACACCTTCTGAACCGAGTGGCGAAATAAGCGAGTCTGAGACATCAGGTGAAACGGTATCCGCAGATGATTTGGGTGAGGTCTTCGACCTGGCCTTCGACTCCCAGGGCAATCTCTGGGTGGGGACATCCGGCGGCGTGGTGCAATGTGACGCAGATCTGGAATCCTGCAGGTTTCATTCGATAGAAGTTGGATCATCTATCCATGAGGTCCGGGCAGTCGCACTTGGGCCGGAAGGGTCGCTCTGGTTTGGAACGACGGCGGGATTGGTGCACTACGATGCTGGCGCTTGGGAGACAACCACTTCAGGCGATGGCCTCGTGGCTGATATCATCTTCGATTTGCAGTTTGATGAAGACGGCGGGTTGTGGATCGGCACGGCCAACGGTGTCTCGCATTTCGCCAATGGAGTATTCACCAATTACGCTGCCGCGGACGGTTTGTCCGATGATTATGTACATTGTGTACTCGCGGCGGGTGAACAGGGGATATGGTTTGGCACATCCAAAGGGGTCTCTCATTTTGATGGCGTCCATTGGTCTACGTACGATCAAAATAGTGTCTTACCCGCAAATGATGTGCTCTCCATGTCGGAAGACACACAAGGATCGATCTGGATGGGAACGCTATTTGGTGGTGTCGCGCGGTTCGATGGCGGTCAATGGACAAGTTATACCCTCTCGGGGGATGAATCCAACGTCGTGCAGGCGATCGCAGTGGCTCAGGATGATGCCCTTTGGTTTGGTACACGCGCGGGCGTATTCCGTTTCGATGGGGTCGAGTGGTTGGGTTACACATCCGCGCATGGTTTGAGTGGAGATGACGTACGTGCCATAACCAGTGCGGTCGATGGGAGTGTGTATTTTGGCACTGAGGCTGGCGTAACCCGCTTTAATGCTGCAGATGTGCGTAATGGCGTGGTCCAGCCGTTAAGGCCTCCAAGTTTATCGTCCAAGCCTCCCGAGGGGGATCCCATACCGCATCTCGCAGCCGGAGAGGAAATAACCATTCATACCATCCATATGTTGGATGCGGATCAGGGTTGGGCGATCGGGGGATCGGCGGAATACGGCGATCACGTCTTTCGCAGCTCGGATGGCGGCTTAACCTGGCGGGATGTTACACCTCCCGAGCCGGTTCCCGGCCCGGAGGATGCGGAGAAGATGGCTACTGCCTTTTTTATCGACGAAACGACCGGCTGGGTGGTATATCATTCTGTCGATCGCGAATCTGGACTGGAATCTACCGAATTGAGGATCTGGCACACGTTTGACGGCGGTCGCTACTGGCAATGGGGCGGTCCGATCAGTGTGGATTTCGTGGGATCGGCTTTCAACCCTCCACATCTTCATTTCTCGACCCCACAGACTGGCTGGATTATGGCCCGTCTGGGTGGTGTGGGTATGCATAAGTACCCGGTCTATCTTTTTATTTCACGGGACGCTGGGGGACACTGGGAACGGCTGATTGATCCGTATGAAAGTGTTTATCTACAAAGCTGCCAGAAAACCGGGATGCAGTTTGCCTTCGAACGGACAGGTTGGGTGACCATCGCCAATTGTCCCATTGAGGGAGCGGAAGTCGTGGTGACGGGCGATGGCGGAGCAACCTGGGATGAGATTGCGTTACCAGCGCCCGACGAACAAACGGATCTATTTGACAATGCGGGCTGTGAATCACACTCCCCGACTCTTTTTTCCTCCTCACACGGTGCCCTGGCGATGTCATGCTTGCGATGGGAAAACGATGAGCGGATCGAGGATCATTTTGTGTACACCTCTGAGGATGCTGGTGGAACATGGCAAACGTATCGCTATCCCGGCGGCACATTGTTGTTCATCGATACGGATATCGCCTATGCACTGTCTCGCGATATCTATCGCTCCCTGGATGGGGGCGAGACCTGGAGCAAGGTCAAGAGCGTGAGCTGGGACGGCCAATTTTCCTTCGTCAGCCAACAGCTTGGCTGGGCCGTGGCTCGCAGTGAAACAGAGATCGCGCTGGTGAAAACTGAAGACGGGGGTATGTCATGGTCGATCATCGTGCCCGTGATATCCTCGGAGTGAATGTTGGAGAAACGCAACGGCGCGCGTGATGATCTTGGTATGTGTGTTTTATCGTAAGAGCAACTAATTTGTCACAAAAGCGGGCGCAGACACGTTATGAGAGATGAAAGATATTTTTGTTCGTGTGACCACAGGAGACAACGATGAAACACAAACATTACCTGCAGAAGTTAAATTGGCTGCTTGTCGGGGCCTTCCTGCTTTCGGCATGCAATTTTCCTCTCGATATCAACGTTGATACCACACTGCCGACAGCGGACAGTGGAGAAGAAACGGGTGATGCGGAGAGTTCCGAATCGGAAACGCAAGCGACTCCCACGGAAGAACCTCCGCTTCCAACGGACACACCGGAGCCGACGCCCACGGCGACAGACGCACCACCGACAGATACGCCAGAACCGACAGGATGTACAAACCTCGTTTCGTTCGTCAGCGATGTAACTTACCCTGACGATTCGGAAGTGGATGCGGATTCATTCTTCACCAAAACCTGGCGGCTGCGCAACGATGGCACCTGCACGTGGACGTCATCCTACGATCTGGTGTTCAGCCACGGCGATCAAATGGATGGGCCGGCTGAGACAGCCCTGGCAGGCACGGTGCCGCCAGGAAGCACGGTGGATATCTCCTCCAGCATGACGGCGCCCACCGATCCGGGCACCTATCAGGGCTATTGGAAACTGCGCAGCAACGATGGTGTTCTCTTCGGGGTGGGAAGCGATGCCAGCGTGGCTTTCTGGGTCAAGATCGTGGTTCCATCCGAAGATGAAGGCATCGTCTTCGAACCCCTGGTTCCCGTGATTGAAGCCTATTTTCTATTCAAAGCCAGCGGGACGGACATGACCCTCCACGATAAAGGATGTTTCGATCTCGATACGGGCGAGATCGTGGGCTGCGCAACAGCAGAAGCGGATTTCCGCTACGAGTATACGCATATCCTGTTTACCCACGATTATGAAATCAATCCGCCCAACACTGTCGGCTTCAAGATTTTCGGAACGGAAGCCCCGACGCGTGATCAGTGTCAGGCTTTGTCGCTGAGTCCTATGACGTTTGACTTGCACAAGCGCTATTATGGTTACCAAACCACCGATGGGAATTACGGATGGATCAAGATCGTGAATTTCAATTCAAGTGCCGTGAAGTTTGACTTTGCTACGTTCAATGATCCCTAGGCGGTTTAGGACATCAGAAAATCGAGCCAGCGGTGTAATCACGCTGGCTCTTTTTATTCGTGCTCCTGGGATTGAAGGCACTCGTCTTTATGGCTATACTTCTTTTCATCGAGTAAGACGGGAGGATTCCCAATCCTATCCTCCGCCAATTGAGGGAATGCATGATTTCCAACGAAGAGCAAGTCGGATCGTTAACCATCGTATCGTTCGTACTCGGGCCGGTTTCTACTAACTCCTATCTCGTTGCGGATACGGAAAGCGAAAGTGCCGTGGTCATCGATCCGGCCTGGGAGGGTGAAACCATCGTTGCGGAAGCCGACCGGAAAGGCTGGCAGCTCCAAGCGATTTGGCTCACCCATGCCCACTTCGATCATTTTGGGGGCGTGGCGGGAGTGGTGAATGCCTCACCGCATCCCCTGCAGGTGGCCTTGCATCCCGAAGATCTGCCGCTGTGGCATATGCAGGGAGGCGCACCGTTGTTCGGCGTTCAAGGATTCGATCCCGGACCAGAGCCCAGCATTGAATTGAAAGATGACATGCGCTTACAACTCGGAAAGCGGATTTTCGATGTGCGGCACACGCCCGGTCACAGTCAGGGGCACGTGATGTTTTTAACTCTGGAAGACGGGGTCGCCTTCTGTGGGGATTTGATCTTCCAGGGCAGCGTCGGTCGTGTAGACCTGCCCGGCGGGAGCGGGCAGACTTTGCTTGAAAGCATCCGCAGGGAGATCCTCGCCCTGCCGGATGAGACTCGCTTGTACACTGGACATGGACCGGCGACGACGGTCGGCGCGGAGCGAATGACGAATCCTTTCGTCACAGGCGCGATCCCCTTGTAAATCACCTAAGTTCGATCAATACATTGAATCCGTGTATCGGGTCTCGTTTATAAATCACGAGCGACATCTTTGCATGTCTGGCGAACGAGGCTTTAGGGTGTCGCGGTTGCTTCGGGTGACTGGATGGCGAGGATCCAATCCCGCAGGGCACCGAGGGGTTCTTCGGTGGCATAGGCGATTACGGGTATCAGCAGCGGATAGCGTCCGTTGCTGACATTCTCGTTGGTCGGCGCGAGGTTGTCTACTCGAATGGCGCGCACATTCTCCGTGAGCGACGAAAATGGCAGGTAACCGACTGCCCCTGGATTCTCGCCGACCAACTCGATCATCGCTGCCGGGGTTGGGGCAAGGAGCGCCTTCACCGAGGCAGTTCCTTCCGGCAGAACGAGTTGTTCGAAATGGAGTCGCGTTTCGTCGGCCGAGAGTGGAATGACCGTTTGAACGGGTATATCGTCCCCACTTAATTCCGACCAATTGCTGATTCGTCCCTCGATGAGACCGGCGAGGTCTTCGAGGGAAATCGAGCGGATATCGTTTTGCGGATGAACGATGACGGCGATGCCTTCCTCGTAGAGCGGCGTGACAAAAACATCATCCGGTGGTGTGCTGCCCACGATGGCAAGTGCGGCCATGTCGTCTTCGATCGCCTGGGATACTTCCAGTGGCGCGAGGGTGTGCAGTTCGAATCGAGTGTTGTCCGGGGAGGGGAAATCGGCGATCCAGTCTTGAACCAGGTTCTCGAGTGCTGGCGTTGTGGCGATGATGGCAACTGTCGATTGGGATGGTGTAACGCTGGCCGAGCTGCAGGCGCACAATCCGGCGCACAGCAGGACGAGAATGAACCGCTTAAACACGGATCACACTCAACAGCAATCCCAATCCGCCGACAACCGCGCAGTACACTGCGAAGACCGAGAGCGATTTCCGGGTTAGAAAGTGGATCAACCAGCGGATGGCGAAGTAGCCAACGATAACAGCGGTACAGAATCCAACCACAAGCGCGCTCACCTGACTGTTGCCGTCCGGCATTGTGGCGAGATCCAACACGGCCACCAAACCTGCGCCGATCATGACGGGTATGGCGATCAAGAAGGAAAAGCGAGCGGCATGCGGGCGCTGCAAACGTCGAGCCAAACCTGCCGCAATCGTCGCTCCCGAGCGGGAGATGCCGGGGAACAAGGCCGATGCCTGAGCGAGACCGATCCAGAGTGAATCTACCGTGGAGAGTGAATCGAGTGTTCGATCGAGTTTTCCGATGCGTTCGCCGACGAATATCGCCGCGGCGGTTACGATCAGCAGGAGAGAGACTGCTGTGGGATTCTCGAAGGCTTGCGACACCTGCGTCTTGAGCGCCACACCGACGATGGTCGCCGGTATGCTTGCCACCAGGACAAGCCAGGCCAGCCTTGCCTCGGGATCCTGAAGGGGCTTTCGAGCGCGTACGCCACGCCAGACCGCGCGAACCATTAAAAGTAGATCGTGACGAAAATAGAAGACAACGGCCAGCAATGTGCCCCACTGAACCAGGACGTTGAAGATAAAGGCAGCTTTGGGGTCGAACTCCCACTGCAGGATCCACGGCACGAGTACGAGATGTGCGGAGGATGAAATCGGCAGGAACTCTGTGGCGCCTTGTACGATGCCGAGTACGAGGGCTTGAATGAAGGTCATGCGTTAGATCTCCGGCGATCGGTGTTTGCGGTAGGTCGATCGAAATTCACGTATGAATTCTTCCAATCTCGCATCCGAGATGGCCTGGCGCATATCGCCAGCAAGCGTTGTGAGCGTGTGGATATTATGAATGCTGAGCAAGGTTGCTGCGAGAATCTCCTTAGCGACACAGAGATGACGGATGTAGGCTCGGCTGAACGTCCGGCAAGTATAGCACGTACAGGTCTCATCAATCGGACGCTGGTCGTCGCTGAAGGGTGAATTACGCAGATTCAAACGCCCGAGACGGGTTAGGGCGGTGTGATTGCGCGCCATCCTTGTCGGCAGGACGCAGTCGAACATGTCGATGCCCCGTAGAACACATTCCACCAAATCATCGGGCGCGCCAACGCCCATCAGGTAGCGGGGTCGGTCGTCAGGCAATACGTTGTTGACGACTTCGATCATCTCGTGCATTTCTTCTTTGGTTTCACCTACCGAAAGCCCGCCGATGGCGTTCCCGGGAAAACCTAAGGATGCGATAAATTCTGCGGATTGTTCTCGCAAGTCGGGGAACACACCGCCTTGCACGATGCCGAAGAGCGCCTGGTCGCTGCGGGATTTGGCGGCCAGACATCGTTCAGCCCATACATGTGTTCGCTGGAGCGCTTCCTGATTGTAAGTGTGGTCATACGGTTCGGGGCATTCATCGAAGGTCATGATGATGTCCGCGCCCAGATTTTCCTGAATCTCGATCACTTTCTCCGGCGTAAAGCGGTGTTCGGATCCATCAAGGTGACTCTGAAAAGTCACCCCGTCGAGGTCCACCTGTCGGCACTTGGCCAATGAAAATACCTGAAAGCCGCCCGAGTCGGTCAGGATCGGACCGTTCCAGGCCATGAATTCGTGCAAGCCGCCCAGGCGGGCGATCTTCTCGTCGCCCGGGCGAAGATGGAGATGGTAGCCGTTGCCGAGAATAAGTGCGGCGCCCGATTCATCCAGTTGCTGCGGTGTCAGCGCTTTCACCGTGGCTTGTGTGCCCACGGGCATGAAAACGGGTGTTTGTACGATGCCGTGCGGCGTGTGCAGCAAACCGGCACGCGCGTTTCCATCCCTGGCGGAGATTTCGAATTTAATCGCGCTCATAATCCCCAGGCCCAGTGCAAACCAAGAGATGCGACGACCATGGTGAGGATGGTGAGTGGGATACCGAGGCGAACGTAGTCGCGAACGGTGTATCCGCCGGGCCCCATGACGAGAAGATTGGCGGGATGTCCGAGAGGGCTGATAAAAGCCAGCGAACATCCGATCGCAACGGCCATGGACAGCGCACGAGGATCCACGTTCATCGAGACTGCTGCTGCAATGGCGATGGGCGCCATGACGACGGCGGAGGTTTGTCCGCTCAAGAAAAGACTCAAGATGGAAGCACACACCAGGAGCAGTATGCCGGTTGTCAGAGGAGCTGTCATGCCGATGGATTGGAGAAGCCCATTCGCGAGGGTATCTGCAGCACCAGTGATCTGCAGCGCCGTACTCAACGGGATCATGCCGGCGATCATAAAGATCGCCCGCCACTCGATGGCGCGATAGGCTTGATCCATCGTCAAGCAGCGTGTGAGGACCATTAATGCTGCACCGAGCAAGGTTGCAATGGCGATGGGGATGACCTGGATTGCAGTTAAGGCCAAACTGCCGATGAGGATCAGGCTGGCCAGGAGGGCTTGCCAGCCAGGACGGATTTCCTGCTCTTCTTCGAGGATCAGGAAGTTGGGATCCATACGAAGCAATCGGACTTTAGACTTGAGACCCTGAAGCAGCATGGCGTCGCCAAATCGAAGCGGTAGATCTGCGATTCCGCGTTGGATAACGAGCCCTTCTCGCCAGAGTGCGATGACTTGCAATCCAAAGCGTTCCCGAAAATGAATCTGTCGCAGCGTTTTCTTTTCGAGTTCGGAGCGCGGCGCGAGGACGATTTCGACCAGGGGCACATCCTCCGAGGCGAGGCCACTCACCAGGTCGGACGTGTATGTGAATTCCAATCCGTACTGTTTCATCTGCTCGGGGGTCGGCGTTCCATCGAGTAAGACGACATCTTCTTCCTGAATCACAATGCCCGGATCGGGCGCGAGGGTGAGTTGGTTGTCGTGCGAGATCCCCAGGACGGTTATATTGAGCTCCTTACCCCAGGCGCCTTCGAGTAAGGTTTTGCCAGCCATCGAAGAATCTTCCTGCAGGCGGACTTCCGATGTTCCTTCCCGCAGGTGATAGATGCGGGCTAATTCGCCGCGCAGCAGTTTCATGCGGGCGATTTCTCCTGCAAGATCTCGATCCGGCAAGAGTTTTGGCGCCAACCAGACCATCAAGAGTGCACCCGTGATTACGATGGGGATGCCAACAGGAAGGAATTCAAAGAGGCTGTAGGGAGCCAATCCGTTCTGGTTCAAGGTGTTGCTGACGATGATATTTGCGGTGGTCAGCAACGTGGCTGTACCCCCCAGGAGTGCGCCGAACGAAAGCGGCATAAGCAGACGGGAAGGGCGGATCTTGAGTTGGCGAGCAATACCCATTGTCGTGGGAAGCAGAATCGCGGCTGCGGCAATCGTGTTCATAAAAGCGGAGAGTAATGCGGCTGTGAGTGTAATAACGGTCAACAAACGTTTTTCGGAGGCGCCGGCCAGGCGCAAGAGATGACGCCCCACCCAACCTGTGACGCCGGTTTTTTCCAAACCATGGGTAATGATGAATACCGAAAGGATGGTGAGAACGGCGCTTTGGCTGAAACCTGAAAGCGATTGCTCGGTGGTGAGTACGCCGGTAAGTCGCAGCGAAAGGGCGACGAAGATGGCAACAAGATCGGGTCTCAGCCGTTCGGTGATGAGCAATACAGCGGAAGTGATTATGATGCCGATCGTAATCCAAGCTTCTGTGGTCATCGGTCTTCGATTATACACGCTTGTGAACCATTGTCATCCGTTCGTCTTGGGCTTATACTCGCCCCGTGAAACTAAAAAACGGATACTCCAACTGGCTGGAAGTCGACCGCGGGGTCATCATCGGCAACCTCGAACGTACAAGTAAATGTACCGGTGTCCCCACAATGGCGGTGGTTAAGGCAAACGGATACGGACACGGGATCATCGAAGTGGTGCGCGCGGCAGTGCAAGCTGGTGCGCCGTACTGCGGTGTAGCTCGATTGGAAGAAGCCTTCGAGCTGCGCAAAGCGGGGATCGATATTCCCGTGCTGGTGTTGGGCTACACACCGGACGAGCGCTTCGCTGAAGCGTTTGCACAAGGCATCTCCCTGACGTTTTTTCAACCCCAACAACTGGATGTGTTGGCTGCAGCCGCACGCAGCGCACCGCAGCCGGCGAAAATCCACATAAAAGTGGATACAGGCATGAGCCGTTTGGGCGCGCCGCCAGAACTGGCATATGATTTGTTGCAACGGCTGTCCGGGCTCGAGAACGTCAACGTGGAGGGAATCTTCACCCATTTTGCCCGCGCCGATGAACGCTATGCCCCCACGACAGAATGGCAATTACGCAAGTTTACCGATTTGCTGGCAGAAATCGAGTCTGCTGGATTGCGCCCACCGATGGCGCATGCCGCCAATTCGGCTGCAGCGCTCACACGGCCAAGTGCGTATTTCGACATGGTTCGTGTAGGTATCGCCTTATACGGCCTGGCGCCGTCGAGTGAAGTGGAATTGCTCGAGGGTATGCGTCCCGCACTTTCCTGGCACGCCCGCCTGAGTCACATCCACGTTTACCCGCCTGGCAGTGGTGTCAGCTATGGGCACGTCTATACCACGCAGGAGGAAGAACGCATCGGTGTCGTGCCCGTTGGCTATGGCGATGGCTATCGGCGCGAGGACGGCAACCAGGTCCTGATTCACGGACAGCGAGTCTCCGTGGTGGGACGAGTCTGTATGGACCAGGTGATGGTTCGATTGGATGAATTGCCCGAAGCAGAGATTGGCGATGAAGTCGTTTTGATTGGCGAGCAGGGATCCGAACGGATTACGGCGGAAGAGCTGGCAGCGCATTGGAATACGTTTAATTACGAGGTCGTTTGCGGATTGAGTGCGCGAGTTCCACGACACTATAAATGAGAGAATATCGTTTTGGGATCGCCTCGCAGATGGGAAAACTGCGGGGCGTTTTTTTATTCCTGGTATTTTTCCCGGATCGTTGGAATGAGATACTCGTTGAAGGCCTGATCGATGTCGTAATCCGGCATCCAGCCCCAATCCTTTCGGGCTGCCGAATCGTCGAGGTCAGCCGGCCAGCTATCTACGATCTTCTGCCGTGCTGGATCGGGTTCGAAGGTGACCTGCGCTTGCGGAAAAGCTTGGTTTATGCGCTGTAGAAATTGGCCCGCCGAAATACTGAAACTGGTGACGTTGTACACATGCCGCGAGATGTGTTCGTGCGCCGCGTTTTCCAGAGAGATTAACGCCTTGATCGCGTCCGGCATGACCATGAACGGCAGACGCGTGTCTTCACGCACGAAGCTTGGATAGGCTTTTCCCTGTGCGGCGTGATGGACCATCTCCGGGCCGAAGTCACTCGTGCCGCCGGCAGGGATTGTCTCTGCGCTGATCAGACCCGGGAAGCGGATACAGCGAAAATCCACTTTGTGTGGTTCGTGATCCGCAGCCAGTTGCTGATAATGTTCGGCATAGTAGCGCCCCAGGTGTTCGCAGTAGAGCTTGTTGCACCCATACATCGTGAACGGTTGACAATGTTCGGTTTCTATGACTTTGCCGGTGGCCATCTTCGTTTCCAGGTCCGGAAGGCCGTAGGCGGCGATGGAACTGGGGTAGATGAATTTGACCGACCGACCCTGCCAACGGGCTTGCTCGACGGCGAGATTGAGGAGTCTCAGCGTGCCGTCGACGTTCACCCGATGAGCGCCTTGTGGATTGTATTCCGCGCTGGTGGAGAGAATGGTGGCAAGGTGGTAAATGGCCTGGATTTCATTGCGCAGTACGATGCGTCCCAGGACGGTTTTATCGAGGATGTCGCCCTGGATGAATTCATGACAGCGCCGGCGCAGTTCTTCGTCTAACGGTTTGATGTCCAGGCCAACGATGTCGACACTGCCCCGCTGGCTGAGATGGGTGATCAGATCGTGGCCGACTTCGCCACTCGCACCGGTAATCAGTACGACTTCTCTTCGCATTTACTCTCCGGAAATCATGATTTCGATACCTAATTGTATTCGTGAAATTCGATCCGTGACAGTTCGTTTGCGCTATGGAATATCGTCTGAAGTATTCCCGTTTTACGGCTCCTTGACATTTTAGACCTGTATTCTTAGAATTGATATATAAAGAGAATCTGGATAGGGGAGAGCGCCGCCTCGAGCGGACACCGAAGGGGCAAGCCCTGCGGAAACGTGCAGACACAGGGCGAAACTCTCAGGTAAACGGACCCTGTCCGGTAGTTCCTCTGGAAAGTCGAAAGACACCGAAGGGGCAAACTGCGTGGGGAGCAGTGAATCTCTCAGGTTCGCGACAGAGGACGCACACCTATATGGCGTGCGTCTTTATTTTTATGTATAGTCCGATTAATCGTCTTAAGTTGAGAAGGAGTGCACGATGATCTTTCCAGAGGACCTGAAGTACACCAAAAATGACGAGTGGATTCGTGTGGAAAATGGAGTCGGCACGGTAGGGATCACGGATTACGCGCAAGATCAGCTATCCGATATTGTCTACCTGGAAATCAAGGTTTCTGTCGGAGATGCGTTGTCCCGCGGCGATGAATTGGGGGAGATCGAATCCGTTAAGGCAGCGGCTGAAATTTACGTTCCCGTTGATGGTCAGGTGAGTGAGATCAACGTTGGAATCGTTGATGAACCGGAAATCATCAATAGTGATCCGTATGGTGAGGGCTGGCTGGCCAAACTGGAAATTAAAGATGCAGCACAACTCGAGGATTTAATGGATGCTGCAGCCTACGAAAAATACTGTGAGGATCGGGAGCATTGATGATCGGCCTGAATCGCGAATGCCTTTTCCAATCATCCCATCGATTCAGGTTCATTCGCTGATTCGATAGGAGGTTAACGCATATGGCGTTTATTCCCCATACGGATGAAGATCGACGGGCTATGCTCGATGCGATTGGCATCGAACGCATCGAAGATCTCTATCAAATCATTCCGGAAAAGGTTCGTTTTCCGGATTTCGATCTTCCGGGTGCCGTTACGGAGATGGAGATCGCTGCCGAGCTGCAATCCCTGGCTGAGGTCAATCTCAACATGCGCCACGTCGCTTGTTTCCTGGGGGCCGGGGCGTATAACCACTTCATTCCCTCGGCGGTGGATGCGATTCTCCGCAGGAACGAATTCTATACGGCATACACGCCTTATCAGCCGGAGATTTCCCAGGGAACACTGCAAGCCATTTTCGAGTATCAAAGCCTGATGGTCAATTTGACCGGTATGCAGGTTTCCAATGCTTCCCATTATGATGGCGCCACAGCACTAGCTGAAGCGGTCGTCATGGCGCTCAATGTCCATCAAGGGAAACGATCGAAGGTGGTTCTTTCTCCCGCGATTCATCCGCAGTATCGCCAAGTCGTACGGACGTATACACGAGGTATGGATTTGGCGCTGATCGGTGATGACGATCTCGATCACGGTGTGGAATGGTTGAGGGATGCATTGGATGAGAACACCGCGCTGGTTGCGGTTCAATATCCGGATTTCTTCGGAGGCATTCAAGATTGGACAGCGTTGGGTGAGGCAGCCCACGAGGTGGGGGCGTTGTTCTGTGTCGTGGTTAATCCACTTTCCTTGGGCTTGCTCAAACCTCCGGGCGAGTTTGGCGCCGATATCGTGGCGGGAGATGGGCAGCCGCTGGGTATTCCGCTTTCCTTCGGGGGGCCCACACTGGGCATCTTCACCACGCGCGAAAAATACGTTCGCAAGATGGCCGGCCGGTTGGTTGGAGAGACTGTAGACAGCCGCGGTCAGCGAGGTTTCGTGTTGACCCTGGCGCCCCGCGAGCAGCACATTCGTCGGGAAAAGGCGACATCCAACATCTGCACCAATCAAGGCCTCATGGCCTTGGCTGCGACGGTCTATGTTTCCCTGATGGGCAAGCAGGGCTTGCGAGACGTGGCGGAATTGTGTTTTCACAAGGCACACGCGGCGGCGAAAAAGATCGATGCGCTGCGTGGGTACCGTCTATGGAATTCCACTGATTTCTTCCACGAATTCGTGATTGAATGTCCCCAAGCGGTGAAAACGATCAACGAGCGACTGCTCGAAGAGGATATCATTGGGGGTTATGACCTCGGCAGGGATTACGCTGAATTGGAAAACCACATGTTGATCGCTGTGACGGAGACAAATACCGAAGCGGAAATCGATGCCCTGGTCGCCGCACTGAAGACGGTGAATCATGATTGAGCCCTTGATTTATCAACTCTCATCTCCCGGACGGATCGGGATCGAGATGCCGGCGTTGGACGTTGAACAAGCGAAGCTGCCTGAATCTCTCGTGCGTGAGGACTTGCCGCTGCCGGAGCTTTCCGAGATCGATGTCGTGCGTCACTTTACCCGCTTGTCGCAGCTCAACCACGGCGTTGACACCGGGTTTTACCCACTCGGTTCTTGCACAATGAAATACAATCCCAAGATCAATGAGGAAGTCGCCCGACTGCCGGGTTTCGCGCTGACTCATCCGCTTCAGGATCCCGCACTCCTTCAAGGCAATATGGCACTGATGTACGCCGTGCAGCAGTGGCTGATGGAGATCGGCGGGTTCCGTGCCGTCAGCTTGCAACCAGCGGCCGGTGCGCAGGGTGAACTCACCGGCATCCTGATCATCCGCGCCTATCACGAAGACCGTGGCGATGTCGAACGAAACATCATTTTGGTCCCCGATTCTGCCCACGGGACAAACCCTGCCTCGATTGCGATGAGCGGCATGCAGGTGATCGAAGTTCCCTCCGATCCACGCGGCAACATCGACATCGATGCGTTGCGCGGTTTTTGTGACGATTCGGTCGCCGGTTTGATGCTGACCAACCCGAACACCCTGGGTTTGTTCGAGGAACACGTGCTTGATGTGATTCAAGTTGTCCACGATTGTGGTGGATTGGTTTACGGTGACGGGGCGAACATGAATGCGATGTTGGGTGTGGTGCGTCCCGGTGATTTGGGTTTCGACATCCTTCACTACAATCTGCATAAGACGTTTTCTACTCCCCACGGCGGTGGAGGACCTGGATCGGGTCCGGTGGGTGTTGCTGCGCACCTTACGGATTTCCTGCCGAGTCCGATTGTTGAGATCGTGGAGTTGGGTGATGAAAATATCCCTCCGTTGTATGGCCTGGTGGAGCCGGCAAAGAGCATCGGTCGGGTGAAGCTGTTCCAGGGGCACTTTGGTGTTTTGGTGCGCGCATACGCTTACATGCGCATGCAGGGGAATGAAGGGTTGCGCGACATCGCCGATCATGCGGTTCTGAACGCCAACTACTTGCGTGTGTTGTTGAAGGATACGTATCGAATTTCTTACGATCGAATTTGTATGCACGAGTTCGTGGCGGAAGGACATTGGCAGGATGTTCCTGAAATCCATGCGCTCGATATCTCTAAAAGACTGATGGATTTCGGTTTTCACCCACCGACAAATTACTTTCCGCTGATCGTGCCGGAAGCACTGATGATCGAACCCACAGAAACTGAAAGCAAGCAGACTCTGGATGCTTTTGTGGATGCGATGCGGCAAATTGCTCGTGAGGCTCGTGAGAATCCCGAGATCCTGACCACCGCGCCGCACGAAACCCCCTTTGGGCGTATGGATGAAGTCAGGGCGGCCAAGCAGTTGGTGTTGTGTTGCTGGCCAGTGGATGAGACGAAGCGCTGATCGCGACTCCAGTTCTGATACCAATCATTTCCGATTCGTTCTGGGATTTCCCTGACCATGGGTCCGGTTGATTTGGAATATCCCCCGGATGGTTCCCGGACTTGATCATGGTCTGCAATAACAGATCGGAGCGATTGTGTCTTGATTTCAATCGCTCCGAAAATAAGGAATGAGATGCCCCGGGTCCCCTTGCATCCGGGGCCTGTCTTCAGAAGATGGTTATAGTCTACATCAGAGGACTCAATAGATTCTGAACGTTTTTTTCGAGTTATTCGATGACTTACTATCGAGTCGAGATGATCGTAAATGCGAGAAGAGAAAATAAGGTAGAATGAAGTTTCGCGGAGGCCGTATCGCTATGAAAGCAAAGGCCAATCAGGGGATACACGAAACCAAACAGCGGGAAACGATTCAGGTTCATCTTCCAGAAGGACGTGTTTTAGAGGGCGCGCGAGGCAGCCAGTTGATCGACTTTTTGCGCGTTGTTGAATCTCCGCAGGCTCCGGTTGTGGGGGCCATCGTTAACGGAGAATTGCGCGAGTTGACGTATCCCATTGAAATGGACGCCAGGGTGCGTCCGATTACTATGGCTTCCGCAGACGGCATGCGTATCTATCGCCGTTCCCTGACCTTCCTGCTGGCGGCAGGATTCGAGGAACTCTACCCGGAAGCGGAATTGACTGTCGATCATTCCATCGCTTCGGGTGGCTATTTCTGCGAGGTAAATGGTCGTCCGGCTTTAAGCAGCAATGAACTCGCAAGTTTGCAGGCCCGGATGCAGGAGTTGGTCGACCAGGATTTGCCTTTTGCGAAGAGTCAACTGCCGATTGAAGATGCGATCGCGTACTTCAGTAAACAAGGCTATAAAGATAAGGAACGCTTGCTGAAGCATCGTAAGAAACCACACCTCGTGGTTTACCAGCTCAACGATTTTCGCGATTACCACCATGGTTACATGGTCCCCTCGACCGGCTATCTGCGCTGGTTTGCGCTGCAACCTGCCATCGAGGGATTCACATTACGATTTCCAAGACGACATCGTCCGACTGAATTACTGCCCGTTCCTGAATTCCGTATTCTTCTGGAAACATTTTTACAGTATGGAGATTGGATTGATACCATCGGCATTCCAGATGTGGGCGCATTGAATGAAGCGATTAATGCCGGTCGGGTGAGGGAAATCGTGCTTGTCTCGGAGGCGCTCCACGAGAGACGGATCGCTGAAATCGCGGCGCTGATCGCGGAACGCCGGGATCGAATACGCGTCGTATTAATCGCTGGCCCATCATCTTCCGGAAAGACGACGTTCTCAAAACGCCTGTCGATCCAGCTTCTGGCGAGTGGGCTTGCACCGTATCCAATTGGCCTGGATAACTATTTCGTCGATCGTGATAAATCCCCCCTGGACGAAACTGGGGAATACGATTACGAATCACTTAAGGTGCTGGATCTTGCGCATCTCAATCAAGACATCAAGCGCATGATCGCCGGAGAAGAAGTCCGTCTGCCGAGTTATGATTTTCTTTTGGGCAAACAGGTCGAGGGAGAACTCGTCCAATTGGACCCGGATCAAATCATCATCCTGGAAGGCATTCACGGTCTCAACCCCGAGTTGCTGCCCGAGATTCCATCCGAGAACACCTTTCGTACTTATGTATCTGCGTTGACGCAGTTAAACCTGGATCGCTTCAACCGCGTCTCGACTACGGATACGCGTTTGATACGTCGTATTGTGCGTGACGCTGCACAACGGGGATACAGCGCGCAGGAGACCATCCGGCGCTGGGAATCGGTGCGACGTGGGGAAAGGAAGTATATCTTTCCCTTTCAGGAGAACGCGGATGCGATGTTCAACTCGGCTTTGGTCTACGAGGGCGCAGTGGTAGCCTCACTGGCTGAGCCGCTCCTGCGACAGGTTCCCTTCGGAACGGATGAGCACGTCGAAGCGAAACGTTTGCTGGCTTTTTTGGATTGGTTCTTGCCGATCGACAGCAACCTGATCCCCGACAACTCGATGATACGCGAATTCATCGGGGGTTCCATTCTCCGTGATTTCGTTCCATGGTCTCCCAGTAACTCGCGTTAATCGGTTCCAACGCGGTTTTACGGTTTTCGCCATCGCAAGAAAAAAGTCTCAGGTTATTTACACTCGAATGGTACCCTTGGGTGTATGGATTGAAATCTCACTTTTTTTTGTGCTAAGATATGGTGCCACATTCCCATCCACGAAGTCGCAGCTCTCTGTGATACCCTTCATTAAGGGTATCTATTGGCGAGTAACGTAGCGATTGGGATAAAGGGAACGAATCTCTGCCACGATCCTGCCGATAATCACCTCTTTCTGCTCGGTGGATGGTATGTAGGACGCCAGGGGAGATGGATCGGTCAGACTCACCTCTTGTATGCCGATCTACAGTTTGTCATTGGGGTTATCTCAACCATCCTGGGCGTTGCCAATCCCAGGTTGGCAAGATGTGAGTGAGTTTAGGCTATGCCTGAATTAGAAGGTAGATCCTTTGGGAACTACCATCTTATTGAGAAAGCTGGCAGCGGTGGCATGTCGAACGTCTACAAGGCGTACGATCTTGTCAACGAACGCACGGTCGCGATAAAAATCCTCGCTCCCCATTTGAACCTGGACGACAAGTTCAAGTCGCGTTTCACCCGTGAAGCCAATGTCCTCAGCCAGCTTGATCACCCCCATATTATCCCCATTATAGATTTTGGTGAAGAAAATGGACTGTTGTTCATCGTAATGCCGTTCATGAAGTACGGTGGTTTGCATCACCGTATTCAGAAAAAACCGATGAACGTGAAAGAGGCCATGCGGGTCGTCGACCAAATCTGCTCGGCGCTCCAGTACGCACATGATCACGGTGTGGTGCATCGGGATGTGAAACCCTCCAACATTCTGCTGGATGAAGAAGGGAACAGTTATCTTTCCGATTTTGGCTTCGCTCACGTCACCGATGCATCGATGAGTCTAACCGGATCGGCGGTCATCGGCACGCCGGCATATATGGCACCGGAACAACTTCAAGAAGGGAATGTGACACCGCTTTCGGATCAATACGCCCTGGGTGTGGTGCTTTACCGAATGAGCACCGGTTATCTTCCCTTCGACGCCGAAACACCCATTGCCATCGCACTGAAGCATGCCACGGAACCATTGCCCAGGCCACGCTACATCAACCCCAATCTCCCTGAGCCGATCGAACGCGTGCTGATCAAGGCGCTTTCCAAGGATCCACGCAAGCGCTATCCGACCATCAGCGAGTTCAACCAGGCCTTTCGTCAGGCCATCCGGGAAGCGGTCAACCGCATCCGCAGCGGCGTCACCGATGAAATTCCCACGGAGGCTTTTCATGTTCCCCTTGAAGCCACGGCTCGGGTAGGCGACAAGTCGCCTGGCTCTGTGGGAAGCAAGGAGGAAAAGGAACCATGGTATCGCCGGCGGAGGGTGCTTGCACTTGTTTTGTTGGCGCTGCTGCTCTGCCCGCTTTCGATTTTTGTCACGAACGCACTCTTCCCGAATCTGTTCGGTGGTAACGAAGGCGTGGCCGTCGCTGCTGTAGAGACGATCGACGTGCAGGGAACGTTAAACGCCTTCGCCACGGAGATAGTGGCCCTTGAAGGCGGAGGGATCTCGGAGGAGGAAATCCGCGCCTTGTTAGATGCCACCCTGACGGCGCAGTTCAGCGGTACTCCGGAGGCGGGAGATGAAGCAGTGGGAACAGAATCAGCTACGGAAGGCGCGCTTGCAGAGACTGCCGATCTGACTGCATCCGCAACGCTGACCTCGTCTTCCGGCGGAGGGTCTACAGAGTCCAGTTCCACGGCGACGAGAACCCAAACCTCAGTCTCGACCCCGTTTCCGGGTTCGACGCCTACAGCGACTCTCCCACCAGGGCCGATGGACACACCAACACCAACATTGACGTTGACAGCGACGGCGACGCCGCCGACGAGTACCCCGACGGTGCCGATACCAGCAACAAACACTCGAACAGCAACGCAGGATGTCTGTTCCAGTCTCAGCTTGAGTGGGAAATCCGTTGTCAATAAAAAGGTCGCCTGGACTTTTAATAATAACAGCGGGGTGTCGCTTGCGGTAACCTTCGTCGAATTATCGTGGCCAGGTGATACCAACGAAATGAAAAATATTAAGGTGGGTGGCAATTTATACGCTAGTGATGATAGCTCTTCGCCGACATCCAAAGGCGGCATCTCGATCAACGTTAGCGCAGGCAGCTCGATTGTCGTCGAATTCAATTTTGTAGATCCCGCTGCGGCCAGTTCCTATTCACTCACTGTGGAGACGAACAACGGTTGTACAGTGCCATAAGCTCAAAGTGACGCGACCTGGGAAAAATCCGTTTATCGTAAGTTATGCCCCGCCCATCAAGGTCTCACCTTGACAAATCATTTGTATAAAGGCTCGTTGAATAATCGGTTAGTCATATAAGCAATCCTTTGGAGATACACATGCAGTATGGGCAAATGGGTGGAAGCAACAAACTCAACAAGGCGATTTACCACTGCTTCCAGTACATTGATGAAACCGAGGCCAGAAAGTTCGTTCGCAAATTCCAAGATCAGCCGCACGAAAGTGTTCAGGTAATACATACCTATCGTGAGTTGATCCTCGGGGCATTCCTTGGCCAGAACGGCTTTCATGTTAAGCATGACTATGAGATTGATTTGAAGACCCCGGATTGGTGCTCCTTTGACGATAGTTCAAACCTACAGTATGTCGTCGAACTAGCCAGTTTCCATCCTGATGCGGCGACATCACAGGATATCGTACGCCAAATTCGGGAGAAAGGCATCTGGGGCAACTTTGTAAAACCTAACACCGAACGCCTATACCATGCGATTGCGGAAAAGGTTTTAGCGTACCGGGCACTTGCCAAAGAGCATAAGTTCCCATACATAGTCGCCATCTATGGCGAATCTTTCGCCGCTATAAAACAAGAAGAGCTTGACGAATGCCTCTTCGGAACTGAAGCAGGCCTCTTTTCGAGATTTCCTGAATTCAGTGGCTTCCTCTTCTTCGAAGAGTCGGCAGGAAGCTACTTGTTTTTCTACAAGCCAAATCCGCATGCAGTTCGACCGATGAGCTTACCAAGCGGCAGGTTTGAGAAACACCGAGGCGGGGCATAACAACGGGGTGGAGCGGACGTCGCGCGCGTCCGGCTTTCTCTTGTTCGGAGTCTTGCGCCGCCGCTCATCCCGAAACGTTCATTACTATAGCAGGCAGTTGCCCCATGATGCTGAGACCGTTCATCCAATCCTATTGAGTTCGAAATTGCCCCACTTTGTCATGAAGTTCAAATCGACGAGAACAACCACAATGCACCCATGCCGACCCCGATCGTGAGCCAGGTGTTCTTCGTGCGCCAAGATATGAAAGCTGCCAGCAGGCCGGCGAAGAGGCGAAGGTTTTGGAAGTCTAGCTGTATGCTGCCATCGGATAACAACAAATCCGGGAGGATCAACGTCGCCAGAACGGCGGGTGGTACGTAACGTAAGGCTCTTTTAATCCACTCCGGTACTCGTTCCTGCGGGATCAGCAAAATGAAAGAAAGCCGCGTGGTGTATGTGACCAGCATGCCGCCGAGGATGATCGTCCACAGGTAAAGCGTGCCAAGGGGTTTCATCTGGAAGCCTCCTCGGCTGGCGTCAATCGCAGTTCAGCGACCATACCGGCGGCAACACCAAGTAGCGCAGCGACCAGGACCCATAATTTATAGGGCAACCCGGAGAGGAGCACCGCCGAAAATCCGGAGACTGCTGCTGCAACCCAGGTTGGCCGATCGATCAGCAGCGGGACAAGCAATGCGATAAAGGTCAGCGGCAGGGCGAAGTCAAGCAGGCTGTTTTCCGGAATCACCTGGCCGAGGGCGATCCCTGCGGCTGTACTCACCTGCCAGGCTGCCCAGAGGGTCAATCCGGTTCCGAAGGTAAACCAGTGGGTGTGGGCGCTGTTCTTATCCCGATAGCGTACGGAGGCAACGACGAAGGCTTCGTCCGTGAGCAGCCAGGCCAGGATGGCTTTCCATCGCCTGGGCAAGTGCTGTGTGTATGGTGAAATGCTGGCGCTGTAAAGCGCGTGGCGTAAGTTGACGACCAGGATAGTGAGTACGATGATGAATGCCGGCGTGCCTTCTGCAACCAGTACGGCGGTGATGAATTGTGCGCTGCCGGCGAAGACGAACAGCGATAAGGCTTGTGTTTCCAGCAGCGGTATACTGGCGGAAAGCGCCAACGCACCGAATATCAAACCGAATGGCACGACGCCGAGAAGGATGGGGATTTGGGCTCTTATACCGGCGAGGCATTCTGCACGTGCAGCTGAATTCATTCCGTCTCCTGTCGCGATGTGTCTACATAGGGAATCGGTTCATGATAACCCGCTCGTTTTGTGGCCTCAAGGGTTGGATTAAACTTGCGCTTGACACAAATGTGCTCGTAGTGTAAACACTTGGATGTTGCTTGCGACGAACCCCAGTGTTGAGGTAGGGATATGAGTGTGCTGGTTGGAAAAATGCTCGATCATTACCATCTGCGTGAGCGCGTCGGCCAGGGTGGCATGGCGACGGTCTACAGGGCTGTCGATACACGTAATTTGCGTGAAGTTGCGCTAAAGGTACTTTCCCCGACGATGGGTGCCGACCGCAAATTCTTGAAGCGCTTTCGTCGGGAAGCGCAGTTGGTCAAGCAGCATCTGACGCATCCTTACATCGTCCCTGTTGTCGATTACGGTCAGACACAGGGATACATCTACCTCGTCATGCCCTTTGTGCGCGGGGAGACACTTCAGGATCGTCTGACGCAGGGCGATATCCCCAAACAGGAATGTAGGCGCTGGGTGCAGCAAATATCCGACGCGCTGGCGTTGGCGCATGACAAAGGGATCATCCACCGCGATATTAAACCTTCGAATGTGATGATCGACGAAAAAGGCAACGCTTTGCTAACTGACTTTGGTCTGGCGCGCCAGATCGAAGGTTCGGACACACTCACAGGTTCGCTTCTGATGGGCACACCGGCATACATCTCTCCTGAACAGGGCCGTGGCGAGAAAATCGATACCCGTTCGGATCAATATTCGCTTGGTGTTGTTCTCTATCAGATGGCCACCGGGCGGCTGCCGTTTGAATCCGATAAACCCATGGCGACAGTGTTGGCGCACATCAATGAATCCGTTCCACGCCCGAGACGCTTCAATCAACAGATCCCGGCAGATCAGGAAAGGGTGATCCTCAAATCCCTGGCAAAACGCCCCGAAGACCGTTTTCCAAGCATACGCGCCATGCAGGAAGCCTACTTGGCCGCCCTGGATGGAAAGCCGCTTCCGCAATTTCGATTGCCTCCGGAGACATCCCCGCAAGTAAGATTGGCGCTAGACGTTGTCGGCCAGACGAGCGCCAGCGCTATCCAGGCGGCTCCATCGTCCGCCTCGCCGCCGACCTCGCCACAAAGAAGTTCGCTTTGGATCGTTCCGATAACCCTGGTGTTGTTCGCAGGTACTGCAGTGATCCTTTTACTGCGGGATTCTGTGTTCGGTGTAGGGGGGGCAGCGATGGTCACGGCAACGCAGGATACTGCAGGAAGTGCGGGCGAAAGCGAGCAAATGGCGATTGCAACGGAGCAGGCGCTGATCTCCGCTGCTTCTCCTACGCCAGCGCCGGTTACTTCCGAGGCCTGCCCGGGGATCCGGCTTCAATTCTTGGGCGAGCGGGGCAATGATACCGAGTGGATGCTCGATAATCAAAGCGGCCGAAGTGTGAGCCTCGTAGGTATACGGGAGTTGAGTTGGAATGCGGTGGCAAAGGGCGCATTGGAGCACATCCGCCTGGGGGAGGAAACTCTCTGGGAAGGAAAAATCGGATTGGACGACTTGCAAAGCGGCAGTGTTTTCGAAATGACAGCAAGTGCAAACAAGACCGTCCCCGAAGATCAAGTGGTCTTTATCACGCTTTACTTCGCCTGGGGGGAACACGCGACTGTAGATTACGTACTGGCACTCGAATTTGATGCCGGCTGCACATTGAAAGGGGCGTGGCACTAGATTGAGGCAGTCTAGAAAGTAATCATTTAGAAAATCTTTGACGACAGCATGATGATAGGATGAAAAACAAACGGCCACCCTGTAAAGGGTGACCGAGGGCCAACGAATTAACGTTGGCGCTGTCAAGATATTATCAGGCACGGAGTCGCAATTAAACAAATCACTATTTTCAGCCCGATCATTCACTCCTTCGATACATTGATCCCGTTGATATAATCGAGACAAATAAATCAGAACTGGATGTGACCCATGGCAGATTCACGTGTGGTTAATCTTGCGAAAACGTTGGTTCATTATTCGACCAGAGTGCAGCCGAAAGACGAAGTGGCGATTTACACACAGCCGGCGGGTTTCCCGCTGGTTGAGGAAATCTACCGTGAAATCATCCTCGCGGGTGGTTATCCCTACGTGATGCTCGGGTTGCTGCGATCGCGTGTCGAGCTCGAGGGTCTGGACTACATCCTTTTCACGGAAGGCAACGAGGATCAAGTGCAGCACGTGCACCGCTTTGAGAAAATCATTCGCTCGGAGTTCGATGTGATGATTAACGTTCGTAGTTCGATGAACACACGCGTTCTCAGCAACGTCGATCCGGCCAAACAAAGTATGCGAGCGAATGCGCACAGTGAGCTTTCAAATACTTTCATGCAGCGCTCGGCATCCGGCGATCTGCGCTGGGTGATCACCCTTTTCCCGACCGAAGCATACGCCCAGGATGCAGAAATGAGTCTTGCGGAATTCGAGGATTTCGTCTACGGCACCACGTTTGCCGATCAGGATGACCCCATAGCGGCGTGGAATGCCGTGCATGACGAACAGCAGCATTTGGTGGATTGGCTGGTCGGTAAAAAGAACGTAGAAGTGCGTGGAACGAATGTGGATCTCACCCTTTCGATTGAAGGTCGCACGTTTATCAACTCCGACGGCACACGCAACATGCCCAGCGGGGAAATTTTTACCGGGCCGGTGGAGGATTCGATCGACGGTTGGATCCGCTTCTCCTATCCAGCAATTCGCGGCGGCCGGGAGGTTGCCGGTATCGAACTGCATTTTGAATCTGGTAAAGTGGTGAAAGCCAGCGCCGAGAAAAACGAAGATTATCTCCTCAGTATGCTGGAAACTGACGCTGGGGCGAGTTATGTGGGTGAGTTTGCAGTGGGAACCAACAAACGCATTGATCGCTTCATCAAGAACATCCTCTTCGACGAAAAGATCGGTGGCACGATCCACATGGCGCTCGGTGCGGGTTATCCGGAGACGGGGTCGAGTAACGAGAGCGCCATCCATTGGGATATGATCTGCGATATGCGCGATCGTGGCCAGATTTTGGTCGATGGCGAATTGTTTTACCAGTCCGGAGAATTCCAGATTTAGGAAAACAGCTCGTTGTAAGAAAAACGAAGGGGCTGTCCCGAAAGGGCAGCCCCTGCATGGAATTGGGTGGTCATGGATCGGGGTGTCCCTAGGCGACACCTCCATGAAGAATTGTAGGGGCGGTTCGCGAACCGCCCCTACACGGCGTTTTTATGGATTGGGTGTTGTTTTTCGTCATCCAATTGTGAATTGATGATTATTGGGACAACTCCGTCTGTATTGAAATCGTTATCTCTGGCTTACATTCTGGGCAGCACGATTTCCTTCTGCTTTTGATACTTCCCCTTCTTATCCGCGTACGATTGCCGGCATTCCTCGTCGGCTTCGAAGAAGAGCACCTGGGCGATGCCTTCGTTGGCGTAGATCTTCGCCGGCAGCGGGGTGGTGTTGGAAATCTCCAGGGTGACGAAACCTTCCCACTCAGGCTCGAAGGGCGTTACGTTCACGATAATTCCGCAGCGGGCGTAGGTCGACTTGCCCACACAAATCGTAAGTACGCTTCGGGGGATGCGGAAGTACTCTACGGTTCGTGCCAGGGCGAAGGAATTGGGTGGAATAACACAGACATCTGCTTTGAGATCGACCATGGATGCCTCGTCGAATTGTTTTGGATCGACGATGGCGGAGTATACGTTGGTGAAGATTTTGAACTCGTTTGCCACGCGAATGTCGTATCCGTACGAAGAGACACCATACGAGATGACATTGTCGCGCACTTGCTCCGCGGCAAAAGGATCGATCATCTTGTTTTCTCGTGCCATTTTTACAATCCAGTGGTCGGGTTTGAGCCCCATGTAACGCCTCCTCTATGCAGGTTGATTATTCTTCGTCTTTCGGCTGACTGCGGACTGGATTCCGCAGGGTGCCGATTCCCTCGATATCTACGGTGACCTCGTCACCGTCGGTTAGTATACCAACCCCGGCGGGGGTTCCCGTAAGAATCAAGTCGCCGGGCATGAGCGTCATGATCGAGGAGACGAAAGCGATGAGTTGAGGAACGGTGAATACTATGTCGCGAGTGGAAGCCATTTGGCGCATCTGTCCATTCACCGAACAAGTGATCAATACATCGGAGGGATCGAGTTCGGTTTCGATCCAGGGTCCAAGCGGACAGAAGGTATCGAAACCCTTGCTGCGCGTCCATTGTCCATCACGCTGCTGGAGGTCGCGAGCGGTCACATCGTTGGCTGCGGTATAGCCGAGGATGTAATCACCGGTATCTTCTGCACGGATCCAACGGCCTTGCTGTGCGATAATGACGGCGAGCTCCGCTTCGTGTTCGATTTGATTCGATTGCGGTGGTAGAACGATCGTCTCTCCAGGTCCGATGACCGTCGTCGCCGGTTTGAGAAAAAGTAAGGGCAGATCGGGTACTTCGGCATCATGCTCTTCCGCATGTGCGACGTAGTTACGCCCGACGCAGACGATTTTCCCGGGAGATACCGGTGGCAGCAGGTGTATAGAGTCAAGCGAGAGCGTGGCTTCCTCGCGGCGGAATTCTTCAAATGGTGATCCGTCGAGAATGCCGATGTGCTCATCGGCGATCCAACCCCAAAGAATGGGTGACGTGGGGGTTTGACGAAAACGTGTAATTCGCATGAACTTGTGCTCGATGGCTTGACTTCTGACTAACCCGAATTTCCCATCCGGAGCGTTCGACGACAGTCGAACGTTCAAGACAGCATCGTACCATAAACTTGGCGAGCTGACACCGGATTCACACACCTGTGAATGGGTTTATACGATCGATTTACGAACAGGAAATGGTCCCCCCATCTAACTTCGGCTTGATGGCTGAAGGATTTTCTCCAACTCGATTTCGTCCCGAATGGGGATATCTTCCCAGCCGCGTTCGGGAATTTCCGGTTTTACCTCTCTGGCCGCACGAACGGCGTTGGGATGCAAAGCCACAATTGTGAATCCTCGCTTCTGGTAGAAGTGCAGGGCGGGGATATTATCGTTTGTGGTGGTCAGCCAAAGCCGATGGCAACCATGATGGATGGCTTCCTTCTCAATCGCATCCAGCAGCGTTGAGGCAATTCCTCGTTTCTCGAACAGGCTGTTGAGGGAGACAATTTCGCACTCTGTGTCTTCGATTCGATAGGTCAAGAGGCCTACGGGCATACCTTGTGATTCGGCAATAAATCCCGGGAGCGTATTGGCGTCGTGCAGACGACCGCGGCTTACCACCTGAGTTGATCCCCAGTGGGTAGTGAGAAGATCGGCGCACCATGCTTGGTCCGCTTCCGTTTTCGTGTGGATAACGATGTTCGACATTGTTCTCCAAACGTGAAAATGATCCACACAATCTATGTAGATTTTGGGTGGTAAGATATCTTATTATAGGTTACTTCGGAGTTTCAATGCCGATATTCGATCATTTCGACATCCTTGCACCGCTCTACGATCGTCTGATCCGTATTCCCGATAACGATCACTTGGCTCAGGTTGCTGGTTTACCGATCGCGGGTCGCTTACTCGATGCCGCCGGTGGGACAGGGCGCATCGCGCAGCAGCTCGTTGATCAAGCGGGCATGCTGGTGATCAGCGATGTTTCCGTGAACATGCTGCGCCAGACACAGCTGAAGGACGGACTGTGTTGTGCGGTAGGCAGTGAGACCGAAAGAGTAGCTTTTGCGGACGGGAGCTTCGAACGAGTGATCGTTGTGGATGCCTATCACCACTTGCTGGACCAGGAAGAGAGTCTTCGAGAGTTTTGGCGCGTCCTTGCGCCCGGTGGACGCGTGGTGATCGAAGAGCCGGACATTCGGCGCTTCGGTGTGAAGATTCTCGCTCTGGCGGAGAAACTGGCCTTATTCCGCAGTCATTTCGTGCTTGCGGAAAAGATCGCTGCACGGTTGGAAGAGTACGGCGCGAAAACGACCGTGAAGCGGGAGGGTGCAACGGTCTGGATCGTTGGCGAGAAATGACCGAATTCGTTTGACTTTTATTAAAAAGGCCTCCCGGTTCATGAGGGAGGCCTTTGCGTTTTGATTCACCGGGTTGCTTTTTCGTTTCAATCCCAGTCGAAGTCCCGATAGCATTGCTCGTATTCACCATCTACTTCAACGACGCGACCGTTTCTGTCGTGTACAACCGGATACTCGTCCAGTAAATCGGAGATTCCTTCGAGTGCACGCTGTGCCCGCAGCCGTGTAAAGTGTAAGGAAGGCCATTTCAGGCTTTGCATACGGGAATCGAGCTTCTCTCGTTCGCAGGCCAGCTGGGAGACGAGTTCGGTGCGGATTTCTCCCTGTGCGTCGTCGACGAAGTCGACCAACCCAGGAATGGCGTCGTAGGAAAGATCGAATAGATAACGCAGATCGAGTTTCGCTGTTCTAATTCCTACCCGTCCGCTGGAATTTTGGAAAATTCCGATATCCCCGGTTGTCGTATAGCGCTTTACATTCTGCCTTACGATGAAGGCATCGACGTTCAGCAAGTTGAGCGTCAACGTGAAACCCAGCACACCGAGTGCGGCAGCTGGAGCGAAGCGGCGCAAGCGTTCCCGATAGAGCATGACGAGGAAGACGACAAACATAACGCCCATCCAGATGATGGCAACGTGGGTGTAGGTGCGCAGGCGGGTAAATCCATAGGCGTCCTCATACAGCAGAAGACGTTTGATCGCAGAGACTAATATGACGCCCATCAACACGACGAGACATGTGCTCAGCGCGTTGAACCAGCGCTTCGCCGAAATGCTTTCCCGTTTCGTCCCGCGTCCCAAAGCGATGATCAATCCGAGACTCAAAGCTGCCAGAATCGTCAATTCAAAAAACCCTCTGCGGGCATATTCCGAGTAGTTGTAACCAGCAGCGGTGATGTTGGCATCTCCCCCGAACAGATAGGCGAACTGGATGACGACGAAGATGCCAAAGAGAAGATTGATCAACACCATGATGACTGTGGCCTCGATGAGTCCGAGAAATGGGGTGGAAGCCTTCTGTTCGTGCCCGACAATGTGTTCTACCCGTTCCCGGAGTGCCATGACGATGGCACCGAGTGAAAATGCTGCGGCGAAAAGAACGATAATCAACCGCCGGAGGAACTGCATCAGGCGTTCAACATCCAGCCATTGTAAGATATCCTTGACAAAGTCGGCGAATATCATGTCGGCGCTGGCCAGTAGCCATAAGAAGATGTAAACAATCGGAATCGCGAGCAGCAACCCTCGCAGGACGGCAGCCAGTTTACTCCGGGTGGCTCGAGTACCGATCGTTCGGCGGATGGTCGTACCGGCAACCGGCCACCATCCGAACAAGGATTCCAACGGGGTGCGTATCGTGGCAACAATAAAATCCACCCAGCGGAACTCCAGCACCCGCCCGAGGCGAAAGGCGAAGATCCAAACACCGAAAATCAGGAGGGTGATGAACATGCTCAGTATGCCCGTCATCGGCTCCATTCGAAAGCAGGTAAATATGGAGAGAACGACGATGGGGATCGAAAGCAGATATTCTGGTTTGGCCGGCTGGACTCGTTCATTCCATGCCATTCCGATTAGGGCCAGCGTGCAGGCAGTGGTCCATATGGGAAAGGAGATGCCCGTCGGATGACCGTCGAAGAGGATCTCGAAGAGCAAGCCCAAGATGAGTGCGATCAGTGTGAGCGTGTGAGGGGAACGAAATGACGATTTCTGATCTTGCGCCTCAGTAACGCTATCCATTTTTTGGTTTTCTTCTGTCATGTTTTATTATCCTTTTTGGATTCTGGATTCATGGTAGCGTTTTCCTGTGCTGCCTGCAAACACCCATGTGCAATGTGTAAGGCACGTGTGGTCGAGATTCGGGCAGCCTGGATTCTGTTTGCAACAACGCAGGAATATAACCAATGATCGGTTCGTTGATCGGACAACGGCAAACAGATTTAATGGTGATTGTGTTGTGGCGCTTTTGCCTCGTCTGGACGACTTTCTGGCTCCATGGTATCATGACATGCGGAGTGTCCGATGGCAAAGAAACAAAAGAATAAAAAGCCAAAAATGAGTCACGAGCAGAAGCGACGGATGCGTATTGGGCAGATTCTGTTTGCGATCATGGGTGTGATGATGATTATCACAATGCTGGTCGGAATGATACGCTAGTAGCTCATTCGCTACCTTTTTTCAAAGACCTCGTGTTCTTGTATACTAGTGAATGGTTGAAGTAACCACTTCTCAGGTTTTGGGTTCTTAACTGTAAAAACAAATTACTGCCCCAAAAGGTATGCGTTTAATGGGGCTCATTTTCCAGGATTTACCAAAATCAATACAATGAAAAATCACATCCAACTTGCCCATAATCCCCAGATGCAATACACTGTGGTCCGGTTCTTGCATCTTCTTTCGTTAGGACTCTGTAAGGTATATCATTATGGTTCCTGTGATATTCTATTGCTAGTAGTATGAGTAAAAGATATTAAGGAATCCGTCTACCTGGTACGTAACTAGGATAATCTAAGCAGAAAGGTGGTGAAAGAAGATGTTATTTGCTCCGAAGGAACGAGGGCAGGGATTGGTTGAGTATGCTCTGATTTTAGTTTTGATCGCCGTCGTCGTGATCGTAATCCTGGCACTGCTTGGACCTGCCATCGGAAACGTATTCAGCAACATCGTTAACAACATATAATTATTTCCGTCGCAATATTGCTATAACTGATGAGCCTCATCCACCGATGAGGCTCTCTGCTTTTAGTATCCTTCAATGGGTATGTAGTTCCAATCAAGGTGGGATAACTTCACCACCTTCGTAGACCCACAAGTCGAAAAGCTCTTGCAAATCACATGCGCAGATCGCTTCGGCGATATCTTGGAAATCTTCGGTATTCATCATGGCGTAGCGATACTGCGTGAATAGTGAAGAAAGGAATGCGTTAAAACGGTACGTTCCCAGTTTGTTTCGCAGCGCTTCGAGAAACAGGGCTCCCTTGAGCTGGAGGAAGGTGCGGTAATCGGATTCATTCTCGTATCCAGCGATGTCCAGTCCGATGGGCTGCGTGGAATCAGGGTGACTTCGAAGGATGGCCCGAATGTCACTCAAATAGCCGGTGCCTTGACCCAATCCATACGCTCGTTCGTAATACAGCGCCGTGGCGAATGATGCGGTTGCCTCATCCAGCCAGGGTTCGCGCATTTGATCGTTTCCAAGCAGCCCATAGAACCATTGGTGTGCGACTCCGCGAACGGTGGATTCGGTGACCCAGTTCGTCCCCATGTTTCCGATAAAAACCAGACCCGGGTATGCGATTCCCTCGAAGGCGTTCGGTGCATCCACCAGGTCGAGTTCGCGGTAGGGGTATGGTCCCATAATCTCACCTAACAATTCCACTTGAATCCCAGCTGCTTGCAATACGGTCTGTGCATTCGAATTGTGTTGTGGAAGTGTCCATGCATTCAGTGTTATCCCGGCGGATGACCGGCTTGTTGTTACCAGGGGACCGACCGCGAAGGCAAAGTCGCGTACAGGGCCACTGTGAAAGTCAATTTGCTGTTTTCCTTCTGGGGTAGTGTTTCTTGCATTTTCCACTCCGGTGGCAACCACGGCGAGAGATTCGTGTGCCGTGATGCGCACGCTGTAGAAGGCGACTTCGGAATTGGTCGTGTCTTCAGCCGGTGGGGCAGTGTAGGTGTCCCATTTGCCATCTACCAGCCTGGGGATCAAAGGATAGAAAGTCGGTGCGATGAGAACGCCTTCGGTAATGCCCATGCGCTTGGGCGCGAGGTCGTGGATCGTGCCGATCTCAAGGGAAAAAGGGATACTGAAGTCAACGCTCTCACCGGACGCAAGTGAGGGTCGTAAATCAAGACGCAGTGCTTTTCCATCTAGGATGGATTTCGGGAAGGTGCGTTCTCCCTCGACCAGTGCCGAACCCGTCTGCATATGGGCTTGATATTGATCGTCATTTGGCCAAAGCATCAAGACGATGTGTGAAATGTTTTGTTCGAGTGGATTGATAAAGCGGATGCGGGCGATACCTTCGATTTGAGCTTCCGCCGATCCTGGCGAGAAATCAACGTCTACTTCGATGTCATATCGCGTTGCGTTGGGAAAGGCATCAGCATCCGCAGCGAAATCGGGTAATAAAGCGGATTGTTGTGAGCCTGCGGAAATCGCCGGAGTCGCAGGAATGGGGGGAATAGCGGTCGCTGATGCGGTTGGGGTGAAGGTGGCTGGAAGCGAGCGATTGACGAGAGGCGTGTTTGTAGCTGCTCGGAGATTCGTGCCGAACTGCTCCAATTGTGCGCAGGCCGTGAGGCTAATAAGCAAAATGAGTGTGATGATCTTCGCACGCCGAGACATTCCCACCTCCCAACTGGAAGTGGTATTGTAGTGGTTTTATCCTGAATTTCAATCTTCAATCTTGCTGTAGTGGTTACGTTTCCAGCGAGTGGGGCAGGATGAGGGTGAAAGTTGAGCCTTCATTTTCGGTGCTTTCGACACGGATTTGACCGCCATTTACTTCAACGAGCGTCTTTGATATCGCCAGCCCGAGTCCGATACCTTTGGGTTTGGTCGTGTAAAACGGTTCGAAGATCGTTTCAATATTTTCTGCGGAAATTCCCAATCCTGTGTCATGGATGGCAAGTCTCACCTGTTCATTATGTTGGGTGATTTCGATATTCAGTTCCCCTCCATTTAGCATTGCCTGATATGCATTCGTGAGCAAATTGGCCAGCACCATCGCGATTTGTCTGCCGTCGATCATCGCGGTCAGCAGTGAATCGTCGGAGTTCATCGATACTTGTATTGATTCTGGCGGCGGAAGACGGTTCATGACTTCATCGAGCAGTTCGCAAAGATTGGTTTCCTCCTGCAGGGGGACAGGCTCGCGGGAGTACTCCAACAAGTCGGTGATGGTTTTTTCGGAGTTATTGACTTCGGTTTCGATGATGCTGAGATATTCTGTCATCGTGCTTTCTTTTTCCGCGTAGGTGGATTTCAAGTAGTACACGACATTGGATATCACGCCCAGCGGGTTGCGCAATTCGTGGGCGATCCCTCGGGCTAACTGGCCGAGTTGAGCCATTTTCTCGCGCTGGATTAATTGTGCTTGTGCCTCACGGAGTTCTTCCGTCCGCTCTTCGATGAGTGTCTCAAGCCACGCCGACTGGTCCTTCAACGATTGTTCGTATTTCTTGCGTTCGGTAATGTCGGTGAAGATCGCAGTATAACAATTGGGTAAGGGAGAGAATGCCGCAATTTGGAAATGACGTTCCAGGGTGGCGGAATACATTTCAAACAACTCGGCTTGTCCGGTTTTCGCAACCTGTTTGTAAATTTCTTCAAATATCGCTTGCTCGGCTTTGGGCAGTATTTCACTATTTAGCTTCCCGACAACCTCGCTGGCTTTGAGGCCGGTCAGCTCTTCGAAGGCGGGATTTACTTCAACGAACCGATAGTCGATATCTCCGCTTTCTTCATCAACGACCACACCGTGGTAGGCGATGCCGTTGAGCGAGTTGTTGAATATCTGGTGGTAACGCTCTTCGAGGTGGGCGAGTGGTTTGAGCACGTAGCGTCGGATGTGGAGATACTGAAGGCCGCAAATACAGGCGATGATGATGATGAATAGACCCGTGAGTTCCCAGTTGCTAATCCCCGACATGAAGCACTCCTGTAGATGTTTTCTACAAAGTGATGATATCCAACGCTGATCGTATTGATCCTGCAATTACTCCGCAGGAATTCATTGGTTCGAGTGCGTTTTGCTTGAGCCCGATGAGAACTGTGATGTGCGAATGATGTAGGTGTGTTTGCCGAAAAACCGCCTGACGAATACGACAGACGGTTTTCGAAGCCTGGTGGGCGGAACAGGACTCGAACCTGCGACCTCTTCTGTGTAAGAGAAGCGCTCTAACCAACTGAGCTATCCGCCCGGAACTCAAATTATAGCTTGTGGTCTGCGGAGGGTCAACGCGTAGTTGATGGATCAATCAAATCAGAGGGTTTCGAATTATACGTTGATAGCGGTTGTTTTGCGTGTAAGAAGTACCATTCAACAAATTTTGCAATCATTTTCACGGTTTTGCTTCTAAGCTCCCCTTGTGCTATAGTTTTCCCACTTTCTCAAAGGATGATAGTGTACGCTTGGTGAATAATAAAAAAGCCACATCTCCGATGACGTACGAAGATCGTATTCGGAATGCCCGCAATGGGCTTTCCCCGAGCTTTGTGCGACTGGCCAATTTCTTACTCGATTCCTATACCGAAGCGGCTTTTCTCACCGCTACGGAATTGGCCCATATGATCGATATCGATCCGGGTACGGTCGTGCGGTTTTCGCAGCATCTTGGCTATCGGGGCTATCCGGAGCTGCAGGCTGAAATTCGCAAACGTGTCAGGCGGGAATGTTTTCTTGAAGTAAAGACTGAATCTAATACACCTTCCGAGGCGGCTGCCAATGCCCTGGATGAAGTCGTACAAACCCTCCGGGCGGTTCAACGAAGTTTTCCAGTCGATGTTGCCAATAAATTGATAACGCTGTTGGATGAAGTGGAACGAATCATTGTGTTGGCCGAAGGGTACGCAGATCCCCCTGCACATACGCTGGCAACGTATCTGGAAGCTGCTGGATATACGGTGCATCGTTCCAGTGGCAGTCCGTCGGGTTTGGCGCGCGCGGTCGCCGGCGCGCGCAAGCGGGATCTGGCTTTGGCGGTCTGTGTCACCGAGGATACACCGTACATCGCCGAAGCGCTTGCCGGCGCGAAGGATGCCGGTGCCCACACGGTCAGTATCGTGGCAAATCCTTCGTCGCAGTCTGCCGTCTCTGCGGACATCGTGCTTGCGGGATTCTCCCATCCCGATCCCGGAGTAGGTCAGGTTGTCTTGGAGAGTATGGTCTACGCCCTGGTGCGCATGCTCGCGCACGCACGCCCGGCCCGATTCCGGGGGGCTGAAGAAAGAGTGCGGGCCATGACAGAACGTCTGGTCGGGAACACGAATTCCTGAGTGGATATCACTGGTTTCATTTGCTGTCGGCGATGAGGCCGACTTTTTTTCTGCTATGCTCTGGATCATCATTATCCTGCTTGTATTATTGATCGCCTTCGTGATCTGGGAGATCTGGATCTGCGAGGGAGCCCACCTTGGACGCAGGTTCGTGGTCTGGCTTTACGATCTGGCGGCTTCCCGTTACGAACGCATCAAGGATTTCGACCCCGATTGGGAGCGGCGGTTTTTGGGTGAACCGATCGCCGGGACGCTGCGGTCCTTACAGGATGCCATCATCCTGGATGTCGGAGCAGGCACCGGCCGCCTGGCACGACGGGTGCTTCCGTTGCGTGCTTTCCAGGGCTCGATCATCTGTCTGGATGCCTCCCGCGGCATGATTGACCAGGGGCGTCGTTTAACGAACAATGGGCGGGCACATTGGATGCAGGCCTGGTCTGTGCCACTGCCTTTTCAGAACGAGACTTTCGACATGGTCGTCAGTCTGGAAATGCTCGAGTTCACGCCCCAGCCCGAGGAATCACTCCGCGAAATGGTGCGTGTGACTCGACCTGGCGGTTGGGTCGTGGTGACCAATCGGGTGGGCTGGGAAGCGCCCTGGATTCTGGGCCAAACCTACCGCCGCGGTGACTTCGCCGATGTGTTGGAACGTCTTGGCCTCGATTACGTCGAAATCCTGCCCTGGCAGGTCGATTACAATCTGGCCTGGGCGCGGAAGAACTTCAAACGCACATCCTGAGTTCCATCTCGATTTTTCTTCATCGGAATCTTGAATTTTCATTGGCCGTCTCGACCCACGGGCTTGCAACCTTGCAGTGCGAACTGCGTATAGAGATTCAGAATGGTTGTTACGAGGAGGAGTGTTATGTCCGACGAGTATAAAAAGCTGTATCGATCCAAAGACGATCACATGATTGCAGGGGTTTGCGCCGGCCTGGCAGATTATTTTCAATCCGATCCGACGCTGATCCGTTTGCTTTCCGTGATCGGGTTGTTTGCCAATCCGCCTGCGGCCGTGTTGGCGTATGGCGTCATGATGGCCGTTGTGCCAGAGGTACCGGTCAACGAATCGACGACGAACTAAAAATTCACCGCAAACCTGCTTGCGGGATATAGAGACCATCCCCGGCAGGATCCCGCGTCGTTCCTACTACACGACCGGGGTCCTGCTTTTCTGGTTTGGGCTTGATTTGTTTAGCTGGCGGTGAAATCAGGGCGCGGCGTTGAAATACTCACTCGTAATTCCCGAGATATCTTCGCCGCTGTGCTCCGATAAAATCTGGAAGAAATCCTTCGCTGTTAATAAGCTGTCATTACCGCGCCGGGCATAGTCCTTTAAAAATGCAAAAAAGGCTTCGTCGCCAACGCGTTTACGCAGCGCTTCAAGGAAGCGTACGCCGCGTAGATACACGGAATTAACGTAGTCACGGAAATCCTCGTAATCGTAGATCCGGCCGTCGATCATGCCCTGCGGCCGGAAGTTATCCACGCGAAAATACCACCACCATTCGACCCATTCGGGGTGGCGATGTTCGTAAAATATGTGTTCGGAGTACGTGGCCAGGGCTTCGTCCAGCCAGGGTTCAACCGCCGGGTCGTTGCCGACTTGCGTGTGCCACCATTGATGTGATGTTTCGTGGGCGACCAGGGTGGTCAACCAGCCTGTGGGATAGTCCACGTAGGAATCAAAGTATGTTTGGTCGAGGAAAAAGAGGCCGCTGGTTTCGAGCCCGTCGAAGAAATCTCCTTCGACGATAGTCAGGCTGTCGTAGGGATAGGGCATGAAGATCTCGTCGTACAGCGTGAGTGCTTCGGATGCCACGGCGACGGCGGTTTGGCCCGCCTCTGTGTGTTCGGGAAAGACGAAAGCTCGTACGGTCCAGTCGCCGACCTGGCCCGAAATGACTTCGTATTCCTCGCTGAGTGAGAGGGTAAAACACCTCGCTGCCGGTAGATCGAAGTGCAGGGTGCCATCGTGTTCTTCCGGCAGAGCACTGGCCGCTACGACTAACGACACGGGGGCATTAGTCGTGGTCCATTCAACGTGGAAATCGGCGCTGTCGTAGGCCAGGTGTTCGCCGATGTATGCGGGTGCATGAACACGCCAGCCCAGTTGGGGATCGTATGCTGGCAGGAAGGGATACCAATCGGTGAGATTGATTTGCCGTCCGGTGTTGCCGAAGGCACCCGCAGGTGTTGGCAGGACCAGTTCGTAACGAATAGATAGGGCTACACTTTTTCCGGGTGCGAGTGCCTCTCGGAGCGGCAGATGCAGCCAGGTACCTTCCAGCCGCAGGCCGGATAAAGGCACGCCGTCCTCCCAGCGAAGGTCGGTTAGTCGGAAGGTGCCCTCCCAGCGCAGGGGTTCTATAACGAATAACAATTCATTCAGGTAGACTTCGCTGCGATTGAGGTAGGTCACTTCTTCGGCAACGTCGAGGCGCATGTGTTCGTAATCGAACACCGCGGACAAGTCATACTGCGTGCGTGGGGGTAACTCTTCGGCCGTGGGTGAGGGTGCGATCGTGGGTGTGGCTGTCGGTGCAGGCGTATCGGTCGGGTTGGGAGACGGCTGTGGCGTCGGCGGCGGTGGTGTGGGGGTGCATGCGCCGAGGAAGACGAGGAGCAGGAGGAAGCGAATCCGGTGTGATTTCATCTGCATCGCATGTTTCATCCCCGGCGGATGAAACGCGCCGCGATCCAGGCCAGGGTCATGGTGGGGATGACCTGCGTTCCGGGAATCAGTTCTTCGATCATGGTCACTTCACGCAGGGCAGCGAGACCGAGATGCCCCAGCAGCGGCCAGGCGATGGGCGCCGAGAGGAAATCCAGACTGAAGTCGAGCAGGTCGAGCATGAGCACCACGACCAGCGGGGTTGCGCGCAGGGCGGTGAAGAAATCGGCATCCGCGGGAAGAGAGATGCGGCGTACGCTGCGCAGAATCCACACCACGAGCAGGACGGTCAGGATCGAGCCGATGGCGGCGGCGATCAGGAAGGACCGCAGTAAGGCAGCAAAGTCGATTTCGGCCAATCCGCGTAAAGCGGCGATCGATAGACTCATGGCGGGTTATCCTCCGGGGACGTTCAGGGCGTGTAATTTTCGCAGCGTCTCGAGCGAGGCGAGTACCAGGATGCGGGTGTGGGCTTCGAGCGTCTGCGAGTCGTCGGGGTGGAAGTCGGGGCAGCTGTCTGTTTGGCAGCAGACGACGGAAAGGTTCAATTCACGCTCCAGCTGGACGACGTCCCACTGCGTGAGGGCGGCCTGTGGTTGGATTTCGATCTCCCCGAGGTGGAGCAAATCGTCGCCGACGTAGAAACTGTGGCGCACGTTCAAGCCCATGGCGGCGGAGGCGAAGATCGGTGCCGAGAGCGCCGAAGTGCTGAAAGCGGTGTGAATACCGAAGCCTTTTTCGATGCGGCGGGCCAGGTCGCTGTCGAACATGCGCATCACTACGCTGATGTCCGGGTTGATTTCACGGGCATCGAGAGCGATGTCGAGATTGGTTAGTTCGTCGTCGGTGCAGGGGATGATGGCGTCGGCCTTCTCCACGCCGGCTTTGCGTATATTCTCCGAGCGGCGGGCGTCGGTGAGAATGATGGGCACGCCGAGGTGTTTCACTTTTTCGACGAAGCGGCCGTCGGGATTGGCCTCGATGGCCACGATTTCGCGGCCGAATTTACGCAGTTCGAGGATCACGCGGTAGCCGACCTTGCCGATACCGCAGACGATGATGTGGTTTTTAAAGGTAGATGCCATCGCGATTTGCCATTTCTGCCCTCGGGCTTGTTTGCTGAGTAGTGCGCCGCTGAAACGCAGCACACCGTCCGCAGCGATCGCCAGGCCGAGGATCGGGATGAGGAAGTAGAGCACTTGTAAGGCCGTTTGTTCCGGGTAGGGGAGCTGGATGTCGAAGAAGACCATGGAGAAGGCGGCGTACAGCGCCCGGTTGAATTCCGGGTGCTGACCGCTTTCGGGGTGGGTGTAAAAAAGGTGCAGCAGCAACCCGCCGCCGAAGACGATGAGCGCGAACAGCAGCAGCGATCCCCGGAATTCAAGGAAGAGCACCTTGGCGTCGCGCAGTTGAGCGCGCAGGATATGTATGCGTGGTGAAAGCATGCTGCTCCTCTGGGCTGAAAGACGATATCTAACCAGAGACTTCGCTACATTAAAATCATACTACAAACATCCCCGGGTATGTTTGCACCTCCCGTTAATGTTGAAGGATGGTTTCTTACCAGCCTGGATTCACCTGCGTGGGGCTGGTTTGGGGTATCTGGCCGATCTCTGCGCTGCTTACCCGAAATCGGTTTGTTTTAAGGTTTAGTCGGATGCGGATCAGGGCGGATCAAAAGGATACGCTTCCAACGATATTCTCTCGTTGGGGATAATAGAGAAATTAAAGAGGTCACTGGCTACTGAGTAGTAGCTGGTGTCCTCCAGCAGTCCATAATTACCGCCAAAATAACCGTCAAAGATAACTCGAAACGTGTTAACCGGTGTGATTGTGGGGTAGAGCATCTCTTTTGTATCACCGGGAAGGTAGTAGGCGTTGAGGATCGAGACTTTATCCCGGCCGGGTCTTCCGATTCCATGATCTCCTTGAATGATGATGATCGGGGGAGTAGGGGAATTCTCGATTATCTGACTGACGACGCGCAGGATGGAGCTATTGATGAAGGCGACTTGATTGGGATATCCGATCAATTCGGGTACAGAACCAGATTCACCCTCGAGGTTACCGAGTGAAAAGGCTTCGTACTGCTCGATGGGTTCGCCGTTAGGCCCAAAAACGTAAGGGGGATGGGGAATCAACATGTGTACGAATGAAAAAGTGGGTTTGTGCAGGAATGGAACGTAGCGTTCCAGCGCATTGAGTGTCGTCAGGATGCGATCCCGGTGGTCCTGGTAAGGACTATCGAATCCCGCTTTGATTTCATCTGGCAGGATTTTCACCGTGGACGTTACGATCACCCCAGCGCTGGTCTGAATTAACAGGGACTCAAAAGCATTTATCCCTTCACTTCCTTGGATTCCACTGAGGCGATAGGTTCGAGGACTGATGAGATAGTTGCTGTTTATCCAACCCGTCCAATAATAGCCGCTGTCGAACGTGACGACATCGTATCCGAGGCATTCGAAGTTGCCGCGCACTTCCCCGACGACGAGCAGCGGCCAGAGTGGTGTGAAGTCAGAAGGGCCGCCCTCGCCGAAGATCGGATCGAGGGTAGGCAGGTATTCCATGTTCAATGATGACGACAACGACAATTCTGTGTGGTTGTAATTGCTTTGGCTTTGATCGGCAACATAGAATCCCAGCTCGGTTAGGGATTCTATGAATTCGGTGTTGTTATACCCATACGTTTCCCACAAGGTGTCATGGCCGGCGTAGGCGTCCAGAATGATGTAGTAAACGTCCGGTAATGGATCTTGCTGAGCGGATAATCCCGAACAATCATGTCGTTCAGTTTGTTCTGATTGGCGTTGAACGCGATAGAGGTTATAGCCAAACTGGATTACCGTGATAAGTGGGAATAAAAGGACTACGATCGCA
>DAOUDW010000101.1:0-1559 GCA_034430895.1 Anaerolineales bacterium | reverse complement strand
AACATCATGATCCAGCCGATAACAAACGACAGGAACCAGGCAAGGCCCATAAACCGCACCGGCTGTTTTTCTATCCAATGGACCATAACCACCTCGTTTCGTGGAGACTATCTTTTACATCCAAAGCACTATTGTACTCGATATACTTAATAATCGAAGTCAGGCCTCGACCGGAACAGGAAACCTTATCCCAATCAAGAAACCTACCTCATCATTCATTACTGACGGTTAAAGACAACGTGACCGTGATAATTGCGGTTGCTTCTTCCTCCAGATAGGTTTTCTCGAACGTCTCTTCATTCAACAAGTCGAACGACAAAAGACGTCTATCGATAAACGATAAAGCAGTCCGCAAGCCCGCCAAAGAATAGATACATCAGCCGGGCATTTGCGCTTGCCATCACTTCAAATATACTCCATTCGACATGTGATACCTGTAGAAGCACAGTGTTAATCCTCGTCATGTGGCCTCGTGTCACAAAAATCGCTCGAAGCCGTTATAGAATGTAGTGAATACAAACGGATTTGGCTCACCAAGGAACAATCAGGATGGTTTGTACCTCGTTCATCACATCAGCGCCTCGCCAATATTCTAGGAGAAATCTTGCGGTTTCCCCCTTTTGCCTTCAGGAGATATTAACAAGCACTCATATACAAAGGAAAAGACCGATAGCTTTCAAATCCAATCCGGGGAGGATACGATGGAAGCAAAACACAAGCAATTAACCTTCCTTCTTCTACTCACAAGCCTGCTTGCCGCTTGCAACGGTGTAGGGCCAATCGAGGGCACATTCGTTTGGATCGATGCACCGATTCACGATCTTTCCGTGCCGCTCGGTGAAATCATCACCATCGACGGTCACGCATCCAGCGCCGAAGGCGTCTCGCGCGTCCAAATCTGGATCGACGATGAAACTCTGGAAACGATCGATGATCCACCCGGCAGCGGTACGCTGGTGCACTTCGAACACCTGTGGAAACCAACCGAGCCCGGCGATTATGAAATCGCCGTTGTCGCTTACAGCAGCGACGATGCTACCAGCGATCCCGACACGGTCAGGATCCATATCATGGGCGAAGACGAACCGGAAGTGGCATTGGTCACCAATACGCCGGAGGCTTCTGCGACACCCACGCTGGACATCACGCCAACGCCAACCAGCTGTGTCCCCAATGTCGTTGCCCTGCAAGACACCAATTGCCGCACCGGACCAGGGAGCGTATACGATGTCGTTGGTTATCTTCTTACAGGAGAGATGGCAATGATCGATGGCCGCTTGAGTGACAACTCCTGGTGGCGCATTGTAAACCCGGACGCAGCGGGCACCTGCTGGGTGTGGAGTTCGCCAGTAGAGTCCTTCTGCAATCCTGAAAGCGTTTCTGTCCTCGTGGCACCGCCGACACCGACGCCGGAGGTGGATAACGACCCGCCGCCAGTACCGTCGCTTTCCAGTCCGGTAAACGGCTCCGAACTTGCCTGCACCTCCTACATCGATCTGGTCTGGGGTGCCGTCTCCGATCCGAGCGGAATTTCAGGTTATAAGATTGAATTGCAGCGC
>DAOUDW010000100.1:0-1989 GCA_034430895.1 Anaerolineales bacterium | reverse complement strand
CTGATTTTCGATGGTGACATCGACGTGGTGGTATTCGATGGCGAGCTGCGATAAGGGGAACGGTTCGGGACAACCACCCGGGTCACAGATGGGTGGTTCGGGAATGATGATGCCGTCGGCTTGCGCGGGCAACGCGATGACCGCAGCCATCGAGATTGTAAGCAGGACGAGGAAAATGGATTTCAACCGGTACATGCTGCACCTCCAGATTGGGCTTAAGGCTTACGTAACATAGACGTAGACGCTGCGTTGGGGGTTCCCGCAATAATAGAGATGATACGTTGGATCCGGGGATTTATCCAGCATTATAAACGAACGCTGCAATTACACATCGATCCTGGTCTCCTTCTGCATGGTATAATCAAGGCACTTCTCCCACAGAATCCGTGGGAGTTTCTTGTGTGGAGTCAAAATGCTGGAGAAATTAGCTGGCGTTGAAGAACGTCTTCGGGCGTTGGATGAGGGATTAGCCCACGCGGGTGAGGATCACCGACTCGCGGCTGAACTGGCGCGCGAACGAGCGGAAATCGAGCCCGTCGTCACTGCCTATCGTGATTATCTGAGCGTAAATGAAGAACTCGAGCAGGCGATCAGCCTGCGTGACGGTGATGACCCGGAAATGCGCGATCTCGCACTGGAAGAAATCGATACACTCGAATCGAAAAGAGAAGCTCTCGAAGCTGAGTTGAAATCCATGCTGATCCCTCGTGATCCACGCGATCGGCGCAACGTGATCGTGGAAATCCGCGCCGGCACGGGCGGCGACGAAGCGACCATCTTTGCCTCCGATCTCTACCGCATGTACGCCCGTTACGCCGAAGGCCGCAGTTGGCAGGTGGAAATCCTGTCTTCAAACGAGACAGGCGTCGGTGGTTTCCGGGAAATTATCTTCATGGTCAAAGGACGCGGCGCGTTTTCTCGTTTCAAGCACGAATCCGGTGTCCATCGTGTTCAGCGCGTACCCACCACTGAGTCGCAGGGACGCATCCACACTTCGACGGCCACGGTTGCCATGTTGGCGGAAGCAGATGAGGTAGAGATCAAGATCCCGGACAAGGACATCAAAATGGATGTCTACCGATCGGCGGGCGCTGGAGGGCAGAGTGTGCAAAAGAACTCCACCGCGGTACGCCTGACGCATCTTCCCACCGGTATGGTTGTGCAGTGCCAGGACGAACGTTCCCAGCTGCAAAACCGCATGCGCGCCATGAGTATCTTGCGCGCTCGACTGTACGACATCGCCCTCGAAAAACAACAGAAGAAAGAAGACGCCACGCGGCGTGCACAAGTGGGTACGGGGGAACGTTCAGAAAAAATCCGCACGTATAATTTCCCCCAATCCCGCGTGACCGATCATCGCATCAATCTTTCCTCCCACAATCTTCCTGCAGTGCTGGACGGCGATCTGGATGAGTTCATCGATGAATTAACCACGCAGGAAGAAGCCGAACGTCTCAAGGCCGTAGAAAACGAATCGTGAATTTACCTTCCACAGTACAATCGGCGCTTGTGCTGAGCCGCAGCGCTTTGAGCAAGCACAGCGACACCCCAAACCTGGATGGGCAGCTGCTTCTCGGTCAGGTTTTGGGCCGCCCTCGATCCTGGCTTCTGGCGCACCCGGAAAACGTATTGGAAGAACCTCATGGCTTTCAATTCCTGGGCATGCTGGATCGCTGCTTGCGCGGGGAAGCGCTGCCTCATGTGTTGGGTTGGTGGGAATTCTACGGCAGGCGCTTCCACCTTGATGCATCCGTGTTGATCCCGCGGCCTGAGACGGAACGCATGGTCGATGCGGCGCTCGAGGTTCTCAGGCGGCAATCCCCTCCGCTGACCGTTGTGGATGTTGGCACCGGATCTGGATGCGTGGCGATTACCCTGGCCAGGGAAATTCCCGATCTGTGCGTACTCGCCACCGATCTCTCTATGGATGCGTTACGCATAGCCAGAATGAATGTTTTCACGCATGGCGTAGATCCAGCGGTGCATCTC
>DAOUDW010000099.1:0-2030 GCA_034430895.1 Anaerolineales bacterium | reverse complement strand
GTGTACAAACGCCGCCACGTTCGTCAGCGATGTGACTTACCCTGACGATACGGAAGTGGATGCGGATTCATTCTTCACCAAAACTTGGCGGCTGCGCAACGATGGCACCTGCACGTGGACGTCATCCTACGATCTGGTGTTCAGCCACGGCGATCAAATGGATGGGCCGGCTGAGACAGCCCTGGCAGGTACGGTGCCGCCAGGAAGCACAGTGGATATCTCCTCCAGCATGACGGCGCCCACCGATCCGGGCACTTATCAGGGTTTCTGGAAACTGCGCAGCAACGATGATGTCCTCTTTGGGGTAGGTACAGATGCCAGCGTGGCTTTCTGGGCCAAGATCGTAGTCCCATCCGAAGATGAAGGCCTCGTCTTCGAACCCCTGGTTCCCGTGTTTGAAGCCTATTTTCTCTTCAAAGACAGCGGCACGGACATGACCGTCCACGATAATGGCTGCTTCGATCTGGATACCGGTGAGATCGTAGGATGTGGGACAGCCGAAGCGGATTTCCGCTACGAGTATTCGCACATCCTGTTTAACCACGATTATGAAATCAATCCGCTCCACTCTGTCGGCTTCAAGCTGTTCGGCACGGAAGCCCCGACTCGGGATCAGTGTCAGGCTTTGTCGCTGAGCCCAATGACATTTGATTTGAAGAATCGTTATTACGCTTACCGGACCAGTGATGGGAATTACGGCTGGATCAAGATCGTAAATTTCAATTCAAGTGCCGTGAATTTTGACTTTGCTACGTTCAATAATCCATAGACGATTTAGGACATGCGAAGATTGAGCCAGCAGTTTCATTGTGCTGGCTCTTTTTATTCTTAGTCCTGGGATTGAAGGCGTTCATCTTTCTGGCTATACTTCTTTTCATCAAGTAGGACGGAAGGATTTCCAATCCTATCCCGCGCCAATTGAGGGAATACATGATTTCCAACGAAGAGCAAGTCGGATCGTTAACCATCGTATCGTTCGTGCTCGGGCCGGTTTCCACGAATTCCTATCTCGTTGCGGATACGGATAGCGAACGTGCTGTGGTCATCGATCCGGCCTGGGAGGGCGAAACCATCGTCGCAGAGGCCGACCGGCACGGCTGGCCGCTTGAAGCGATTTGGCTCACCCATGCCCACTTCGATCATTTTGGGGGCGCAGCGGGAGTCGTGAATGCCTCGCAGCATCCCCTGCAGGTGGCATTGCATCCCGGAGATCTGCCCTTGTGGCAGATGCAGGGTGGCGCATCGCTGTTTGGCTTTCAGCGGTTCGATCCCGGACCAGAGCCCAGCATTGAATTGAAAGATAACATGCACTTACAACTCGGAAAGCGAAGTTTCGAGGTCCGGTACACACCCGGTCACAGTCAGGGGCACGTGATGTTTTTGGCCCGGGACGATGGGGTTGCCTTCTGCGGGGATTTGATCTTCCAGGGCAGTGTCGGCCGTGTCGACCTGCCCGGCGGAAACGGGCAGACTTTGCTTGAAAGCATCCGTAGGGAGATCCTCACCTTGCCGGACGAGACACACTTGTACACTGGACATGGACCGGCGACGACGGTCGGCGCGGAGCGAATGACGAATCCCTTCGTCACAGGCGCGATCCCCTTATAAATCACTCGCGTTTGAGCCATTCATTCAATCCGTATAACGGGGCTCGTGTTTTCGGTCACGAGTTCACTCTTTACATCTCTGGTGAATGGGGCTTCAGGGCGTTGCGGTTGCATCCGGTGACTGGATGGCAAGGATCCATTCCCGCAGGGCACCGAGGGGCTCTTCCTGGGCGTAGGCGATCACGGGGATCACCAGTGGATAGCGTCCATTGCTTACAGACTCGCTGGTCGGCGCGAGGTTGTCTACTCCAATGGCGCGCACATCCTCCGTGAGTGAGGAAAATGGCAGGTAACCGACTGCCCCTGGATTCTCGCTGACCATCTCGATCATCGCTATCGGGGTTGGTGCAAGGAGCGCCTTAACCGAGGCCGTTCCTTCCGGCAGAACGAGTCGTTCGAAATGGAGCCGCGTTTCGTCGGCCG
>DAOUDW010000098.1:0-1959 GCA_034430895.1 Anaerolineales bacterium | reverse complement strand
GAATTCGGCGGTACAAGGTCATCGAATTTTCCACGTAGGCTACGGTCAAACGGGCGCGCAAAGCAATTCCCTGCGGGGTGATGATGTAACGCAGTTTTTTTCGCTCTGCCCGCTTGGCCTTGATGTAGCCTTTTTTAATCAAGCGCTTGAGATGCCAGTTGACGGTTCCAACAGCCACACCGAGTTTCGCAGCCAGAGAAGCCTGCGTGATATCCGGATCACTCTCGATGTGTTCCAGCAAATTCAAATCGCGAATCGTCTGCGTATTTTGATCCGTTGCCATGGATTACGCCTCGTGCGTACTCGTATCAGAGACATATCGCCTCCGATTAATAAAACCTTGTCCCTGCGCAGATCGAGAACTTCCGGGGAAGATCTTCAATCGATTATTCAACACCGTTGTGGTATGAATTGAGTAATGCAGTGACACTCGTATCCCAACGATGCCATCCGCTGAAACTCTTCTTCAGAATTTCCAAACCTTCCCCTATCGGTTCCAAGCCCACTGCCTGCATATCTGCATCGATCATGATCCGCGCCAGATCCTTGTAGGTGATCTTCGGGTTCCAATCCAGGATCTTTTGTGCTTTCTCGGCGTTAGCTTGCAGGTAATCGACCTCAGCTGGTCGATAGTAACGAGAATCGATATCGACGTATTCCTTCCAATCCAAATCGACGTATGAAAAAGCCTCTTCCACAAACTCGCGCATGGTTGGCGCTACACCCGTGCCGATGACGTAATCATCCGACGCATCCTGCTGCAGCATATGCCACATCATTTCCACATATTCCGGTGCATAACCATAATCGCGGCGCGAATCCAGATTGCCCAGATAGAGTTTGGACTGCATGCCCGCCAAGATGTGCGCAATCGCTCGAGTTACTTTGCGGGTCAGGAAGGTCTCGCCTCGTCGAGGGCTTTCATGGTTGAAGAGAATGCCGTTGGCCGCAAACATATCATAAGATTCTCGATAGTTTACGGTGATCCAATAGGCGTATATTTTGGCAATGGCATACGGGCTGCGAGGTTGAAAAGGTGTTACCTCGTTCTGCGGCGGTTTGGCGTTGCCATAAATCTCACTTGACGAAGCCTGATAAAAACGAGCCTTGATCCCACTGCGTCGGATGGCATCGAGGATCCTCACCGTTCCCAAGCCGGTCACGGAGCCTGTGTACTCCGGCATCTCGAAACTCACTTTTACATGAGATTGAGCCCCCAAATTATAGACTTCATCCGGATGCACGTTATAAACCAGATTGGTCATAACTTCCGAGTTGACAAGATCCCCGTAATGCAGAAACATGCGTGCCTTGGGTTTATGTGGATCCTGATAGATATGATCGATGCGGCCTGTATTGAAAGTGCTCGCCTTGCGAATCATTCCATGGACTTCATAGCCTTTGCTGAGTAGAAACTCCGCCAGGTATGAGCCGTCTTGACCCGTGATCCCTGTAATCAACGCTCTCGGCATGGACACTCCTTTTCATTTCCCAGACGTCTTCCACTGGGCCTGTTTACAATTTTGATTCCATCACGAAATATCAAACATAAAAGAATGAGGTTTTATAATTCAGAAGTTGAATTATACACATCCTGGGGATTCCGTCAAGCCGAGACTTTGCGGGAACGATAGTAGTCTCGCACAAAATGGAAACCAACAAACAAAACGATGAAAGCCGCCATGCTGGCGATCATGTGCATTGGGGAAAAATATGAAAGCATGCGGCCGCGAAAGGCATACCACAAAGTAAACAGCGTGGTGACGCTTACAACAAGAACAGCCACCCGCCCTATCCAACGACCGTTCATCTCACGAGATTTAACCCATGCCCAACCGATAAGAACAGCCTGTAAAACAAGAAATGCCGTTCGATACCTGGGGTTATCCCACTGGTCGCCCGCGCCACGATAGGAAGCGATCAAAATCGTTGCCCACGTGAGAATGGACGCCACCGTGG
>DAOUDW010000097.1:0-1723 GCA_034430895.1 Anaerolineales bacterium | reverse complement strand
AAACGGAATTGAAACCCAACGAGAACACTCCCGCCACCCCGCTCAACCGCCGACTGCAAACCATCCACGTTATCCATCGTGTGGGAGATCGGCTTTTCCAACAAGATCGAACAACCCGCTTCCGCAGCGGGAATGGCGACATCAAGGTGAAAGGCTGTGGGATTGGAAACGATCACTGCATCCGGAGACCATCGTGCCAGCGCCTGATTTAGATCGCTTTCCGTTGGGTAGCTGGCGAGATCGTCATCGGATAATGTGCTTTTACCGGTCCGATGCAGTATGATGTCGGTTTGGCCCAGGGCAACGAGGTTTCTCAAATGCCTTCGACCGATCGAACCCAATCCACTAATTAGAAATCGCATATCTTTCTACGCCCATTCGCTACTTGCAAGCAGAATTCAACGATACAACCAGCACGGTTATCACTCAGCAGGTAAACAGGAGCCTTCAGAATTGGGAACAGTTTCGAAAGCCAAAGGTGTTTTTTTACTGGGCACAAAATAGCTTATATCATCAAGTAGGCCATAATTCGTGCCGAAGTATTCGTCAAACAGCAAACGGAATGTGTTAACCGGAGAGATATTCGAATACAACATATCATCACCATCCCCGGGAAAGTAGTATGTGTTGAATATTGCCACCTTGCCCACTGCATCCTCCAATTTCGGAATACCATGATCTCCTTGGATGATGATAACGGGAGCAGTATCCGAATTCGAGAGAATGTGCGTCACGATTTCTAGCAAACGTTTGTTAAGATATGTTACTTGACCCACGTAACCGGTTGAGAATTCGTCCCAAGTATCACTCTCCAGATCCGCGTTGAGCGTGAAGAGTGTATCCCGTCTGATAAATTCCCCGTTTGGGCCAAACACAAAGGGATTATGAGGCGCAAGGATATGTACGAAAACGAACTTCGGACCTGGCTCTTCCGAGATCGCTATAATCTCCTCCAGAGCGAACAGGATCCGTTCCCGATGTTGGATGTATGCGGAGTCCAGTCCCGTACGGAGAGTATCGGGCAATCGATCGAAATATCCATAGAACAGCACACCCGGTGTTGTACGTAAAAACATGGCTTCGAATGGGTTCAAGCTACCAAATGCAAGATCCATCAGATCCTTATTTGGTGCTCGATAGCTATCCGATTCGCCCCACTCAGTGGGTGAAAAACCCGATTCAAGCGCAATAATGTCATAACCGAGGTTTTCTAAGTACTTGCGCACACGATTATTCTTAACGATGTTGCCAAATGAGTAGGGGTTGAGCCTCTCGTTATAATCCTCTCCTAGGAGGACTTGGAAGTATTCCATATTCAGGCTCGAGCCCAGGGATAAAACCGTACTGTCATAATTGCTCTGACTGCAAGAAGCGACGTAGAAACCAAGTTGCTCAAGGCGATTTACAAATGGCGAATTATCGAATCCAAACATCTCTGATAAAACATCTTGCCGAGTATACATATCCAGAATGATGTAATAAACATCGTGCAAGGTGGAACTCTCGGATATTTGCGTGTTTCTAATATCTGCTGTCAATCCTTGCTCGTCTGTGTTCGGAGTAGAAGGTTCGAGGACATCAAGATTTACAGTACTCCATTCGAAAGACAATATAAGAAAGACCGGAATCAAAATCAAGATGATGGACGTGACATTCAGTACTTTGCCGAAGCTGGTCAGTGATGGCTTTGGCTTCCGCAGCCATAGTACGCTAAAAAGCACGA
>DAOUDW010000096.1:0-2064 GCA_034430895.1 Anaerolineales bacterium | reverse complement strand
GCATGCGTTCTTCCCACCGCCTGTAAACTCATCGGCCGGCATCGCGGGAGACGTGCATTTTGACGACGCTGAGACATGGACGGAAGGTGGCACGGGTGGAATAGATCTCTTATCTATCGCTATCCACGAGTTGGGACATGCTCTCGGGCTGCGCCACAGCACTGATTCCAATGCGATCATGTTTCCCACCTATTCAGGACCGCGACATGAACTGGGAGATGATGATATCGCTGGAATCCAAAGCATCTACGGCAAACCGCTAGATAAGGGCATCGGGGGATTCAACTGGTGGCAAAGGTTTTTGCGCTGGCTAAGAGATTATTTCGGATAGCATCAACGTTCGATATTATATAGAAAAAGTGGGACAGGCTGTGGGTGTTCCCCTACGAGCCTGCCCCTTGCGGTATGAAAGTGCGTCAGTCCTGACAGATATCCAATGTGAAGTGCATCAACATGCTGTTACTGCTGTCCGAAACCCATAAGCCGCATGCTGGGTCGAAGGCGAGGCCGATGGGGATACCCAGATCGGTTGTAGCGTCTTCCGCTGCACCCCAGCCTGTCAGAAATCCCCCTTCAGGGTCGAAGCAAAGAACGCGTGGAGCTTCCGGGTCACTCACGCAGACGTCGCCGCTTGGCGCCACTGCGACATAGGGTTTATTGTCTAGGGATTGCCCATACCAACCCGCAATCAGCCAACTCTTGCTGACCTCGAAGCGATTTGGCTCGATCTCTTCAAAGACCTGAATGCGCTGATTCCATGTATCTACGACATAGATCCGATCCTGCTCGTCGATAGCGATGCCTACTGGTTCATCCATGTTGCCTAGAATCAACCCAAAACCACCGAAGGCGGTTAGTGGGTTTCCATCCGAGTCGAAAACTACAATACGTTTGTTGCCCGTGTCGCTGACGTACAATCGACCCTGGGAATCGATGGCCAGGGAACGCGGCCCATAGAAAGCAGTCAAGCTCTCAGCCTGTCCGAAGGTACCAAACATGTTCAGGAACTGGCCATCTGCGGTGAAATGCTGGATGCGATGGTTCCACGTGTCAGCCACGTACACATCCCCGTTCGGTCCGACTGTGATGCCCCAAGGTTCATTGAAGGTTCCACCGGGTGCGTCACCCTCATCGATCGAGGCGAATTGTCCCCAGATATGTAGCACTTCGCCTTCTGGGCTGAGGTGCTGGATGCGGTGGTTCATCGAATCGGCGACGTAAAGCGTGTCGTCGGGGGCATATGCCAATCCGCGCGGGTTTGCAAATTCACCTGGGGCAGAGCCTGCCGGGCCGAGGGTTTGATCCGGTCTTAGGCGTACCATCTTGTCAAGATAGGGATCCTCGTACTCTTCCAAGGTGAATTCTGGCTGGATCTCACCATAATCCCATATCAAAGCAGCGACATCCTTGCGGATATATAGTTTCATGCGATTGGAGGGGCTCCAGTTTTGGAGGGAATAGTCCATCCCTTTGTATTGGCTATAAGCTGTGAAATCACGATTGAACCAAACATCCCAGGCGGCCTCTCGCGCTTCTCGATCCGTGAAAAATGGTAAGGTCTTCTTGATAAAGCGGCCTACATATTCGAAAGCGCCCATGGGTGGGAGATCAGTCTGACCTGCAGCGCGCAGTTCGGCGTTCCTTTCCGCTTCGATGCTGGATTTATTCCATTGGAAATAATCCTGATTTGGCCACCAAATTCGAGTGTACTCAAAGGTGTAGTAAAGTTCACTGAGTAGAGGATCGACTTTCCCATAATTAACATCTCCGGCGACCACAACCGGATAGTTTAGGAGTTCTCTGCTTGGGCTAGAGCCGTAGAAGAGGACTTGGTGATAATCCCGCAAATACCACCAATATGGGTAGGTCGTCTCATTATCGTAGGCGATCCTCAGATCTTTACCACCTGTCGTTCGGATTGAAAGATCCTCGATCTGCTCCAGTGCGATTTTTGGACCAGGCGCCATATGCGCGTAGACGAGAAACTCAGTCGCTAAGTCGTAGTTTACAAATGCAGCCCGGAAGGCCGAGCGAGCGGTAACTAGGACAAGTACACCGACGAAC
>DAOUDW010000095.1:0-5839 GCA_034430895.1 Anaerolineales bacterium | reverse complement strand
GGATAGAAGGTAGTTCGAGGCACAAAGTGCCCGACGCCAAAGGAAGCCGCCAGCAAGGTCAGTTGCGAGGAATAGCTCAAGAGGGTGTACTATCGAATTAGAAATTGGGGCTTGACAACAGCGCCATCATAGAAGGCTGTTGGATGCATGAATTGAGTAAGGAAATTCTCGGCGTATTATATGACGATCCGAAGATGAGTGCAGCTGATCTCGATCGAATAGAAATACTTGACAAGCAAGAATGCTCAGATCTCTGGTGTATATATGTCAGCGTAGCGTGTCAGAGCCTGGATTACATAATCAAGACATAAATCCCTGGAGAAATTTTGGCCAAATACAAGTGAAATAACTGCAGGTTTGGCCAAATACTTATGTAATAACCGGCCAAATAACTGTGAAATAACAGACATTTACTCCGTAGCCTGGCCAGATATGAATGAAACCCAACAGGGAGTGTAGGTTTTCGCATGGATTTGGCGCTATTCCGTACGTAATTGGTTATTCCATAGGAATTTGTCCGAAGTGTCTCAATTAATTTTCGCCTTGATTTTGTCTCACAAGCTCTGACACGCTTCAAAATAACTCTCAGCGCGACTCTCTTGACAATTGCCGTAAAATATGAAATGATCTGGTAACGTTACCCTGATAACGTTGTCATATATCCGTTTTTTTCGATTAACCTATAAAAGCAAAGAGATGCCCACAGTTCTTGACGTAGCAAAGCGCGCAAAGGTAGCGCCGATCACAGTTTCTCGAGTCATTAATAACTCGGGTTACGTTAGCCAGGCTACCAGGGAGCGTGTTGAAGCGGCGGTCAAGGAACTGGGATATGTTCCTAATACGCTAGCCCGCGGACTACGCTCAAAACAGACAAAGACGCTGGCGTTGGTTGTCACAGATATCACCAATCCGTACTTTACGTTAATGGCCAGAGGGGTTGAAGACGCGGCGGGGACTTTCGACTTTACGGTTGTCTATTGCAACACGGATGAGTCTGAAGCAAAAGAAGAAAAATATGCCAATCTAATAGCGCAGCGGCAGGTAGATGGCGTTCTTTTGGTTCCTTCATGTGGAAATGTAAAGACAATCAAGTTCTTGCTCTCAAACGACATTAACGTTGTGGCACTCGATCGCCACGTGTCGGGCGTCAAAATCGATTGTGTACGATCTGACTCAGAAAATGGCGCCTATCATTTGATTGAGCTGCTGATCGGACTAGGGCATAAACGAATCGCCACAATTACCGGACCCAAAGATGTATCTACTTCAGTCGACCGTGCAGCTGGCTATCGGCGAGCATTGGCCGAATCAGGCTTAGAGGAATACGAGCAGGTTTATTACGGGATGTTTAACCAGGAAAGTGGCTATAAATTCGCCAGGCAGGTGATGATGCATTCGCCAAAGCCGACGGCCATATTTGGTGCCAACAACTATATTGCGATTGGGATTATTAAAGCTTTGCGTGATCTCAAGTTCGATGTGCCTGGTGACGTCTCCGTTGTCGCATTTGATGATTTTCCCGAATCGATGCTCCTGGTGCCTTTTTTAACTATTGCTTATCAGCCAGCCTATGAGATGGGGCGAATGGCGACTGAACTGTTGCTGAAGCGTATTTCAGGTGAACTCACTGGAGAGTGTCAAAATTTAGTCTTGCCTACAGAAATCATAGAACGCGAATCCACAGGCCCAAAGCGGAAGAAAATGAGCAGTTGATACAGAATTGAATATTTTTGCCAACTTGTGGTAACGTTACCATATTGTATTGCTCTTCAGCCGCAATATCTCGGAAAAGTTGATGCGTTGATGGTCCAGTAAAATCTCAACAATTCCAATTCGGAGATTCCATTTTCACAGTATCGAGCCTGCAATCATCGAAGATCTACAGTGCAATTCAATTATATCGATATCAAGGTATGTACAAATGGATACAAGATGCGCATCACGCCCGCGAGAGATGATACTCAATGTGGAGAACGCTTCCAAGGGATTCCCGTCATGCTCGCGGTGACTTGTCAGCTTTCGTGACGTCGTGGCAGTGATTCACTTTCTTATCGGTGAAAGGAACCTTTTTTTGCGCAAAACTCAAGGAGCTTGCGATGAAACCTTTGACAGAGGCTAACCCCATTGTTGAAATGCGGAGTATCAAGAAAAGTTTTGCGGCGGTCCGCGCGCTGCGCGGTGTAGATCTGACACTGCATAACAATGAGGTATTGGGTTTGGTGGGCGACAACGCCGCGGGGAAATCCACCCTGATGAAAATTCTCAGTGGAGCCTACATCCCTGACGAAGGAGAGATCTTCATCGAAGGCAAGAAGGTGCATTTAAACAATCCTTTGGATGCGCGCCAAATAGGTATCGAGATGGTGTATCAGGATTTGGCTCTTGTCGACCACCTTAGTGTGTCCGCCAACGTTTTTTTGGGACGGGAAGAGATGTCTGTACAACTTGGCCTGTTTGGCGTGATCGACCAGCGCCATATAGAAGAAGAGACGCAACGCCTGCTCGATCGTCTCAAGATCGACATCTCCTCTGTACGCCTGGGTGTGGAGAGGCTGTCAGGTGGCCAGCGTCAAGCAGTGGCGATTGCCCGGGCGACGGCTTTCAACGCCAAGGTCATCATCATGGATGAGCCTACTGCGGCTTTGAGCGTGGCGGCCATTGACAAGGTGCTCGATTTAGTACGGGAACTTAAAGCGCAGGGCTGTTCGATCATCGTCATCAGTCACCGCTTGGAGGATATTTACCGGGTGAGCGAGCGAATGGTTGTACTGCGTCATGGGCGTAAAGTTTGCGATTATCCCGTCACCGGTGACATCCATGATTTCCGAGAACGAGTGGTCGCTTATATCGTTGGTGCCCGAAATGATTTTCCCGAGGAAGAATGTGACTGATGTGGGCAAGGGAAAGGGTATTGACTTGAATTCTTCAAACCCGCTGGAGATATTCGGCATGATGTATCGTACCCCGCTTCTACTTATGGGAAACCTGGCGGCAGCCCACAGCAGCGCTGATCCGGCGTGGATCAAAGTACTCAATCCCGCCACCGGGCAGGCCTCGAAAATTAATGAGGACATATCGGCGAGAGGCAAAATGTTTACTAAAAGGAAAGAGCAACCATGAGCGAGATAGCAACGGAAAAAATCAGTAAGGAAGAATCTTTTCGCGACAGGGAGGCATCTGCGAAACGCGGTTTGGCTATTGATAGGTTCATTCGCTTATTTGCGGTTGCTGTGTTGTTTACTATTTTCTCAATCACGGCCAGGAATTTCTTTACCGTGCGAAGTGTTCTCACGCTTGCCCTGCAAACCAGCACGATTACTCTCATGGGTATCGGTGTGACCTTCACGATCATCACGGGCGGTATCGATCTCTCCATCGGATCGATTGTTGCCCTGTCCGGCACCATCGCCGTGATGGTTTCCCTTGAAGGAGTTCCCATCTGGCTCAGCATGATCATCGGGCTGCTTGTTGGAGTCGTAAGCGGTTTGGTTAACGGACTGATGATCACCAAAATGAAGCTGCCTCCGTTCATTGCAACGCTCGGCATGATGATGGTTGCCAGAGGGGTTGCTCTTACGATTACGAATGCGAATGCAAAGCCGGCACCAGGAGGCTTCGGCGAGTTAGGCAATGGCACCATCCTTGGGACCGGACCAGAATTCCCTGGCATATCCTACCCGGTGCTGATCATGGTCGCAGTGGCATTCGTATTTAATTTCATCCTCGCAAAAACTCGGCTCGGCCGGTACACCTACGCTGTGGGGTCGAACGAAGAGGCTGCACGACTTGCCGGGATCAAGATTCATCAGGTCAAAATCATCAATTACATTTTCTGTGGCTTGCTTACGGCGCTTGTCGGCATCATTCTGGCCTCACGGATGATCACATCCCAACCCAACAGCGCAATTGGCTACGAGATGAATGCCATTGCTGCCGCCGTTATCGGCGGCACAAGCCTTATGGGCGGCGTAGGCACGGTAGTAGGAACAGTGATTGGTTCTTTCATTATCGGAATATTAACGGTGGGACTCACAATGCAGGGTGCGAATTACTTTATGCAACAGATTGTTATTGGTCTCGTGGTCATTGGCGCGGTAACGGTTGATCAACTCAGAAGCCGAAAGTGAGAAATGAGAGATCCGGATATCGCACTCCCCACTTTGCTCTTGTCCGGAGAGGAGGTGCTTGCTTCATATAATGAAAAATCGTCAAAGCTACCACGATCCGTTCTACCAACCAATTATTTCAAAGGAGAAGAAAGAAATGAATAAGAAACTTTTCGCTTTAACAAGCCTTCTCATGGCTATTTCTCTCGTCTTGGCAGGATGCGGTGCAACGGCAACCCCGCAAGTCGTAGAGAAAGAAGTTGAGGTTACGAAGATCGTCGAAGTTACCTCCGCTCCCGACATGGCAGCAGAAGAGGGTGGGGAGATTGCGGTTATCGTCAAGACCGGAAACTCCAGTTTCTGGCAGAATGTCCAGACGGGGGCAATGGACGCCCAGAACGAGCTCCGGGGGCAGACCCCAAAACTCACGGTCACCTTCCTGGGAGCCCAATCTGAGAGTAACATCAACGAGCAGATCAACATCGTCGAGAGCGCAATCGACCGCGGCGTCAAGGCGATTGTACTTGCTCCCTCAGATGTCAATGCCCTCATCCCGGCTGTAGAAAAGGCAAAGGCTGCCGGCATTCCTGTTGTCATCATCGACTCGCTGCTTGAAGGTTCAGAAGACAACTACGTATCATTCCTTGCGACAGACAATTATGCGGCAGGTGAAGCCTGTGCCAAGAGGCTCATTGAGGAAGTTATGGCAAACACTGGTAGCGACACCGGCAATATTGCGGTCATGTCATACGTCGCCGGCGTAGGTTCCGAGATCGGGCGCGTGGGTGGATTCAAGGATTACATCGCGGCAAACTCGAATCTGGTGGTTGTTACGACTCAGTATTCCAACGCTGACATGCCCACCGCACTCGACCAGACTACGAATGTGCTCCAAGCCAACCCGGATCTGGTGGGTATCTTTGGCGCCAATGAACCGACTGCTATCGGTATGGGCCGCGCAATCGAGCAGGCAGGACTCGCGGGGAAGATTGCGGCGATTGGATTCGATGGCAATAGTGTCCTGCAGGAAATGGTCGTAAACGGCACACTCCAGGCCATTGCTGTTCAAAGCTCCTATAACATGGGCTATTTGGGAGTCATGACTGCCTACGAAGTTGCCTTTAACGGCATTGCGGTTGAACACTTCGTCGACACGGGTTTCATTATCGTTGACCAGGACAACATTGATTCTCAGGATGCTCAGAACGTGCTCTACTAGTCTCCAAGTAGATCTTCTGTGGACGGTCTGTGCTTTCATGCGCGGACCGTCCACGCCTTGTTGAGAGGGCGATTAGGCATGGTCGCATTTCAGTAGGCGATATAGAAAGCGATTTATTCCCTAGGGAAATCAGATTCACTAAGAGAACAGTCTTAATAGGAAGCCGTTGGCAACTGAATAGAATCCCTTAACGATAGTAAAGAAATTTTTTCATCCTGTGACCAAGAACGTTACCTATAGCGCAATAGGCAATGATACGAGAAATATTGTTGCTTTGTGTTGAATTCAAATATCGAGAGTTCCAAAGCTGTAGCCAGAACAAAGTGGACATGCTGTGTGGAGCATTTCGCTTGCTTAAGTATAGGAGTAACAAGTTATGTTGATCGGAATATCCCCCTTGATTTCACCAGATTTACTTTCCATCTTGTATCGTATGGGACACGGCGATGAAATCGTGCTTGCCGATGCGCACTTCCCAGGGGAAACCTGTGGACAACGCCTTTTACGCGCGGAT
>DAOUDW010000094.1:0-6438 GCA_034430895.1 Anaerolineales bacterium | reverse complement strand
TTGCATCCAGCAGCAAAGGAAGAATGACCTCGCCAGTCATCGATTGCTTCTCGAGTATTGTCTCCGTACGGATGGCATCGATATGACCGGTTTGCCAATAAGTCGGGGGCAATTTCTGGCGCGGCATATTGTAGGCTTCCTCACCGGCGTCCTGCAGCAGCGGTTTCATGCGGCTATCGTCATTCAAGCGCCACATCTTGTAGGGATTCTGACCCGAAGGGACCACGCCACGCACAGAGTCGGCCTGGGGATTGTTGATCAAAATCTCCACAGCCCGATCCACACAATCACGAGGGCGAACGGGAGAAGTCGGCCGTAATTGGACGACCACCTCCGGTCGATAGTCTTCGTTTTCGATCAGCCAATGCAGCGCATGTTCGAAGACCGGTAGATCGGTGACATCATCCGCAGCCAGTTCTGCAGGCCGCAGGAAGGGAACTTCTGCGCCATAACTGCGGGCGATATCGCCGAACTCCTTATCATCTGTGGAGATAATCACCCGGGACACTCGTTTCGCCTGTAAACCCGCGGCGATGCTGTAAGCCAATAGAGGGTGCCCGGCGAAGAAACGGACGTTCTTCTTCGCAATCGACTTCGACCCCGCTCGTGCAGGAATAATCGCCAGAACCTCAATCTTCTTCACCATGCCGTCCATCCCCCATCGACTACCAGATTGGCGCCAGTCATATAAGAGGAAGCATCTGATGCCAGGAAGAGCAAGGCGGAATTCATTTCGGAACGATCCGCCATGCGGCCAAGCATAGTGCGAGCTGCATACTTCTCGACGAATTTTTCATCATGCTGGTTATACACGCCACCGGGCGATAAGGCGTTGACGCGGATGTTTTTTCCCGCGTAATAGCCAGCCAGATAGCGCGTGAAGCCCATCACCCCCGCTTTGGTGACCGAGTAATAAACCGGTTTGTACGCTTGCGCTTGGCCTTCACGCTGATAGATACGCTGATCCGGTGCCACGAGACCGTAGGTCGAACAAATATTGATAATCACACCAGCATTTTCCTCGAGCATTGGGCGGACCGCCGCCTGCGTAACCAAAAACATTCCCGTAAGATTGACGTTCAGCGCCTGATTCCAGTCATCCAATGCATAGTCCTCGAAGCTGCCTGCGTGCTCGTCCTGATGTTCCGGATCGAATTTGGGATCCAGTGCGGCGCTGTTAACCAAAATATCGAGCCGTCCGAAACGCTGAAGCGTTTGGGCAACCAGTGACTTCACCGATGCCGGATCGGCGATATCCGTGGTCACAGCGAGGGCATGATCATCCAGCTTGGCTTCCAAGGCTTCGTTCACCTCGGCATTGTTATCCGCCAGAACCACAGAAGCCCCAGCCTCGGCCAAGGTACGGCAAAAACCGGATCCCAGCAATCCGGCGGAGCCGGTAACTACGGCAACCTTTTCCGACAAATCGAAAGCAGATGGTAATTCATTCATTTGACATCATCCCAAAAATAAACAGCTAGATATTTCAATCTCAATCCCATAACACATCACGCTTGCGGGATAGTAATTTCCCCAAAAACCGCTCGAAGTCAACCGGCTGAAACACAGTGCGGAAATTATAACACCCAGACATGTGGGCCAATTTCGCACCCCGATGCATCTGAATCAGCAAATATCCAGATCAACCTTATTCGATTCAGAAGCGGAACGTTTCGCCGCCAATATAATCTTCAAAGCCCGTATACCATCTTCAAGCGTACATACCGGTTCGGCTTTGCCCAGTACGACATCGATAAAGTGACTCATCTCATCCAAGAAAAGCGTATTTCTCTCAAATCCTTTCGGTGGGGAATAGGTCTCCCAATCCGGCTTTTGAGAAGTCCACCATTTCACAGATCCAGTGGCGTTGTCCCAGTGGATGCTGCCCCGCGTGCCCGTAATTTCGAGATCGTGACTGGCCGGCTGCTGGTTGTAATCGAGCGAGACCGTGCCCAAAACATGATCTCGAAACGTTAATAAGACGGACGCGCTATCCTCCACGTCGAGATCCAGATTCCCGAACTTCCCCGTCACTGCGGTCAACGATGTGACCTCGCCAAGCAGCCAGCGCAGGTAATCGAATGGGTGGCAGAGCGTCAGCAGCACGCCGCCGCCCATATCTTGGCGGGCGCTGTAGGATGCACGATAATCCTCCCAGGGATGCCAGCCAGGCAGATACTCTCCCCAGTGAGCGCGCACGCTGATCGGATCTCCGATAATTTGCTCCTGGAGTAGGTGCGCAACCTGCTGTAAGCCCGGATGAAAACGGAATTGAAACCCGACGAGGATTTTTCCGCCGCCCATCTCAACCGCTGACTGCAAACCATCCACGTTATCCATCGTGTGGGAGATCGGCTTTTCCAACAAGATCGAACATCCCGCTTCCGCAGCGGGAATGGCGACATCAAGGTGAAAGGCTGTGGGATTGGAAACGATCACTGCATCCGGAGACCATCGTGCCAGCGCCGCTTTGAGATCGCTTTCAGTGGGGTAGCCGGATAGCTCATCATCGGATAACGTGCTTTTCCCTGTCCGGTGCAGGATGATATCGCTCTGCTCCAGAGCAACCAGGTTTCTCAGATGCCTTCGACCGATTGAACCCAACCCGCTGATTAAAAATCGCATTATCTGTTAAACGATCCTTCCGGAAAATCGTGCATCCACGGCACACATCATTGGAAAACGAACCTCACTCTGCAGGACATTTGAAGTCATCCCAACGGATGATCTCGAATTGAAAAGGAAATTTCTTGTGCGTTGAATAATAACTCACGTCCTCGAGCAGTCCGTAGTTCGTGCCGAAATACGCATCGAGGACGAGGCGGAAAGTGTTGACGCTGCTAATGTTTGAATACAACGCGTCCCTTCCTGCATCTGGAAGATAGATCGCATTCAAAATTGCCGACTTATAATCATCCGGGTTTATCGTCGGAATTCCATGGTCTCCCTGGATAATAATGATTGCACCTGATTCCGACTCCTCCAGGATTTGCGTCACGATCTCTTCCACACGCATATTCATGAAACGAACCTGGCCGATATATCCGGGGACAAATTCCTCCCAGTTGTCACTCTCCGTATCCATGTTGAGTGTAAAGGGGGTATGCCGTCGGATGAATTCACCATTCGGACCAAAGACGAAGGGATTATGCGGTGCCAGGATGTGCGCAAACACAAATTTCGGTCCAGGAATCTGCGTCGCATTGGCGATGCCGTCGAGTTCCAGGAGAATGCGATCGCGGTGCTGGATGTACGCTGAATCGTAGTATGCCTGGAAAGCAGCCGGCAGCACGTCATCGAATTCGAAAAGAAAAAGACCCATCGTTGTCTTGAGGAAAATCACCTCGAAAGGATTCATACCCCCGAAAATCCAATTCTCACCCAGTTCAAAATAGTACGTGGCATCCTCCCATTCCGTGGGTGAAAATCCCGACTCAAATGCAACCACGCTGTAACCTAACTGCTCAAGAAGCGCGACAAGGCGGTTTTCCTTCACGATCGCTCCGAATTTATAGGGGCTCGTCGCCTTGTCTTCGATCTCGACAATATTCTGGAAGTAATCCAGATTCAGAGTCGCGCCCAGTGACAGCACAGTGCTGGTGTAATTGCTGTTTGCGCACGGAACCACATAGAAACCCAGATCCTCGAGGTGTTCAACGAATTCAGAATTATCGAACGCCAGCTTGTTGCTTAAGACATCCTCCCGGGTGTACATATCCAGGATGATGTAGTAGATATCTGGAAGGGTGCCGGATTCAGCCACCTGCAGAGTCTGATTCTCGGCGATATCGATCTGGGTCTCAGATCGCTCACCAGATGTTACGTCGGATAAGGGTTCGATCGAATTGAATTGAAAAGCAAGGAATTGTATTACCGGAATGGCAATCAGGATCAATGATATGACGTTCAGCACCTGACCGATACGATCGAATGACTCTTGGGATCTCCGCACCCAGCGGATACCCAAAAATGCTGCCGCCAGCCAAACGACGAACAGGTATCGATGCCGCCCAAGATTGAAAGAAAAAATGGTGAAATCCTCAATCAACGCGTAAACATGTCCATAACTGAAGAACAAAAAAAGCAGAAAGGTTGAGAGAACCGCAGCGCGTAAAGTATCTCGAAGCCAAATCCTTAGTAATACGTAAACAAGGCAGGCGAGGAGGATGGAGACAATTAAGGAACGCACCGCATCCAGCAGTTCCACTTGAGCGATGTTTGTCGCTAAAAGTGAAAGCACAGGGTAAATCGCAAGCGTGATGGGAAAGAAGTAAATACGTTTCATTTTCATTTCACAGGTGTTTTTCTGCATCCATTTTCTTTTATCGACACCTTCAATAACTACCCGAGATCCGGCCAGGGCAGCCATGCCCAGCGGGAGAGAAATCTTGTCGCCATACGCCGCCAGCCCATGCCCAATCGTCTGCGCATGCGTACACCAGTACTGCTCGAGCGGATTCGCTTCGGCGTTGAGACATCCGGCCGAACACGAGCGAGCGCCGTGAGGTAGAGCGGAATGAGCAGCGAACGCGGCCGCCCGTGACTGCGTATCTGCTGAACTTCGAATCCGGCTTGATCCAAAATGGCTTTCAGCGTCGTAGCTGTATAGGCGTAAAGATGCGCCAATTCAAACGACTGATGTCCATATAGATTTGGGACCTCGATCAGGATCCACCCGTTCGGCGTGATCCACCGTGCACGCAGTTGGTTCAAGTATTCCAGCGGGTTGGGGAGATGTTCCAGCACATGTGACATCGAGACCAGATCAAAGGGTCTTTCTGCCTGGGATTGCAACGATTCGAGATCTCGATACACACGCAAATCTTGTTTCGAAGCATACTGGCGATAGGCATCACCCGGTTCGATCCCGACGCTTTCGCAAGCATAAGCCGTGTGAAAAACCGAAAGCAGCGAACCTGCAGAGCAGCCAATATCGAGATGCCGCTGAATATCTTTGACATCGCCACGGATAAACGCCAGCAGCGCCCTGGCCCGACCGGCCTGGACACGCAGATCCTTTTCCGTGGGGCCTGCCGAATCTTGCACCGTTTTGCGGTACTGTGCGGCGTAAAACCGGTCCAGCGCAGCAGAGGTCATGCGCGGGGATTGGAAGACCAATCCACAACACTCGCACATCCTGTATGTCAATGACTCACCGGCATCGCTGAGCCGCGCGAAGAAGGCATGCCGATCTTCTCCGCTCTGACATAGCGAACAAGCAGTCACATCCGCCCACTGTGTAGAATCTCGCTCATGCATTACTTTATGACCCTCAATATCCATTCAGGTCGATTCACGGTTGAAAACTCGCCACCATGCGCAGGATGTCGAAACCTTCAGCATACGGCCGCTCTGCCAGAGCGCCATGGCGGACCATCGTCGCCCGGATGACTTGAGGCGCAAAATAATAACGATCGGCATATGTTTCGTACTGCGCCAATGCCTTGATCTTCAACTCGACATCCTGCTCATCCACCTCGATCAGGAAGTGAGGGAAAAAGCCATAACTGCTGCGAAAAACATCAAAACCCAATATCGTCACCCCGCGAAATGCGCGCAGCGCCTCTTCTGTAACGATCTTGTGATCCTGATGGATATCCGCTTTGGTGTGCACGAAGACGATATCTGGAGCATACTCACGATTCACAGTATAGAGATACTCCAGAATTTGCTGCCGATCCCTCGGGAAATTGCGCGTCTCAAATTGATCGAGAACCACACTATCCTTTGAAAGTCCCAGGATTTTCATGCTGCGGAAATGTTCCTCGGGGATGTTCTTCAATTGGGGGTTTTTCTGGTTGTCGGAAAGCGTAATACAGCGTACTTCCGTCTTTCGAGCGACATGGGCCAGCATCGCCCCACAACCCAACTCGATATCATCCGGATGTGCTCCGAGAAACAATAGTTTTTCTCCACTTATATTCACGTCGCCTCCTATCCAAACCTACTTGGTGGCGATAAACCCACCCACGACCTTCGTCATAACCAGTTTGCCATCCCGATCGAAACGCCGGGCGGCAGCCTGGCGGATTTGATCCATAACACGCTCGAAATCATCCGCACCCTGGAACAATCCCCGCCATAGTTTTCGATCCTCAGACAACGACGCTCGCGTGTAATCGATAAACGGGTCCACACTCGGAAAAGTGAGCGGATTCTCGAAAATGTGCGTCTCGACTTTGGAGAATGTCTCCTTCATCGACTCGAGTATTTCGCTGCCGTAACGAGAGCTTCCCGGCATGGGAGGAATCGGTCGCTGTGTAGCTTCGAAGATGATCTCGTAGAAAAGCTGCTTGTTCTCCGGCATGGGCCCCGTGGAAAACAACTGCCCACCAGGCCTTAACACCCGATGCATCTCGGAAATGGTGAAGGGGATATCGGCAGCATAATAAATCGCAAAGCAACAGGTCACCAGATCATACGAGTTATCTTCCAGAG
>DAOUDW010000093.1:0-101714 GCA_034430895.1 Anaerolineales bacterium | reverse complement strand
TGGGATCGATGTATGGCATGGCCGGGAACGTCGCACCATTTTCGTTTAACATTCTTGATCCCCAATTTGCCGGCAACATGCATAGCATATACCCATTGAAGGCAAGAAGCAATCTTACGAGCAAAAACGCAATGATTGGATGCTGAAAAAGCACTTCTTGCATATCCCGAAGTCATCCAGCAAATTGCACCGATATACACGATGCCGTTCTTGATCGTGTTGGCCTGGCTGGGGGCGCAGCTCGGGTACGCGCCTGCGAAGGTGACCGGCATGCGTGCAGCGAGAGTGTGAGCGATAAGGAGAATTGAAAATAATTCATCGACCAGTCACCTCTTGCCTGGTCGTTCCCCCGCCTATCCCCCGCAGGCGGGACTCTACGATTCCGTTGAATTTATTTTTACTCTTCGGACAGCCAGGCTTCGGCCTCTTCCATGCTTCGGAAAACTCGTGTGTCTTGATGAGAATCCCCTATTTCTACTATCAATTTGCGCGTCAAGCCGAAGTGAAGATCAGAACTGGTAACGATCGCATGGCGGGTTTCTCCGAAAATTGGTCGTAATGAGATTTCCTGGTCGAGGAAGCTGTCGTAGCCTTCTGTCGTAAAATTGTGTTCCTCGACGGATCGATAATCTTCAAGCTGATTCATCCCGGGACGAAATAGAGGGTCGCTTGCGATTCTGGCGCGTATCTCTCGATATTCTGGATCATTGATTATGCCATTTGCTGAGATCGTGATGAGGTTGCGCTCGCGGTCGATGTGATATGTGATGGGCATTGTTTTCCCCTCTCTACTCACATATGGCCTAACGGGACGGCTTTCGTGCATCAATCATACAATCAACCATGGCTGGAAGGCAAACACTATACATAAGGGAATGGGTAACTACGGATCGCCAAGAGGACTGCCTCATCATCGCGTCCGAGAGGGCGCGGGTTGTTTCATAACGGATTTAGACCGTGATCACGCCATCTTACTTTATGGGTGTGGTTTGGAAGAATTCCCGCAGCGATTGGGAGGCTTTGCGTTGTCCCCATCAGATATGATCTCCCCACTTCTCGGAGAGCGTTTGGATTGAATTTGTACTGGTGGTTATTTATTCGCCCCCATCCAAGAGCCAAGCTTTTGCTTCATCCACGTGGCGAAAAACCTGCACATTGGGTATCAGATCGTTCATTCTTGCCATGTACATACGGGCAAAGCCGTAATGCAGATTATTGTCCGTCACGATTACAATCTGATAGCCTCGCAACAGATCGATATATTGTTTCTCTTGTTCGAGGAATCGTAGAAATCCTTCGAGGGTGAGATTATGCTCTTCCACGGGTCGAAAATCGGCAAGTTCCTTCATACCAGAATGAAAAAGGGGATCGTCGACGAGTATCGCACGAAATTCTCGGAGATCATCGAAGCTGAGGGTTCCGTGTCCTTCAACAAGAACAAGATTTCTTTCGGGGTCGATGCAATAATCAATTGGCATACTACATACCTCCACAGTACAGGCCCGATCTACCTCTAAATAGAACCTATTTGCATCGGGAATAATACCGTAATTTATCTTAATTGTATATATTGATCCGATGAATTGATGTCAGATGCCATTGGGATTCGAATTTTCATTTTGCTACTTCAGTGAGGTGGTTCTTAACGCCGCATAAGCTTAACACTATCGCCGTTGTAGATTTATGTTTTGGATGAATTCCCGCAGGGCTTGATGGATTTTGACCGGTTTATCCCCCTCAGAGCAGGCCTTCCATTGTCTTTTCAGGAGGAGATCAGGCTGAATTTGTACTGGCTGTTGATTGTTCCCCCTCGTCCAGGAGCCAGGTTTCTGCCTCCTCGATGTCGCGAAAAACTCTAACCTTGGGAATCAAATCGCTCATTTTTGCCATGTACATGCGGGCAAAACCGTAATGCAGATCGGAATTCGTCACGATCGCAATCTGATAATCTCGCAGCAGGTTAATGAATTGCTTCTCTTGTTCGATGAATTGTTGAAACCCTTCGCGGGTGAAATGATGCTCTTCCACAGCTCGGTAATCGGCAAGTTCCTTCATGCCCTCATGAAAGAGGGGGTCTTTGACCAGTTTGGCGCGAAATTTTTGTAGATCATTGAAACCGAAGTCCCCATATCCTTTAACAAGGACAAGTTTATTTTCGGGGTCGATGCGGTAGTCAATTGGCATACATGCCTCCCCTGTACTGATCCGATCCGCCACGAAATGAGTCGATCATTGCTATGTTACCGTAAAACATTTGTATTGTATATTAAAAATGATTTGATATAAGGGGACTGTTCGCTGCCAGGGTACTGTTTGGAACCCTCGAAGTCATCCACCATATCGTCTCCAGTTCTATAATGCCGGTCTTGATCGGATTGGCATGCTTGTAGATGAAGTTGGGCTAGGGGTGTGTGAATGGGACGTGTAAGTACGCGTCGAGGGGTCGATCGGTTGGGAGAACGAATTCTTTATGATCGATCCGGGAACATCTTGTCGGGTCGCCCATTGCCTGTCTCCCGTAAGCTGGTGGTTATTTTCCAATGATTTTATTCCGGTTCATCGAAGAGCCAGGCCTTCGCTTCTTCTACCTCGCGAAAGACATGCTAATCGTCCAGCCTATCCCCCATTTTGCGAAATCGTGACACGGGAATCCTGTCGCCACAGCGTGCTGCGAGTAAACGCGATAGATACTGGATGGGAAGGACGCATTACCAGGAGGGAATAATCATCACCGCGAACACATGGGCGCTTCATCCGTCCGTGGATTGTTGCTGTAGGCGAGTCCTGTGCCTTCGCAAATCCATGAATCAAAAGGTTATCGTTTTATTTCAACATTCATTAAGAGGGGTCGGTTTCCTCCGCTCGAGCCCAGCGAAGCGCTTCTTCAAAATCCCGAAGTACTCGAAAATCGGTGCGCGGATCCTGCCGGAAGGCTTCGAAAATTCGCGCCAATCCGAAATCGACATCTCGTCCCGTGACGAAGGCGACTCTTTCGGGCGGCGTTTCGGGTTGATTGTCGAGAATAAAATCGGCGGTCTCTTGAATCTCCGGTGAAGTGAGAACGAACTGCGCCGTCCGAAAATCCCAGACGACTGACTTGCCGTTCCAATCGGGATTGTCCCATAGCGCGGAGGCGCCTTCTTTGGCGTCGCGGGCTCGCAGTTCCCCCGAGCAGGTGACGATGGCCACGCCGGTCTCCGGCTCGATGTGATACGAAACAGGCATATTAACACCCCTTTTCGATAAGCAAAGGTAAGGCCCATATCTCCAATTGCTTTAATTCTACGTGATTTCTCCTTAAATGATACATACGCTGGTAGAGTTGCGGAAGAAAGAATCGTCCTGCAGGTAGTTTTTATGAGTAGTGGTTACTTATTGATCGAACTTGGGTACGCAGATATGTCAACCATTCCCAGAGTGTGGTTTTATAGGTTCAATGTCATTCATGTCATTCATGGGGCTGTGTTCCAGTTCATTTGTTGTCAGCGCAGCTAATCGATTGGATCATTCATCGAGAAATCCTAGAAAAAGACTTCTACGATCGGGCTGCCTTCAACAAGGTCGTCGATTGAATCGACTTGATCGCGATACCACTGCGTCTCGGGCGCACTCATCAAGCGTCGGCGATCATGCGGATCTTCGATGATGACCGCTCGTGCCGTAAGTTCCATCTGCAGGGATTCCTTCAAACAAAATGTGAATTCCGGATGGGCTTTTAAATTTGCAAGCCAATCGCGCGGTTTACGTGGTCCTTTACCACCTTTGGCGTCCGGTGTGCCGCAGATGATAATCCGCCCGCTTACGTTTGTGAACCAGATTTCGATACGGCGCGGCAAACCTGATTTCGCGCCGATGGTGATGATGTCGATGGTGCGGTCGTTGCGAAGTGCCTGTCGGATTTCATCCACATTCATTGGGGAAGTGACCTCTCATTGATTTTCGACTTCCACCAAATCTGGTTGTATCTTCACCGTCACGCGAGTCTCTTTTTCGCGCTGTTCGACGGGGAAAATATCGCCGTAGTAATGCGCCTTGCCGGTGTACCGCCGTACCAGGTCGTCGAGTTTCTCTTCCGCATCCTGCTCGCTGATTTCGACCACCAGACCGCATAGCGCGAGCCAACGCGCTTGATCTTGCGGGTCCATTACCAGCAAAGCCACATTGGGGTTGGCCTGCATGTTGCGACCTTTTTTCCGTTCGCGTGTGGTGCTGATGATGACGTGCTCGCCATCGTAATCCGCCCAAACAACGCTGGATTGTGGTTTGCCGTCTGGCATCACGGTAGTGAGTACGGCGTGGTAGGGTTCGATGAGTAGATCTTTGTGTGATGCGGGTATCGGGGTAGACATTCAGCTGCTGCCTTCAACCCGGATACGCTCTGGCGTGATACGGAGACAAATCGGGCACCGCGCGTCCTGCGCTTTTCGTGAGGCAAAATATTCCGCGGTCGATTTGCCTGTATATATACGGGTCAGTCGATCGAGTTGCTCGAGAGAACCGTCGTTTTCCATCTTGATCGTCTGTCCGCGGATTTCCATGTTACGTAAGGGGTCGCGCGGATCATAAGCCAGCAGGGAGAAATAAGAATTTCCTTGGAGGAGGGTTTCATACTCCGATCCTGTCACGACGACCAACAATGAGTCGTCTTCCAGCGCGCACCATGCGGGCGTACTGTATGGCTGCCCGTTCGCCGTAACGGTCGAGAGGCAAATACGGTAAGGTCCTTCGAATAAATCCCTGTGAGATTGTGGTATCTGCATCTCGCTCGATGAATTCCTTTCCACGTTGTCGGCATGGCTTCTATCCAGCGATGGGGACAATCGCAGTATTCAAATCCTACCAAATCCCCGGCAGCAGCCGATAGCGTACCTTCTGGGCGTACTCTTTATACCCCGGAAGCTCTTCCAGCAGTGTGCGGTCTTCCAGCGCCGTACGGATCACCATCAAGGCGATCACGAGGACGGTCGGGATCACGGACCAATACGAACTGAAAAAAATCGGACCGGCAATCCAGGACAGGATGCCGCCCGAGTATCCCGGATGCCGTACGAAGCGATAGGGACCCGCGCTGACGACGGTTTGGTTACGATCGCTTTGGATACGCACCTGGGAGGAGAAAAAGCGGTTGGCCAGCATGGCCCAGGTGCCGATGTTGCTGCCTATGAAGATGACGAGAAGTGCAGCGATCTGGATCGAATCGGGCAGATCGGGCGTCCAGCCGAAACGTTCGTCCAATCCGACCACAATCCAGGCGACGAACGGACCGACGAGTGCCGTAAAGGGCATGAGGAATCTGTCCCAGGATTTTACATCTTCCTTCCCACCGGCTTCAGAACGTTCTCTGGCCATATCCGGATGTTTAATGAGGATGATGGCGCGACTGGAGATGAGCACGATCAGCGCATTGGCCGTGTAAGCCCAGGCTTCCCACCAATCGATGCGGCCGGCGCAGAGCAGGAGTACGCAGGGCATGAGTGCGATCATGATCAGGAGGGTGATGATGCCTTTCCAGGGTATTCCCGTATTCGCATTGCTATTCGAGGGTGTGTTCATAGGGCACCTCCCCGTCATAAGAAATCCGCTTTCCCGACGGTTTAGTTCGGGAAGCGGAATCCCATTTTTGTTACGTCGATTATCTCTGATTTTCTACTTTGGAGTGGGACAGCAATCTGACGTTCATCCGACGAAAGCTGTGGATTATTCGGTGTTGGAAGGTCTCGACTGCCAGAAGTAGAATACCACCAGAGTGCAGATTGAAAAGCCGATTAGAAGTGCGCTCCACGGCGAGTCGAAATATTTTCCTTCCGCCAGTGTATTAACCAGCATAACGGGGAAAAAGAAGAGATACGGTAGTATTAATGAACGGGTTTGCTGCGCGCCGATCCCAAGAAACACACCCAGAATCCCCATGGTCAGTGCGTCTTCTGGATTGGTGAACAACTGATCGACCCAGAATCCCATCCCAACGGATACTGCGGCGATGAAGATCGCTGCAATCGAGGCCCAGGATTTGCTTCCTACTGCGATTTTTACAGCCTGTGGAACCAGCACGAAGCACTGCATACAGATCCCCAATGCCATCGGGACGAATATAAGCACATACTTTACGATACCCGCAATGGAAAGCGGATCTTTCGATAAAGTGGCAAGCGAACCGGAGAGGAAGATCCCGGCGATAAAAACCAGGACCAGCGCAGCGAGTCCAATCGCCAATCCCCGATGCGAGGTGGAGGCCTTAAGTACAAAACCGAAACGCCGAATGAGATAAAGCGGAACGGCGATGCCGAACACGGCAACGTGAATGGTCATGAAAAACAGCAAGGACCAGAAAGCGGCGGCCTCACCTTGCGCGTTTGCCCATACCTGGGAAACTCCCCAGGTCAGCAGGTATCCGAGATAGGCCAGGAGAGTGAGAAGGAAAGATTTTCGACTATGCAGCAAGTATATTTCCTCTAGTTATGACGTGATTATGATAGCTGGATCCATCCCTGTGGTCAATCCATTCTCTTGCGTTGTATCAATCACGGGCAAACAAGAAAAATTCCCTGCCATCGATTTCAGGCAGGGAATTTTCATAGTAAATCTCACTTTTCCGCTGTTATTCACATTTGCAATATGGAGCCGCGCCAACTACATCCATGTAGGTGCCACCCGCAGCGGTGCATTGCTGCTCGTTGAGCGCTTTGGTACAAACAAGCAGCGGTTCTTCTTCGATCTCCGGGTCGTTCCATTTCGAAATGTCGCTGGTGTCGCCGCTTTCCTGATTGTCAGCTTTGCGTACGTAGCAGTAATCATTTCCATCCGGGTTTTCGATCACCCACCAGTCCTCACCAATATCTTGCGCCAAGATCGACGCAGTCTCGCCCGTAAGGAAGAAGCCCAGAACGGGATACTTCTGCGGATCCGGACCCTGCAGGCACTGCTGGTCTTTCAGCGCTTTTATGATTGGAAATGACGCTTGCCCGGCACACAATAAGTCCTCGCTGGTGATGAAGAAGGAGCGGGTTTCTGAGAATGGTCCGGTGTTCTGGTTTTTCATGGCGGCCACGCGCCAGTAATAGCGCGTGCAACTTTCCAGTTCGGGCGTCGTCACGTATGTGGTTGGAGACGATGTGGCTCCTATGAGCGACGTTCCGCCGAAGTTGGAGTCGGTTTGCAAATCGACGAAGTAAGCCTCCGGGAGGCATTCAGGCTCGCCGGGTTCGTAGCGCAGTTTACGGATGGTGCTGCTGTATTCACTGCCGTCATGCGGTGAGACCAATAGCGGAGCGACCAATTCCGAAACCGAGGAGCAAATTGGTCCGGTGAAGAATATACGCATTTCCGAATCCGGGCCGTGGACGCCGTCCGTCCAGGCGTTAACGGTCCAGTAGTACATGGTTGCTGGATCGAGTGATGCTTGTGGCCATTCCGCATCGGCGGGAGGCCAGGTCGTATGGAATCCATCATCGGAGTACCCCATGCGTGCCCATCCATATTCTGGGTCAGGCGAGATGAGGATACGGAATAACTCAGGAATGCATCCAGAGGTATTCGCCCACTGAAATGCGTCCGCAGGGAGTGACGCTCCTGTCAATGTGCTTCCGGTGTAGGCATAATGTGTCGGGGAAATGAGAGATGGGGGCGTGAGATCCTCCGGGCCGCAATTGGGGAGGAAAGCGAGTTCGGCGTGATCGCCCGCTTCGGCGATTAATGCGCTGGCCCCAACTGTTACCTGCACCTCGAGGGAGTCGCTGTACATCCCATAACCGGAGGCTTTGGCTCGCACGGCAATGAGATAGTCGCCATAGCCAGTCGGTGTCCAGAGCAGTTCACCGTAGAAGAAATGGCCGTAAGCGGGTCCGCCCGAGCCGTATCCTGCCGGTGCTACTGTGCCGATCACGCTGCCATCGACACGCACTTCGAATGCTTCAATTCCGCCAAAGCTGTGCCCGCTGAAGCGGATCAAGTAGGGCGCCAAAGGGATGATGATGCCTGATTGTGGATCGAGGATCTCGTACATGTATGCAGGGATGTAGCCTTCCAGTTCTGGGAAATCGGCTTCCGCAATTTGTTCGGGTTGTTGCTGCAATTCAACATCGAGGTCTCCCGGACCGGGCTGGGGATCGCCGCAGGCGCTGAGAACGAGGCTGAGAAGTACGAGTGCGAATAACCACTTGGTTTTCATCTTGTTCTTCCTCCCGATACAACATAATATGATAGGGCTCTCTTCATTAAGTAGAACGATTACCATATATGATATGTGACAGTACGGATGACTTTTTATAGCATACAAGGGATATTGAAAGATGCGCAAGAGGAGTTCAATCTGGTGTAGTTAGATGAGGTGTGATTTTAGATTTTACTCGACACAAAGGCCGATGGCGTAAATATGGATGCCCAGTTGATCTGCGACAGCGACAAGTCTGCCGTTCGGCGCAATGCTGACGCTGTAGCCGCCGTTGATGTAGCGCGTGAAAAGCGATCCGCCTCCATCTTGATCCCAGATGTGAACGAAGGAGGTTTCTTCGGCGACGGCCACACCAGCCACCAATGTCCCATCTTTCGATATGTCGATGTCCACCAATGGACCGCTGGACTTGGCGCTGCCGGTTAGTTCGCCAAGATCGATGTCGAAAATCGACAGACTTCCGTAATTAGAGGCTGCATAGAGTTCGTTTCTCTCGCTGGGAGAGAATTCGACGAGTTGAAAAACCTTGTCTCCAGGCCCTTCGATGGGGAGTCTGCCCTCTGCCGCCAACCAGACGTTACAAAGATCCCCGCTTCGATGTACCTTGAAAATCTGAATACTGCCGTCGCTGGACGATGCCGCGAGAATCTCGCCGTCATTTGAAAAACTGCAATCCTTTACGTGGAAGTCACCGGCTTCTTGTTCCTCGTCCGTTAGCCAGGTGTATTCGTGGCGGAAGTCTTTATTGTCCGCCGCGGGCAGCGACCACAGGTTGACGCGGTTCTTGCCGTCACCGGTTGCAGCCAGATCGCTGGTAAGTGGAGAGAAGGCGACGGTATAGACGGCGTATAAATTGTCACGCTCCAGCGCGTGTGACTTCGAGATCACGTGGCCGTTGAAATCCCAGATATATGCGGTGGTATCGAAGGATGCTGTAGCGAAGCGGTTAATGCTGCCGGAAGGAGATGCAAAGGTTTCTAAATCTGTCAAGGTGCTGCCTTCGTGGCGGGAATCCTCATCGATCAATTCGCCATTACTGGCGTTTACCACGCGAATCAGACCTTGCTCCAAGCCCAAAATGAGGTATCGCGAATCTTGACTGTATTCGATGAAAAGCACATGGCGTCCATCGACGTACGGCCAGTCAGCGATTTTTCTCAGTTTGTAGATATTCTCAGTGGTGATTGCTTCGTTTGCGAATACAAGTTGTTCCCCGAACCCGAGAGGATAGTTCGGGCAGGTTGTGGATGTCATGGTGGGAGGTGGGGTAATGGTTGGGGTATGTGTTTTTGTTGGCGTCTTAACCGACGTATTGCCTTCCGGGTTTGGCGTCGCGGTCGGTGTTGGTGAAGTCAAATTCCTAGCGCACTCGGTGATCAATATCGCCAGGAAGATGAGCGAGAAAAATGTGATCGTCTGCTGGATAATTCTTAAGTGATTTTTGGATATCTTGTCTTTTTGGATCACCGTGATGAGTAAGGCAAGCATGATCACGGCCAAGAAGGCAATCAATGTGATGTTGTCGGTTACATGGACTAAGGCTTCGAGAAATTGTTCGATAATACCCATTATTTCCCCTTCTCTGGCTTTTCACCGTTATGGATGAGTAATTGGAAGCGAACGAATATGCATATCTATTGGCGCCGGCAAGGACGATAAGGAATGGCTTTGGTACGAGGCGCCAAATCATATGTATTATATGAAGAAATGTAATTTCTTCCTACCAATCGGGTACTTGTCCGGACACCAGGACGTAGTCACTGCTGTCGTATTCCCGCTGAACTATCGATGATGACGGGAGAATTCGGAAAACCTTGCTTGTGTACGTCTACCAATTTGTGTACACTGCAAGGAAGGATAGTATTTCGTAGTGAATAGAATCAGAAGATCGAAGGATGCAGTATGTCAGCAGATCTTCGTTACGATCGAGAAAATAATCTCCTCCATATTATGTTGCATGGTTCAGTCACGCTAGATGAATTTACAGATATTTTGGAAACAATCACGCATGCAGAGGAATACCCGCCGGATGTTCCCGCAATTTGGGATTTATCAGCACTCGATACTGGTAATTCAGATATCAGTATGATCGGAGAGTTGAACGATGTCCGCAAGCGCTATCCTGAAAGAGGGAAGACAAAGCTGGCAATCGTAGCATCAGGCGAGTTGACCTTTGGGTTGAGTCGCATGTACGAAGCATTTTCAGCAGAATTGCCTCAAACGCTTCGGGTCTTCAAAGATAGGGCGAACGCTGAGTTATGGCTGCAAGAGGCAGATGCATCCTGAACTGTCAATATTGGAATAATGAGTAGTTCCTCGAATTTCCCTTAAATCAGCATTAATCCGATGGCTTGTGTGGGATAGGTTTCAGTATTTTGCTGCAACTGCTGCCAGGCGCTTGGCGAATGCATTTACCGATTTGTAGCGGCTGCGCGGTTTCTTCTCCAGTGCTTTACGAATGACAGCTTCAATTTTCGGATGAACGTTTGCCATTTTGGGAGGGGGTTGATTCAGGTGTTTATCCAAGAGCGAAGTGAGATCGCCGTCTTCAGAGTCGAACGGAAGTTGGCCGACCAGTAATTCATAAAGCACGATGCCAAGTGCGTAGATATCCGATCTGGGATTTGGTTCCTTACCACGAATTTGTTCGGGACTCATATACGCTGGTGTGCCCATGAAGACGCCATCCGACTCATCGTGCAGCGCTCGCGCTATGCTAGCCAACCCGAAATCCGTAATGATGGGCCGCAAATCCGGTGGGACGGGGATGGGTGGACCAGGATCAATCGGAATGACCTTGCTTTCCAGCATGATATTGGCAGGTTTTATGTCCATGTGAACGAAACCAGATTCGTGCGCGTAGTCGAGTGCAGATGCAAGGGTCCACATGAGGTCCACAATCACGTGCAGTGGTAGCAAATAGCCTTGTTGATTTAAGCCGCGCATGTAGTCTTCTAGGGAGATTCCTTCCAGAAATTCCATGATGAAGTAAGGGCGCCCATCGGCGACATTGCAATCGAGACAGTGGGCGATATTGGGGTGGGACATGGCGATTAGTGCTTCCGTATCGGTCCGGAAGCGAGCCATGAATTGAGGGTCCTCGCGCATCCTGGCATGCATTATTTTTACTACAACGCGGCGCAAATGTATCTTATGCCACCCGAGGTACAGCTCACCCATACCGCTTTCTGCTAAGAATTTTTCAATTTTGACGTCAGCGACTTCACGCCCGATCCATTCTTTCATGGGACATTCCGCTCCAATCGATCTTGCATTGCATTTGGCGGATGGTTTTTAGTGAATGTGGTAATGCGTCGTGCAAAGGATTTGATCGTTTAGACGTAGATATGGTTTTCGATCTTACTGGCACTTTATTATCCCCAGGGCAGTGGTGCGACTGCTTATTCCAAACCGATCCACTGCACTGCCTGATCGAAATCGCGGAAGACCTCCGTCTGCCCTAGCCCGTGTTGGCGATAGACCTGGAACATGCGGGAGAAGCCATACGCTGTGTCACTCGGCACGACGAAAGCTCTGCGGCTTTGGGCGGAGAACATGCCAGAAGAAGTGATGGTTCGAATCCCTGCTGCGGATTTCTTTAGTTCTCCAATTTGCCTGCGGTCAATGAGATGCGAATAATCAGGTTTAAATTCCGGACCTTTTCTCAATTTTACCTGGATGTTGATCATTTCTTTGTCTATCATCCTGCCTTCGATTATCGTGAAAACAGTATTATGATCGATTCGGTAATTCGCGGGCATGCTCGTACTCTCCCAGGCTGACAGACGGCTTTACGGATCAATTCTCGTGACATGAGTGTGTGTACCTGACCCATCTTACATGATAGATTGGTTCTTGCGCAATTGCCCGAAAAACGATGTGCTTATCTATGCAATTATCAAGGTTGTTTGAGTGCCATTTCTGATGAACGGTGTGTTTGTTGCGGTAATTGTATATATGCGGATCAGGGATATGAGCGCACACTCAATTCATCCTGCAGGATTTTGTAAAATTGCTGCCTGGTATGCCGTTCGATCCAGGGTTTATGGCCGCAGCGTTCCATAGGAATAAAGCGAAAATCGGAGAGCACGTTTTCGAGTGGCTCACGGACGCCTTCGGCTGGGTGTGGATCGTGATTGCCATGAATGGCGACGACCGGGCATTGGATGCGAGCGGCTGAGGCCAGGAGTTTCCCACTGCGCCGTAGTTCGGCAGCTTGCGGCCATATGCTTTGATACACATCGACCTGGTAATCCAGGATTTCTGATTCAGCAGGTAAAGGATCGTAGGCGTCGGCCTTCGAAAACAACTGCCCCGCGCGAACGAAGGCTTGTTTCGTACCTCGTTTTTGGGATGAGATGGTGTCCAGGAGATCGCTCAACTCCTTGCGTTCCTCGGCTGAAAGGCGTTCGAGTCGTCTCGCATGCATGTTGGTGATGAATTTGTCTTCAAAGCTGCCGCTACCGATGAGGATCAATTTCGCCACGTCTTGTGGATGGGTTGCTGTATAGAGTGCGGCGAGCCACGCGCCCCAGGAAAAACCGATCAACGTCATGGGAAGGTCGCCGTGAATCTCGATCACCGATTTTAATTCTGCGATTTGGGCAGGAATTGTTAGTGCGTTCTGAAACGGTTCCAGCACTCCCCATTTTATAGAGAGTTCCCGGGCCACCGGCGCCATCTCGCCCGGCGCGCCCGGACCTCCATGGATGAGTGCAATATGGTATGGTTTGGGGCCGTGAATGCGAAGATCCTTCATGGGGAATACCGATTCGAGTGATATTGATATCTCATTATATCGCCCTCGAATGAAGTGGAACCCCTGAAGATTTCAGATCTAATAATTCTTTTTCATGTCATCAGGCATGATTTCCGAGGGGATGCGAGTGACCACCTGGCGGAATACGTATCTGAAAGTGGTTGAGGAGGGTGGTATCGCTGGATATTCGTCAGGCTTCTGCTGCCTCTTCAGTTTCATTATCAGGAATTAGGTTCGCTGTGTCGATGCGGCTCTCGTTGAAATACATAAACAACCACGGGTAGCGGATAAGTGCTTTATCGAGCCACTTGCGTGCGGTGCGGTACTTCTTTTGATAAACCTTCTCGCTGATCTTCAAGAGCCAACCCATAACGTCGTTCATCTCTTGAATCTGACGCTGGGCGTTGAGAAATTGCACGGTTGTACGATCGAGGTATTTTTCTGTTTCTTTGAGTTTTAAGAACCAGTCTGTCGTCGTAAATCGGTCCGCACGCGCATCGTTATTCGGTTCCAATATCGGGTGCCATTTACGTTTCTCTTCACTCATTTGCCCTCCTCCTGATACCGCATATTCAATAGCAAACAAGTCCCCCGAGCTGAATAATTGATTTTTCAGATTGCACTATGTTCGCCTTAAGATTCCTTGGCATGAATCAAGATGTGTAAGTCATAGAATACCACGGAAAAGGTCCAATTCCAATAGATTCGGCGTGGTTGTCTTACAATTCGAGTGTATAAGGTGTGAAATCATTTTTCAATGGGTATATCGTGTCATCTATCGTTGAGAATCCACGCCGGTCGATCGCGGGATTACAAACACGCCCATCCATACTTGTTGGGGAAAGATCATCCTGCCAAGGGTTGCTCAAGTTGGTGTTGCAGCTAGAATTGGCGGTAAACAACGACCATTGGAGGCGATGACGGGAAGATGAAATCCAGGGGTTCAGGCAAACTTATGACCAATCGACGCTGGCGTCGCCTGCGGCAGCTCATCCAGGTATTGAGCCTGGGTCTATATTTGTTTCTCTTCTTCGCCGCGCTGCCGGAACGTCCTGCATATTCTCATGCTGACTTGATCTTTCGCCTTGATCCGTTGGCAGCCGCGGGAGCCATGTTGGCTTCCCGAACCTGGATTCCTAAGCTGGCCCTCGCTTTTTTAACGATCGGACTGACACTCCTGCTGGGGCGTGTCTGGTGCGGGTGGCTGTGTCCGTTGGGTACGCTTCTGGAATGGTTTCGAATCCGATCACCGAGGAAACGGGGACAACAACCATCTGCGGATTGGCGCCGCGTGGGACGGTTCTTGCTCTTGGTGATGCTGGTCGCGGCCATCCTGGGTAACCTTTCTTTGTTAATCCTGGATCCGCTTGCCCTGCTTACGCGATCCATGTCAACTGTTGTCGTGCCGGCGCTGGATAAAGGCATCAGCACACTAGAGCAAACAATGTATCAAACCCCTGCATTGAGGCCGGTTGTCAACACATTGGAACAGCTACTGCGGGGGAAGATCTTGCCCTACGAACCGCAGGTTTATACTTCGAGCCTTCTCATCGCGGTGATCTTCTTCGGCATTTTTGCATTGAACGTGTTTGCCGAACGATTCTGGTGTCGCTACCTCTGTCCATTGGGCGCGTTGTTGGGCTTTCTTTCCAAAGTGTCGATCTTTCGTCCGTTTATCGGTGAGTCCTGCAAAGCTTGTGCCCGTTGCACGCGGACCTGTCAATTGGATGCCATACGTAATGAACCGAGGTATGAGATCGTACCGGCGGAGTGTACGTTGTGTTTGGATTGCTTCGTTACTTGCCCGGAGAATGACATCCGACTCCGGCCAAGCATAGGTGTAGATATTCTGCGCCCGCACGATCCATCGCGCCGGGAAGCCTTGATGGCCATGTTGACCGGAGTGATCGGAGTCGCGGTTATCAAATCTGGAATCCGAAGTACACAACGCCATCCATTTCTGCTTCGACCACCGGGTGTTGGTGCAGAGGATGGATTTCTCGCCCGCTGTCTGCGCTGCAGCCAATGTATCCGTGTGTGCCCAACTTCGGCTCTACACCCTGTGCTCGTTGAGGCAGGTGCCGAAGGTTTGTGGACGCCGCGTTTGGTACCGCGTCTTGGATACTGCAACTACGGCTGTAACGCCTGCGGCCAATCCTGTCCCTCGGGCGCCATTCCGGCACTTGATCTTGAAGATAAACGCCAGGCAGTGATCGGAGTCGCGCAGATTGACAGGAATCGCTGCCTGCCTTGGTCGAAGGGGATTCCTTGTATTGTGTGTGAAGAAGTTTGCCCTATTCCAGATAAAGCCGTGAGGCTGGAGGAAGCCACGGTTATCGACTCGTCCGGTGAAGCGGTTACGGTACTCAGACCCTATGTCCTGGAACATCTCTGCATCGGATGTGGGGTTTGCGAATACAAGTGTCCTGCCCAGGGAGAAGCCGCAATTCGCGTGCATTGCCTGACTTAAAGCCAAGGTATAGTTGTCCCTGAAAAGTTTAATAGGATCAGTATTGAAGGGAATCTCTAGGTTTCCATTTTGAGCGGTTGACACTGCGGGCAGATGAAGCTGCTTGTGCTGCCCGTTTTTATCTTGATGATCTCCGTTTTACACTCCGGACAAGGCTGTCCTTCCTTGTAACCGACAAGGATGTTGTCCATTGTGAATCCCCCTTTTTCTCCATACAGGTTCAATTCGTAGAAAGCGCCGCCTTTGTCGATGCTGGGCTGAAGACCGGAGTGGATAGCTTCCACCAGATTTTCAATATCCGCTTCGGACAAGGTGTTCAACGTGCGCAGTGGATGGAGCCGGGCGAGGAAGAGGATGTCGTGAACATAGGCATTGCCGATTCCCGCAATCGAACTTTGGTCGAGGAGAAAGGATTTCACTCTCGCTCTACGGCCGGCGATGATTTGCCGGATATCATCCGCGGTTAAATCGATCGCTTGTGGGCCCAGTTTGGCGGTCATTTTGTGCTCGTGGAGTTTATCGATCGAGGCATAGTGGACGTAGCCGAACCACCAGAAGTTGATCGTCAGGCAGGTGTCGTCCTCGAAGCGAAAGATCAACCTGCGATTCTCGGGAGTGTCGTCGCACGCTGCAAGCAGGATTTCACCACCCATACCAAGGTTGAGCAGCAACCATCCCTTGTCGGTGTCGATGAAGATCCATTTACCGCGACTGGTGACGTCACGTATAGTCGCCCCAGTCAAGGCCATGATGAATTCTTCTTCGGGTATGTTCAACGACTTGGGTTGAAGCACTTCGATGTGTTGGATGGTCTTGTCGATCAATGTGGTTTGCATTTCCTTCGCTCGTGAGACTATTTCCGGCAGTTCAGGCACATTCCACTCCTAACTCTACTCACACGATTGAGTGTGTTGACCGTCACTCATCATAGGATAGCAATTTAAATTGTCAAGGATTCAATCGTGGATGCTTTTGATGTGATTATGAAACTCTGGAGCAGGTTTTGGCGTATAGCATGTAGAACAATGGCTCATTCGAATTTCCTAACGTGGATAGTGTTAGCATCGGATCGTTTGAGGTGTTCGCTGGTTATGGAATTTGCGTTGAAAATTGACGCACCGGATTTGAATATCATGACGTCGAAAAGGTTCAAATTCCGGGATCATGTTGATGTATATTTCCATTAGGGAGTGTATCATGGCAATGTTAGAATTCCGGTCTGATAATTTCCATCATCTTCAGCGCTTCAAGAATGTGGTTTCGAACTAATATATACTTCACGGATGAGATAGGAGGAAGAAAATGCGGGATAAAGGTCAACTCTGGCTAGGTGGTGTGCTGATCTTCTTGGGTCTGCTCGTATTATTGGACAATATCTTTGTCAATATTAATTTTGGCTCTCTCTTCTGGCCTTTGGTATTTATACTCGTTGGCGTATTGATTATCGTACGTCCTCGCATGGTCAGTCCTGAGACGGAAGTCGGTGTCCGATTATTTGGTGATGTTCGTCACATGGGAGAATGGGACGTACAGGATTCCGAGTATTGGTCTTTCATCGGTGACGTCAAGATGGATATGCGGGAGGCGAATGTGCCTGTTGGAGAAACCGTCGTGAAAATGTATGGTTTCATCGCAGATCTCAAGATCCGCATTCCAGATGATGTGGCGGTTTTTGTCGATAACGTTGGCTTAATTACGGAATCCAGGTTGTTTGGCAAACGCATGGGCGGATTTCTCACGCCGATTAACTGGAAGAGTGAGGATTACGATGCGGCAAAGAAGAAAATAATCATTGAAATGGTCAATTTCATCGGGGGTGTGACGGTACTCCGTGGTTGATTTGGCATAATAACCATTCATCGACTACGCAACGGGGATATGCCCAAAGGTAAATATTCCCCTCACGTAGTTGTAAGGTGAATCATGAATAGACCTTATAATTATCAAGATCACAAATTGACCAACAATTGTGGGAATCTTCAATACTGTTCGATGGATAGGACAGGACATCCTGGAGGAGAAAACCATGACGGACCAGAATTTTGATGAAAAAGAAATCCAGAAGCGGGAAGAGAAGGGAGTGGATGAGAAAGATCGTCAGGATGCCGTTAGCTCGCTTTCATTCGCCGCGTTCTTGATTTGGGCCGGTGTGGTGCTGCTGTTAAACAACACAGGAAAGTTGCAAATATTGACGGACTTTATCGCCGATCTCAATCTGCCGAGAACCGATCTACTTTTCGATATACCCTTTATTAATACCGCAGGATGGCAAGTATTCTTTCTCGGTGCGGGGCTAATTGTCCTGATCGAGATTGTCGTTCGTATGCTTGTGCCGATGTATCGCAGACCAATCGTTGGCAGCATCATATGGGCTGCGATATTGTTTGGCCTCGCCCTGGGCACATGGAAGATTATTTTACCGTTAGCGATCGTTGTTGCCGGTTTAGCGATTCTGTTACGTGGTTTATTCCGGTAAGGACATAACGCATACGCAAACGGATGGCGAAACAGGCAGGTAAAAGGCGAAGTCCATTGATATTCTCGATTTGAGATCAAGGGATTTGGCCATTCTGTCGAGGGATGTACTGCGCGTTCTTATGGGGCCGAAGGTGTTTCGGGAATATTTCTTTGATCATCATAAAGGAACGCAATAAATGAATCGAGATGATCAGCGGCGCAAGATGGTTCCGGAGCCGCTGAACTACGTTTCACCTCATGTTGCTACATTCGGTTTTATAATCGAGGGACTTTCCTTTAAGGATGGCGCATAAAAGGCGGCGGTAATTGATTAAGGAAACGTTAACGATGTTGTGGCATACTTAAGCAACGTAAAATTCACCTTCGTGCCAGAAGCCTAACCATACGTATTTATTAAGTTCTGTGGGCTGTTGCGCTTGTATCTCACCGAACGATGGTTACAGTTGCATATGAGGGTTTTAAGAGGTGAATGATCCATGTGAGAGGAGGAGTTCAAATCAACAAATTGGAATCCAAAACTTCGAATTTGGGTGTTAGTCGTGAAGGAAACACCTTCATGGAAGATACGGAAGCGGTCGAACTTCTCATTGATCTCGGGGTTGAAAAGGGGTATGTCAATCTCGATGATATTCTTGCTGCAATCCCTCAAGCGGAAGAGAATGTCGATCTGTTGGACGAGTTGTTTAACGCGCTCCTTACTGCTGGTATTACGTATTCAAACAATGGCTACATCGCCGAAAAGCAGGAGGGAGCTGAATCAACTCCTGCAAAGCCGGTGGAAATTGCTCAGGATGATGATCCGGAAGACGAGTATCAAAACCAGCGAACCATCGACGCTGCCGATGCAGGGGATAGCATCGGCACATACCTCAGTCAGGCGGCACGCGTTCCCCTGCTTACGCGCGATGAGGAGGTCGTTCTCTCCATGCGAATCGAGCGGGGTCGCGATGCAAGCCGCAAACTTGCCAAAGCCAATGGCTCGGCAAAGAAGCGCGCCGATTTAATCCACCTGATCGAGGATGGCGTGGCCGCGCGGGAGCATTTGATTCTTGCTAATGTGCGCCTCGTGTTCAGTGTGGCCAAGAAATACTGCGGACGGGGTATGCCGCTGATGGATCTGGTGCAAGAGGGTCATATCGGGTTGATGCGCGCGGCGAAGAAATTCGATTACAAACGCGGCTATAAATTTTCCACCTATGCGACCTGGTGGATACGTCAGGCGATTACCCGATCCGTGGCGGATCAAGGCCGGACGATTCGACTGCCTGTACACATGGGAGAGCGGATCAGCAAGATGTACCGCGTGCGGCACAGTTTAATTCAATCTCTGGGACGCCTCCCGCGCATCGATGAACTGGCGGAGGCACTGCAGGATAAACCGGAGAACGTGGCCAAAATGCTGCGGTTCTCCAAACACACCTTGTCCCTCGAACTTCCCGTTGGTGAAGAAGATGATGCTGTACTGGGTGATTTCATCGAAGATCAAGAAGCGCCGCCGCCGGAGGATAAGACCGGGCAGGTGCTGCTAAAAGAGCGCATGAAGGATCTTCTGGATACATTACCACCGCGCGAAGTACGGGTTCTGCAGCTGCGTTTTGGCTTGTACGGAACGCGTCAACATACGCTGAATGAAGTTGGGCAGAAGATGGGAATTACCCGCGAGCGTGTGCGTCAGATTCAAGCGCAGGCGATTCGTCGTTTGCGTAAAAATTCACTGCGCCGAGAATGGGTAGATTACGTTCGCGTGTAGCGCGTATATCCGTTATTTGAGTTTCTGAGGATCAATTTTCGGGGCTGCTCCAAAAGGGCAGTCCCTGTTTTCTTTATAATCAAATAGGTTCCCCCTCTTTCATGAGACGTTCCTCAATTGTGATGTAATGCAAGCCGTTCCATACCGCCGGATTCATCTGTGGATGCCAGTTTTCGCCTCTATCTTGTGAAGCTATCTGTAGGGGTAACCCCCTGTGGTTGCCCTGTCTTTGGGCGGTCACAGGGGACCACCCCTACAAATTAAGTTGTTAAATGGAGGTTTATTGTGCTTGCCAAAGTTGCCTTACAGATAGATCAACCCAACAGCCGGGCAGTGGCCCAGCACTCTTCCTCGCACAGCACGGCGAGTTTTTCCCCCGCCAGCGTGTTCAGCGCTGTTTGGGTTTGCTTCAGTCGCCAGCGGAACAGACGGCCGATGTTCTTCGCGGTTGAGACGCCAACCGAGTCGAGATAGCGACGCGTGAGTTCGGTGCGCGCTGCTGCGAGAGTGATATGCCTGGCTCGTGCCGCTACGTTTGAGAACCAGCGATCGAATAACTCATAGATAAAGGCGTAGCGCCAGGCACCGGCCTTGGCGATGCCGACGGGAACGATCCATAGGCCGCGCTGGAGATCGCTGAGTGCTTTGTTGAAGCGTGATTTCGATTGGCTGGCACTGAGATGGGAAAGTCTGCGAAGTTGAATGGTGTGCTGGGGACCGTTCTTCAAGAGCGCCTCCGCCACACGAAGTGACTCATAGGTCAGATGCCCGTCTTCGTAGGCCAAACGATAGTCGTCCACTTCCCCGACACGATCGGATAGAGCATAAAAATACGGGATCACATCCAGGCTGACGATCGTGGCTTTGCCGCGCAGCAGCTTTCCGTAATACCACTTGCGTTTATTCAACATCTCGTCTTTCCATCCCCAGGTGATGTGTCCAGGATCGTCGTGTTCGCTGGCTACGGGGCGGTCGCCTGCCGCCGCGGTCCATAAATTGGGAAGGTCGACAGATTGTATCGGCCATAGTGTCACGAATCCGCGCGCTTCGACGAATGCAACGGCATCGTTGAGATTTTGAAGTCGAGTACCCGGCGCGAGACGGAAAGTTTTTCTGCGATAAGCCTGCAGTAAGTCGTTTGGGATGTGAGCCGCCATTTCTCTATTCTAACCGTTTGCTACTCAAGGGGGTATCGAGGGTACTGATACATCCTTCCCTTGATCGTGGTGTTGTACGCGCTTAGAATGGGAGATATAGTGAGCGTGATATTGTGACAGAAGATACGTCGAAACGATGGCTGCTGCGATCAAAAATCCATAAAGCGACGGTGACCGATGCCGATCTGGATTACGTGGGCAGCATTACGATTCCCACGGATTTGACTGAGCGTGTGGGTATCTGGCCGGGTGAAAAGGTCTTGGTCGTCAGCAATCACACGGGTGTGCGTTTGGAAACTTACGTCATTCCCGGTCCTTCGGGTTCGGGTCGGATTTGTATGAATGGCGCCGCGGCACATCTGATCAAACCCGGTGAGGAAATCATCATCATGGGTTTTTCGCTGGTATCAGAGCCGATCGACCCACGGATCATCCTCCTGGATGCCGAGAATCGCTACGTGCGAGATTTGTAATTCGAGTCCAAGTCGTAGTATGGGGAAAATGATCCGAGGCGAATACTTTTCCATTTTTAAAACCTTACATAATCCTTCGATTGCTCGAATCGTTAGCCGTTTTATATTCTGCGCGGTGTTTCAGCGCGATAGGGTTCCAGGAGACGTCGCTGTTTGTAGAACTGTCTTGCCCGGGTAATCTTCGCTTGCTTCGAGGAATGGTTGATAAAACGAATTGGCATGAAAAGGGTTTCTTGCTTTCGCGTTCTTGCCGCGCTATGATGGATCCAACGTGGATGAAGCAGAACTGATCCAATACGCCCAACAGGGCGACTTGGATGCCTTTAACCGTTTGATTCAAAACTATGAGCATCAGGTTTTTAATCTTGCCTGGCGCATAATGGGGGATTCGGATTCGGCGGCGGATGCCACGCAGGAAGCCTTCATTTCCGCTTATCGTGCCATCGGACGTTTTCGGGGTGGTTCCTTTCGATCGTGGATGTTACGCATTGTGACCAACTCTTGCTACGATGAAATGCGCTGGCGAAAGCGTCGTCCTGCTGGTTCACTCGAGGCATTGTTTGATGATCTGGGTATGCCTGAGCCAGAAAATCCGGGAGATCTGATCCACAAACCGGAAGCGCCTGAAGCGGCGATGGAGCGCGCTGAATTGTCACGTGCCATCCAGGATTGTCTCAATCGATTGCCGGATGATTTTCGTGTGGTCGCCGTATTGGTAGATGTCCAGGGGTACGAATATCAGGAAGTCGCACAGGCTATCGGAAAACCGCTCGGCACTGTAAAAAGCCGGTTGGCGAGGGCACGGGCACGCCTGCGGGAGTGTCTGCAGCGCTATCGGGAACTTCTGCCGTCGACTTTCCGTCTAGAAGATGAGTCGTCATGAACGAGATGCAAGTACGTAAACTATCGCAGCGAGATCTCGAGAGGCTATCTGCCTATTTGGACGGTGAGCTGAACACGAAACAGACCGCCCAGATCGAAGCGCGCCTCGACCGGGAACCCCTGCTGCGCGATGCGCTGGAAGAATTGCGGCAGACCGCCCGATTACTGCGTTCGATGCCGCAGGTAACACCGCCGCGGCATTTTACCCTCACCCCTGAAATGCTTAAAAGCCATAAAAGTCGGTATGCCTATCCCGCTTTGAAATTGGCAAGTGCTTTGGTGGCGGCCGCGTTTGTCTTTGTGATCGGGATTGACATTTTTGGCGCAGCGAAAGGATCAGATGAGTTCGCGGTCAATTTTACCCAACGCTCCATCGCCGAAGCGCCGGCCATGGAAGTTGATGTAGACGAAGCAGAGGACATGGTTGCTGCTGAAGGGGAGATCGAAGAAGTGGTAGGAGAAGCTGCCGAACCGCTTGCGGAGTCGGCTGCCGAAGCTTACGAGGAAGATTTTGCGATGGAGGAGGGGGGTGTAGAACACACACAACCCCCCGAATCTGAAATCCCGGCGGAAGAAATGGAGGAACCACAAGAAATCGCTCCGGAAGAACCGACAACTATCGGTAAGAATGTAGAGGGGGGGGATAATGAAGATGAGACGAGGGCGGACGAAGGGCCGTGGGATGGTTCTGTTGGCGTGGATGCAGCGCCGACGATGGCGACCACTATTGAGGACGAAGTGGGGGCAGATGATGGTGAAAAGCAGGATAATAAATGGTCGTTCGGCCAGGTTGAGCCGATCAGCCTCCTGGAAATCGGGCTGGCGATTTTGTGTATCATTCTTATCAGTGCAACGTTATTGGTGCGTGTTTCCTCTCGGTGAATGATATTTCCACGATCCGCTACTGCGTGTGCTGTGGTGCGCAGATGCAATTGCAGAAACGATTCGGTCAGAATCGTCCGGTTTGCACTGCTTGCGGATATATCCATTTCATCGACCCGAAGGTGGCCGCTGCCGTTCTTATCAACCGCGGTGGGGAAGTGTTACTCGTGCAGCGCTTGAACAAACCACAGCAGGGGAAATGGTCATTACCGGCAGGTTTTATCGACGCTGGTGAAGACCCCAAAGCGGCCGCAGTCCGTGAGGTGTTCGAAGAGACGGGGTTGCAGATTCGTGTCACAGAATTGCTTGATGTGATCACCGGAGGCGACCATCCGGGTGGTGCCGACATTATCATTTTGTATCGCGGAGAAGTTGAAGGGGGCCGATTAACTGCCGGTGATGATGCGGATGCGGCTGCGTTCTTTCGCGGCGATGCCTTACCCGTGCTGGCTTTTGATTCAACACAGCGAGTGATTGAAGATTGGCATTGCAAGTCTTGATGGCGGGATTGATTTCATCCGGCATGTATTGAAGGGGGATCGATTCTCCAACCGTGTTGAGCTTAGCGTTTTCATATAAGCATTTAAAAAGGAATGGAAGAAGAACGGTATAATTTGGTTTTGGTGATCGACTGGTCGTAAACCGTGTGTGCGGCGTATGGCAGCAAGGGATGATATGCAAATCGATGTTTTCACGTTGTTTCCTGAGGTGATGCAGCCTTATCTACGTTCGAGCGTCTTGGGTAAGGCTAGGGAAAGCGAATTAATTTCCGTTTGCGTACACAACATCCGCGATTTTACCCATGATCGTCACCACACGACCGATGACGAGCCTTATGGCGGCGGTGGGGGCATGGTGATGAAACCCGAGCCGGTCTTCGAGGCGGTTGAAACCGTTCTGGGTGATGACCTGGGTACAACACCGGTGATCTTGCTGACACCTCAAGGAAGGGTGTTCGATCAAACCCTGGCGCACGAACTCGCAAGCCAATCTAAATTAGCATTGATCTGTGGTCGTTATGAAGGTGTGGATGAAAGAATCCGCAGCCATCTCGCCACGGATGAAATATCCGTCGGCGATTACGTGCTGACGGGAGGAGAATTGCCGGCATTGATGGTGATCGATGCTGTCGCGCGGTTGATCCCTGGCGTGCTGGGGGATCATCTTGCAGCGGACCAGGACTCACACGCCAATGGATTATTGGAGCATCCGCACTACACACGCCCGGCGAATTTCCGGGGGATGAAGGTTCCGGATGTGCTCCTCTCCGGCGATCATGCCCGTATTGCAGCATGGCGGCGGAAGACATCATTAAAACGAACGGCAGAGCGACGACCGGATTTATTAAATCAAGCGACGCTATCCGATGATGAGCTTCAATTCTTAAACCAGGGGGATGAAAATGAGGAAGAAAGGTGAACTTAAACACAGAAAACCGGAGGATTATGTGGAGCGAAGCACTGCGACGCGCAACACTGCCTGCATCATTGTACTGACCCTCGTCGTGATCATACTTGGCGCTTGCCGGCCACCTGACGAGGTCGATTTACCGTTAACAATCGATGGCTCGGAAACCGCGACATCAATATTCGAACCAACGCCGGAACCGCCGCCTGCAAAAACCCTATTCGTCTGTCTGAAGCGAGAACCCGATTCCCTCTATATCTATAACAAACTGTATTTCGGTGGTGTATCTGGCGGTGAGGCGAACGCTGTTCTCCAGGCGGTGTACGATGGACCGATCGATGTCGTTGACTATCAGGCCGAAGCGGTCATCCTGGACGGCCTGCCCAATCTGGCCCGGGGTGAGGATGCCCGTTTGGAAGAAGTAGCTGTACATGGCGGAGAGCAGTTTTACAATCCAAATACGCTCCAGCCTGAGATCCTCACCTATGGCAAAGAATATCTTCCCTCCGGCTGTGAGGGTTCGGGATGCCTGCTCACATACGAGGGTGGTGAGGTCTTCATGCCCCGCATGGTCGTGGAATTTCACCTGCTGCCCGGTTTGACCTGGTCGGATGGCTCGCCATTGACTGCGCAAGATTCGGTCTTCTCCTATGAACTAGACCGCCAGACCGAGTTCACGTATAAGTACATGGTGGATCGAACCGATACATATGAAGCCTTGGACGACGGTTTGAGTGTGCGTTGGACGGGGATTCCCGGTTTCATCGATTCGGAATACAAAACGAATTTTTGGCATCCTTTACCAAAGCACGTCCTCGAGAACTTCACGCCCGACGAGCTGCTAACGGCAGAGGAGTCCAACCGTTTGATTGTGGGATGGGGAGCCTATCAAATTGAATCCTGGTCTGACGGTCAGCAGATCGTATTAACGCCCAACCCCAATTATTTCCGTGCGTCCGAGGGACTTCCGAAGTTCGACCGCTTGATCTATCGGTTTCTGGGTAATGATGGGGATGTCGCCATTCAGCAGCTGCTTACCGGCGAATGTGATATTCTCGATGAATCGTTGATTCCGGACGATGCATTCACGATGCTCATGGATTTAGAAGAATCTGGTGAGCTGTCGATCATAACGGGTTCCGGATTATTTCTCTATCGAATGGATTTCAATCTTTCTCCTGTAGGGCAGGAATTTGATAAGGACCTTTTTGCCGATGTGCATACACGGCAGGCGATTGCAGGCTGCATTGATCGGGAGAGCATCGCAGAGGATATCTATTCTGGGCTAGCTTCCATCTCGAATTCATACATCTCACCCGAGCACCCCGCGTATGCAAGCGACCTGGAATTTACCGTCTATGATGTCGAAGCCGCGCAGGCGATGCTCGAAGCGGTGGGTTGGGTGGATACAGATGGCCTGGCCGACACCGCCAGAGTCGCACAAGGTGTGCCGGGCGTCACTTTCGGAACCCCACTCTCTTTCAGCTACAAAACGGTCGCTGGAAGTATGCAAGAAGCGTTGGCGGAGCAAATTCAGGCGGATCTCTCCGAATGTGGGATCGAGATGACCATCGAGTATTCAGAAGCATCCACGTTTACATCCTTGTGGCCTGATGGACCTATCTTCGGTCGTGGATTCCAGACCGTTGGATGGGCGTGGCCGGCTTGGTGGACGCCATTGTGTGAGATGTTCGCTGGGCGTGAAATCCCTTCGGATACCTATTCTTTAGGCAGTAATGCTAGTGGATATAGTAATGCGCAGTTCAACGCGGCCTGTGATACGATCTTATTAGGCGCGCCGGAAACGCAAACCTATCTGGATGCGGTTTTGCTTTCTCAGGAGGTATTTGCCCAAGAATTGCCCGCCATTCCACTTTTCCTGCCGCCGCGTGTCATGGCAGCAAATCCTGATGTCTGTGGACTGGATATCGTTCCCCTTGCTGTAAGCGGCTTTTGGAACATCGAGTGGTTTGATTTGGGTGAGGGTTGCGAGGCTGGAAATTGAACGATTGAACTGGCTTGGGCTACGTTCATCAGTTGAAAAGGTATACAATTTGTTCGGTACAATTGTATGACAAATAACACTAAAGGCATGGTAGAATAAAAAATGTGCTTAAGCACGTTACAACACTCCGTACGTAAAAAAGTTGCTAAAATGAGGATAACGATTGAATGAGCATCGAAAATCGATATAATCAATCCAGAGGGTAGCAACAAAAAAATCCAGGAAATTAATATCGACAAGAAAATCTTCAAAAAGAGGTCACATTGACGCAAACAATCCTCGAAGTCAAAGATTTAGTGACCCGGTTCTACACACCAGAAGGTGTGGTTCACGCCGTCAACGGAATGTCGTTCAACTTAGATGAGAGGGAAACGCTCGGGATTGTTGGGGAGAGTGGTTGTGGCAAGAGTGTTACTGTGCTTTCCATTCTGCGTTTGATTCCCAATCCGCCCGGGAAAATCGAACGGGGTGAGGCATTCTTTTTGGGCAAGGATTTACTCCAACTCCCGATCGATGAGCTGCGCCAGGTGCGAGGGAAGGAAATCGGAATGATCTTTCAAGATCCGATGACGTCTCTCAATCCCGTGATGACAATCGGACGCCAGGTGGCTGAGCCGATGATCGAGCACCTGGGCATGTCGAAGCGGGAGGCGCGTGAGCGGGTCATTGAGCTTCTCATTATGGTGGGCATCCCCGATCCTGCCGCGAGACTTGATGATTATCCCCATCAATTCTCGGGAGGTATGCGTCAACGAGCGATGATTGCAATGGCACTGTCCTGCGATCCGAAAATACTCATCGCGGACGAACCCACAACAGCATTGGACGTCACCATTCAGGCGCAAATAGTAGACTTGGTTAACCAACTCCAAGATAAGTTGGGCATGGCGATTATCTGGATAACACACGATTTGGGTGTTGTGGCACGCTTGGTCGATCGAGTTGTTGTGATGTATGCCGGATATCCTGTGGAGAGAGCGTCCGTCAAGGAAGTGTATGGTAACCCGCGTCACCCTTACACAATATCGCTGCTGCAATCCTTGCCTCGGATTGACCAAGTTCGCGAAGATCGTCTGGCGAACATCAAAGGACGCCCTCCGGATTTGTTTGAAGAACCAAAGTTTTGCCCATTCGCGCCACGCTGTCCCTTCGTTCAGAATAGATGCTGGGAGGAGAATCCCGGCATGCGTTCGGTTGGCGAGAATCATAACATTGCATGCTGGTTTGATGTCACAACAGAAGATTTACCGTAAGGGGTCTTTGGGAGAATCGACGAGTGAGTGATATTACGACTGCAGCGAAACCGGACAATGATGTCCTCGTCCGTGTCGAAGGCTTGAAAAAACACTTCCCGATTGAACGTGGTGTATTGTTTCGTCGGCAAGTGGGAGCCGTCCAGGCCGTGGATGGAATCTCCTTCGAAATCAAGCGCGGGGAGACGTTGGGATTGGTGGGTGAAAGCGGCTGCGGTAAATCGACGACAGGTCGAACAATGCTGCGTTTGTACGAACCCACCGATGGAAAAGTATTTTTCCGCGACACCGAAGTGAGTGCGCTGCCTCGGCGTGAGCTGCGAAGCTTCCGGCCGTACATGCAGATGATCTTCCAGGACCCCTACGCCTCGCTCAACCCCCGCATGACGATCGGTGAATTAATCGGCGAACCGCTTCAAATTCACACACAGATGAAGGGGAAGGAGCGGGATGAGAAAGTGGCCGATTTACTGGAATTGGTGGGTCTTAACCATCGATTCTCGGTGCGTTACCCGCACGAATTTTCCGGCGGGCAGCGACAACGCGTTGGTGTCGCTCGGGCGCTGGCGCTCAATCCAGAATTCATCGTTGCCGATGAGCCCATTTCGGCACTGGATGTCTCTGTTCAGGCGCAGGTCGTAAATCTCCTCGAGGATCTTCAGGACCAATTTCACTTCACATACCTGTTTATTGCGCACGATTTGAGTATGGTTCGTCATATTGCAACTCGGGTGGCTGTGATGTACTTGGGCAAATTGGCAGAAGTCGCAAGCAGTGAAGAACTCTATTCGAATCCGCTTCATCCGTACACACAAGCCTTGCTATCAGCCATACCGGTTCCCGATCCCGTTGTGGAGGAGCAAAGATCCCGCATCATTCTCACCGGTGATGTTCCCAGCCCTGCCAATCCACCCGCTGGCTGTCGTTTTCATACTCGTTGTCCGATTGCAGAAGCAATCTGTTCTCAAGATGAACCACTGCTACGCGAAGTAGCACCTGATCATAAGGTTGCATGTCACTTAGTTTAATCCATTCGATGAGCAAAGCGATTCGTGAAGGAGGTGATTGAGGGGAGGTGACCATGAAGGCTGTATCTGGTTATCTATAGATGTCAACAATCGTTAATTGGATCAACCGTATAAAAATCTGAAGGAGGAGAATATGTCGAGGAAGCACCTATTTTGGGTCATAGCCTTGAGCGCCGTATTAAGCATTGTTGTCGCTGGCTGTGCCAAGAAAGATGAATGTGATAATCCCTTCTTGGGAAGCTGCAAGCTTGACGGCAATGGCGTCCCACCCGATTTCTTCTCGGATGTGCACGTGCGCAAGGCCTTCAACTACTGCTTCGACTGGGAAACCTTCATTCGAGATGCTTGGGCAAGCGAAGCCATACAGAATGTCGGATATCTGATTCCGGGTATGGTTGGCTATGAAACCGATGGAGCGCATTACACGTTCGATCTCGAACAATGTGCTGCCGAGATGGATTTGGCATGGGATGGTGCAGTGGCGGAGAACGGCTTCCGCATGCAGATTGCCTACAACACGGGTAACTTGGAACGCCAGACGGCGGCCGAGATCCTGCAGTCCAATCTGAGTGAAGTCGATGAACGTTACATCATCGAGATCATCGGGCTTCCGTGGCCATCGTTTCTTGAGAACTACCGCAACAGCCGCATCCCTGTGAACATCTCGGGCTGGCAAGAAGACCTGCACGATCCGCACAACTGGGCGCAGCCGTTCCTGGTGGGCACCTACGCCAGCCGGCAGAATCTACCCGATGAGTTGTGGGATGAACTGAAAGTTCTGGTAAGCGAAGGCGTTTCTGCTACGACGGATGATGCGCGTGCAGATGCCTATCACGAGCTGAATCAGATCGATTACGATGAGGCGATCGCCATCCGCTTGGTGGTTCCCACCGGACGAGCCTGGATGCAGAAATGGGTGGAAGGCTATTACTTTAACCCAATCCAAGATCTGGCCGCCCGCTGGAAGTCATTCTCGAAGTCCGAAGATGCCTCCGAGCCAACGACGCTGACCTACGCCACGATCGGTGACGTAGACACGCTGGACCCGGCCTGGAACTACGAGAACTTCGGTGACAACGTAATCCTCAACACCTACGAGCAGTTAGTGACCTACGATGGCGAGAATGCCAGTGCCTTCGTGCCGCTCCTGGCGGAGGACTACGATATCTCCGCTGACGGCACGGTTTACACCTTCAACATTCGCGATGGTGTAAAGTTCCATGAAGGTCAGGATCTGACGGCCGAAGATGTGGAATACACCTTCGAGCGCGGCATCCTCCAGGGTGGAACTTGGTCACCACAGTGGTTGTTCACCGAACCTTTCTTTGGCACCGGTGTGTACGACATCGCCGAACTGGTAGACCCCGAAGGTGCGCTGGATGATGATCCAGACGCCCTTAAGGAAGCGGATGCCGATGCCCTCATGGCAGCATGTGAACAAATCACAGGCGCCATCGAATCCGATCCTGATGCAGGCACCGTCACGATGACTCTGTCTCAAGCGTGGGCTCCGTTCCTGGCCACATTGGCCCAGAGCTGGGGTTCCATCATCGATAAGGACTGGGCCATCGAGAACGGAACCTGGGATGGCGATTGTGCCACCTGGCAGGATTACTACGGCATCGACTCGGCGACCTCGCCGATCCGCGATGTTGTCAACGGAACCGGACCCTACATGCTCGATCACTGGGAACCGGGTGTGGAAGTCGTCATCACAAGTAATAATAACTACTGGGGTGACATACCGGTACTGGAGCGAGTAATTTGGTCCGAGGTGGACGAGTGGGGTACACGCTTCGCCATGGCGCAAGCCGGCGACGCCGATATACTCTATGTACCTCGCGAGTTCGTCGATCAGGTCACACCGTACGCGACAATTTCATGTCCATGGGATGCTGCGCAGGAAGTTCATGTGTGTGAAGATGTCGAAGGCGCAGAGGATCAACCTTTGATCGTCTATTTCGGTCATCCAACGACGTATCGCGCCGATGCATTCTTCGTTTTCGATGTCGCTCACTGATTGAGGCGTTCGTTATACTGCCTGCAGGGGAATGAATTTCCCCTGCAGGTTCTCCATTCGCAGGAGGTGATATGTCAGCTTATGTTGTGAGACGGATTTTGCTGCTCCCGCTTTTGTTGTTCGGCACGACGATATTGATTTTCGGCATGCTCTCTTTTCTGAGTCCCACAGAGCGCAGCGCGCTTTGGGTGCGTGAAATCCCCAGAAACGAACGTCAATTGGAAGGCATTATTCGCAAGTATGGCTTGGATGAGCCGATTTATACACAATACTATATCTGGCTGGTAGGCACGCAGGATGAGGAGACCGGGGAATGGGAAGGTGGATTGCTGCGCGGGGATTTAGGCTACGCCCGTTCCGCGTCCCAACCTGTGATCGATATCATTACAGCGCGTCTCCCCAATACACTTGATCTGGCGATATGGAGTGTGCTGCCCATTGTATTGGTAGGGATATTATTAGGTGTGCTTGCCGCGATTAACCATAACCGATTTATCGACCAGGCCGCACGCGTCTTCAGCATTCTGGGCTGGTCTTTTCCTACGTTTGTATTCGCACTTGTCGTTTTGATGATTTTCTATGCTGGATTGCAATGGTTCCCTCCTGGGCGGGTGTCCGATTGGGCCAATCAGATCATCATGTCGGAAGAATTTCGCACATATACGCATTTATACAGCTTCGACTCGCTTTTGAACGGCCGCTTCGATATATTCATTGATGTAATGCGTCACATGATCTTGCCTGTTGTTACATTATCCTATCTCTCCTGGGCACTGATGCTGCGTGTAACTCGTTCTTCAATGTTGGAAACACTTAGCCAGGAATATGTCACCACGGCGCGTTCCAAAGGTTTGAAGGAATCGGTTGTCATCATGCGACACGCACTGCCCAATGCCTTGATCCCCGTCGTCACCATTGCGGGTTTTACCGTCGTCGCCTTGTTGAACGGTGTGGTGATCACTGAAACCATTTTTAATTACCCCGGAATCGGACGCGCGGCAGCGCGTGCGGCTTTGAATCTGGATGTGGTCGCCATTCTCGGATTGACCATGTTCAATGGTTTGATCTTGATCGTCGCCAACCTGGTTGTCGATGTGCTCTATGCCGTCGTGGATCCACGCGTTCGGCTGTCGTAATTTATCTCATCGATATTTAATTTAAAGGTTTAAGGAAAGGGTTCATGGAAAACCAGAAGAACAATGCAGGTGAGTCGGAAATCATCAAGCATCGTAAGCAAGTTCTTGAAGTGACGCTGGATGGCCTTCCGGAACGAAAGATCAGTCGCCTTGAGCGCATATTGGGGCCAGAGCCGTACCGGCTGTTGAAAGGATTGGTCACCAATCCCTTATCGATTGCGGGTTTTGTCATTCTGGCGGTTTTTATTTTTATTGCGATTTTCGCACCCGTGCTTGCGCCACCCCGCAATCCGGAGACTCCTTACCGTATCCCTCGAGATGGTTTTCACCCCACACCGCAAGAACCTGGAACAGCCTGGGAAAGTCGCCCGCCACCAGTGCCGTTTTGGTATGAGCCGATTACTGGCAAAGAGGAATGGGTTCATTTCCTCGGAACGACGAGCGGGCAGTGGGATGTTTATTATGGCATCATCTGGGGCACCCGTACGGCCTTCAAAGCAGGGCTCTCGGTTACGATTGCAGTCGTCGTGATCGGCATTCTGACCGGTTCTTTGTCGGCTTATTATGGCGGTGCGGTTGACAATGTGATCATGCGTATCACGGATATTTTTATGTCGTTCCCCTTCTTTTTGGCCGCGCTGACCTTGTCTACGATTCTCACACCTGTTATAGGGCGCAGTGTTGTCCCAGCGATTATCGCCTTGATCGCCTTTGGTTGGATGAGTTACGCGCGCCTTGTGCGCGGTGACATACTGTCAGTGAAAGAACGTGATTATGTTATGGCCGCTCGTGTCATTGGAGCGAGCGATCGGCGTATTTTGTTCCGCCACATTCTGCCCAATGCCATCTTCCCCACGCTGGTCGTTGCCTCGATGGACGTAGGCACCTACGTGCTTAGCTTTGCCGCTTTGAGTTTCCTTGGCGTCGGCACCGAAGTCGGTTACGCAGACTGGGGCCAGATCATTTCCTTCGCCCGGGATTGGATCACGGATTTGGCAACGTATTGGTATGTTGTGGTCTACCCCGGTTTGGTCATTGTGCTTTTCGTGTTGGCGTGGAACCTCATCGGCGATGCGGTGCGCGATCTCTTCGATCCGCGCATGCGCGGGACGAGTTGAGATACCGGCGACCACAGCAGATCTGACGAATCATCAAAAAACCGCATGCCAATTACTCGGGCAGCGGTTTTTTTCTATGTGCCGAGTAGGACCGGTAAAAATGCTTTTCTTGCGATCGGATCTATGGTCGGAATGGCTTTTGGATGGGATAAGAATAATCGTCGAAGTCGATTGTCCGGCTCCATCGCAGTAGAAATCGAGTAGGAAATCGGTTCGGTGTTATCCGTTGTTCGGCGTATGCTAGAATGAGTACCATGAAGACCCCACGGATTTTAGTAGTGGATGAGGGACATGAGGTCGTTCGCATGTTGCGTTCGAACCTCGAGTTATCGGGCCGAGCATGCTCGGTAATCGATGTGCACTCGGGTGAGGATGCGCTCATCGAGTTGACTCGCGGACCGGTTCATCTGCTGATTACAGACCTGGGGCTGCCGGGAATCTCCGGCCACGAAGTGCTGCAGCGATATAAACAGCTTCATCCGCATGCCCGCAGCATCGTGATAACCGGTCAGCCGATACAAGAGCTCCAGGCGAAGGCCGAAGAGCTTGGAATCGTCGCCTTGTTCCAAAAACCGATTGGGACCAATTACTTCCTGGAAGCAGTTGATCGGGCTTTGGAAGCATTTACGGGAGAAGATGATGCGGATGAAATTCAAAAAGGACAGACACAAGTCGAAGCCATCCTCCAGCAAGTGCTGCATACACTCAGTGCGGATCTGACGCTGCTGATAAACGCCAATGGTGAAATTATCGCCCAGTCGGGTGAAAGCGAGATCCCCGATCTGGAAACGACGTTGATATCGATGACTAATGCTTTCAATGCGGGTCAGAAGACATCCGCGTTGTTGGGCTCGAGTTACCCGGGTAGCATCCAATATTTCGCTGGCGACACACACGATCTCTATCTCGCCAGCGTGGGGACAACCCATGCCCTGGTGATCATTCTACGCAGCGGGCAGGAAACCATCAAGATGGGCGCGATCGTACACTATGGAAAGCGGGCAGCTGCGGCATTGTTGGCGCATTTCGTTCCGGGAGGTACATCGCCCTCGAGTCCTGAACATGCGAGCGCAGGACATGCTCTCGAGTGGAGAGAGTTCAAGGTCGATGAAACACATCCCGGCGCCAAGGATGACAGACAGGATTGGACGGGATCAAAGTTGAAAGCCAAATCCGACGAGGCCTTGAAAGATGACGCCGAAATGTATTGGCGAAAAATGGCGGATGATACCTCCGAATTCACGGTGGATGATGAGGATATTCTCACCTTTCGAGAGGCTCGCGAACGCGGTTTGATGAAGAATGACCCCGAGACGCTCAGTTAGTTCTTTTCCCCAACCCTCTATTCTTTGCTCTTCAAACGTTGGGGGTGTTGAACATCGGAGGCGTATGTTACAATTTGCAACGCTTAGGCGAATCGGTCAAACGTTGGGGCGTGGTGCAATGGCAGCACACCGGACTTTGAATCCGTGGATCCAGGTTCGAGCCCTGGCGCCCCATCTCAGAATCTGATAGAAGACTTAACCCCTGTGCAAGACGACAAACCTCCATCCGGCAAATCGCTTCAACTTCTCGGGCAAAACGCCTCGAGTGTACAGATATGTCATCCTGGAATGCTTCTTGGATGCATTTCCTTCGATTGTCAGCTTCTTTTCGATCGATTATTGAGGAGGTGGTTATGGTTTGTGATGCTGTAATCCTGGCGGCAGGTTTGGGAACACGCATGAAATCCAAAAGCCCGAAAGTGCTTCATCGCTTGGGGGGACGCCCACTGCTATCCTGGGTTGTCGCCTCCTGCCAAGCAGCCACAGGGAAAAACCCCACTGTGGTCGTTGGCCCGGAAGCGAGTGAAGTAAGAGAGCAGTTTGCAAGTGAGGTTGCGTATGTCGTGCAGGAGGAACGATTGGGTACGGGCCATGCGGCGTACCAGGCTTGTGATGCGCTGCAGGGAAAATCGGACCTGGTCTTGATCGTCAACGCGGATTTGCCATTGCTCGAGGCGGATACGTTGAAAAGGTTGATTTCTGCGCAAGAAAAGAACAGCGGACCGCTTTCAATTCTGACTGCCAAATCAGCGCAATCTCGAGGGTTCGGTAGAATTCTGCGTTCGGAAGAAGGACGTATCCTGTGCGTTATCGAAGAAGCGCATGCAACCGAGGAACAACTTGCAATCGGGGAGCTGAATGTTGGAGCGTATGCGGCTCGAGCGGATTGGCTGTGGGAACATCTCCCTGTTTTACCGCTCTCTCCAAAAGGAGAATACTATCTTACGGATTTGATATCGATGGCAGCGGAAGAAGATCATGATGTGGTCAGCACTGAGGTGGAAGATTTGAGTGAGATTATTGGAGTCAACAACCGCGCCCATCTGGCGGAGGCGGAGACTGCACTGCGCAGAAGGATTAATAATCGCTGGATGCTCGCGGGGGTAACGCTTATCGATCCGGATACTACCTACATCGGGCCGGATGTTGAACTCGGAAGCGATACAGAGATTTTGCCCAACACCCATTTAGAGGGCAAAACGGTGGTCGGCTGCGATTGCCGACTGGGCCCGAATTCGATCATACGCGATACTGCGCTTGGCGATCGTTGTACGGTGACCGCTTCGGTGCTGGAAAGCGCTGTGCTGGAGGATGAGGTGGATATCGGACCTTTCGCACATCTGCGCAGCGGCACCCGACTGTGCCGCGGGGTGCACATGGGGAATTTCGGCGAAGTCAAGAACAGCACCCTGAAGGCGGGGGTGAAAATGGGCCATTTTTCATACGTTGGTGACACCACGGTTGGGGAAAACACAAACATCGGTGCAGGAACGATCACCTGCAATTACGATGGTGAGCGAAAGCATCCCACGGAAATCGGCGCCGAGGCGTTTATCGGCAGCGATACGATGTTGGTAGCACCGGTGCGGATTGGCAACAAGGCTCGCACGGGTGCCGGCTCGGTCGTCACGCGCGATGTCCCCGATGGCGCGGTCGCTGTCGGGGTTCCCGCGCGTGTCGTCCAAAGGCCGAATGTCGAGGAGTAATATGCTATCTGGTACGTTTGTTTTTGTCGGACTTCTTCTCCTGGATGCACTGATTGCGTTTATCCGGGCCGCATTTGTCAACAGCCATCATGCAAAACTCAGGGCAATGATGGAGGATGGCAAAAAACGAGCGGCACTGGCGATTCGCGTTGCCGAGGATGCAAGACGTCTCATACTTACATTTGGGATTGGTTTGAGCATCAGTCGTCTTGCCGTGATTGGCGTTGCATTGGTCGTGTATAGCTTGCCGTTACACGATCTTGACGTGGTCCCGCTGGTCTCCACCGGCTGTATCCTTCTTGGTGTGGGGATATTAATGGGCTTGTTTGAATTTCTGGCGGACAACCTGGCGCTGCGTAATCCGGAGCAGTGGGCGATTCGATTAAGCGTAATTGCTTACGCCATCCGGATTTTAATTACACCGCTGAGTTGGTTACTCTCTCGCTTTGCCAAACAGATCAATGGGAATACTGACGAGCGCGCCTATCCCCTGGTAACCGAAGAGGAAATCATGACGTTGGTGGACGCAGGAGAAGAGGACGGGGTGATCGAAGAGGACGAAAAAGCGATGATCTATTCGATCTTCCAACTCGCCGACACTCTGGTCCGGGAAGTGATGGTGCCCAGGATCGACATGCTGGCTTTCGAGCAGGACACATCTCTTGTGGAGGCCACAGAATCCTTCATGCAAACCGGGTTTTCACGTGCTCCGGTTTTCCAGGAAAGCATCGACAATATCGTCGGATTACTGTATTACAAAGACTTGCTCGCGGCTTGGCGAGATGGGGTGGAGGACCAGATCGTTAAAAGTCTTTGCCGGGAAGCATATTTCGTGCCCGAAGCCAAGCGCGTGGACGATCTCTTAACGGAGATGCAGGTCAAACAGGTTCACATGGCGATCGTGGTGGATGAGTACGGTGGGACTGCCGGTCTGGTCACGATTGAGGATCTGGTCGAGGAGATCGTCGGCGAAATCCGCGACGAGTATGACTACGGAGAGGAGTTGCCGTTTCAGAAGCTGCAGGAGGGTGAATTCCTGTTCAGCGGCCGCATCGATCTCGATGATGTCAACTTGATGACGGAAGCGGAATTGCCCAAGGAAACCAGTGAAACTCTCGGGGGGTTTATTTACAGCCGCCTGGGAAAAGTGCCGGTGAAGGGTGAAGTTGTGGAGGCCGGAGGATTACGGCTGATTGTCGAAGAAGTCAGCGGTCGACGAATTCGGAAGATACGTGCCCACCGGTTAGCGCCGCGTGCACCGGAGATGGATAATGGCGATCATAAAAACGCAGCAGAGTGAGTTAGTCCACGAAGCGCTTGCAGCACGAAAGGGCGCTTATGCTCCTTATTCCGGTTATGCCGTAGGCGCCGCATTGCGAACAGATACGGGCAAGATCTATCGCGGGGCGAACGTGGAAAACGCGGCATATCCAACGAGCATGTGTGCCGAACGTGTGGCTCTTTTCAAAGCGGTGACCGACGGTGAACGCAATTTCGAGGCCATCGCAGTTGCCACGGAGAATGGGGGGTTTCCCTGCGGGTCGTGCCGGCAGGCGTTATCCGAGTTCAGTCTGGATATTCGTGTGTTGATTATAGATGATGCGGGTACGTTGATCGCCGACGTTGCGCTTGCCGAACTCCTGCCTCGGGCTTTTGGCCCGCAAGATTTCAACGATCGTTAAAGCACCAATCTAACCTTATGGTGTGGGATCGCTGCCTTCGTCGAAGGGAATGGTTTCACCGCTACGCATATCCACGCGCATCGATTGTCCGCCGTAGCCGTGGCGCATGTCGTGGCCGCGTACGATCACGAAATCAATTATATCGGGAACGAAGATTATACCCGAACGGGTAAACGCCTCCGTATCATGGCTGTGCAGTAATTCCCGTCGGCCAAGCAGGTTGCCTTGTGTATCCTCAACCTGCCACCAATCGGCGAAATCCGGGGCTTCACCGCTGTCGTCGTGAATCAACGTAACGTGGAAACGATATTCCCCCTCGCCCAAAGCCTCGAAACGTACATCTAGCACGTTGGCTTCGCCTAGATCCAGGGTTGGATATTCCGTTTGTTGTTGCGCCGGAATCTCGGCGGTCGTCGGTGTTATTGCGGCAGGCTTTCCGCAACCGCTGAGCAGTGTCGTCAAGAGTAACGTCAGGAACGATCGCTTCGTCATTGCCGTTTCTCCTTGATGATCCTCGCTATGGAAATCTCCATCTTTTCAACCTAGCGGTAATAGTCGTACACCTCGTCCGTGACTTCGAAAAACGAATAGGGCTTGCTGTACTGCGAATAGAAGACCCGATCCGGCAGGATTTCAAGCGAGGCCCCGAAATAGGTGTTGAAGATCACACGAAATGAATTTACCGGGGTTATCGTCGGATAGAGCGATTCGTCGCCTCCATTGGGAAGATAGTAGACATTGAAAATGGATAAGCGTTCGTGCGTGTAGGGTAAGATACTCGTTTCGGCTTTCGGCCCGTGGTCACCCTGAATGACAATAATCGGCGGGGTTTTAGATTTAGATAAAATCGCGTCGATGACCTGGAGAATGCGATCGTTGACGAACATCAGCTGCTCGCGGTAGCCCTCGACCCAGCTCTCCAGTTCTTCCGGCCGGTACTCTCCATAACCAAAGCCGAGTGAGAATGGCGCATTCGGCTGCACTGGATTGCCATAACGATCGAAAACGAACGGCGGATGTGGTGCGATGATGTGAGCGAACACGAAATGCGGTCCTTCGAGATCGGGAATTTCCATGAGATGCTCGAAGGCGTTCAACGTGCGCGCTCGCCGTACTTCATAGGGATAGTTTAATTCTTTGATGAAACTGGGCAGGACGATCAGGCCATCAGTGAGGATTCGACCGGCAGAGTTGTAAACCAGCATGTTTTCAAACGGCGTTACGGCACTCAAACTGACGATATCGTCGATGATCCCCGCGCTGTAGTAGACATCCGCGTCTTGAAGTTCCGTCCCCGCGAGACCTGTTGGAAAGGCTACGGTTTTATAGCCGATAGCTTCCAGTGCCCTGCGGACATTGCTGCGTTTCAGCAAACTCCACAACACGTCGCGACTCTTATCGTTCGGGTCAGGATTCGGGATTAGGTCCTGAATGTATTCCATGTTCGTAGAAGAGGTGATAGAGAGACTTGTTTGTGCGTAATTCGGACGGCTGTAGTCACCGATGTAGAAACCTCTCTCTCGGAGTTCGTCGAGGAAGGGCGTGTTATCGTAGTTGAAGATTTCCTGCAGGATATCCGCCCGTCCGTAGGCATCCAGGATGATGTAATATACATCGGGTGGATCTTCTCCAGGAGGTAGTTGGAGTTGAATAATCGGACGTTCGTGGATGGAGTCTGCGGTCGCCCGGCCGGATGATGACTCGAATTGGAACTGCACGATGGTAGCGACAGGCAGGATGAGCGCGGCGATAGATGCAATGTTGAGGGCGTTGGTGAAGGATTGAAGGTTCGATCGAGTGCGCGCGATGAAAATGGCAGCGAAAATGAAAAGCAGACCCCATGTGGGAATCATATAGCGATGGCGTCCAATGGCTGCAAAGTGTTCCGATTTTTTTAACAGTTCATAAATATGGCCGTAGGAAAAGAAAAGCAGAACGGCCAAAGTAACAATCAAACCGGCCTTCAACCAGTCTTTCATCAGCCAACGGGCGATGAGAAATACTACCGCTGCAACGAGCAATGTTACCGCGAGCGATCGGTAGGCATCCGCGATAAACGCCCACTCGATGTTGTAAGCCAGGAGTGCGAGTATGGGATAACTTGCAAACAAGAAGGGATGGATTACCAGGGTGCGTTTCATTATGGTTGTGTTCCTCGACAGGTAATTCCTGTTAATGGGTATGTATTCGATCAACAAGGGATTGTACCCCAACAGCGAAGGAATTCCACGTATGAATAGGGCGCTGGTATAATCGCAACATGTCAGCCAGGGAACGTGTTTATCGAACGGATGCAGTCGTCGTGCGGCGCCAAAATTTAGGCGAAGCCGATCGCTTGCTGTCCTTGTATACCTTAGATCATGGCAAAATCAAGGCGATCGCCAAGGGGGTCCGGCGTCCACAATCCCGAAAAGCCGGCCACCTCGAGCCGTTCACCCAGGTGGAATTAATGGTGGCGAAAGGCCGTGAACTCGATATCATTACACAGGCGGAGGCGATCGAATTGTTTCCGCACCTGCGGCAGGATCTGGTTCTCTTGAGCCAGGCAGCGTATGTCGTGGAATTGCTGGATCGGTTCACGGTTGAACGCGATCCCAATCGCTCACTCTACCGATTGCTGGTGAACACGCTGGAGCGTCTCGAGGCGGGTGCGGACGCAGATGCCGTCTTGCGTTTTTATGAGCTGCGGCTCCTCGATCTCACCGGATATAAGCCGGAGCTGTTCAACTGTGTGGAATGTGAGCTGGAGGTAAAACCGGAGGATCAATATTTTTCCTTTTCATCCGGCGGCGTTTTGTGCCCGGTTTGCAGACCGGGAAGGGAGCGCGCCCGCCCGATATCTTTGGCGGCGTTGAAGGTGATACGGCACTACCAGCGGAATACTTACGCCTCTGCATCAACGGTGCGGATTCGGGCGAAAACCTATCGGGAGATCGAATCATTGATGGAGGATTTTCTATCCTTCATTTTGGAGCGAAAGCTGAACAGTCCGTCATTCCTGCGGCGTGTACGCCGTACGATACGAGATCAACCAGAACCGGATACCATCACAGAATAGCGAGGGCTCGAATTTGAAGGAAAAATCAGGACCAAATTTACAAGACGTGATTCTACGACTTCAGAAGTTTTGGTCAGATCAAGGTTGTATCATTTGGCAGCCCTACCACACCGAGGTCGGCGCGGGCACGATGAATCCGGCCACGTTCCTGCGGGTGCTTGGTCCGGAGCCATGGTGTGTGGCCTATGTCGAACCATCCATCCGACCGGCGGATGGACGCTACGGTGAGAATCCCAACCGCTGGCAGCATTATTACCAATTCCAGGTGATATTGAAGCCCGATCCGGGCGATCCCATCGAACGTTATCTGCAATCGCTCGTAGCTCTGGGAATCCACCCGGAAGAACACGACATCCGTTTCGTCGAGGACAACTGGATCTCTCCGGCCCTCGGTGCCTGGGGGTTGGGTTGGGAAGTCTGGCTGGACGGTCAGGAGATCACACAGTACACCTATTTCCAGCAAGCTGGTGGTCAGACGCTGGATCCGGTATCGGTGGAAATTACCTACGGTCTCGAACGCATCGTCCTGGCGCTGCAGGAGGTGGACAGTTTCGTCGATATTCGATGGAATGATAGCGTCACCTACGGCGAGATCAATTTAACCGCCGAGCAGGAACACAGCCGTTATAACTTCGAAACAGCGGATGTAGAGCGTTTACGTCGGCTCTACGACGAGTACGAAACCGAAGCCGATGCTTGCCTGGCTGCGGGAATGGTCTTCCCGGCACATGACTATATCCTAAAGTGTTCCCACGCCTTCAATTTGCTGGACGCGCGCGGTGCGGTTGGTGTAACCGAACGAGCAGCGTTGTTTGGCCGTATGCGGGATTTGGCCCGAAATGTGGCGGATGCATACGTCGAACAACGCGAGAGCTTAGACTTTCCGCTGCGCGACCGCTGGGGTGTGTCGTTGCCGGAAACGGGAGACGCGCAGGACGAACGACCGGCTCCAAAGTCGCCGGCAGACTTTCTCTTGGAGATCGGAACGGAGGAACTACCGGCGGAGGATCTGGATGAAGCGGTAAATCAATTGGAAGAATCCATGATCCATATGCTCGAGGAAAACCGGCTCGTCCATGAGGGTGTAAAGGTCAGCGGTACACCGCGCCGGCTGGTCGTTCACGTGGAAAAACTGGCGCCCAAACAATCCGATCTCGTATCGTTGGTGAAAGGGCCTCCTGCGGAACGAGCATTCGACGAAGAAGGAAAACCCACAAAGGTTGCCGAAGGATTTGCGCGCAGCAAGAACGTAGCGGTTGAAGATCTCCAGGTCCGTGATACGGATGGCGGCCGCTATGTGGTTGTGGAAGTGCGCCAGGCGGGGGTTTCTGCGGATGCGGTTCTTTGTGAAACCCTGCCGGCGACGATTTCTGGACTGCGTTTTGAAAAATCGATGCGCTGGAATCAGAGCGGAGTCGCCTTCTCGCGGCCGATACGTTGGCTGCTGGCGCTTCATGGAGATCATCGCGTGCCCTTTGAATACGCCGGTTTATCGAGCGATTGCGTGACGCGCACCATGCGCTTCGATGATCCGGAGCAGGTTTCGATTAAATCAGTTAAGGACTATTTCAAAACCATCGCTTCACACGGCATCATCCTCGACGGTGAAAAACGGGCCAAAGAGATCCTAGAACAGGCTTCCCGGTTGGCAAAAGAAGTGAAGGGCAATCTTGAAGGGGAAACGGATTTGTTAGCTGAGGTCGCCAATCTGGTAGAAAAGCCTACCGCGCTGCGGGGAGAGTTCGAAACCAAATTCCTGGCATTGCCCATGCCGGTATTGATTTCCGTGATGAAAAAACATCAACGCTACTTCCCGGTAGAAAAGGAAGGTGCTTTGCTGCCGTATTTCATCGCTGTACGCAATGGCGGCGAAGAGCATCTCGATATCGTCACACGGGGTAACGAGCAGGTGATCCGAGCTCGTTTTGCCGATGCGGATTACTTCTTCCGTCGTGACCTGGAAAAACCGCTGGAAGAGTACCTTTCCCGCCTTTCGACGCTTACCTTTCAAGCCGATCTGGGCTCGATGCTGGACAAAACGGATCGGATCGAACGTCTGGCGGAATTGCTTGCAGATCAATTGGAATTGAAGATAAAGGAGCGGAATACGGCAGTCCGGGCCGCTCATCTGGCGAAAGCGGACCTGGCTACGTTGATGGTGATCGAAATGACCTCGCTACAGGGGGAAATGGGAGGCGAGTATGCACTGCGAAACGGTGAAACAGCGGAGGTTGCACAGGCGATTCGTGAGCATTATCTGCCTCGCTTTCAAGGCGATCGAATGCCGGTATCCAACCCCGGGTATATCGTCGGTTTGGCCGATCGTCTCGATAGTTTGATGGGGCTGTTTGCGGCGGGAATCCAACCCAGCGGCGCCAGCGATCCCTTTGCGATGCGCCGAGCTGCGATTGGCCTCGTGCAGCTGTTGATCTCGAAGCAAATTCGTTTTGATCTTAACGAAGGACTGATAATGGCGGCAGGAGGTTTGCCGCGGGAAGCTTCAGAGGAGCATCTCAAGTCTTGCTTGGATTTCATTGTCGCCAGATTACAAATGCTTCTGCGCGGCGAAGGTGCTGCGCATGATGCCGTCGACGCGGTTCTGGCAGCACAGGGACGCGATCCGGCGGGTGCGGCTTCTGCGGTCGCAGAACTCGATCGATATCGCCAGCGGAAGGATTGGGACGAGATTCTACAAGCCTACGCGCGCTGCGTGCGGATCACTCGCGATTTGGACGTGATTCATTCGGTCGATCCGAAAAAGCTGATTGAATCGGCGGAGAAATCACTGTTTGACGAACTTCAAGCTGCTGAGAAGAAATCTCGGAAACCCGGTTCGGTGGGAGATTTCTTCGAAGCGTTCATTCCGATGATTCCGGCGATCACCTCCTTTTTCGATGAGGTGCTGGTTATGGCGGATGATGAGCAGCTGCGCTGCAATCGCCTCGGCTTGTTACAGCGCATTGTGGTTTTGGCCGATGGCGTTTTGGACCTATCGAAACTCGAAGGCTTCTAACATCCCTCTACGGTCCGGATACAATAGAAATAACGGATTTGCTTGAAAGCGGGTCAGGGGCTATAATTCCCGCCCATCTCATTCAGCAGGATAATACAAGCGACGGAGTACGATGTCTGTTATCGATGAAGTCAAGGAACGAATCGACATTCTCGATGTGATCGGAGAGTCGGTCAGACTCCGCAAATCGGGTAAGAACTATACGGGATTCTGCCCGTTCCATGCCAACACCCGAACCCCGGCGTTTGCTGTATTCCCCGATAGCGGTACATGGCGTTGTTTTGGCGCGTGCAACGAAGGCGGAGATGTTTTCAGCTTCTTGATGAAGAAAGAAGGCTGGGATTTCGCAGAGACGCTGCGTTATCTTGCTGATCGCGCAGGCATCGAACTCGAACCCCAATCGCCGGCGCAGCAGGAAGCGGAAGAAGCATATGAACGCTTGCGTACGATTATGGAATCCACGTCGGTTTTCTTTCGGCATACGATGCACAATACCGCTGCGGGCGAGAAGGTGCTGGAATACTTGCTGGGCAGGGGGTTAAGTCGAGAGACTCTGGAGCGGTTTGAAATCGGTATGGCCCCGGAAGGTTGGGAAAACAGCATTCCCTATTTAAAGGAAAAGGGTTTCGAAGAAAAGGAATTGCTGGATGCCGGGGTGGCTTCCGAGCGGGAGAGTGGCGGGATTTTCGATCGCTTTCGCAATCGGATCATGATCCCCATTCGTGACTCACGGGGGAGGATGGCGGGTTTTGGTGCCAGGGTAATTGATCCCGAGGATGTGCCCAAGTATCTGAACTCACCCCAGACAGTAGTGTTCGACAAGGGACGCCTGCTGTATGGCTTGGATAAAGCACGCAAGGCGATTCGTATGCAGGATCAAGCCATCATTGTTGAAGGGTATATGGATGTCATCGGCCTGCACCAGGCCGGTTTCGAAAACGCCGTATCACCGATGGGCACAGCAGTCTCCGAGCATCAACTGCGCACGCTCAAACGCTATAGCCGCCGTATTGTTTTAGCCATGGACGCTGATCTTGCAGGAAGCCAGGCCACATTACGCGGCCTCTCCGTGGCGCGAGAAGCACTCGACCGAGAACTCGATCCGGTTTTCGATGCGCGCGGTCTGGTACGGCACGAGGGTCGCCTGGATGCAGAAATCCGGGTACTGAAGCTTCCGGAGGGAGTCGACCCGGATGAGGTTGTCGCAGAAAATCCGGAAGAATGGCGCGGACTGTTGGATCAAGCACAAACCGTGGTGGAATATGTGCTCGATGTAATGACACAGGAACATGATCTGGATGATCCAAAGGCGAAAGCCGAAATCGCCAGGCAGGTATTGCCCTTGATCGAAGACGTCGCAGATCCTGTCGAACGAGAGGCCTACCGTCAGATGCTTGCACGGCGCCTGCGTGTCGACGAGCGGGCGTTGATGCAGTGGCAACCAAAGGAAATGCAGCGCAGGCGAAGGGTAACACGCTCGCGCGTGGAGGCTGCGGAACCGCTTCCGGAAGTGCGTCGTGATTCGCCTCTGGAAGGTTTTTGCCTGGGTATTCTTTTAAGCGATCCGGAACTGTTTTATCGTATCGATCGTCAACTGCAAATGGTAGAACTGACTCGCCTCGATCCGAAGGATTTTTCAAGCTCTGAAAATCAAGCCATCTTCGTAGCCTTACGCAATGCACTTGCCCAGGATGATATGGAACCCATCGAGCATTGGCGAAGCAAGCTGGAGGCGACCCTTCTGGAAAAAGCCGAGGCGTTTTCGGCCAGCGTTGAGGATCTCGATATGTCTCAGGCGAACGTTTTGGAAGCTGTCGTTGGACATTTCATGCAATTGCGGAAACGAAATTTAGAAGTACAGTTGAACCAACTTCGCTTTCAACTTCAAGCCATACAAGATGCAGAGGATAAGGATGGGGTAGAAGAGGATTTGTGGCACTACACACGCCGAGTGCAGGATATCGCCACACAAAAGGATCGTCTAGACCGCGCCATCAAGCGAGGCGCTTCCCAAGTTATGCTCATGACCCAAGGACGGTGATCGAAATGAGCGAAACAAAAATCTCAAAAGAAGAAGAACTGGTGGAAGAGCCTCTGGATGTCGAGGATGAAGTGGAAACCGATCCCAGCGACGCCGTCGACGTTGTCGGCGGGAAATCGATCGAAGTGGAACCGGATTTCTCGAGTTCCACGGGCGAAGGCCAGGGTGATGACATTGTCGAAATCAGCAAGACTCCGATTTCAGTCGAGTTGGGGGACGACCCGGTACGTTTGTATCTAAAAGAGATCGGTCGAGTCGAGCTTTTATCCTCGGATGAAGAACTGTGGCTCGCCGTACGTATGAACGCGATGCGCAGGTTGGAGGTTTTGCGTACCGGCAGGGCATTACGCAAGGAAGCGGGTGAAACTGCAATCAGCGTCCAACTTAGCATTATCGACGATATGCGCACAGCCTGGAAACGGGTGATTGAGGATGCGCAGCGTCTGGATTCAACGGAGCCGGAGCTGCCCAAGATCCTCGAGGAAGCGCGTTTGCTGCGCGGTCCTTGGGACGGTCTGGATAAATCCTACTTACGGAATTGGCTCAACAACGAACTCTGGGGTACCGATCCTGCCTGGGAGCAAGTCGCACACAATGCGATCGAGGTGTTTTTAGCCATGTACATGCTGCCCGCAGATATCCAGGATCGTCTGGCGAAACGATTTAGCGAGGGCAAGAAAATGCCCGCGTCGCGAACTTTCAAGCGATGGTTGAAAAGCATCGAGAGTTTGAAAAGGGACGCATGGCAGATCGTGGAATTGGCGGCTGAAGCCAAAGCTGCATTGATCCGCGCCAATTTGCGTCTCGTGGTAAGTGTGGCCAAGCGCTACATGGGGCGCGGCATCGCCTTTCTGGATTTAATACAGGAAGGCAACATCGGGCTCCTGCGGGCTGTGGAGAAATTCGACCCCGCCAAGGGATATAAGTTCAGCACCTATGCCACCTGGTGGATTCGCCAGGCGATCAGCCGCGCCATCGCCGATCAAGCGCGCACGATCCGCATCCCGGTGCACATGGTCGAGACCATCAACCGCATGATGCGTGTGAAACTGCGCCTCACGCAGGATCTCGGGCGGGAACCGACTTCCGAAGAGCTGGCGCTGGATATGGAACTGCTCGAGCCGGAGGAAATCGAGGCCATCCGCGGGCGCGAGGAGAATGAACCGCTGGATGCAAACCTGGCCAGGAAGTGGCACCGGGCGGCCGCCAAGGTGCGCGGCATCATTCGCATTGCCCAGGAACCGATGTCACTCGAGCGGCCGGTGGGTGATGAGGAATCCAGCCAACTGGGGGATTTCATCGAAGACGAGACCATGCCCGAACCGGTGGATGCAGCGGCATTGGGTCTGCTCAAGGAGCAGGTGCAGAACGCCTTGTCGGTGCTCACCGAGCGGGAACGTCAGGTACTGGAGATGCGTTTTGGCCTGCGTGACGGTAAGGACTATACGCTGGAAGAAGTGGGGAAACATTTCAAGGTCACGCGCGAGCGCATTCGCCAGATCGAAGCCAAGGCGCTGCGTAAACTGCGCCATCCCACGCGCAGCCGACATTTGCGCGATTATCTTTCCTGAGCTATCGTTGATTTATTGAGAAGGCACCATCCATTCTGCCTGGCGGCAGGGGGATGGTGTTTTCTTGTTCTATAAACGTTGGTTGCGGATATTCATCCGCAACCGGTATTTCCAAAACAGAGTGACTACCTCAATCACACCCCAATTGTGATATTGTTCACATATAGATTCTGCCGGATTGGTATATAATAACCTACGATATAATCCCAAAAACCGAGGTACGGATGCCCAGTGAATATATCCCCATCGCAATATTGGTCGTCCTGGCAACTGCTCTTGCGTTGCTCATCGTGATCCTCGGTGCAGTATTTGGCCCCCGCAGAACAATCAAAGATAAATCCGAACCCTACGAATCCGGGATGGTCCCCATCGGTCCCGGCCAACGGCGCGTGCCGGTTCATTTTTACCTCATTGCCGTGCTCTTCATTCTCTTTGATGTGGAGATCATTTTCCTCTTGCCCTGGGCCGCGGTGCTGCGTGAGCTTGGAATCTTCGGTTTGATCGAAATGTTTATCTTTATCGGTATTTTGATGGTCGGTTTTGTGTATGCGTGGAAGAAGGGAGCTCTGGAGTGGGAGTAGAGAGCAAACTGGGGAACATGGGCGTGGTCACCACCACGCTGGAGCAAGTGGTGAACTGGAGCCGTACCCGGGCCATGTGGCCGATGCTCTTCGGTCTGGCTTGCTGTGCGATTGAAATGATGGCAGCCCAGGCATCGGATTACGACATGAGTCGTTTCGGGATGGAGTTGATGCGCGCCAGCCCGCGCCAGAGCGATTTGATGATCGTCGCCGGACGCGTGACGCGCAAGATGGCTCCCGTACTGCGTCGACTCTACAATCAGATGCCGGATCCCAAATGGGTGATCGCCATGGGCGATTGCTGCTCCTGCGGCGGCGTTTTCAACAATTACGCCATCGTGCCCGGTGTGGATGAGATTGTGCCGGTGGATGTCTATGTGGCCGGCTGCCCGCCAAGGCCGGAGGGATTGATCCACGGCATCCTCACACTTTACGAGAAAGTCAAGGCCGAGGGGATCAAAACTTGGTCCTGACTGATTTAGCTAAACGTTTTACAACGCCGCCGGATGGTCCGATTTGCCTGAGGGATGTGCATGAGCCAAGTCGAACGAGCCGTACAAGCACTACAAGCTGCATTCAAGGATAAAGTACTCTCAGTTGATGAGTTCCGTGACGAGACCACGGTAAAACTCGATCGTGATGTGATTCTGGATGCTTGTAAGCTGCTTCACGATGACGAGGCATTGCAGTACGATTTTCTCGCCGCGCTGACGGCCGTCGACTATTGGCCGCAGGAACCCCGCTTCACGGTGGTCTACCAACTCTACAGCATTCCCAAGCGGGTTTTTCTGGGTTTGGGCGTGCCGTTGCAGAGCGAGTCCGCTGAAATCGACACCGTCGAATCGGTTTACGCCAATGCCAACTGGCACGAGCGCGAAATCTTCGACTTGTTCGGGATCACCTTCAAGGGCCACACAGATTTACGCCGCATCCTGATGCCCAAGGATTGGGAAGGTCATCCACTGCGCAAGGATTATCCTCTGGGTTATGAGGAAGTTCAGTTCAGTTTCAACTTCGATGAAATTGACGACCGCAAGCCGTATGCCAAAGAGTAGCAGGACGAGAGAGACATAAACCTGATGCGCAAAGAAATGGATACCACCCTCGAAGAACTCCGACATCTGGTCTCCGATCGGGCCATCGAGGGCGAAACCATGCTGCTGAACATGGGCCCGCAGCACCCGAGCACGCACGGCGTGCTTCGCCTGCTGCTCGAACTGGATGGCGAACGGGTGGTCAACTGCGTGCCGGATATCGGTTTCCTGCACACCGGCATCGAAAAAACCATGGAAGCCAAGACCTACACCCAGGCACTGGTGTTGACCGACCGCATGGATTACCTCAACAACCTGGGCAACAACCTGTGCTACTGCCTGGCGGTGGAGAAGCTGATTGAACTGGATGTGCCCGAACGGGCGCAGGTGATCCGTGTGATCCTGGCGGAACTGCAGCGCATCGCTTCGCATCTGGTTTTCCTGGCTACGCACGCTTTGGACACCGGCGCCATGTCTGTGTTTCTCTACTGCTTCCGGGAGCGAGAACTGATTCTCGACATTTTCGAAATGTGCTCGGGACAGCGCATGATGACCTCCTACATCCGGCCTGGTGGTCTCTGGCGAGACGTGCCCGCAGGTTTTGAGGATGCGGTCCGTGATTTCATCCGCATCTTCCCCAAACGACTGAAACAATACAGCGATCTTCTCAGCGGGAATCCGATTTACCTCAGCCGCGCGAAAAACATCGGCCCTATCTCTGGTCCTGAAGCGGTTCGCTGGGGTTTGAGTGGACCCAATTTGCGCGCCACCGGTGTGGATTTCGATTTGCGTAAATCCAATCCCTACAGCGGTTATGAGCGTTACGAATTTGATGTGCCGGTGGGTTCGAACGGGGATGTCTACGATCGCTATCAAATGCGTCTGCAGGAGATGGGGCAGGCCTTACGCATCGTGGAACAAGCGCTGGACAACCTGCCGGATGGGCCGGTACGCAGTGACAATCGCAAGTATGTACCACCGCCGCGCTCCGAAATTGGCACCAGTATGGAAGCGCTGATTCATCACTTTAAATTGTGGACGGAGGGCTTCTCGGCACCGGAGGGCGCAGTATACGTTGCGGTGGAATCGCCGCGAGGAGAATTGGGGTGCTATTTGGTCAGCGATGGCGGTCCCAAGCCGTATCGGGCGCATTTCCGCACGCCGAGTTTCTGCTCCATCCAGGCGATCCCAACGCTGGTGCGAGGATTCCTGGTGGCGGATATCGTTGCCATTATCAGCAGTCTCGACGCGGTCCTGGGTGATACGGACCGATAGGAAGAATACATCTTTTTATTCGATTATTACGTTCTGGAGCCTGACATTGCTCGCTGAAAAACATCGCTCGGAAATCGACGCCTTGTTGGCCAAATACCCGGCAGATCAGAGCCGTTCGGCCGTGCTCCCTTTGCTTTACCTGGCGCAGCACGAGTACGGATCGATCACCGATGAGGCGATCGACGAAATCGCGGAATTAGTCGGAATCAATCCCACACAGGTCGCCTCGCTGGTTGGGTTTTACACCCTTTTCCATGAAAGTGAAGGCGGCAGGTACCGTATTCAGATCTGCACCGATTTGCCCTGTGCACTGCGCGGCGCGGTGACATTTGCCCAGGAATTGTGTGCACAGCTGGGCATCCGCATGGGCGAGACGACCTCGGACGGGTTGATCACGGTGGAGGAAGTCAAGTGTTTGGCGGCCTGCGACCGAGCGCCGATGTTTCAGCTGCAGGACGATGAAGGCATCCATTATCACGAACATCAAACGGTGGAATCGGCGATGGCGTTGATCGAGATGCTGCGCAAGAGGCATTCCGATGGCTGAACACATCCTGCTGCGGCACAGGGATATCCCCGATATCGATCAACTGGCGGTGTATCGTAAGCACGGCGGATTTGAAGCATTCAAAGCCGCGGTTACCGGCAAGACGCCGCAGGAAGTGGTCGACATCGTCAAGGCCGCGGGATTGCGGGGCCGCGGCGGCGCCGGCTTTCCTGCCGGTGTAAAGTGGGGCTTCTTGAGCGCCAATGTCTTCCCGCGCTACGTGGTAGCCAACGCCGACGAATCCGAGCCCGGTACTTTCAAAGACAGAGAGCTCCTCGAACGCAACCCCTACCAATTCCTGGAGGGTGTGGCGATTTGTTGTTACGCCGCCCAGGCGGAAACGGCGTACGTGTACTGCCGCGGTGAATTCTGGGATCTGGCGCACGAACTCGAGCGCAAGATCGAAGCCTTGCACGACGCGGATTTGCTCGGTGAGCGCATCTTTGGAACAAATTTCAATCTCAACATCTACGTTCATCTCGGCGCTGGCGCGTATATCTGCGGTGAAGAGACGGCCTTACTGGAGTCTCTCGAGGGTAAACTCGGCCAGCCCCGATTGCGGCCGCCGTTTCCGGCTGCAGAGGGCCTCTACGCCAAACCAACCGTGGTCAACAACGTCGAGACGCTGACTAATCTGCCGCCGATTCTGGCGCATGGCACGGACTGGTACCGCTCGATTGGCACAGAGAAAAGCCCGGGTCCGAAGATCTTCTGTTTATCCGGACACGTTGAGAAGCCGGGGAATTATGAACTTCCCCTGGGGACCACCTTCCGCGAGTTGATTTTCGAACACGGCGGCGGAATCGCCGGTGGACGAGCGATCAAAGCGATCTTGCCTGCAGGCGCCTCCGCTCCCTTGCTCCCTGCGACGGACGAGGTCCTGGACACACCCATGGATTACGAATCGGTGCCCAAGGTAGGCTCGCAGTTGGGCTCAGCGTCGGTGATCGTGATGGACGAAACAGTGGACATCGCCTGGTTGAGCCAGAAGACGACGAACTTTTTCAAACACGAATCCTGCGGCAAGTGCACACCCTGTCGTGAGGGGACCTATTGGATGAACAACATCCTCACGCGCATCAATCAAGGCCATGCAAAGGCAGAGGACATCGATCTGCTGGAATCTGTCGCCAGGGGCATGACGGGCAAATGTCTCTGCGCGTTGGGTGAGTTTTCCGTGATGCCCGTACTCTCGGGACTCGATTTGTTCCGCTCGGATTTCGAGAGTCATATCGGGGATGGACGATGAGTGAAGCGTTGGTAACCCTGACGGTTGACGGAATCGAAGTGACCGTGCCCAAAGGCACGTTGATTGTAGATGCTGCCAAACAGGCGGGCATCGACATCCCGGTGTTCTGCTATCATCCCAAGCTGAAACCGGTGGGCATGTGCCGTATGTGCCTGGTGGAGATCGGTCGTCCTGCCTGGGACCGCCAGAAAAATGCCCCGGTGCTGGATGAAGAGGGAAATCCGGTCATTCAATTTGGTCCGAATCTGGAGACGGCGTGCACTACACCCGTTGGGGACGGTTGGGTTGTGCGCGTTGAAAGCGGCGTCGCGCAAGCCGGACGCAAGCAGATCATTGAATACATATTGACCTCGCATCCGCTCGACTGCCCGATTTGTGATAAAGGCGGCGAATGCCCACTGCAGAATCTGACCATGGAACACGGCCCTGCCCAGAGCCGCTACCTCTACGATGAGAAAAAACATCTGGCGAAACACGTACCGCTTGGCGAATTGATCTTCCTGGATCGAGAACGCTGCATTCAATGCGGGCGTTGTGTGCGTTTCCAGGATGAGATCGTCGGCCAGCCGGTGATTGGTTTCAAGGAGCGCGGTCGTGCACTTGAGATCGTGACCTATTCCGAGCCGGGCTTTGACTCGTATTTCTCGGGGAACACAACGGATATTTGCCCCGTCGGTGCGCTGACCACGGCGGATTTCCGCTTCGGCGCCCGTCCCTGGGAACTGCACAGCGCGGCATCGATCTGCTCCCATTGTCCGGTTGGATGCAACCTGATGTTGAACACGCGGCGCGAAGCGAAATCCGGTGGCCACGAAATTATCAAACGCGTGATGCCGCGCCAGAACGAATGGGTCAACGAATTGTGGATTTGCGACAAAGGCCGTTTCGCCCACCACTTCACACACAGCCCGGAGCGGGTTACCAAACCGCTGGTCAGGAAGCGCGGCAAGTTGGTTGAAGCCCGCTGGGATGAAGCGCTGAGTCGAGCGGCGGAGGCGCTGAAGTCATCCGAGAAGTTGATCGGCCTTGCAGGCGGCCGCGCTTCCAATGAGGACCTGTACGTCTTTCGCAGCCTGATCGAAAAAGCTGGCGGCCGTATGATTTTGGATGATTCTCTGGCAGGCGGCGATGTCGTCCAGCAGGTTGGTCTGGGAAGCGGCTCCAATTTGACCCAGTTGGGTGCAGGAGACGCCATCCTCGTCGTGGCATCCGATTTGCATGAAGAGGCGCCGCTTTGGTGGCTGCGGGTGAAGCAAGCCAGCGACCGAGGTGCGACTTTGGTGGTTGCCAATGGCCGAACGACGGCGCTGGATACCCATGCCAGCCACATCGTGCGTTATGCCTACCCACAAGCCACGGAAACGGTATTGGGTTTGCTGCATGCTGCCACGAAGCAGAAAGACCTGGCCTCCTATGCAAAGGAAAAGGACATTCAAGCGGCGGGTCGTGCGTTGGCGGATGCCAGTAACTTGGTTGTGTTCTACGGTGGTGAAGGCTTGACCTACGCCGAAAGCGAAGCGCTGGCGTTGGCTTGTGGAAGTATGATACGGGCGACGAAACGTGCCGGCAAGCCGAATAACGGTTTGATCGCCGTTTGGCCGCGCCACAACACGCAAGGCGCCTGGGATATGGGTTTGCGGCCGGATGCGAAAGGTTTGCCTTCCGCGTTGAAGAAAGCCGATGCTTTGTATGTTATGGCAGCCGACCCAATCGGTGATGATCCTGCTTTGGCCGATGTGCTTAAGCAAGACACGTTTCTTGTGGTTCAGGAGTTGTTCCTCACGAAGACGGCACAACAAGCCGATGTCGTCTTCCCGGCGGCGACGATCGTCGAGCGGGAGGGGACATACACGTCCGGCGAACGCCGAGTGCAGCGAGCTTATACAGCGCTGCCTGCCCGGGATGAATCGCTTTCCGATTGGCGTATCTTAATGCTGCTGGGTGGCAAGATGGGATACGAATTCGAAGCCGACTCCGTTGCGGCGGTCTTCGCCGAAATCGCTTCAGTCGTTCCCGCTTACACAGACATCGACTACTCAGACTTGGCCAGGTACGAAGCCCAATGGCCGGACGTGGGGGATGAGGATCTTTATTTTGGCGGTACGGCTTATAAAAACCATCAAGGTCTCGGCGTGCAGCTTCCATCGGCAGCCGGACGTGAAGAAACGCGTGAAATCGCCTGGGTAGCGCCCCCGGAACGAAAATCGAAAGACGGCTTATTACTCGTGCCGATTGTCGCACTCTACGATCGCGGTGCGACCATAACGCCCTCCGAAGTGCTCCATCCCCGCCTCGCCAGCACGCAGCTGCGGATTCATCCTGCGGATGCAAAGCGGATTGGCGTTGTGGATGGCGGCCAAGTCGAACTGCGGATAAACGGACGTGTAGAAGAGATTGGCGCTTGTGTGGATCGTAATGCAGTCGAGGGTGCGCTGCTGCTGCCGAGAAGTCTCGACGTCGTTGTCTCCGATCCGGTTTACGCCAAGGTAAAACCCATGGGGAAACGGGAGTAGGTATGGACCTCGCATTGCTGCTGGAATGGACGATAAAAGCGTTGGTCATCCTGATGGTCTTCGTGGTCCTCGGCGCGGCCTATCTGACCTACTTCGAACGGCGTATGCTTGCCCGCTTCCAGGTACGCATCGGACCGAACCGTGCCGGGCCGTTGGGATTGCTCCAGCCAATCGCCGACACGATCAAGCTAATGTTCAAGGAAGATCTGATCCCGGCCGAGGCGGATAAGGTACTCTTTATCTTTGCGCCCATCATCACGGTCATCCCGGCGATGATTTTGCTGGCGGTTATCCCCATAGGACCGGAAGTTTGGGGAATCAATCTGGACCTGGCAGCGGACATCAATGTGGGTGTGCTTTACATCATGGCTGTATCTTCGATAGCCGTGTATGGAATTGCGATTGCTGGCTGGTCCTCGGCCAATAAATATTCCCTGATGGGCGGCATCCGTGCCGCGGCGCAGATGATCAGCTACGAGCTTCCCCTGGCGCTCGCGTTCGTTGGCCCTATCTTGCTGACCAACTCCGAAAATCCAATGAGCGTACACGAGATCGTGCGCGCACAGCAAAGCCTCTGGTTCGTCGTTTTGCAGCCGGTCGGTTTTCTGATCTACCTGATGGCAGCCGTCGCCGAGATCAATCGTGCACCTTTCGATATGCCGGAGGCCGAGCAAGAACTCACGGCTGGTTATCATACCGAGTACTCCGGTTTGAAATTCGCCCTCTTCTACCTGGCGGAATACGGCAAAATGCTGGTAGTAAGTTTTATTGGGGCGACTCTGTTTCTGGGTGGGTATTGGGGTCCCTTCGTCGATCAAGTTCCCCTGCTTGGACCCGTGTATCTGCTGGCGAAGGTGGTAGTGTTGCTGTATTTCATCGTCTGGCTGCGGGCGACATATCCGCGCATGCGATATGACAAATTGATGGCATTTGGATGGAAATTTATGCTTCCCCTGGCGCTTCTCAACGTGATGATTACGGCCGCAGTTATTGTATTGGTGGGAGGCTGATCGATGAATCCGTTTGAACTTCTGCGCGGTCTCTGGACCACGTTTCTGAATTTCCTGGAACGCCCGGTGACGTATCAGTATCCGGAAATCAAGCGACCGGTGCGGGAGCGTTTTCGGGGCCGCCATGAGTTGAAGCGATATGATAACGGTCTGGAAAAGTGTATTGGCTGTGCCCTGTGTGCTGCGGCTTGCCCGGCCGATGCGATTTTCGTCGAGGCTGCCGAGAACACCGATGAAGAGCGTTTTTCGCCGGGCGAACGCTACGCCAGCACCTACGAGATCAACTTCCTGCGTTGTATCTTTTGTGGGTTTTGCGAGGACGCCTGCCCGACGGAGGCGATCGTTCTCGAGCATAATTATGAGTTATCCTATACAGACCGCAGGTCGGCGATCTATGGCAAGGATAAATTGCTGGTGCCGGTGCCCGAGAGTGGCAAACCAACGCCGATGAAAGTCGAGCCGGGCAGTTTCGATCGCGCGGTACCCGAGATGGAGGATCCGAAGTAGTTGATCCAGATGTGCTCGTTGGCTACGTTTGAGGCATCAGAATGGCTGGCGATTAGGAAGTAAAATGGACGTTGATTTGATTTTGTTCATCGGTATCGGGCTCATCGCCGTGATTTCGGCGATCAGTATGCTGGCGAGTCGAAATGCAATCTACTCGGCCTTGTTCCTGGTGATTAATTTCATCACCATGGCTACGTTGTTCCTACTGATGAATGCGGCCTTTATCGCCATGGTGCAGGTGACGGTGTACGCTGGCGCAATCATGGTGCTTTTCCTCTTCGTGATCATGCTGCTGGGCGCCGAACGGTTACAGTCGACGCGCAGTATGCCGTGGCAGCTTCCCGTGGCGATCCTTTTGGGTTTGGCATTGATTGCGGAGGTTGTTTTTGCGCTTTTCAATGATGCGGCAAATGTGGCGGAAGGTTTTTCCGAAAATGTCGCTCAGGGATTTGGCAGCCCAACTTCGATCGGCCGGATCCTGTTCGATCAATATCTCGTTCCTTTCGAGATCACTTCGATTTTGCTGCTGGTAGCGATGATCGGAGCGATCGTGATCACGCGCGATCATCGCAAGGAGAGCCAATGAACGTCCCGTTGAATTATTTATTGGTGCTCTCGGGTGTCCTCTTCACGATCGGTATCTTGGGCGTGCTCGTACGCCGCAACGCAATTGTGATCTTCATGTCGATCGAATTAATGCTTAATTCGGCCAATCTGGCCTTGATCGCCTTTGCGCGTTCGTTTGCCCCGGCGGCTGAGGCATTACGGGGGCATGTCCTGGTTTTCTTCGTCATCGCCGTCGCCGCAGCAGAGGTGGCGATTGGCCTGGCCTTGATCGTAGTGATCTTCAGGACCAAGCAGAGTATCGACGTCGATCAGGTGAGCAGTCTCAAGGGCTGATCTCATTCATGGAGGAAATGAATGTTGTCGAGTGAGATTGTGGAAGGCAGCGGCTTGTTTTCAATTGCCCCGTTAATCATCGCCTTCCCTATCCTTGGTTTGTTGATCAATATGATCTTTGGGCGTCGTTCAAGCGAACGTTTCGTTGGCATCGTCGCCAGCAGTGCGATTGGTTTGGCGTTTATCGTTGCGGTCACGCAATTCGTGGCTTTACTCGGGCAACCAGAGGGTGTTTCGGTACACGTCGCCGACTGGATCACGATCGGAAAACTTTCTGTACCCTGGTCCTTGAAGGTGGATACGCTCTCGGCGACGATGATGCTCATGGTCACCGGCGTGAGTGCCTTGATCCACATTTATGCCATCGGCTACATGCACGATGACGTGCGTTTCCAGGGGGACCCGGGACGTTACACACGTTTCTTCATTTTCTTCAACCTTTTCGTCGCAGCGATGATGATCCTGGTGACCGCCAATAACTTCCTGATGATGTTCGTCGGCTGGGAAGGTGTGGGTTTGTGCTCGTACTTGCTTATCGGATTCTGGTATGAGAAGGGTGAAGACGGCATCGGCAATGCCATCGCGGGCAAGAAAGCGTTCATCACCAACCGGATCGGCGATTTTGGATTTCTGATCGCCATGTTCCTGATTTTTGGCGCCGTGGGCAGCCTTCAATTCGACGAGGTCTTTCACTGGGCGCACGAGCACGGCCTGGCGCATGAAGGCGTGATCACCGCCATCACGCTGTTCCTCTTGCTCGGAGCGACGGGCAAATCGGCGCAAATCCCACTCTACGTGTGGCTGCCGGACGCCATGGCCGGTCCGACACCCGTTTCCGCCCTCATTCATGCCGCCACGATGGTCACGGCGGGGATTTACATGATCGCCCGCAATCAAGCTTTGTTCGCCGTCTCCGAGTTCTCATCCGCACTGGTGGCGATTGTTGGTGGTGCAACGGCGTTTTTCGCGGCGACGATTGCCGTAGGACAATTCGATATTAAGAAAGTCCTGGCGTATTCGACGATCAGCCAGTTGGGATTCATGCTGGCTGCGGTCGGCATTGGCGCACAGGTCGCCGGCATGTTCCATCTGGTAACACACGCGTTCTTCAAGGCATTGCTTTTCCTCTCCGCCGGGTCGGTGATCCTGGGCATCGAACACGGCCATCACCATCTCGAACACGGCTCGCATGGCGGCGAAGAGCATTTCGATCCCAACGACATGCGTAACATGGGTGGATTGCGTTCACGCATGAGAACCACATTCCGGGTGTACCTGATCGGAGCGCTCGCACTCGCCGGTATACCGCCTTTTGCAGGATTTTTCTCGAAGGATGAGATCCTGGCGGACGCTTTTCAAGAGAATACGCTTGTCTACATTCTGCTGGCCGTAGCGGCATTCTTCACCGCTTTCTACATGGGTCGGCAGATCTTGATGGTGTTCTTCGGAAAAGCCCGGTCTGAGGCCGCCGAACATGCACCGGAAAATCCGCCCGTGATTACCATCCCGCTGATGTTACTGGCGCTCGGCGCGGTGATCGGTGGGGCTTTGAATTTGCCGGGTTTGCATTCCCTCACGGATTGGATCGAGCACACGCTTCACGTTCACGTTTCCGAGTTCAATCTTCAGGTGGCCGCCATTTCGACGGGATTGGCGCTTTTGGCCATCACGCTCGCCTGGCTGATTTACGGACGAGTGCCGCTGAAACGCGGGGAAAGCGATCCACTGCGACGGTTTCTGGGCCCGATTTTCGTGGGCATGGAAAACAAGTGGTGGGTGGATGAGATCTACAACACCATCATCATTCGTCCTTACAAGGCACTGGCGGCTTTCCTGGCGGATGTTGTCGATTGGCGCTTCTGGCATGACTGGTTCCACGACTCGGTGCTGGCGCGCGCTTTCCAGCTGGGAACGCGTTGGCTCAATGAAAGTTTCGACGCACGTGTTATCGACGGCGCCGCCAATGGGTTGGGCAACTTAACCAAAGGAGTCGCCGCACGTTTGCGTCTCGTTCAGACGGGATACGTCCGTAACTATGCCCTGGCGTTGTTTGTGGGCGTACTGTTGATATTGAGCTATTTTCTTTTCGCATAACAAGGAATGGCAATGATCGAACCGAAAATAATTCTCACACTCGTGACCTTCGCTCCGCTTCTCGGCGTACTGTTGATCCTCGTACTGCCGAGAGGACGACATAACGCCATCCGCGCTGTGGCACTAGGCGCATCGTTGGTCACTTTCGTTATTTCGATTCTCATGCTGCTGCAGTTCGACCGCGCAAGTGGGGATATCCAGATGGTTGCGCGGGCAAGCTGGTTCCAGCTCGCCAATGTGGACATCGAGTATTTTCTGGGCGTGGATGGTCTCAGCGTGTTACTCGTACTGCTGACCACATTCCTCACCCCCATCTCGATCCTCTCGACATGGAAGGCGGTTAAGGAGCGGGTTAAAGAATTCATGATCTTCTTCCTGCTTCTGGAGATCGGCATGATCGGTGTGTTCCTGGCGCTTGATCTGTTCCTCTTCTACGTTTTCTGGGAATTCACGCTCGTGCCGATGTACTTCCTGATCGGGATTTGGGGTGGATCCCGCCGTATCTACGCCGCGATCAAATTTTTCCTCTACACCATGGCCGGTTCGATCCTGATGCTGCTGGCCATCCTGTGGCTCGGTTTGAACTTCGATAGTTTCTCGGTTCCGGATTTGATCGCATCTGGCAGCATCCCGTCCAACATTCAGACCTGGCTCTTCCTGGCCTTTGCAGCCGCATTTGCGATCAAGGTGCCGATGTGGCCGCTCCATTCCTGGCTTCCGGACGCACACGTTGAAGCACCCACTGCTGGCTCTGTGATCCTGGCGGGTGTGCTGCTGAAGATGGGAACCTATGGTTTCCTGCGCTTCAACATCCCACTTTTCCCCGATGCAGCCGTGCGCTTTGCCCCCTGGATGGCGTTGCTGGCCGTGATCGGGATTCTCTACGGCGCGGCGGTGTCCTACGCCCAGAAGGATGTTAAGAAACTTGTGGCGTATTCATCCGTCAGCCACCTGGGCTTTGTGATGTTGGGCCTTTTCGCGCTCAATTCGCAGGGCATACAGGGTGGAATCTTGCAGATGGTCAATCATGGTCTCAGCACAGGGGCGTTGTTCCTGCTCGTGGGTATGATCTACGAACGGCGGCACACACGCGAAATGGATGCATTCGGCGGATTGTGGAAGGTCATGCCCGTCTATGGCGCCCTGACCTTGATCGTGACCCTGTCCTCGATGGGGTTGCCCGGACTGAATGGATTTGTGGGTGAATTTACGATCCTGCTTGGTTCCTTCGGCTCCGCTGCGATCGGATCTCAGCTCTTCGCCGGTTTCGCCGCAGCCGGCGTGATTCTGGCGGCGATTTACATGCTCTACATGTTCCAGAAGTTGTTCCTCGGTCCCGTCGATAAAGAGGAAAACAAGGGTTTGAAAGACCTGGACTGGCGAGAGATTGCCATCCTGGTTCCCATTATCGTGATGATCTTCTGGATCGGTCTGTATCCGAAGCCATTTTTCGAATTGATATCGCCTGCGGTGGATAAAGTGATGGCGACCTTGCAGGCTGTTACTCAAGCGGTGCGGTAGATCATGGACTTAAACGATTTAACTACGATCCTTCCGTTTCTCATCGTCATCGTCTGGGCATGCGTCTTGCTGCTCGTCGATCTTTTCATCCCGCGCGAGAAAAAGGGTCTAACCGCTTTTCTTGCTGCTGCCGGTTTAGTTGCCGGTCTGGCAGCAGCGGTACAGCAGCTTGGTATGCAGGCAGAGGGATTTGGCGGGATGATCGTCGTTGACGGCTACACCGCAGTCCTGCATATCCTCTTCATCGGTGTCGGTTTGTTCGCCGTCATGCAGTCCTACGATTACATTAAACGCAAAGGGATCGAACGCGGTGAGTACTACATCTTGCTGCTCTTCACGTTAAGCGGCATGATGCTCATGGCCAACGCCGGTGATTTGATCGTTGTCTTTCTGGCGTTGGAATTGCTTTCCTTGCCGCTTTACATCCTGGCGGGATTTGCCCGACCCGATCTGCAATCGGAGGAATCGGCGATCAAATACTTCCTGCTGGGGGCGTTTGCTTCGGGTTTTGTGGTTTACGGCATTGCGTTGATCTTCGGCGCCACGATGACCACTTCGCTCGCAGGAATCGTCGCAGCGGTTAAGACCCCATCCGTATTGATGCTGCTAGGGTGTGGCCTATTCCTCGTTGGATTGGGCTTCAAGGTCGCTGCCGTACCGTTTCACATGTGGACGCCCGATGTCTATCAAGGTGCACCGTCATCCGTTACGGCTTTCATGTCTGTCGGTGCCAAAGCGGGGGGGTTCGCAGCGCTGCTGCGCGTCTTTGTCACCGCCTTTCCGGAAATGGCCTCCTATTGGGCTCCGCTTGCCATGTGGATCGCTGCGCTAACCATGGCCTGGGGAAACATCGCTGCAATCGCACAAACCAACATCAAACGTATGTTGGCTTACTCCAGCATCGCGCACGCCGGATATATTCTGGTTTCGTTACCCGCTGCGGCGAATTCCGTCGTCGCACCGGAAGCCATCCGGGCCGCTCTTTTCTATCTGATCAGTTACGCATTCACCAATCTGGGAGCTTGGGCGGTCGTGCTTACAATGGAGCAGGCGGAAGGCAAGGGGCTCGAGATCGAAGATTACGCCGGATTGGGCCGCAAGAAACCGGCACTGGCGCTGGCCATGGCGATTTTTATGCTTTCCTTAACCGGTATGCCGCCCACAGTAGGTTTCATCGGAAAATTCTATATCTTCCGGGCGGCTGTCGATGCTGAACTGGTCTGGCTTGCCCTCGTGGGAGTGATTACATCGTTAATCTCCGCGTACTACTATTTACGCGTGATTGTCGTGATGTACATGAAGTCGGGAGAACCGCAGACACGATCGGAAGGTTGGCTGAACACTACGGTTGTACTCACAGCTCTGGGGACTCTGGTTTTCGGTCTGCTGCCCGGATTGCTGCTCGAGTTTGCCAGCCAGGCTCAATTCCTCTCATTCATTCCTTGAACCAGGTTTCCTGAGGAATCATCGCTCTTTTCATTCAGATGACATTTAATTGAATCCGGTCTTTGGATTCGGGTGTTCTATATATCACAAGTCGATAAGGCTATTGACTATGAACATCGCTTTGGTAGAAGGTTAACGGATGGAAGAAGTCAGGGCACATCTTTATATTCGCGGTCGCGTCCAGGGGGTGAGCTTCCGCTACTACACACGCCAACAAGCATTTGCCAAAGGTGTCAATGGGTGGGTGCGGAACCTCTGGGACGGTCGGGTAGAGGCGGTCGTTCAGGGTGATGAAGCGAGTGTGAAAGAGGTCATTGCTTGGTGTAAACATGGGCCAAGCTCGGCACGCGTAGATGATGTCTGGGTAGAATGGGAGACTTCACAGGAAGACTGCGTTGGATTTGTGATCCGTCCAACGGCGAGAGGCGGCCAGGATGAAAAATCAACCGAAGATTGAAAATATCCGCTTCGGCAAGATCGTCATTGATGGCCATTCCTATAATCGAGACGTGATCGTACTGCCGGATCGAGTCTTGCCCAATTGGTGGCGCGTAGAAGGGCACTTGCTTTCTTACGAAGATCTGCAGCAAGCGCTTTCGGATCCGCCGGAGTTGTTGGTGATCGGAACGGGAATTTTCGGCCGCATGCGGGTGCCTGAAGAGGTGCAAAAGAAGGTACGGGAGGAGGGGATCGAGATGAGCATTCTGGCCACTCGAGAGGCCTGCGAATTGTATAACCAGATGCTTGATAAAAAGCGGGTCTCGGCCGCTTTGCATATTACTTGTTAGTTATTTTAAATGTGACCAGATTGAACTGCGACGCCCGAGTGGTGTCGTTTTTGGTTTAAGTAGGTTTGCTGCTGCAGGTCGAGCAGGTGTGTGTGCGGCAGGTGCTGCAGCTTGCGCCGTTACCGGCCAGGAGGCGTCCTTCGATGTGGGTTGCGAAGAGGGATATCCGCCGTTGGGTTCGATCGCTGTGGCATTGCGTGCATTCGATCGGTGCATCGGCGTCCTGCATGGCGCGCAGAGCGTCGAATATGTGGTCGCAGTCGGTACAAACATATTCATACAACGGCATAGGGATCAATATCCTTGGTTTCGGCAGCTGCGGTCCTGATTCGTCCCGAATCACATCTGCGGCATAAAAGCTCAAGCAGGATCGATCGAGTTTCCATCGCGCTGCATCTTGCGGATCGAGAAGTTGTCGAAATCTCTCGCCACGGTAACGTTGGGAAATACTTTACTTGCTTCATCGGCGATGTCTTTCTCTCGATATCGCCGGGATAGGTGGGTGAGATACAGATGTCCCACACCGGCGCGCTTGGCCAGCGAGGCGGCCTGCGCGGCCGTGAGATGTCCGAATTTCTTGGCCATCTTCTTTTCAAATTCGAGGTAGGTGGCTTCGATCACCAGCGCGTCGGCCTGCTGACACACATCGAGCAGGTTGTTCACTTTACCGCAATCTCCGACGTGGACCAGGCGTGTTCCCCGACGCGTGGGTCCGAGCACTTCATCCGGGTCTATTGTGCGGCCATCCGGCAGGGTTACGGATTTTCCGTTTACCAGGTCCCTGCGGAGCGGACCGGGAGGAATACTCAATTCTTCTGCACGCTCCGGCAGGAAAGGGCGCCGCGGGGTTTCTTCGAACAGAAAACCAAAGCAGTCCGGTCCGCGGTGCGAGACGGGAAAAGCGGAGAGTTTGAAGTACTCGTCCTCAAGGAGCACCCCGGCCTTGATCGGGATCAAGTCGATTTGGATGGATGGACGTGTGCCGCGCAGCACCACACCAAAAATGAGATCCTTTATCCGCTCGAGCGCCCAGGCGCCAGCCCATATCTCCAGATGTTCGAGGGTTTCCCAACGCGAGAAGGTGGACAACAAGCCGCCCAATCCAAGAATGTGGTCCAGATGACCGTGTGTGATCAGGATGCGATTCAGTCGGCGAAAACCGATTCCCGATCGAAGGATCTGGCGCTGGGTGCCTTCGCCACAATCGATCAGGAAGCGATAATCCCGATAGCTTACGACCTGCGCGGTCAAGCCCCGGTGAACCGAAGGGGCGGACGCAGAAGTGCCCAAGAACGTGATTTCAAACAAAAGAATCCCTGTGTGGATGATCTCGCTATTCTGGTACCGAGGGGTTCATTGTACCGCAAAGTGGAGATGAATTCAGGTGATGCGAGGTGCGCTGAGAAACGAAATTGTACTGGCAAAGCTCGTCGCCAACATGAACGGTAGGATGAGAAGGACTTCGTCGGCGAGCAACATACTCAGTCCCCATAGTGTGGCAAAGGCCATGGAGGTGCCTAAGTAGCGCAGCGCGAATGCACGCTCCCACAAGCGGGCGGGAATGGCTTCGGGTTGTTTGAAAGCGAGATACGCAACGGCCAAACCGGAGAAAAATACAGGGATCTGTACCCAAGGTGTGCTTTCGGGCATCCACAACACGAAGATCGATGCTGGGGTGAAAAGAAAAGCTCCATGCAGCCATGCCAGGCATTTAATGCTCGTGGTGGAGTCGTTGGCTGCGTGTCTTGCCAGAACGCCCAGGACGGCGGCAAATCCGATGTACAGGACGGTTACGCCAAGCCATAAAAGAACAGAAACGTGAAGCACTTTTGCCTCAATATAAGTAATCGGTTGCTGCTAAAACGTGCAAGGAATGTGCCGCAGGTCATTCACTCGCCTGAAAAGTGTGTGGAATACCGCAGGGGCGTGAAAATCGGGCGATCAGCAAGACGATTGCCCGTTTGAGGCTTCTTGGGTACCGCAGAAGCAGGAAGTTTTATACCTCCTCTGTTTTTGGGGTTGGCGTCTCCTCAGGTGTGGGCTCATCTAGTGTGCCCTCGATGGTGGGTGTGGCTGTGGGGGGTACTGTAGGTGGCGCGGTGGCTTTCTGGCAGGCCTTTGCCGCTTCTGTGGCGGTGGGTTCGAGTGTGCTGTTCGGCACTGCATTGAGCGACCCTTGATAATATTCTTGTGCGCCGCATGGATCTTCGGCGTTCCAGAGCAGATCGCCATACTCCCAGGCCGCTTCGGCATACTTGGGACAGGAATCCGTTGTTGCCCCTTGTTCGCAAAGTGAGGCGAAGAGTGTGGCTGCCTGAAACCAATCCAGGCCAATGAAGCTGTTGGCCAACAAGTATTGCTCTGCGAGAGTCCTTCGAAACATAGCGTCTCGATCGAGGGGGCCAAAACGCTCGGCCAGACTGAGATCGTAGAGACCTTCTTCCATCAGGCCGATGGCGATCTGTTCCATGCCGCGATTGCGCAGCGCCAGGAACATCATGCCGTCCGCTTCCACAGAATTGTAGGTGGGGTCCTTACTTCGTAAGGTGAGGAGTTTCTCAATGACGGTCGTCCAATCCTCGGCGGCAAGCGCCTCTTGCGCTTGGCGGAAGAGTTCATCCGGCGGTGAAGGATCGGGCGTCGAAGTCGGCCTTGCCGTAGGCGCCGGTGTGGGTTTTCCCAATACGACGTACACTTCGATGAGTTTCTCTTCGACTTGTGGATAGGCTGGATCGTGGTAAATGATTTCCTCGAAACGCTGACGTGCGATCTCGTATTGTCCGGCCGCCAGGTTGTCCATTCCGAGATTGAATTGTTCTTGAAGGTACTGCGCCATACGATCTTCACTCACATCTTTTCTGAGATTCTTGCCTCGCAGAAAGGCTGCGCCGCTGACCAGGAGTACCACAGCAAGATAGATCAAGACGTACCAGGGCCAGCGTCTGCGCGATTTTTTCTCTCCGTTGCCGTCTGGGTCAGAGATCGCAACGGCAGGTTGTGAGGCGATTGGCTGGGTTTGCACCGGATCGTCCGGTTCCTGAGGTTGTGTGGCATTGGGATTCATGGGGTGGATTATACCCCAATTGATGTCACTGATTCACCGAATGAATAGGGGGATGCCAGTTTCTATCGCCCGTAGGTGGCTCGAGGTGTGAGAATGAGATGCGGCGTCTTGATTTCACCCCTCGGATGAAACCAAGCGTAACTTGCAGGTACTTTCGTGGGTAAATGGAGGGTCGGATGGTGTGGATAATCGCCCCGAAAAAGCTTTCTTGACGCTCTGGAAGATGGGAGGTAAGATGCAATTCGACAACCCCCACGAGTGAATAGGCCAAAACGATCATGTATCTCAAGGGAAGTAAATGGCATACGAGTAAAAAACGGAGGCGCTCCAAACCCTGGCGCGTGCTGTTCTTACTCGTGCTCGTTGTGGGAGTCGTTTATTTCTGGCAATTTTACGTGCCAGAAATCGAGATCTTGGTGGGCCCCACCCCGACACCCACGAGGAGCCCGGCACTGTATATAATCGAAGCGGAGAGTTTCTTTCAGGCTGGAAAACTGGGCCAGGCCGAGGAAGCATATCTGCAGGCGATCGCCATCGAACCAAGAGAAATCAATTATCACCTCGATTTGGCTAGGGTGCGTGTTTTCGCAGGCGATTACGCGGCTGCGGAAACAGCTGCACGAGACGCGCTGTTGATCAATCCTGACTCGGCAATCGCACACGCTGTGCTTGGCTGGGCGCTTGATTTTCGTGCGGGCGAAGCGTCATTAAACGTGGGTGAACAGAACGACCTTTTAGCAGCAGCATTAACAGAAGTAGAACGCGCATACGAACTCAATCCGAGTTCGGCGTTGGTGCTGGCCTTTTATTCCGAAGTGGTGATCGACAATAACATCAATGATTACGAGCAAGCCTTGGATTTGGCACAACGCTCTATCGAGCTGGGTCCTGAATTGCTCGAAACACATCGAGCTGTGGGTTACGTTTGGGAGCGAACAGGGAATTATACCCAAGCCGTAGGAGCCTATGAAACGGCCAAGTCGATAAATCCAAATTTGCCTCGCCTGCACATCGATATTGGGAACATGTTGCAAGCACAAGGCGATACAATCGGAGCGGTGGAGAGTTATAAGGACGCGATCGCACTGGCGCCGGAGAATGTGGAGCCACTACAGCGTATCGCACAGGCGTATGCTCGCATTGGAGAATACGGAAAGGCCAGTCAGTTTGCCAAGGATGCCGTTGGTCTTGAACCGACGAATGCTCGGCTGCGAGGCGATTTGGGACGCATGTATTATCACAATAACGTGTTGGATGACGCCGTGATTCAATTGGAGTTGGCGATTCGGGGTGGTTCGAATGAGAATGGCGAATGGGTCGATGGTTTGCCATTGGCTGAACCAGGGCAAGCACCCGATGATCGTGTGGTTGAATTCTATTACACCTATGGTTTGGCGTTGGCCAAACTCGAGCGTTGTGAAGAAGCTGTTCCGATATTTCAGGCGTTATTGCAAGGTGTTCCGGATAACGAAATTGCCGTGTTTAATGCGGAAGAAGGCTTGATTATTTGTGGTGAACTCGCGCCCAAGCCAACGCCTGATGAAAACACGGACTCCGAGTCCGAGTTATAGCAGGGTCGTAGGAATCATGCGCCTAACCGGTGATCGTTTGCCTCTCGTGCGTGAGCAGAATCGTTCCAATCCCTGGCGGATGTTGTTTTATCTTGTGCTCATTGCCGGCGGACTATCCCTGACGCATATGCTGCAGGTTGGTAAAGTGCAGCCGCTCTTCTTACCCACACCGACGCCGACGAGAATGCCGGCTTCGTATGCCGAGGAAGCAGCTGCACATTTCTCCGCCGGAAATTTGAAGAGGGCGATTGAAGCCTACGAACAGGCTGTCGCCATCGATCTGGGCAACGCACAGTTGTGGGCCGAATTGGCCAGAGTCCAAACCTACTCAAGTGACTTATTAACCACACAGGCATTTCGTAGTGAACGCTTGGCGGATGCGCGAGAATCCATCGAAGAGGCGGTTGCCGCGGATGAGGACAACGCTCGCGCACATGCCATCCGGGCTTTGGTCTACGATTGGTCCGCAGCCGCCGAAGTCGCTGATCCCATTGGCATTGGAGATCAAGTCCGCGTTATTGCGGCAATCGAGGAAGGGGGACGGGTAGTCGCACAACGGATTGAATTGTTGAGTGGATTACCGGAAGATGGCGTATTGGAGAGTAATGAAGAAGCCGTCATCTTTTCCGGCGAAGTGGAAAATATCCAGCCGGGCGAGTGGCTTGTGAGTGGCCGAACTGTAATCGTGAACGATCAAACGGACGTTCGCGATGAAAACCGCCGCGAGGATTTCCTGGCTGAGGCGGATATTGCTGCAACCAGAGCAGTACAACTGGCGCCAGGCGATCCATTTGCATTGGCATTTCGCGCCGAGGTCCTGGTTGATCAACAGAGCTTCGCACAAGCGCTGGACTTGGCGCAGGATGCGGCCTCGAACGCGGACTTACTCCCCGCGCCCGACCAATTGGATGTTTATCGTGTGTACGGATATGTGCTGGAAAGCAACGGCCGCTATCTGAGTGCCATAGAAGCCTATCAACGTGCGGTTGAAATCAATCCCAACCTGACTTTTCTCTACCTGCGTATAGGGGCCAACTTCCGGACCTTACTTGACGTCGATTCTGCCTTGGCCGCGTTCGACAAAGCGGCGAAGATAAATCAGCAACTCGGGTTTGAAGACCCTACGCCCTATCTGGCGATCGGCCGCACCTATGTCCAGGAAGGCCAATTTTTTATCGCAGCCGTAAATATCCGCAGTGCTTTACTGATCGATCAAACCAATGCAGAGATTTATGCCCGCCTGGGCAGCGTTTACTTCCAGGCTCGCAATTACGAAAGCGCGATCCCGATCTTCCATTGCGCCCTGGATGGCTGCAGTGCGGAAGAGAATCGAGAGATCCTGTGCAATCTGGAGATCTACCGCTGTGAAGGTGTAGGAGCCAGTAATGAAGCTATCGGTTGGGATGTGATCGGCTTGGAACTCGATTCGAGCACACTGGAATATTATTACACCTACGGATCCGTTCTGGCCGCCTTCGCGGGTACGGAAGAATTTTCCAACGCCTGTGTGGACGCCGAAAGGATTTTCACGGCGTTAATGGCAGAATTCGGCAACGATCCCATCGTAATTGCGATCGTGGATGAAGGCCGAACCATTTGTGCCAGTCCGGGTCCACCCGTAATAATCCCCACACCAACTGTGAATCCAACTGAAAACTCTTGACATCGAAGTGTAATTTCGGTACACTTCCAACGCAGTTTAGCACTCGAAAAGGTAGAGTGCTAAACCACATTTCTTGTTTTCAAACGACAAATTTTATGCAATAGGAGGATCCGCATGTCACTCAATATTAAACCGATGGCTGATCGTTTGGTCATCAAGCCTCTTGAGGGTGAAGATGTCACGCCGAGCGGGATCGTGCTGCCCGAGACGGCCAAAGAAAAGCCTCAGAAAGGCGAGGTTATGGCTGTTGGCCCTGGCGCTCGTGACGATAAAGGCGAGCGCATTACACCCGACGTTTCCGTAGGCGATAAAGTCTGGTTTGCCAAGTACGCGGGGACGGAAATCAAGATCGATGGCGATAAATACCTGATTCTAAAAGAGAGCGACATTCTGGCGATCATCGTGTAAAGCAAGCTGGCAATTATATGAACCAGCGTAAAAGACCGAAAGAACAAATCTATGATAGGAGCAAGTGAGCAATGACTGCCAAGCAACTCGCATTTTCGGAAGACGCACGAAGGCGTCTGAAGGCCGGCGTAGACGTGCTGGCCAATGCTGTAGCCACAACGTTGGGTCCAAAAGGACGCAACGTGGCGCTGGATCGCAAGTTCGGTTCCCCCACAATCACCCATGACGGTGTGACCGTGGCCAAGGAGATCGAGCTGGAAGATCCATTTGAGAACATGGGGGCCCAATTGTTGAAAGAGGCGGCCACCAAAACCAATGACATCGCCGGAGACGGCACAACCACATCCACGGTTTTAGCGCATGCCATTGTGACTAACGGCTTGAAGAGTCTCGCCGCCGGCTCAAATCCCATGATGCTGAAGCGTGGTATTTTCGCCGCGGCTAAAGCCGCTGCGGATGCCATTGGGAAACAGGCAATTGATGTGACAGAAAGTATTGAAGATATTGCATCTGTTGCCGCAATTTCTGCGCAAGATCGCGAGATCGGTGACCTAATCGCCGAAGTGATGGCCAAAGTTGGCAAGGATGGTGTCATCACGGTGGAAGAGTCAAAGGGCTTGGAATTCGAGACGGAGTATGTTGAGGGTATGCAGTTCGATCGCGGATATGTCTCGCCCTACTTCGTTACCGATCCGGAACAGATGGAAGCGGCTATCGAGGATCCCTATGTCTTGATCCACGACAAGAAGATATCTGCTGCAACGGACATCGTGCCCATTCTTGAGAAACTTGTACAAGTTGGGAAGCGCGAGTTGGTCGTGATCGCAGAGGACGTGGATGGCGAGGCCATGGCCACGTTGGTACTCAATAAACTGCGCGGCATGCTCAATGTCGTCGCGGTGAAGGCTCCCGGTTTTGGGGATCGGCGCAAGGCTATGCTGCAGGATATCGCCATCCTCACTGGTGGAACCGTGATCACCGAGGAATTGGGCCGGAAACTTGAGTCCGTCACCATCAACGATCTCGGCAAGGCCGGCAAAGTCGTCGTCACCAAGGATGACACCACGATAGTCGAGGGTCAGGGAGAAACTGCCCGGATTAAGGGTCGAATCGATGAGATCAAAGTCGAAATCGACCGCTCGACAAGCGACTACGACAAAGAGAAACTGCAAGAGCGTCTGGCAAAATTGGCAGGCGGCGTGGCCGTGATCGGTGTGGGTGCCGCAACCGAGACCGAATTGAAAGAGAAAAAGCATCGCGTTGAAGATGCACTCTCGGCAACACGCGCAGCCGTTGAGGAAGGCATCGTTCCCGGTGGCGGGGTTGCCCTCATCAATGCATTGGAAGCGATCAAGAAACTCAAGGATTCAGACGAGGATGCCAATATTGGCGTCAACATTGTGCGTAAAGCGCTCGAGATGCCCATGAAGGGCATTGTTGAAAACGCCGGCAAGGATGGCGCCGTAATTCTGGATACTGTCCGTCGCAAACAGGCTGAAGAAAAGAACATCAATATCGGCTATGACGTAATAAAGGAAGATTACTTCGACATGGTCAAGACGGGCATCATCGATCCGGCGAAGGTTACCAAGGGTGCATTGGAAAATGCTGCCTCCATCGCGGCGATGATATTGACAACCGAAGCGCTGATCACAGATATTCCGGAGGATGACAAACCTGCAGTACCGCCGATGCCGGAATACTAAACCAACGATCGGTTGAACTTTAAACAACCCCTCATACGTGAGGGGTTGTTTTTTTTAATATCAATTGTGATTTATAAAACTCTCGAATGAAAAGTGTTAAAATACTTGACCGTGTCTACTGACTGGCTTCACCCGCCCGGCGGGTATGCAGTGTGCTGTTCTTTGCAAGATTTCTCACAACAGCGCCGCTGTCACTTAAAGGATATTATGGCCGCGATGTAAAGCATAAGTTGGCGGGATTACTGGGGGAAATTCACCCCAAAAGTCAAACGATATAAAGCATAAGCTGGCCGTGTGTTCTACAAACACACCTTAAGTATAGAATGATTTCATACGGATGAGGTATCTCCCTACTACAGGTGGTTTGATGGGCCCCTTTCAATTAACTGCGTTCGTTCGACTCCCAGACTCCCCGATCTTGACAAGTGACTTTCTTTGCAATGGTATATACTAGTGTATATACCATTGTCATACAGAGTCCTGATTGCGAACCAGGTGTTTCATGCAAAGGAATCGTCTAAAAAAAGGTCGTCCTGGACCATTGACCTTAAGTCGGAAGCTGTTCGAGATGACGATGCAGGGCTTGGCATTGGATAGGTATCAGGGATGACCAGGCAAGAAGCGCCTTAGAGATCTGCTGGAAAGGGTTCGCAGTGGCCCCGCCATCTGGTAGCTCGACACAAAGACGGAAAGCGATCTCGGCCAGAAGGCGTGCACAGCAATTGGAGGCAAGTGTGATGACAAAACTACGATCATTTCGTTTTCCGGATGATAAGCTCGAGCTGCTGCGAGAGATCGCCGAACGCGAGCACAACAATAATCTAACGAAGGCGCTCCTTGAGGCGATCGATCATTATTACAGGGAACTCAATCCGCCGGTGTTGCAGGGGTATATACGGTTGGATCGGATCAATGAACTTGGCGGAAAAAAGGAATGCCCTGGATGTGACCAGCCGCTCAGCTCCGGGGCATGGATTGCGGTCTATTCGGATGGTACTGTGAAAGGTGTGATCTGTGATGACTGTGTTTATGCCGGGCAACCTTTAACCGGTTGATGCGAACCCACAAGGATCACCGGAGGATTCAGTTGATGGATTCACCCCTGCTTATTGCTCGATGGGTTCCCGGCGATGTTTGCACTGGTTGCAGGGAGTGTGCGGAAGATGGGAAATGGATTCCGAGGTGACAAGAATGAAGGTAGGGAGAGGCGACGAACAATGATTGGCGCTCAGAATGAGGCTATCCTCGCTGCGATTGGTAAAGTTGAGCATCCTGCAATCGCAACCAGTTTGATGGATCTGGGAATGCTGCGTGAAGTGGTTATAATCCCTGAAGGACAAACCAGCCTGACCCTGGTGCTGCCGTTCCCCAGCATCCCCGAGAGAACAACGTGCGCAACTATATGGTGAACAGCCTACCAGCGGCTGTGGGATACGCAGGGGGAGAATTGGTCAAGGCAGCTGTGGCTTTGATGAACGATGTCGAGCGACAAGACTTCCTGGCGAAGGAAAAGCAAAATTGGAGAGGATGAGTCGTGAGAGTCTTACATACACAACAGGATTGGTTTGATCGACTTCTACCCGATGGATTACCCATCCCCAGTTCTACACTGCTGAGCGGACCTGGCGGTTCGGGCAAGCCCCTTGTTGGAAACGTTATCGCCGCCGCCTGGCTGAAGCAATATGGCAGTGTGATCTTCATGTCCTTGCAGTATCCCGACCACAGCTTTATCAAAGCTAGTCTGAGTAAGATTGCCCATTTGGATTTGGATGATTACAAAGGCAGGGTCGTCTTCATTGAGTTAGATGCGACGATAGACTCCATGACTGAGCCGGAGGATAATCGGTTCCGGGCCAATGTCGTCAAACCAGAAGTTTGGGACCGCGCCATCGAGCAGGCTAGCGGTATGTTGCCGGAGGATGGGCCTGGCATCCTGATCTTCAGCTCTGCGCTAAACCTGCTGCTTTTCTCGCCCACCTATGGCCCAGGGATTTTGGAGAAGATGAAGTCGGCTGCTCAAGGTGCACAAAGGTTCACCTATCTCTATTCAGCCAGCACAACCGCCAAGGCAGAGGAAATCGCCGAGCTTGAGGCCGTGGTGGACAATCTGATTTTGACTCGAAGCGCCAAATCGCCATTCCGACTCTACATGCAAGTGGTCCGTAGCAGAGGGAACGCTCATATCTCAGATGAAATCGAGGTCCCATTTTCCGCGGAGCTATTGGCCGATGTTAAAGAGATTGCCGATCATAGCCGCAAGAAAGTTATCCCGCTCGTCTCGAAATTATAAGCTTCAGGGATGAACTGATGGAGTTAAAAAATGTGCCAAGTCGCAGTGTATCTGGATGACGAGAAAATCATGGACAGCGTGATGCTGGTCGAGCCAACCTCCGAGGGGGTGCGATTGACGAAGCTGTTTGAAGAACCCAGAGTGATCCCCGCCTCGATACAGCAGATTGATTTGATGAAAAATAAACTCATCCTTAAGGCGATTACAAAGGAAGAGAAGAAAGATGAATGAGATAGAAAAGCTGAGGGTGTTGATCCCAAACTGGGTTGAACACAATAACGTGCATGCTCAGGAATTTCGTGACTGGGCAGAACAGGCTGGTGAAACCGCTCAGGATATCCTGGATGCGGCTGAGGCCATGAGCCGGGTCAATACACATTTACTGTCTGCTCTGGAAAAGTTAGGCGCTTCGATAACCCATGGGCATGGTTAAGAAGATGTCCGGGAAGACTACCTGAAGGGTTTTACAGACCGGCGATGACACCTTCCATTTCTGAAAAATCAGATGGGAGGGTGCCATCTTGAAGAACGGTTGCTACAACCCATTGACGGCATACATCGTCGTCGAAAGGGTTTCAAGGATGGGGCAAGGTACATCACAATTGTGGGAACTGCTGTTGTTGGCTCGCAATACGAAAATACCGATTCACCTTACCTGCGCAGAATGCTTTGCCTTGATCGAGCACGACGCGGATTTACTGGCGGCAGGTGCGTCTGTGGACGAGCTCCACTCGTCTATACGCCATCACTTATCCTTATGCTCAGGGTGTCAATCGGAATTCGGCCAATGGCTTGAAAGGCTTGATGGCGAGGAAGATTCTAAACCCTGACCCTGATTGGGTTTAAGGAGAGATCAGAAATCATGAAAACGCAAGGGGTGGACGTAAACGTAACCATTAATAACGTTCTCAAAACACTTACAGTTGCTCAAGACGAAAGCTTATTACTTGCCCTCCGACGCGCTTCCTACTTCAGTGTTAAATCTGGCTGTGATGATGGCACGTGCGGGGTTTGCACTGTTCTCATTAATGGAAAACCCGAGCGCAGCTGTAAAATCAAGGCCCTTGCAGTAGAAGGAGCAGAAATCACAACTATTGAGGGTCTTGGCGATGTCGAGATGCTGCACCCACTCCAGAAAGCTTTTATGGAGACAGGGGCGATCCAATGCGGGTTTTGCACCCCGGCACAGATCCTTCGCGCCAAAGCTCTTCTTGATGAAAATTCCAACCCGACGGAAGATGAGATCCGCCATGCATTGAATGGTGTCCTCTGTCGCTGTACCGGGTATGTTCGTGGGGTGGATGCTGTCCAGCGTGCGGCTGCAAAGATGCGGGGTAAAACTGTCGAGCCCTTCAGCCATATTGAGCAAACTTTGCCGCAAGATCTGGCCAAGATCGAACTCCCGCATGCTTTCTACCGTCGTGATGGCAGTCGTAATCCGCTACCCCCACTCGTCTTCACCCCGCTGGAGATGACCACAACCCGTATCGTGGGGAAACCTGAAGTTAAAGTTGACGCAAAGAAATTAGTACAAGGCCGTCCAGTATTTACCGACGACTTTCGTCTGGAAGGTATGTTATACGGCGCTTTACTCACCAGCCCCCACGCGCATGCGCACATTCGACGGATCGATGCAAGTCGCGCCCGCGAGCTGCCCGGGGTCCATGCAGTTCTAACATGCGAGGACATTCCCCGGATCAAATATACCTCCGGCGGACAGAGTTATCCGCAGCCGCTGCCTTACGATCAGGTCAGCCTGGACAAGAAGGTCCGGCATGTTGGCGATCGTGTCGCCATTGCCGCTGCAGAAACACTCGAACTGGCGCAGGAAGCTCTCAGCCTCATCAATGTTGAGTATGATCTCCTGCCGGCAGTCGTGGATCCAGAAGCCGCCATGCAGGATGGTGCACCGATCATCCACGATGAGACGGATTCGGAGGGTATCTATGACGCGGAACGAAATATCGTCCATCATATCGAAGCGCAAGTAGGCGACGTCGATGCAGCCTTTGCCGAAGCAGATTATCTCTTCGAAGGAACTTACCGTACACCCAAGCAGCAGCAAGTCCACTTGGAACCCCACGTCTGTATAACCTACTTCGACGAGGACGAGCGCTTGGTCATCCGAACCAGCACGCAGGTGCCTTTCCATATTCGCCGCATGGTCGCTCCGCTCATCGGCCTGCCAGTGAAGAAGATCCGCGTGATTAAACCACGCATAGGTGGTGGTTTTGGCAACAAGCAGGAACTTATCCTGGAAGATCTTTGTGCGCATCTAACGTTGGCGACCAATCGACCCATGCGTATGGAATATACTCGCACGCAGGAGTTCACCAGCTCACGCAGTCGGCATGCAAATATCATCCGTTACAAGATCGGGGTGAAGGACGAGAAAGTAACGGCGGCAAGTCTGTATTTGATTGGCGATACCGGCGCCTATGGCGCGCATGCGCTGACGGTCAATATGGTTGGCGGGTTCAAGGGGTTGACACTCTACAACCCGCCAAACGTCCAATTCGTCAGCGATGTGGTGTACACAGATACGCCCCCGGCAGGCGCTTTTCGGGGCTATGGCGCTATGCAGTGTCAATTTGGAATTGAGGTTTTGATGGAAGAGATTGCCGACAAGTTGGGCTTGAATGTTGTCGAGTTCAAGCGAAGCAATTGGCTCAAGGTCGGCGAACCGATGCATTTATCGAAATCGCTGGGGGAGGGGCGTGAAGGTGTAGAACAGTCACTGCAGACCAGTGCGCTTGATCTGTGTGTGGATATCGGCAGGTTGGCTACGAATTTTGAAGCCAAGCGGGAGAAATATCGCCAACAAGATGGCCGCTATCGGCACGGCATTGGCATGGCAGTTGTGATGCACGGCAGCGGTATTGCCGATCTGGATATGGCTTCCGCCACGTTGAAAATGAACGATGATGGATCATTCAATTTATTGATGGGAGCAACCGACCTGGGCACGGGCTCGGATACCATCCTGGCGCAAATGGCCGCGGAGATCCTGGGGGTCCCTCTGGATGACATCATTGTGTATTCCTCAGACACGGATTTTACGCCGTTTGACAAAGGGGCCTATGCCAGCAGCACGACCTATATCAGCGGCGGGGCTGTTCGCAAAGCCGCCCTGAAGATAAAAGCGCAGATCCTAGAGCATGCAGGTTTGATGCTCGGTGGAATCGATGCGACTGATTTGGAGCTTCAAGATCGGCGGGTTAATGCCGCGGATGGTCGCTCGATCTCCCTGGCCGAGATCGGATTAAGCAGTCTGCACCAGCAAAACCAACATCAGATTATCGCCTCCGCCTCTCACAAAAGTCCGCTCAGCCCGCCTCCAACAGCTGCGCAGTTTGCCGAGATCGTGGTTGATATGGAAACAGGGAAGATCAATACGGAGAGATTATTGATGGTCGTAGATTGCGGGCGCGTGATCAACCCAGCCACCGCCTCCGGGCAAGTGGAAGGAGGGATGGCCCAGGCTCTCGGGTTTGCTCTCGAGGAAGAGATGCTTTTCGATGACGATGGTCAACCCCTGAATCCGAACTTGAGCAGGTACCGCATCCCACGCGCAGCTGAAATGCCGGCGATGGACGTGATCTTTGTTCAAACTGATGAGCCCAGCGGACCATTCGGTGCTAAATCGGTCTCAGAAATCGCCATCGATGGGGTCTCCCCAGCGATGGCCAGCGCACTGCATGATGCGACCGGTATCTGGATGCGCGAGCTGCCCTATACAGCCGAACGGGTTAAAGCAGCGCTTAAGCGAGCGGGGCATTAAACCCACATCCCACCCGTGTTTTGTGTGAGAGATGCCGCATCCTTTGAAGACCATCGTTCCAATATATATGACGTCTCGCATTCTGTTCTTGTAGAGAGTAATTTATGCAGTCTAAATCCATATCAATCTCAGATTTCCCTGTCGACAAGTCGGCAACGCGTCGCCGCAACTTCGTCGCCGGATTATGGCACGGGGCCTTCTTAGCGCTTGGTGTCTCATTGACACAGCCGACCACGGTTATTTCTGCCTTTGTGGCCGATCTGACCGGTTCAACCGTATGGGTAGGTGGGTTATCGACGGTGTTGATTGTAGCAGGGGCACTCCCACAGTTATTTGTGGCTTATCGCATTGAACACATCCCACGGAAAATGCCCTATCTACTGTTGGCTATCTATCTGCGTGTCTTCAGCTGGGGTGTTTTAGCCTGGCTTATTTTCTCGATCGGCGATGAACAACCGCTCACATTGGCCTGGGCTCTCGTGGCTATGTTGGTCGTGTTTTACGCCGGTGGCGGATTAGGCAACATCCCTTACACAGATATCATCGGCAAGATCATCCCACCAGATCGGCGCGGGGCATTTTTCGGTGGCAAAGCGGCTATCGCTGGACCACTGGCGATGGGTGCCGCACTCGCCGCTCGCCAGATTTTGGCGCATGTTCCCTATCCGAATAGTTATGCCATCTTGTTCGGCCTTGCCGCTCTGGCTCTGGCCATCGCCTCGCTTGGGTTCTGGACCATACGCGAACCCAGCGCAGACGCCGAGCTGCAGCGTCCTCAATCGTGGGGCGTCTACTGGCAAGGGATCAAGGATGCCGGTCGACACTTGAAAGCGCTCATTATCATCGAGCTCCTCACAGGCTTCAGTTTGATGGTATTGCCCTTCTATGTTGTCTACGCCCAGGATCGAGTAGGCGCGCCGCCTGAAGCCATCGGCTGGTTCTTGCTCGCACAAGTTACGGGTGGGTTTGTAGCCAATCTATTGTGGGCTCGTCTTGTAGACCGGGCGGGAAGCCGATGGATGCTGGTTTGCTGTGCGGTCGTCTCAATGTTGACGCCACTATTGGCCATCGCCTTGGCTCCTCTGGGTTGGCCCTACATGACGCTGGTCTTCCTTCTCGCAGGCGCTACATTCAGTGGCCGTAATGTGGGATTTCAAAGTGCGCTGCTCGAGCTGGCTCCAGCAGCCAAGCGGGCCACCTACGCCGGCATCAACGCGATCTTGATTTTACCGCTTGCGTTTCTCTCTTTAGGGGCCGGCCTGTTTCTACAAGGATTTTCATACACAACGTTTTTCATCATAGCAGCAGTTTTTATCGGTGCAGGTGCAATCATGGCGCGGCGATGGGCCGTCCAAGTGCAAGAAGACCGCGGACTCGAATCATGATTGTGATAGGAGGAAAAGATGACTTCTAAGACGAAGATCGGCATCATTATTTGCGATCGTTACCGACAATGTGCTGGTGGGAAGTGCTTCCGGGCGATGAAGAACCGGGAGGGCGCCTTCAGTATTTATGCGGATCAAGATGTGGAATTGGTCGGCTATACAACTTGCGACGGTTGCCCGGGTGGAAATATCGAATATGCAGGCGACGAAATGGTGAAGAACGGTGCCGAGGTCATTCATCTCGCTACAGGGCTTATTGTAGGCTATCCGCCTTGTCCTTATATGGACACTTTTCAAAAATTCCTGACGCAGCGATACGGATTAAAGGTTATTGTTGGCACTCATCCGATCCCAGAGAAATACCTTACCATGCATACAAGTCTGGGAACTTGGGAGGATCCAGCATGGAAAGCACTCATTAAGCCCACACTCGCCGACGAAGAGACGCGCCTCGCGTACAACTAGACTCGCCAATGACAGGGATGAAATGGCTCTTTCGTGCGATTTCTTTATCGTCAATACCTGGCAGCAAGACCGCGTGAGGATGATGTGATGGAATCGGCTTTGTGGATTGATCCCAGCGGAGGGATTTCATGTGAAAAGTTTGCAGCCGCACTGATCGGGTTGGGCGTTCCCGAGCAGGGGATGATGCGGGCCATGGATGCCGCTGCAGACAAACTTGGTTTGTTGGATGCTCACTCGCATGTCGAGTTTCTACCCGATGGAAGCCTTGCGCACCGACTGCACATTACTTTCTTGGAGCAGATGAAACCCCTGTCCATGGATGATGCTGCGGATATATTGAACGATATTCTGTCCCTCGCAGGAGTAGAAGGTGAGTATGCCGCTGTTGTAAAAAGGGCGCTATCTATTCTATCTACAAGTGAAGCTCAAAACGTTAACCCCATCTCATTCCCGCAAGTGGAGACGGTTCATTTGTTGGTCATCGGTCAAGCGCATACACCCTATGAGCATAAAGCACCCTATCAACCTGCCCCCGAGAATGTCGGCGATGGGGTATTCTTCATCCAGGTAACACCACAATTTTTGCCTGGGTTGGCGGGTTTAGAGACGTTCAGCCATATCCTCGTGTTCGCTTACCTGGATCGCAGCCAGACAGCAAAATTGAGCGTACGTCCGCCTTGGACGGAGGGGCAAGATGAATACGGGGTTTTTGCCACCCGCTCACCGAATCGACCCAGCCCGATTGGTCTCAGCCGTGCGCGTTTGCAACGCATCGAGGGCGATCGCATCTACACTGGCCCTCTGGATCTTTTTAATCGTACGCCCATCGTAGACATCAAACCGTTTATTCGATCTCTGGATGCTGTTGATCGCCCTGCGGAGGAAGGTAATGATGGTTGGCTGCAGGGTAGCGATCACCTTGAACTGCACCGGTTGGGGATTCCCCATGAACATCCACAGAGCAGCGAAGAGATGCAAAAGATCGAGCGCCTGCTGGTTTGCTTGATCGGCATCGGCTGGGGATTACAGCAGCTCGGCGTAGACCTAGGTTTAATCCGATGCGCATCACCTGTGCCCACGGGGCGGGCAGGCGGGTTGAGTCGGGACCCGCAGGTAATCATGGAACAGTATCATATACCCTACGAGCAGCGGCTGGAGGCCGGGACATACCTGACAGCCGATGGCGCCGCTATCTTGGCGGCGATTGTACCCGATATGGTAACTCAGGATCAAATCACTTCGGAGGGTTTTACAATCGGTCTCGGTGTGGGGGAAGAGAACTCGGCTCTTGAGCCGTATTATGGGGCGCTGCGGCTCTTGTTGGTTTAGACCACTTATTTGGAGGCTGCGCATGTCCGTAAAATACATAGAAGACATCGAGAAGACGATTGTTGAAGGGGGCATCGGTACGACGAATCAGGTGCTGATTCCGCCGGATGAAGGGCCTAACTTCGCTATGCGCTGCTTTAGCATGGAGCCTGGCGGCGGCATGCCAAACCACACTAACCTGGTCGAGCACGAACAGTACGTCCTAAGAGGTCGGGCGCGCATTGGCATCGGTGAGGAGACATTCGAAGTCCAAGCAGGGGCTGTAGTCTTCATCCCCGCACAGATCCCCCACTGGTATACGAACATTGGCGATGAGCCATTTGAGTTCCTGTGCCTCGTCCCCAACCAGCCCGATGTGACGACAATTTTGAAGTAAATGGAGCAGTTTATGGTCTTGCTTTGGATCTTCATAGTCTCTAGTTCAATCGTCTTCCTGCTTGATTGGCTCATCCAATACATGTATCGCTACAAGATCCAGATCCATCAGGTGACACCAGAAAAATATGGTTTGGCATTCACTGAGATCCATATTCCTGTAGTAAGGGATGCTAAACTTTATGGGTGGTGGATTCCAACCTCACCAGATGCGCCGACCTTGATCCTGGTCCACGGCTGGAGTCGAAATCTGGCCCGTATGATGCCCTATATTCGAGCATTACACCCGATGGGTTACAACCTGCTGGCCTTCGATGCTCGCAATCACGGCAGCAGCACGCCGATAAAACACCCCACGGTGGGCACTTTTTCTGAAGACATTCTTTCCGTGCTGGATTTTGTCATCTGTTCGGGTTGGGCTTTGCCAAGGGGGATTGGAATCGTGGGACTTTCAGTCGCTGGGGGAGCGGCTATCAACGCCGCTGGCTGGGACGACCGAGTGAAAAGCGTCATTACGGTGGGTGCGATCTCCCATCCGCTTGAAGTCATGAAGAGGGAATTTCAGAAGAGGAAGATCCCGAATCTAATTCACTGGCTGCTTTTCCAGTATATGCGCTTCCGCTTCGGATTGGATTTCGAAAAAATTGCTCCCGTTAACAACATTTCCCATGCCAACGCAGATATCCTCATAATCCAAGGGGCAGAGGATACTATCGTCCCGCTTGCCCAGGGGCAGGAGCTCGCAGCAGCCGGGGAGGCAGAAAGAACACACTTATGGATTGTCCCTGGCAAGGGGCACAGTGACTGCAATGCCCATCCCCGATTTTGGGAAAAGGTCCATGCGTTCCTGCAGGAGACGCTTCCCATTTCCTAGAACCCTGGGCCTTTAACGGAGAGTGTTGAGGAACAATTCATCCGTCTCGGTATGCCATTCCCTGTTAAAGGGTTCCGGAGACATACACGTTGAGGAGAAATTATGAATCAAGAATATGACCGTTCTGTTTCCAAAGTAGAAGTGACCGGTTTAGAAGCCCGTCATTATGACTTTTTCATGAACCTCATCACCGTCGGCACGTATCCTTTCTTCATCCAACGCGCTGTGCGGGAAATGCATATCCAGCCAGATGATGAAATCCTTGTGCTCGGCTCTGGCACTGGACGCAATATTTCTCTGATGAATAAGGAGCTCTCGGGGCAGGGCCGTGTGTTGGGGCTTGACATTGGCCCGGAGATGCTGGAACAGTCCAAACGGCGCACCGAGCATATCCCTAACATTACGATCGAAAATCGGAGGGTTGACGAATCTCTTCCCTTTGATGGTGAATTCGATAAGGTCTTCATCTCCTTTGTTCTGCATGGATTTGTTCAAGAGGATCGGCTGAAGATTATCAAGAATGCACAACGCGCCCTACGGCCCGGCGGCGAGTTCATTATCCTGGATTACAACGGATTCGATCTGGAGCAGTCGCCGTGGTTAGTGCGTTTTATCTTCAAGATGGAATGTCCTTTGGCTGCTGATTTTGTTGGCCGAGACATAGAAGCAATACTGCGTCAACAAGGATTTGATCAATTCCGTACTTACCCGCATTACTTGGGGTACGTACGACTGATGGCAGCGCGAAAGGCGGGGAATTAAATGATGCTGCGGACATTAATCTGGGTGCATATGTTGCTTGGCGGCGGCGCGCTGGGTATCTGGCTGGACAGTCGCTGGTTCCACGAGCTGTTTGCTAATCCTGTTTTCCATCTGGCGACTCTTGCCTTTGGAATACTATTGCTGCGTCTCGTGATGCGTGTCAGCCGCTATACCGGTCGTTTGTTGGCGAGCATGGGGCGTGAAGGCGATCTCCCCCGCATGGATACCAACAAATTGGTCACCACAGGCGTTTATGGATGTATGCGCCATCCCATGCACCTGGGATTATTGTTCTTCCCCTGGTCGGCAGCGTTGATCCTCGGTTCAACAACCTTTTTCCTGGTCATCGCCCCAATAGAGATACTCATTATTATGGCGTTGGTCAAGCTAGTGGAGGAACCGGAAGCGATTCGGAAATTCTGCGATGCATATCGCCAATACCAGAAACAGATACCCATGTTCAACTTCCGTCCAGCCTGCTGGCGGCAAATGCTGAGCAAACGAGTTGCCTGGAGCAATCATGACAGTCTCTATCGATATTTTTTCCGCCGCTTCGAAGTCTGATGATGCTATGGTCCGTAAGAAGGGGATAGGCTTCATCGATGGCTCGATCTCTGGCTACGCCTTGCTGCTTGGAGACGATGCCGCTCAAATTTCAGAGATCGTTGCCTCGCTGACCAAAAAACAGATCATCGTTTTTATTATTGAAGATTCCATGCAAGATGCCCTGCGGGATGCGGGTGTATCAACGGGGTGGGATGCGAGTGTTGTCCCGATAAGTGTGGCCGACGTTTTGGGTTTCATCACCCGTGTGTCACAGGTTTTTTGCCAGTGTGATGGTCAAGAGGCGGTGCTGGACTATACCCGTGAACGGTTGCGCGGCTTTACTCTGATCTTGGGCGATCCAACCCCTGACAGATTGATGCAGGCGCAGGCGGCTCGCACTCTAGGCTGCCCTGTATTATGCACAACCGAGCTGCCGCCATCCTTGGAGCCTGGGGAGATTGCGGCTGGCTACCCGGCAGCAATCGGTGGGGTTGAGCCCTGCAATATCGTTCAGCAGGGCATCGAAGAACGGGGATTGCAGATTCAAGTCCCTTTGCCGGAATTGCCATTGGCATATAGCCCCGACTTCTCCGGTCAAGTCGTGCGTGACGATGCCTGCGGGGCGTGTCTCAGCGGCGTTGAACTGACGGTAATAGGAGAAGATATTCTCGATGGGCGGATAGCCGTTATTGGACCAGATCTAGATTCCGGTTTGCGTGGGAACCAGTCCTACGCGCTGCTGATCGAAGTCAACGGGCGGGAGATGCAAGTAGATTTTGAGCCAGTGCTGGAGCGTCAAATCGAGACGATGCTCAATGAGCTTGACGGGATAGCCCACCGTGGGCAGCGAACGATGGTTACTCTGCGTATCACCCAAAAAGCCATTGATAACGGTCTGAGTTTGCGCCATCTGGGAGAAATTCTTCACGCCCGTTACCACAACGAATATGGAATGATTTTAAGTCGCGTTCAGATCACCTTTTTTACTGAACCGGTGCAAATAGAAGCCATCAGAGCAAGAGCACAAGCCACCTATGAGCAAAGAGATAAACGCTTAAGCAGCCTGGCGGATGAAGACGTTGAAACCTTCTACACTTGTAACCTTTGCCAAACGATTGCGGCCGGGCACCTATGTATCATCAGCCCGGAACACCCGGGGGTTTGCGGTGCAGTGGATTGGATGGATGCACGCGCCGCAGTCAGCATCCGTGCGGTCGGGCCGAATAAAGCCATCGACAAAGATGGTCTTATCGACAACAGGCTTGGCCAGTGGGAGAGTGTAAATCGGATAGTTCAGCAGGAATCGGGTGGGGCAAGAACAGCCTATAGCCTGTACAGCCTGATGCAAGACCCTGGATCGGCATGTGGTGACTTCGAGTGTATCACGGCCATGCTCCCGGGTTGCAATGGTGTGATGATCGTGGAGCGAGACTATGAGGGCATGACACCGAGCGGGATGAATTGGGAGATGCTGTATGAATTGGTTGCAGAGGGTGCTCCCCTTCCCGGCTTCATGGGCCATAGTAAACGTGCACTACACAGGGACAAATTCATATCGGCGGAAGGGGGCTGGCAGCGCATCGTATGGATGAATTATACGCTGCGAGAGGAGCTGCGCCCTGCTCTAGAAGCGCTGGCGGCGGACGCGGGTTTGGCCGGGTTCGTAGACAGTATCGCCACTGAAAAAGTCGGTCTGACGGATGAAGCGATCTTAGATTGGATGCAGACCTGTGCCCATCCTGCACTGGCGATGGATCCGATGATCTAGGACGTTTTCCCAATGGTATGGGTGAGGTTTTGCTCGAGAAAATCGGTTCAAAACTGAGTAGGTCGGAGCTGATAGGTGTGATGGCTGAAAATCGACATTCGTTCTAGAAAGCGACCTTGTAGGGGGAAAACTTCGTCCAGATGGATCATTCAGCAACCTGATAATCGAGTGGACCCCGAATTTCCAAAATGGTTATGATAATATCCGTTGTGAAAAGACAAGGCGTGAAGAACACCAGATTGAGGTGCGATTGCACCGTATTTCAGCACGGATATAGTTTTTCTCCCCTACAGGTTATAATGAATTCTATACACAATCTAGGATGATCTACCCAAGAGGATGCACCATGAAAAAGACATCCCCGAAAAAGATATCCCTCAACGTGACGATGATCGTGCTTACGGCTTTGATGATCTTCATGATAACGATTGTGGCCATAGTCGCAGCCAACAATCGAGAAAAGAATCCCGATCCGGAATATGACTTAACTGTACTCGAACCCGTTGAAGTTGAGATGAATGGGAGTGTGAAGCTCGATGTTGAGTATGCCACTTGTATGGATGCTTTAATCGAATCACATGGTGAAGAATGGATCACGTTAACAATCGCCGCGGATGAGGATAATCCTGATCAATATAAAGTATATGGAACCCTCCTTAGCACCCAGGATGTCGCTATAGCCGGAGGAACTCAGGCTTATAAATGTTGGTTAGACATACGCCACAAGGTCGTGTATGACGTCACGGGTACTTTTACAACTTCGACATGCAAGTTTGAACTCACCGCGGTAATGGAGCCGAGTGCATCGACCTTGATGGGACACGATTGCCCCGCTGATCCTATGATCGAAATTAAACATCTCTACTTAGCCCCCGTTCCAGGTAAATTGGTGTTTACAAAGGCATTTGAAGTCACCTCAAATTCGAAAGAGTGGAAGTTTTCCCTGTTTGATGTCGATTTTCCGAGTGCTATTAACTGTTCAGGCTATACCATTGAGTATTAACAATCCTGGATTCAACTGCCAAGTGCAACAACGGATGAATTTCGGAAGGGTTTTAAAATACACACGGCCAGCTTATGCTTGATATTTGCACTCTCGGCCACATTATGCTTTATATCAACAGGCTTTCGAGTTGCGTTTCCCCTGTACTCCGGCGATGTTATGCTGTATTCAGCGGCCACAATATCCTTTAAGTGATATTTAAATCAATGCATACGGTGCGCGATCCGCCGTAATCCAGTCGTGTGCCCGTTATCCTCTCCAGCGAATATCATGCAATGACGCGACGATTCCGATTGTTTTGCGTAAAGTACACTGTGAGCGATGTTTGTTGTTGATGGCGGAGGAGCCATCAAGTGAAGTTATTACGATAGGAGGATTACTGCGATGAATAATGAACCGAAAACTCTCAGACGCTCGAGTTCAGATCGGATACTTTTTGGTGTCTGCGGAGGATTGGGAGAATATTTCGGGGTTGACCCGGTGTGGTTCAGGTTGATGTTTGTTCTATTTGGTCTCCCGGGCGGAGTTCCTGGAATCTTGCTGTACTTTATATGCTTGATTGTAATCCCGGAGGTCGGATAAATAGTCGATCTTGATAATGAAGGTATAGATCAGCGTCTCGGGGTTTTTCCGCCATGGAATCATAATATCCGTATCACGCAGATCGAAAAAGCGAAGGCGGATGGAATGGGGAACATCCGCCTGTTGCGTTCTATAAGTTTTGAAAGCGAATAAAGATGTAGACTGCCAGTTTGCTTCGACAGTGGAAAATCAAGCTGCCCACAAATAATGCCTCACCAGCAAGACGATTCCAAACACGATGAGAAGCCCCAGGCCGCCGCAAGTAAATATGCGCATGGTAAGTCGAAGAACGATCTTTAGTACGACCCAACCGATGACAAGTCCGATTAAGATGAGAAGGGGGGTTATTAGTTCCATATATCTGCCTGTCCTTTTATTCGATAGAACATGATACCATTTTTTCTAATGCAGACCAGCAATGTGGCTGCGACTTCGATAGCCATGTCTCGGCATCGTCACCACTTTGATGTTCGAATCGAGTGTGCGTCTTGAGTATCATTCTATGATGGTTTGAGCTGTTGCGGAAAGAGACTGGATGGTGACTGAAAATTGATCTTGAACTCCGATATGAACCTGGCATTATCGAGGATTCAGATCGAAGCCCATGCGGTGTATGCAGCTGCGTTTTGGGGTAGTTCATTTTGAATCGATGGTTGTTAAATAAAGCATTATTTTGCATATTATGCAGATTTATGCTTTACGAATTCCCCCTTTGAGTTGATGGTTTACTCCCCGTTGCTCAATAAATGGCGGAGCCTTATCAGCAAGCTGGAGGAACGCTTAATCAGAATTACCTTCGTTGTGCCCACCCTCGCTTTCTTCATCGTGTTCGCCGGATCCGGTTTCTCCAACTTCCGGATGGGCAGACCATCCATCAAAGTCTTCATCTGTTGCTGATAGACTGATGTCTAGGCTTTCACCAGGATCGAGGTCTGTCGGGGTGGTCGGGCCAAGTTCTACGCCATTCGACAGGTGAACCTCAACCCGAACTAGTTTCAAGGTGTTCTCGGTGGTATTTTCTACGGTACCGATGAAGGAATTTGTTTGGACATCGTACTCCAGGATCAGTCTGGCACCATTTCGGACCTGATCGTGACTATCGTTGAGAGCGAGCATAGTACCTGATTCTTCCTCGTTCTCTATCGTCCTGCCTTCGTCGGGGATATCGCCATTCCTGATGATTGAACACGCGGAAAGGACGATTGTAATTATAACGACAGGCACCAGGGTAAGATTTCCATAATGAAAAATTGAGGTTATTTTTTTGGCCATAAGTGTACATCCTCCAATTAGCATTTGTTGGACAGACTAGAGAAACTAAAGTTTATATTTGAGGATTCGATAATTCGTACACTGCAATGATATGCTTTATTTTGATAGGCCTGTGATGGATATTTCCCCCGCAATTTGGCAATTTTATGCTTTATTCATCTTCAATATTATGGTTTGTTCAACAATAGTGAACGAAATTGGTTCTCTGGTTGAGTTGATGGAAAGGCCGGATCGATATTGGATTCGCATCCAATATCGATGGTGAAAAATACAATTGAAAAGATGCTGAGTTAATGCGCAGCCAGAGATTTGAAATCCGTCATCTTCAGACGCGATACCAATTTCGCCTGCGCTTCACACCATATCGCATTAACCGGGCAGCTATCGCCAAAGGGACATACGCTTGGATCGATGACACACGCGTTCAATGTGATTGGTCCATCGATGGCCTCGATCACTTCAAGCAGTGTGATATCCGACGATGGACGTGCAAGCGAGACACCGCCGCGCGCGCCTCGTGAGGTTTGAACAATCCCAGCCACCGATAGTTGGGAGACAATCTTGGCGAGAAACGAGGGCGGTATTCGTTGTTCGCGAGCGATTTGGCTGGTTGGAGCACGTCCCCCCTTGCTCAAAATGGCCAGGTACAAGACCGCACGAACCGCGTAATCTGCCTGGCGAGTAATCTGCATGCTGACCTCCGGGAATATTCCGCCTTCTTTCCTCTGAAGGATAGGAGTTGTCCTGTTCAGGATAGTTTACTTTCTGATCCTCGATAGGGCAAGTGCATTGTATCACGGGGGGTGTATGAGCTTAATCGAGCAGCGGGAGTTGCTGCTTGGCGAAGGCGTGGTATGATTGCGCCGAACCCGTTATTCTGAGAATCGAGGTTGTTTCGTGAAAGAAATTGCTGTTATCGGCACCGGATACGTAGGCCTGGTTACTGCGGCTGGATTTTCCGACCTCGGAAATCGCGTTATCGCACTGGATGTGGATGAAGCCAAGATCGCGGGCTTGAACAAGGGTCAGATGCCGATCTACGAACCTGGATTGGAAGAAATGGTCGCTCGAAACGTCGCGGCCGAGAGGCTTTTCTTTACCACCTCCTATCCTGAAGCGTTGAAAAATGCAGAATTTGTTTTCATCGCTGTCGGTACGCCGGAAGGGGTCGATGGGGAAGCGGATTTGAAATACGTGCGTTCGGCTGCGGTCTCGATTGCCAAGGCCATGGTCGGACCGTTGATTGTGATTAACAAGTCGACCGTGCCCGTCGGCACTGGCGATTGGGTGGCTGACATTATCTCGTCCGAGGAAAAAGAGCCGATCCCCTTCTCGGTCGTCTCCTGCCCGGAGTTCCTCCGGGAGGGGTCGGCACTTTTGGATTTTATGAATCCGGCAAGAACGGTTTTGGGATCTACGGATTCGGATGCCGCCGAGAAGGTCGCTCAACTGCATTTGCCTCTGCGGGCGCCCATCGTGATCACCAATTTACGTACGGCGGAAATGATTAAATATGCTTCCAACGCTTTTTTGGCGACGAAGATTTCCTTCATCAATGAAATCGCCAATATCTGTGAAGAACTTGGCGCGGATGTTAAGGAAGTATCGAGCGGTATGGGATACGACCCGCGCATTGGGTCACATTTTCTCGATGCAGGGCTTGGATACGGCGGATCGTGTTTTCCCAAAGATGTAAAGGCGCTTGCGCATATGGCGGCTGAAAAGGGCCGCCATCCGCAGCTGCTGCAAGCGGTCATGGATATTAATCTCGATCGCCACCGCTTGCTTATTGAAAGAACCGAAAATCTCTTGGGTTCACTCAACGAAAAAACCATTGGTTTATTGGGATTGACCTTCAAGCCCAATACGGATGATATCCGTGAGGCTCCTTCGTTAGATTTGGCACGGTTGCTGATGGAGAAAGGCGCCAAGATTCGCGCCTTCGATCCAGCCGGGATGCCGCGGACGAAGCAGGAAATGCCTGAGATCGAAATGGCAGAGAATGCTTATGAACTCGCTCGAGACTGTGATGCTTTATTAGTGTGCACCGAGTGGAATGAATTCAAGCACCTCGATCTCGCCCGCATCCGAGAGGTTATGCGCTGCCCAGTGATCGTGGACGGTCGTAATATTTATGACCCCAAGAAAATGTCCGAAGTTGGCTTTCACTATCGCGGCGTAGGACGTGGTTATGGTCCGGATGGCCAACCGGTTAACTCGAGTCCCGAACCTCGTTAAGGATCAGGTATGAACACGAAAACACAGGCGCCTGTCCACCAGCACCGTTTGCGAAACGGTTTGACCATTCGAATTAAGGAAGTCCATACTGCGCCAATCGTGAGCGTTTGGGTTTGGTACCGCGTGGGATCACGTGACGAGTACGCAGGCTTGACGGGCGTGTCCCATTGGGTCGAGCATATGCAGTTTAAGGGCACGCCGAATTTTCCGGCTGGTGAATTGGATCGAGAGATTTCTCGCGACGGCGGTTATTGGAACGCAATGACCTGGTTGGATTGGACGGCCTATTACGAGACCCTGCCAAGTGACAAGCTGGATCTGGGTTTACGCCTGGAGGCCGATCGAATGGTAAACAGCCTCTTCGACTTGCCGGAAGTGGAATCGGAACGAACGGTGATTATTTCGGAACGGCAGGGACATGAAAACGAACCGACGTTTCGTCTGGCGGAGGAAGTACAGGCGGCGGCATTCCGCGTTCACAGCTACCATCACGAGGTAATTGGCGATCTTGAAGACTTAAAATCCATGACCCGTGATGACCTACTCCAGCATTATCGACGCTACTACATCCCGAGTAACGCCGTGCTGACTGTGGCTGGGGATTTTCGCAGCCAAACACTGCTCAAGAAAATTCGTACGGAATTTGGCGCACTACCACGCGTAAGCCCGCCAGAAGAGCGTTTATATCGCACCGAGCCCACTCAGCATGGCGAACGACGGGTTGACGTGGAAGGTCCTGGCGAAACCCCATTTCTTCAAGTCTCTTATCACGCACCTCCAGCAGATCATGCGGACTTTTTCCCGCTTACGGTTCTCGACAGTGTGTTGACCGGCGCAGCGAACCTGAATCTATTCGGCAGCGGGATATCGAACAAAACCTCGCGGCTCTATCGTGCGCTGGTAGAGGGAGAAGTCGCTGCTTCTGTTCAAGGTGGTTTGTCAGCGACAAGCGATCCGTTCCTGTATACCATTCATACAACCGTCCGTCCCGATCGTTCCCCCGAGAGTGCCCTGGAAGTGCTCGATCGAGAAATAACACGTGTCCTGGAGGAACCACTGCGCGAAGAGGAACTGATGAAGGCGTCGAAGCAGGCGCGCGCTCTCTTTGCCTTTAACAGCGAAAGCGTAACGAACATCGCCTTTTGGTTGGGGTTCAGTGAGATGTTTGCGGACAATCGCTGGTTTGAAGAGTATCCTCAACGAGTCGAGGCGGTGACTGTGGACGACATCCTTCGTGTAGCTGCGAAATACCTTCAATCATCGAACCGCGTGGTAGGCATCTACCGTCCGCAAAATGGGCGGGGTAATGGCTGAGTACCTGCTTTCGTTGCCCCAACTCGATGTACTCCGACTGCCAGGTCCGGAGACCATCCATCGGCGCGTCTTGGCCAATGGGATTACGGTTCTTGCACGTGAAAATTTCACCAGTGAATCCATCGTAATATCTGGTTATCTGTCTGTCGGATCGTTGGACGAGGAGCCCGAACAGGGGGGCATCGCGTATCTAACGGCGCAGGGATTGATGCGCGGCACGATAAATCGTTCCTTTCAAGATATCTTCGAGACGATCGAATCCATCGGCGCGCGGATTGCTTTCGCTGCAGGGACACACACAACGAGGGTCTTCGGCAAAGCACTGGCGGAGGATCTTCCCCTGTTGCTTGAAGTGATCGCTGAGGTTGTTAAAAATTCTACATTCCCCGATGTTGAATTCGAGCGATTACGTGCGCAGCATCTGACTTCACTGGCGATACGCGATCAAGATACACGCGCGCGTGCAGAACTCGCCTTTGACGAACTTGCCTATCCCAATCATCCCTATCGTTTCCCGACGGGCGGCTTCCGGGAAACCGTCCAGGTATTACAAGTCGAAATGCTGCGAAGATTTCATGCGGCACACTATTCCCCGAAGGGCATGTTACTCGCTATCGTTGGTGCAATTGAGGCGCAGAAAGCCATCGCAACTGTGACAGAAACCCTGGGAGATTGGAAGCCAGACTCGAAATCCGAACGACCTCCGTTGATGGATGCAGACCCCCCCAGATCGAAACAACGAAAGATTATTTGTCTCGAGGGGAAAAGTCAGTCGGATCTTGTTATCGGTGTTGTTGGCCCCAGTCGTTATCATGAGAACTACCTTGCAGCCGCGCTGGGTAATAACATCCTGGGCCGTTTTGGTTTGTATGGGCGTCTTGGAGAAGCCGTTCGTAAAACTGCCGGTTTGGCCTACTATGCTTATAGTACGCTTTCGGGTGGTCCGGGGCCGGGTCCTTGGCAGGTGAACGCAGGCGTCAATCCCTCCAACATCGAGCGTGCCGTTAAGATCATTGCCGATGAAATTCGGCGATTTTCCACCCAGCCGGTTGAGCTGGAGGAGCTGCGTGATAATCAGGCGAATTTTATTGGCGGTTTGCCCCTGCGCCTCGAATCCAACGAGGGGGTTTGCGGTGCTCTACTGCATATCGAGCGCTATGGCCTGGGGCTGGATTATTACCAGCGATACCCGCAAACGATCGCCGAGATAACAGTCGAGGAAGTGCTTGAAGTCGCCAAAGAATTTCTCGATCCGGATCGGCTGTTGATTGGCATTGCCGGTCCGAAGACCGAGGAGGGGTGATGTTAGCAGCAGGGGTGGACGTGATCGAGGTAGAACGCATCGATCGTGCGATTTTACGACATGGTGAACGATTGTTTAATCGCTTCTACACCGCCCAGGAATTGATCGACGCCCGTGGGCATACGCCGGCATTGGCGGCGCGTTTCGCTGCGAAGGAAGCGGTGGCCAAAGCTTTGGGGACCGGCATTGGGGAAGTGGGTTGGAAGGAAATAGAGATCATCAACGGCCCCCAGCGTCAGCCGATTCTCCATCTTCACGGAAGAGCCGCTGAAGTGGCTGAAAACTTGGGTTTGACCACCTGGTCTGTCTCGCTCAGCCATACGCATCAACACGCCATGGCCATCGCTGTTGCCATACAATTGCCGGAATAGGTGATTTGTTCGCACAAGACGGTAGATATTACCCGACCTTCCACGACGAATGCCGTGCAGCAGATGGGATCGGTTGAGACGCTTTGACGAAATCCATTCAGCATGTTATACTCTCCAAGCTCCCGCCATAAGCAAGAGCATGGCGGGAAAAATTCTGCCCCATCGGGGTAATTCGCACGCTTCTCGACGAGAAAGGGCGTGCCGGTTGGCCAGCCGGTTCCGTTCTCGGATGAAGGAAGCGGAGGAATAACGCACAGGAGGTGTCACATCATGGCCGTTGTATCGATGAAATCTCTTCTTGAAACCGGGGTTCACTTCGGACATCGCACACGCAAGTGGAACCCGCGCATGAAGCCCTACATTTTCACAGAACGGAATGGAATTCATATTATCGATCTGCAGCAGACTCTCGAAGCACTGACTGAGGTATATAGGATGGTGCGCGATCGAGTAGCTGAGGGTGGTAGGGTGTTGTTCGTTGGCACCAAGCGTCAAGCGCAGGAGACGATCGAAATCGAGGCGAAGCGCTGCGGCATGCCTTACGTTAACGCGCGCTGGCTGGGAGGAACGCTCACCAATTGGCGTACGATTCGCAGCCGCATCGACGAACTCGAAACACTCGAACGTCGTCGTGACGAGGGGGAGTTTGAGCTCTTGACGAAGAAAGAAGCACTCAGTTTGCATCGCAGGATCGACAAACTCGAAGGACGCCTGGGCGGTATTCGTGAAATGGCCACCGTACCCGAGTTGCTCTTCGTTGTTGATGTACGCCGCGAGGAAACGGCGATCCATGAAGCAAATCTGCTGAAGATCCCTGTTATCGCGCTGGTGGATACGAACTGTAATCCGGAATACGTTGATTTCGTCATACCATCGAACGACGATGCCATTCGCGCCATCAAGTTAATGGTATCCAAAATTGCAGATGCTGTTTTAGAAGGTGTGGGACTGCGCAAGGACGATGAGGAAGAAATGGATGTCACTGAGGATCTTGAAGCGATGGTCGCCGGTGAAGTGACCGACGAAGATCTTCTTGGCGAAGCAACGCTCGCCAAACTCAAGAGTGGCGCGTTTGACGAGAAACAGGCCAGAGCTGAGGAAGAGGCCAGCAAGGCTAAAGCAGAGGAAGAAAAGGACGATGAGGAAGAACAGCCGTCCGAAGAAGATACGGAAGCAGAATCCGCTGGTGATGACACGGAACCCGAAACAGGAGACGAAGAATAAGCATGGCAGTTTCAGCAGAAGACGTCAAGGAATTACGTGAAAAGACCAATGCAGGTGTGCTTGCCTGTCGAAAAGCGTTGGAAGACACCAATGGTGATCTCGAAAAAGCGATAAAACTGCTCAAAGAACAAGGGATGGCGGCGGCAGAAAAACGAGCTGATCGAGCTACCCACAACGGTGTGCTGGAACTCTACAACCATGGGGATGGCCGTGTCGGCGTGATGGTTGAAGTGAATTGTGAAACGGATTTTGTGGCTCGCACGGAAGAATTCCGGAATTTCGCCCACGAAATTGCCCTGCAAATCGCAGCCGGTTCCCCGCGTTGGCTGCAGGAAGATGATGTCCCCGAAGATGTCATCAAAGAGGAAAGCGCGATTGCTAAAAAACGTGCAGAAAACGACGGAAAACCGAAGAAGGTGATTCCGCGGATTGTCGAGGGACGCATGGAAAAATTCCTCGACGACAGTTGTCTGCTGCGGCAAGCGTACATTCGCGATGACTCGAAGACGGTCGAGCAATTGCTTAAGGAGACGATCGCTTCAACGGGAGAAAACATCAGCATTCGGCGTTTTGAACGCTGGATGTTGGGTGACGAACTCGATTGATCCTCGCGGGCCAACCAAAGGTTGGCCCGAATTTATATTTTCCTTTGTGATGAGGTGAAAAGCACATCATGAAAAAACCTGCATACGAACGGATCCTGCTCAAATTAGGAGGGGAAGCACTTGCCGGGCCACAGGGATTTGGAATCGACCCATTACGAGCAGAGGCGGTAGCGGAACAAGTCGAAAGCGTTCGCAAGCAGGGTGTAGAAGTGGCGTTGGTGATCGGCGCCGGCAACCTCTGGCGTGGCCGCGAAGGGATCATGCGCGGTATGGAACGGGCGACTGCGGATTACATGGGAATGCTTGGAACAGTGATGAACGCCATGGCCTTGATGGACGCCATGGAACGCAGGGGAATCGTAACGCGCGTGATGTCGGCAGTTGAGATGCGAGCCGTAGCAGAACCATATATTCGCAGACGTGCGATCCGTCACCTGGAGAAAGATCGGGTGATCGTACTCGGCGGTGGTACGGGTAATCCTTACTTTTCCACCGATACCGCGGCGGCTCTGCGCGCGATGGAAATTGAAGCGGACATCCTCATCAAAGCCACCAAGGTGGACGGCGTGTATGATGATGATCCGGAAAAGAACCCAAAAGCCAAACGCTTCGATCATCTCACCTATATCGATGCTTTGAACCGAAGACTTCAAGTGATGGATAGTACGGCAATCTCGCTTTGTATGGATAACAAGATGCCCATCCTGGTTCTGGATATGTGGCAAACCGATACACTGATTAATGCCGTGAACGGTGAGTCCATTGGGACGATGATCACAGAATGAGCGTTATTCCCGGCGTATTGAATCCGATTCCAACTCAATGAACTGCTAACGTTGAACGATACGAGAAGCAACGACGTTCGGTATTTTCGATTTCATGTGGAAAGTATCGTAAGTAAGCGAATATCGCATTTTCAATGGTTTTACGCTATGCTTAAGTCAGTGTATATTTGGACACGCTGGATGGAGGAGGGTTCGCATGGTTCAGGATGCATTGAATGAAGCGAATGTTCGCATGTCGGGTGCGGTTCGATCATTGGATGAAGATTTGGGCACAATTCGAACCGGGAGAGCCTCGCCTACGCTGGTGGAGAAGCTTTCGGTTATCTACTATGATAACCCCACCCCCTTGATGCAGTTGGCTACGATCTCGGCTCCGGAACCTCGTTTACTCACGATTCGCCCATTCGATCCGGCCAGTTTGAAGGATATCGAGCGTGCGATCATGACTTCGGATCTTGGTCTCACACCGAACAATGATGGCAAGATGATCCGTCTCAACATTCCGCCGCTGACAGAAGAACGTCGTCACGATCTGGTTAAAATCGTGCGTAATCGGACGGAAGAGGCACGCGTTGCGGTTCGAAACGTGCGGCGGGATGTGCTCAATGATCTTCGCGAGTTCGAACACGAGAAACTAATATCCGAAGATGAACTTAAGCGCGGCGAAGATGATCTCCAAAAAGTGACCGATCGCTTTATCGATGAAATAAATGGTATTGGAACGCGAAAGGAATCTGAAGTACTTGAAGTTTGATATGCCTAGATCAAAACGAATATCGCTCCCTGCTGAGGTAGAAATTCCCAGAAACGTGCCGACCCACGTCGCCATCATTATGGATGGCAACGGACGTTGGGCGCGAGAACGTAAATTGCCTCGACTGGCGGGTCATCGTGCGGGAGTCGAAAATCTACGCAACGTGTTGGAGGCGAGTGCCGAGTTTGGAATTCAGTATCTTACCATCTACGCCTTTTCAACAGAAAATTGGAATCGTCCTCCTGATGAAGTGCGGGGGTTGATCCGCATCCTGGAGGAAGTCATCGATAGGGAAGTATCCGAATTACACAAAAACGGTGTCCAACTGCGGCACATTGGCCAACTCGATCGTTTGAGCCCGGAATTGCAGCGTAAAGTCATTGACGCAATCGAGCTTACGCGGGACAACACGCGTCTCATCCTGAACGTTGCATGGAACTACGGCGGTAGAGCTGAAATTATCCACGCAATCCAACAGATGATCCTTGATGGTGTTGCGGCGGATGAAGTGGATGAAGAACTTGTTGGCCAATATTTGTATACAGCTGGTAGTCCCGATCCTGATTTAATCATCCGCACCTCTGGAGAACTGCGCGTGAGCAATTTTTTGATTTGGCAGAGCGCATATGCAGAATGGTATATCTCTCCCACGTATTGGCCTGATTTCAATCGTGATGAATTGTTAAAGGCGCTTTGTGAATATGCCCAGCGTGAGCGACGCTTCGGCCAGGTACCGACCCCTGTCCCATCGGAATCATAATCTACGCCAGCGGATGGTTGTCGTCCTCTTTGCCTTCCCTGCGCTTGCTTGGGTAATCGCAGCGGGCGGATGGCTCTATACGATAACTTTCGCAGCCATCTTGAGCATTGCAGTTTACGAATTCGGTTTGCTTCTTCGATCCAAAGGGTATCGCCCTTCATTGCCGATCATGATCATTGGCGTCCTGGCTTTATCGATCGCCCGATATTTATGGGGATTGGGAAGCACTGCGCATATACTTGCGTTCCTGTGTCTTGCCAGCCAGGTATGGCATATTGTGGACTACGAACGTGGTGCGACTTCTTCGGGAACGGATTTCGCACTGACAATGGGTGGGCTGCTAATCTGCGGTTGGATCGGCTCCTACCTGATCTCGCTTCGTAACCTGCCTGATGGGTTGTGGTGGGTACTGATCATTCTTCCCTGTGTTTGGACGGCCGATGGTTTTGCATACGTTGTCGGACATGCCTTTGGAAAACATCCCCTCAGTCATCGTTTGAGCCCAAGGAAAACCTGGGAAGGTTTTTTCGGGGGCGTCGTGGGAGGTGCGCTTTCCGGATATCTGTTGCCTTTGTTATGGAGAGCCGGGTTTTTCGATACGGAAGCGGTCACAGTGGTCAACGGATTGATTGTTGGTATAATCATCAGTGTATTGACGCCACTGGGGGATTTAAGTATCAGCATGATTAAGCGTGAGTATAATGCGAAAGACACAAGCACATTAATTCCCGGTCATGGCGGATTGTTAGATCGTATCGATTCATGGCTGTGGGCGGGTATATTGGGTTATTACATTGTTCTCTTTCTCCAGAATTCTTGATTCTTGGGTTTTCAATTGTGAAATCTGGAAAAGATCAATCGCAGAGATGACTGTATGATCTTCACACTTGTCACAGCGTTCGTTCCGGTAGGCTGCGATAATCCACCAGTTGTTTTAAGCGGGAGGATGTTGGAGTACGATGGTCTTCCTTGCGGATGGCATTTTAGCGTGCTATAATTTGTGAGGTATCTTGATTACCGAAAGCAATTCCCCCGCTGATTAAATAAGAGTAGGTTTTTTTTGAACCTCATGAAGTGCTCGTCCACAATCGTTTAATCGTATGGGACTGAAACCCAATTTGATGCATTACGTTGGATTGAAAAGTTATCTTAATCGGGGAGTTTACGCATGAATATTGCCCAATTGGAAGCCATGACCCTTGCCGACTTGCGGAGTATGTCGAAAGATTTAGAGATCCCAAGAGCCAGTCGGATGAAAAAGGAGGATCTCATCCTGCGGATCATGCAAGCAGATGCCGAACGCCGCGGCCTTGAATTACGCGGCGGGGTTCTGGAGGTCATGAACGAAGGTATGGGATTCCTACGTGCAGATCATTACCTGCCAGGGAAAAACGACATTTATGTGTCGCAATCCCAGATTCGGAGATTCAGCCTCCGTACAGGGGATATGGTCATCGGCCAGGTTCGACCGCCCAAAGATACGGAAAAATACTACGGATTACTGCGTGTCGAATCGATCAATGGTATGGACCCCGAAGAAGCATGGAAACGGCCCAAATTCGAGGAACTAACCCCGATATTCCCAGAAGAGCGTTTCGACCTGGAAACAGATCGACATACATTGGCCACTCGAATGTTGAATCTCATTGCTCCGATAGGAATGGGCCAGCGAGGTCTCATCGTATCGCCCCCTAAAGCCGGGAAAACGACGGTCCTGAAACAGATCGCCAATGCCATCTCGAATAACTATCATTCAGTGCATTTGATGGTGGCCTTGATTGGCGAGCGACCGGAGGAAGTGACTGACATGGATCGTTCGGTCGATGCGGAGGTGATCGCTTCTACGTTTGATGAACCGGTAAGCTCACACGTTCGGGCTGCGGAAATGGCGCTCGCCAGAGCCAAGCGTTTGGTAGAATGTGGGAGAAATGTTGTCATTCTGCTGGATTCGATTACCAGGCTGTCCCGGGCTTACAACCTGATGGTCACGCCGTCAGGGCGTACCCTCTCGGGAGGTATTGATCCCGCAGCGCTGTATCCCCCAAAGCGTTTCTTTGGTGCGGCACGCAACATCGAAGAAGGAGGATCCTTGACGATCATCGCAACCTGCCTGGTGGATACGGGATCGCGCATGGATGATGTGGTTTACGAGGAGTTTAAAGGCACAGGAAACATGGAACTCCATCTTTCCCGCAGACTGCAAGAACGTCGTATTTTCCCCGCATTCGATATCGATCGCTCTTCGACACGTCGCGAGGAGTTATTGCTGGGTCCGGATATCACCCAGCGCGTCTGGTTGATGCGGCGTATGTTTTCCCAGATGCTCTCACCACCGCCCAATGGCGCCGGATTGGATATGGCAATGGCGACAGAAGCGATTATCAATCGCATTTTGCATACCGAAAACAATATGGAATTCGTCGAAACCCTGACGGAGGACTCCTTCTAGCAATGGCCAATTCCCTTGGGAAGAAAGTCTCTCTGCCAATAAAAGATGCTGCCCCGATCCTATTCGGTGCTGTTGGCTTGTTGGCTGCGATTGTTACTATATGGATGAATATCAGTGTGGCCCAAGCAGCAGGCGTGGAAGAAACCCCGGAGGAAGTCTTTACGGAAGCAACCCTGGATGAAGAGCTGACTTTACCGGTTTTCGATACAAGTCAATCCGGATATCAACTCTCTCGTCGTGTGGATCCTTCTACGGAAATCTCACAGCGTTCCCGGATCGAGATTCTTCGTTATACGGTTCAAACCGGAGACGCGGTTTTCAGTATCGCCGATAAATACGGAATTGAACCCGAGACGTTGTTGTGGGGCAACTACGAAGTACTCAACGACGACCCTCACCTCTTAAAACCAGGCCAGGAGTTGAACATCCTTCCTGTGGATGGCGTCTATTATCAGTGGAAAGATGGCGATAATCTCGAGGCGGTTGCTGATGAGTTGAATGTTGAGCTATTGGCGATTGCCGAATGGCCGGGCAATAAACTTGATCCTGTCAACTCGGCCGTCGAACCAGGGACATGGCTTGTCGTTCCTGGAGGATCGAGAGCTATGCGCCAGTGGTTGGTGCCGGTTCCCAGTCGACCGCAGTCAGGTGTTGGGGGGGCGTATGGCCCGGGTGGATGTAGTGGAGATTACTCGGGTGGCGCGGTTGGAAGCGGTGGATTCATCTGGCCGACCTCGAATCATTACATCTCAGGAAACGACTATTGGTCGGGGCACCTGGCCATCGACATTGCGGCGGGATATGGATCTGCGATTTGGGCCGCGGATCATGGTGTGATCGTTTTTACTGGATGGTCGACCGTAGGCTATGGCAACATGGTAATGATCGATCACGGTAATGGTTATTTGACGCTCTACGCGCACCTCGAATACGTCAGCGTCGGTTGTGGACAGAGTGTTTATCAAGGTCAGACGATTGGCGGTGGCGGATCGACGGGCAATTCCACTGGACCCCATCTCCACTTTGAAGTCCGTCTTAATGGTGGCTTTATCAACCCCTGGTACGTATTGCCATAACTATACATAAGTTGATCTCTTGACGATCCTTATCGGCGTTGATAAGATGCCTATCAATGAGGAGAAATCTGGGACATGACTGAAGATTCACAACTCGAGATCGATTCTCCACAATCCCCGACAACACGGCCGAAGCGTCGTTTCGAAATGTGGCTTGGGATCGCGCGCATTACGCTGCGTGAGCCGATTAAACGTATTGCAGGGCATATCGCCATTCTGGCGATCATTGCTGCAGGAATCTGGGCTGCACGGGCGGGTTTTGGGACTCTATCCGTAGCTGCCGAGCAGACGGATGAAGATCTCGCAGTGGAGCCCACCGCTAATGTCTACGTGTCTGATATCGTGGACTTGCCGTCTTTCGCTGCTGGAGGTCCGTTACTCGATCACATGATCACTCGATCGGCGGATATTCACACTGTCTTACGCGATCGGCCTCGCATGGAGATCGTGAAATACGTCGTGCGAGCAGGCGACACGTTGTTTGGCATCGCTGAGAATTTTTCCTTGAAGCCCGAGAGCGTGCTCTGGGCCAACTACGATACGCTCAAGGACGATCCGCATAATTTACAACCAGGGCAGGAATTGAACTTACCACCAATCGATGGCGTGCTTCACGCCTGGAGCACGGGCGAGGGACTTTCGTCAGTGGCGACATTTTACGGTGTCACACCGCAAGAGGTAATCGAATGGCCGGGCAATCAATTGAATCCGAATATTGACATATCCAACCCTCCCATCGAGGCGGGTAAATTACTCGTCATTCCAGGCGGCAAGCGAGAGACTGCCACCTGGAGCGCACCGCGCATCACGCGCAGCAATCCGGCGGTGGCGAGTGTCTATGGAGCTGGGGCTTGTGGGGCTGTGTATGATGGGCCAATTGGAACTGGAGTATTCATCTGGCCGACACCTTTGCATTACCTTTCGGGTTACGATTACAGCTCCGTCCACCCGGCGATCGATATCGCCGGCAGCACCGGCCATGCCATTTTCGCTTCCGACAGTGGTGTGGTCGTGTATTCGGGATGGAATGATTGGGGCTATGGCTACGTGATTGTGCTCGATCACGGCAACGGTTGGCAGACTCTGTATGCCCACCTGAGCGCGATAAATGTTGGCTGCGGTCAGGCAGTGTTCCAGGGACA
>DAOUDW010000092.1:0-3243 GCA_034430895.1 Anaerolineales bacterium | reverse complement strand
GCGCATAGCCACTCTGAGAGGTGGCATCGTAGTCGAATGCACCGTTGCCGTCCAGGTCCCACTCGTATTTCACGATCGTTGCGCCGTTAGAAGAACGGCTGCCGTAGGCACTGAAATAGGCCGTCAGCGGCGCCCAGCCGTCGTTGTATATCGCAGTAGCTTGCGCGTTGACGTAGGGGCTGTCCTGGATTTCGACGACCGTCGGAGTGGGGCGCAGGACCGCCGCGGCGAGCACAGCGACGCCGATAACGAGAAACAGGTAGATCGAAGACTGTTCGAGCGCACGGCGGGTCCGGGCGGGGCGGGAGTCGCGGCGCGCGGTCATGGATGATCCCATGGTGTGGGGATTGGGGCGCGGCGGGGAACGGAGCGGGAGCCTGCGTTGGGTGCGGGCATAGGGAGATTATATTGATTTTTGAAAACGGCGCTGGATCGTCAAGCGGTCAGAATTCGCTTTACCAAAGAAGATTGAAACCGTTCCAGTTGATTGGCGGACACAATCCCCGCAGAACGTTCTATAATGATCCTGTGCTGCTGAATGGTCAGGAATTCGATATTTGGGGGACGATGCCCCACGCTCGATGGAGTTGATTTGAATGAAAGGGACCACGGAGAATGGAGCAATGCTGCAACAGAAATCGGAATGCTGCCTACTGTTTCAAGCCCCCGCTGTTCTCCTAGACGAGACCAGTTTCTCCGATAACTATCAGTCACTGATCGAAAAGACTACATATCATGAGGATGATCGGACGTTCCAATCCATCCTGCGTGAAATACAGACCTCCATCGAACAGGCGGCAGACGACCCGCACCGCCTCATTCTCATACAGCCGTACATCTATTACTTGCTTGCGTATCATTTTCGGAAAAATGTCCATGTAGGCGCAGTGTGTTTTCATTCTGCAGGCATTGTGCCGGCGCTGATATTCGCCGGACTAATGGAATACTCGCTCGTGCGTGAATTCTTCGACGAGTTTCTGTGCGCCTACTACGAACTCGCCCGGGAAATTGGTGCGAGAATCGATCTGATGCAGGCGCGGGTCGAAAATGTGGATCATGAAAGCGTCTCGCAAGAAATTCGTGAGTTCAACGAGCATAAAGACAGCATGTATCGCCAGATTTTCTTGAAGGACGTACGGGCGCAAGATTCAAGCAGGGTATGCGGAAGCCGGAAAGACCTTGACGCGTTTATCACCCTGCTACGCCAAAAGCATGACGGAACAGAGGTGGAACGCCGTCAGAGAGTGGGCGCGCATCACATTCCGTTTCCCGAGTTGAAAGCGATCGTGCCGCTGAAGTCGAAGGGGATCGTCCTTAAGCGGAGCGATTCCATCTTCATCGACAACCAGGGCGAAGTGTTGGATCCCGAGGGGAGCAAGACGCTGAACGATGTGCTCTGCAAGATGTTGTTCCAACCGCTCAACTTTTATGCGATGGTCCAACAGACGAATCGGATTGCCGAGAGGATTGCTGTGATGCACGACGGTAATATTGACGTTATGCTGGACAGAACGGGCATCAATCGAGCGAAAATCGTCTACTTCGATAATAACTAAGGAGTTGGGGACCGTGGATCAAATCATTATGCGCTGCAACGATGACGAGTTAAAGCACTTGGAATATGAATCCCTTCGGGAGGAACTCAACAATGAAAAGCGATACCTGTTCGAGAGGCCGGTCCTGCTGTTTTTTGGTTTGATCGCACTCGAATTCCTGCATGAGGGCAGAATCACATTATTCCTGCCGGCTGTAATTGGCCTGGTTTTTACGTACAGTTATTCATTCTCGATCTCGCGAATTCTCAACATGACGAGAATCGTCGCCTATCTGCAGGTCGTACACGAGCAGCGTTATCGGGGCATTTTCGTCGGCTGGGAAAGCTATCTTGATTTTCAAAGGCAGTATCTGAAGGACTCGAAATACTCGCCTAAGGGCGAGCGTTGGAAGGAACAGAGATCATTCGCCAACGGCATTCTCGGGATGCATCTCGTGCTTCTGATTCTCGCAGACTTCATCTATTACTACGAAGCGTTTCAAAACTACAGTTACATCGACGCCGAGATCATCGCAGCCATCGCCTCCAACGTAGGCTTGCTGTTTATTGCGATGGTCTGGATCGCTTTGAAGAAGATCAGGCCCTCCGATGTCGCCAAGTACATATCCGCCGAGAAGCAAACCATCCGGCACGTCGTTGACAAAATTGACAAGATCATTTCGTCGTCCCAGGAGCCGGATCGCAAGGCGTCTTGACGAAGGAGCCTGTCAGGTTGGAGTGCCGCCCCGGATCTGATCCGTCAAGAGGGTTTCTTCATCCGGAGAGTGAAAACGGATGCGCCGGATTTGGAACAGAAAAAATGCGCATAGCTACCCTGGCAGTGGCGTAGGGGCTGTACTGGGTTTCGACGTTTCAATCCCGACTGAATGCTTCGGAGGCCGTTGGTCGATACTCACTCTGTTTTTGAGCTTGCCACCGCTCCCGCAGCGCTTCCTACGCCTTTTCTGGCAGCGCAGATGGCGATGGAGATATCCTCCGGCACGTTTATCTGCGAGAATGTATTGGGTAGATCCATTCGTGACTGATTCGGAGAATGCAGTTCTCATTGAGCCAACCCGATACTTGCTCTGGGCTCCATTCCTGGCGGATCAGGGATTCGATCAAAGCCCAAGTGGCTTCACGAATTTGATACTTCGCTTTATGGCGTCTATTCAATGCAAATTGATGGGCCTGTTTTGGTCGATATCCTTTCAATCCGCGATTCTGACGAAGCTCTTTGCTGATTGTGGATTTGTGAAAATTGATCAAACTCGCAATTTCGGTTTGATTGTGTCCTGCTTGTAGAAGTGCATAAATCTGGTATCTTTATTCCGGGGTGAGCTGCATGTAGATTCTCATCAGTGCTCCTTTGACTTTGGTCGGTCTAGGAAGCATTGATACTACCGCAGCCTACCTCTTAGTCCAATCTACAAAGTTGCACTTCGGAGTTGAATCTAGATGATATTTGATCGAAAGTGTATATCCAAAATCATTCGGAGGTCTAATTATGATTATAAAAAGCAGTAAGATCCTAAGTGTAATATTTATCATGGTTTTGACAGTTGTAGCCTGTACTTCTAAAGATGCTGCAGCAACTCAAAAATCTCTCCCAATTTATTCAAGTGATCCGACATCTATCCATCCATACACAAACTAACACTCCTCCAATACCTTGTGAGGATTCATCATTATCTGGTCACATTCCAGAA
>DAOUDW010000091.1:0-15130 GCA_034430895.1 Anaerolineales bacterium | reverse complement strand
ATCTGCCATATCCACTCTGAGAGTAGCAAGCCGCTCTCCGCTACGCGAGTCCCAAAGGATCATGGTGCCATCACTCGATACCGAAATAAGAGTCTCACCGTCCGGGGAATAAGCTACGCCGATCACATCTGATGTATGCAAATCGAGCGTGGCAAGCCGCTCTCCGCTGCGCGTATCCCATAGGGTCACGACAGTGCCGTCATATGATTTCGAAGCAAGGGTCTCACCGTCCGGGGAAAAAGCTACGCTGCTCACATGATCCGTAAACCCTTCGAGCGTGGCAAGCCGCTTTCCGCTGCGCGCGTCCCACAGGATCACTGTATCATCGCCCGATAACGAAACGAAGGTCTCGCGATCCTGGGAGAATGCCACTCTTTCTATACCACCAGCATGTCCTTCGAGAGTAACAAGACTAAGAAGCTCTCCGCTTCGCGCGTCCCAAAGGATCACGGTGTCATCCATCGTTACCGACATGAGGGTCTCACTGTCCGGGGAAAAAGCTACGCTATAAAAACGCCACGTATGACCTTTGTTGAGGGTGGCAAGCTGCTCTAAGTTTCGCGCGTCCCAAAGGGTCACGGTGCCATCGCTCGATCTCGAAACGAGGGTCTCGCCGTCCGGGGAAAAAGCTAGGCTGAGCACACCTTCTGTAAGCCCTTTGAGAGTGGCAAGATTAAGAAGCTCTCCGCTACACAGATCCCAAAGGATGACGGTGTAGTAATCCGATCCCGAAGCGAGGGTCTCTCCGTCCGGGGAGAAAGCTAGGCTGAGCACACCTGACGTATGCCCTTTGAGGGTGGCAAGCCTCTTCCCGCTGCGCGCGTCCCAAAGGACCACGTTGTCATTGCCATCACGCAATCCCGAAGCGAGGGTCTCTCCGTCCGGGGATAAAGCTACGCTGAGCATACCTTCTGGATGCCCTTCGAAAGTTAAAAGACGATGTCCGCTGCGCGCGTCCCAAACTATCACGGTGCCCTCATACGATCCCGAAATGAGAGTCTCACCGTCTGAGGAGAATGCCACACTTGCCACACCACCAGTATGCCCTTCGAGAGTGGTAAGAAGCTCTCCGCTGCGCGCGTCCCTAAGGATGAAGGTATCATACATCGATCCTAAAGCGAGTGTCTCACCGTCTGGGGAGATCGCTATACAACTCATCCATGAATCCACTTCAAATACCCTTATCAGTGATAAGTCATTCAAACGATAGAAATAGATGCCTGATCTACTGTTTACGATGAGAACATCTTCAATTGGAGAAATGACAATCCCTGAAACCAGCCCTTTGCCAAACCGCATCAACGCACCATTGGGCACTGAACCGACGAATTGATTAATTGTGGTGGGCGTTAATGTTGGTAATAACGTGTGTGTGATCGTGGGTGAAGGCGATGGTATAGATGTCATTGTCGAGGTCTCTGTGGGACTTGCAGGCTCGGTTTCCTGAACGGATTGCGTGGTTTGTGTGGAGTGACACGAAGTCATGATTGCTGTCACAAATAAAAGCAGGGTCAGCAAGGTTACGTTGATTTTCATCTGTATTCCCCCAATCCCCTATTCAATCCTTTCGATGAATATAGCACGATATTATAGTTATTGAAAAGTTACTTGTAGTAGGGAAAACCTCGACCGGATGGATTAAGCATCAAGTCCCCCTCTATCATTTTAGGTTTTCACAAATGGCAACGATATGCTACTAAATTTCCCAATCGGCAATATTATGGTACAAATCGATCTTTACTGGGGGATAAATTACGGAGCAAATCTCTATACAAACCCTGGTAACAATCCCGGCAAGATTATGGGTTAAGTCACAAAAGGTAAGCTGATCCCACATCAGACATGCGGGTCAGGAATCGATATTCAGTAAACAATTCTCATCGCTCACTTGCGGCACAATTTTGAAATCCGGTGGATCTTCGTACAAGGAAAAGTAACTCTTATCTTTATGAAGTTCGTATTCACCGCGAAAATATTGATTAAAGATGCCCCTGAAGGTGTTTACCGGTGAGATCGAGGGGTAGAGCCACGCATCATCCCCATCCGGAAGATAATAGGCATTCAAGATAGCGACGCGTTCAGCCGGACTCACCAGCAATCCGTGATCCCCTTGCAAAATGATGATATGCGGTTTCGGGGCACTGCGAACGATCTTGGCGACAATATCCAGTATTCGTTTGTTTGTGTAGATCAATTGATCGCGATACGCATCAATATCGAGATTATCCTTATCCTCATTGATGACTTCACCATTGGGTCCGAAAACGTAAGGGAAATGGGGCAGGATTAAGTGCACGTAAACGAATTTCGGCCCGCTAATCGATGGAACCCGATCGATGGCGAATTGATCCAAGACATACAGCGTTCTCTCTCGATATATACTGATCGGCGAGTGGAGATCGGGCAAGAATCTTGTCAGCTGATCGGGCAAATCCACAAGATCGATCAATGCCCAGGCAACCGTTGTCTGCAAAAGCATGGCCTCGAAATCATTGATCCTGGCAACATTAAAAAGTTCCCCCAAGGACTTATCTCTGGGCGGAAAGAGATAGACATCCGCGTCCATCCACTGAATAGCATAGAAACCGGTCTCGAATGAAACGATCGTATATCCGAGTTCCTCCAGCGATTGGCGAACGAAATTGCTGCGAATAAAGCTCGGGATTCGCGACCAGTCCTCACCTGTGGTTGATTCGCCAAGCAAGTTCTGTAAATAATCCAGATTAAACGTAGATGCCATGGCCAAATTGGTCTGCGTATAATTGCTCTGGCTGCAACGCGCCACATAAAAACCCAGCTCCTCCAGATTTCCAAGAAACTCCGAATTGTCATAATCAAAGGACTCGAGCAAAACATCCTGACGGGTATACGAATCGAGGATGAAATAATAAATATCCGGGGGATCTTGATCGGATGATAAATAAAGATCTCCCTGCGGCGATCTGATTCTCGGATCCGAAGATGGAATCGGGCGAGATTGATACCAGTACGAGAGTATCTGGAACATCGGCAGTACAATGGCAACAATGCCAAAGATATTAAACGTTTTTACGATCGTTCTCAGTTCATCCTGCTTGCTTCTTGAGTATAACCACCCGGCGGCAAGAAGCCCAAGCCACAATGGCAGCATGAAACGATGCCTGCCGATCAATTCGCCGAGTTTTCCCAGGTTGTTGATCCATCGATAGGCATGGCCATAAGAATAAAAGAGAAACAGACAAATGGATGTGATGATCGCAGCCTGTGACCACTGCTGAAAGACCCATCGAAACAACAAGAAAACTACACCTGTGATTAGCGTGGATATAATCAATGAACGGAGTGCAATTGAGAAAACAACTTGGTCGATATTGTTCCCAAGTAGAATTAGAATCGGAAAGAGCGCAAAGAGAAAGGGAGTTATGGGTTTATTAATCACTCGATTTTTCCTTCCACCAACTCCGCTCCCCGTTCACCGATTTCGATTCGATATTTCCCATACTTTAGTTTCCGCCGGATGCGTCGATAGCCCATGAACAACCACTCGAAACCGATTGCACTGAAAACAGCCTGAACAACTTTAAACCAGTACCGCAGAACGATGGAAGGATAGCGCCCGAACGCACGAATGAATCTCCGCGTTGCCTCCCGGTATCGTCTCGAATCGATCAATCGACGACCCGCATAGACATCAATGCTACCACATATCCGTTTCCGGTTGGCTTCGATTACGGGAAGCAAATCCCCTCGTTTTTCAGCATCGCTGAGAAATTGCTCTGTGTCCTCCACGAATTCGGCGGCCCGCGCAGCGGTTTTCGCATCCAAATGAGTACGTTCAACCGCCCAGAAAGATGGTACGTGAACAATGGGAGCGATGGAAGCAAAACGGATCCATAATACGTGATCGAATACGAGTGGATATTCCTCTTCCAGACCGCCGATTTGATCGAAAATCTCTCGTCGCATAAACACCGTTGGCTGCAAGAGCACATCATTGCAAAGCAATTCCAGAAGGCTAAATGTCCGGTAACAATGTGGATCGAGCAATTGACCCTCAGAATCGACCAGATAACCATCTCCGTAAACCATCCCGGCTTCTGGATGGTCGTGGAGCGCTTCTACTGCCTGGCGTACGGCGCCCGCCATATACAAATCATCCGAATTTAGAAACGCCAGGATATCGCCCTTTGCGCGGCGAAAACCCTTGTTTACCGCATCCGGATGACCGCGATCCGGTTCGGATACCCAATACGACAACCGATCTGCATACCGCTCGATGATCGCTTGAGAGCCGTCTGTCGAGCCTCCGTCGATAACCATGTACTCAATCTTGGAGTAATCCTGGTTCAACACCGAAAGAAGGGTTTGTTCAATGAACTCGGCCTGGTTGTAAGAAGGTGTAACGACGGAAACAAGAGGCTGAGATCGATTTTCGTTTTTCATGGTTGTCTACTCTTATCTACAATAACCGCTGAATATCTCGAAACCAAGTTTACATTCGCCATCCATTCATCTGTCAAGTTCTCGTTGTTCAAAAGAGGTATCGATCCTGTAAGGACGATCATGGATCTCCCTGCACGGCAGGATCGACATACAAGCAGTAATCCGTCGGTTTGTGCTCGTATACACGCGGCAGCCCGGCGAAAAAACCTTGATCCTCCGCGCACGGCTGTAGGATTACGGCACAGGGTTGGAAATCGGCAATGTCGTCTTCATCAACATTCGGGCTATCAATCAGCCATTCGATTCTGGGTGCTTCTCGGGGCGCGCCAAGCAACATCCAGAGCGGATACTCCGCTTGGTTTCCCGGAATATTCAAACCAACTTGCGAACACTCCGTTTCTTGAAGGTAGGCGGCAATGTCTTGCTGTGGGACTTTCAAATGTCCACCGCTGGCAAAATACAGGTCGATCCGCGCCTCATGAAAAACGTCATCGACGTACGATTCACCCGGTTGGTTGATCATTGGCCGCGAACGAATATGAACCAACCACGGCCAGGCTGCTACGAGCAGAACCGCAGCGAGGATATTCAACCATCGCTGCGAAAGGACTTTATCAAGCACGAATACTGTCCAGGGTGCCGCGAGCACGAAAAAGGATTGATGCAGGCGAGTGTTGTACAGCTGCCATTGGACCATCGAGCTGACCAAAATAAAGGTTGTAACCACGACCAGGCCGTATACGAATACATCGCGGGGAAATTCTTTCCTGCGCCAAAGCAGCAAAATCAAGGCGATCAGAATCAAGAATGCATGCAATGGGTTCGAAGTCAAATCTTCATGGGTTGAGGGGGGAAACACCTTATAGCGCCTGCTGTGCGTTGTCCCCGGATCCATAACATCGACGCCGATGATTTCGTGGACCTTTTCGACAAACAGGTAGATCCCCTTGTTGACATGCGGTGAGGGTGTGCCTGCATGCAGCGTAGCATTACGCAAGGTGTTGGAGATCATCACCGGTAGATTGATGCCATCGGTGATTAAGGCGGTGATCCGTTTTTGCGCGCCAAATGGGTTGCCATAACTCTCCTGGTTGCGGCTCATGTGGCCGAAATTGAGTAAAAGCACGAGCACAACTGCGACGAGCACAGATCGACCGAAAAACTTAAAATCCTTGCGTCGAAGAAGTGCGACTGCGACAAGTATTGCGAAAGGCAGCACAAAAGCATAACCCGTGGGCTTTGTCAGTATTGCCAAACCGGCTGAAAGACTCAGGATGGGAATGCTCCAGGAGTCGTCCTCCTTTCGCACGACCATGACGGCTTCAACAGCAACGACAATCATCCAGAACGCCACCGCACAATCGGTCATCGTGCTGGACGCCTGAACGATCCCCATCGGAAGAGTGACCGTGAAAAGAACGCAAAAAAGCTGTGCGTTTCTTCTGAGACCAAATCGGGAGGCGAGACAAGATACGCCGATCAAACTACCCAACACAAACACCCAACTCACCAGGGTTACAAGTCGATCGCTTCCCGCAAGAATATAAGCATGCAGTACGACATATTCCATACCGGGGGACATGTAATTCTGGGTGGCAATTCCGGTGGTGTAATGATGGATGGACTGATTTTGCGCCCAATGCGCCACCTTGGGCATATGATAGTTGAGCGTATCCCATGTTTGCGGTGGAGAATGCCAGGCGACAATCGCCGTCAAGCATAGAATGGCAACAATACCAAGAAGCAGGAAACCTTGAGAAAGGGATTTTGGCCATGCGGGTCGAGGAATGCGGACAACCTGGCCGCGTTTCGCCCGGATGAAGAGAAAAACGATCATCCCCAAAAGTGGTAACGACCAGGCAACGATCAAAGCGATGAGTGTTATGGCTCGCCAAATACTCAACAACTCATTGATCAGGACGATATAACATCCCCACAACACGCCCGCACGCAGAGAAACCCGACGCCAGCTCGCTTCGGGCTGCAGGTTGCCCAGGAACAGAACCAACCCGATCAATACGATAAGGGGCAAAAAACCAAGGAACAACAAAACCTCCTAATGATACAGCTCGAAAATCTCACTCCGTGCTTAATCGTGCGGAAGCACCGCCATCCACGATCAGCGACTGACCCGTCATGAATCCGGATTGTTGACTGTCGGCCAAAAACAGGATGACCCTGGCAATCTCTTCCGGCATGCCAATCCTTCCCAAGACTGTTTTTGCGGCGAGTGCTTGCATTCGCTCTTGCAGCGTTCCCGATACATGGCCTCGGCTCATACCGTCCCGCAGCATGGGCGTGTCGACTGCACCGGGCAGGATCGTATTCACGCGCACGTCATCGATTCCAAATTCCAACGCCATTGCTCTGGTCAGTGCCAGGATACCGCCTTTACTGGCCGCATACGCGGCGATGTCGTTCGAAGTTGCCATGGCATGCACGGAGCTGACATTGACGATCGCTCCCCTGGCGGCCTTGATCAATGGATAAAGATCACGACTCATGAGAAAGATCGAGCTGAGATTCGAGGCCATCGTGGCGTTCCATTCTTCCATGGTCATCTCGACCAGGGGCTTGCAGATCTGAATGGCGGCATTGTTGACCAATACGTCGATCTTCTCATGCTCTTCTCGCATGCGCGCAGCAAACGCCGCCACATTTTCTTCCAAGGACGAATCCACTTTGTGGATGGAAATATCCGCCGGGAAATCCTTTACTTCCTTGCGATCGATGCCGATCGCTTCATATCCGGCTGCATGGAACGCCTCTGCCGTCGCCCGTCCAATGCCGCCTGCTGCGCCCGTGATGATCGCCACCCGCTCCATGAGCCTCTCCCTTTCTTCACCGAATTCGATTGCACTTCAAACTACAACCCCACCGATTTATGCTGCCTGGAGATCATTCGACCGACTCAGATTCGATCGAGGTCTTTTGGTGGTGTAATCCCCAAGACCTCATAGAGGTTGCGGATTGTATTTTTATGTACTCGTTCCCACGCTGCAAGGCTGCTGTTGGCGTTGTGCGGCGCCAATAGCACCTGATCCATGGCACGCAATGGATGATCCGGTGCCAAAGGTTCGTCTTCGAAAACGTCCAGGGCAGCGCCGCTGATCCATCCTTCACGTAACGCTTCAATCAACGCCTGCTCATCGATCACCGGTCCACGGGAAGTATTGATCACCACAGCGGAAGGCTGCATGGATTTCAAACCTTCTCGGGTAAGCAGGTGGACCGATGTGGGATTCAAATCACAATTCATACTCAAGAAATCAACCTGGGGTAAAAGCTCGGACAAATCCAGCATCGTCACGCCCACTTCTTCGATGAACGCCGGCGAAATCTCGCGGATATCGTTTCCCAGTAAACGCATGTCAAAACCCTGCACTCGCCGCAGGACGGCTTTTCCGCAATTGCCGACGCCCACGACTCCCAAGACACATTCCCGCAGTGACCTTGCCGGTGTTTTTTCCCATTTGCCCTGCTTCATGAGCCGATCCATCCACGGTATACGACGTGCAAAACTGAGTATATACCCCATGACGCTGTCAGCGACCGGGTCCGAGAAAGCACCCGGTGTATTACAAACCCGAATCCCAAGCTGCTCTGCCGTTTCCTTATCGATCGAATCGATCCCCGTCCCCCACTTCGAGATGACTTTCAAACGGGGGACAGCCGCATTCAACACACGCGCTGTGTAACCATCGTCGCCGCAAATTGCCCCATCGATCTCTCCCACAAGCGGGAGCAATTCCTCTTCCGAGAGTCGCTCAATGACCTCTGGAAGCTCAAGCTCAATTCCACTCTGCTCGAAGATCGGCTTGAAACGATCCATGTGTGGAAGGATATAGGGTGCGGTTACAAGCACTCGGATGGTCATGTACTTCTCTCCGATTGGGTACGTATTCGTTCCTGCATCAACCGATCTGCCACCAAGAAATCGAGCTCCTCATCGATGTCCCATGCTTCCTCGCCGTCAATTTCGAACATGATTGGCTTGAGACCAATCCGATTCTCGCGGTCGATAAATATGTCCTTTTGGAAGATGTAGATGCAGGAATTCTCTTCGTACACAGGCGTCAGGTCTTGTGTTCGTAATAAAACAGACGGATCGTGGTTCAATGGGCTGCCATCGGTATTCCACAAACGCGTCTGCATCCTGGTAACCGAGAAGAGGGAATCATACTCCGGGAAACCCCGTTGGAAGGCTGCAATGGCCTCCGAGATGGTTGTGGCACGCAGCAGGGGATTCGTGCAGTGTGTTTGCAGGTATACATCCGCCTCGCACAGCGAGACATCATGCAGCAGCACAGCGTTCATCGGCACCTCGCCTGCGCGCAGGTGCTCCGGCCGATCGATGATGAGAACATTGGGGAACAGTTCCGTTATCCCGCTTGCGATAACCGGGCTGTCAGTATCTACCACGATCTGTGAAATCTGAGGACACTCCTGCAGAGTCTCAAGAATGTGCGAATAAAGCGGCTTGCCAGCCAAGATGCGGAAATTCTTTTCAGGCACTCTTTCCGATGTATGCCGCATGGGCACCAATGCAACGATATTCTTTTCAGCCATTCTTCTCTTCGTCCCTTAGGCGATGCTTTCGCGATCCAATCAACCATTCAATGAACACAATGCACGCTGAACAAACACCCATGCGTCAACCGCGCTGATAATCGATGGGCTTGACATCCCGTTGCTTCACGACGTCGGCGCGGAAACAGCGCGGGTAATAGAAAACCTGCTTCATGGAAGCCGACAATGGCTTGGACAGTGAAAAGCCGCGATATGTGCCCCAGAACTGCATCAGGCGGAATTTTAGAATTCCCATCGCTTCCTTCAAGAACACACCCTCACGCAGCGCATGCCACCCATCGCTCATCACGTTCGAAAGATAAAGGCGCAAGAAATCCCCGAGATGAAATCGTTCCTCCGATTGTATCAGCCGTAAGGCAATCGCTTCCCGGCGGTAGCGATTGAAAATCTGACGCGAGGTTTCATTATGCACGTGGATCACTTCGGCTTCCGCCGCATAGGACAAGACGTGATCCTGATTGAGCGCCCAACTTGCCCAGGCCATGTCTTCCAATCCGGTAAACTCCTCATCGTAATGGTTCTGCTCCCATAACGACCGGCGAATAACCAAGTTGGCGTTGTTGCAGAATGGATGCCGCTGGACAGCGATACTCTCTTCCGGGAACAGCTTGGCAAACTGCTGCTGCTCACTGTAGCAGCTTGACTCATTACCGCGCTGCTTGCCATATACCAGCGCGACGCGCGGATTTTCGAACGGCTCGAGCAGCTTCTCGATCCAATCCGGATATACGGGATAGACATGCGCGCTGGCGATGACGATGATATCTGCAGTCGTTTGTTCGATGCCGCGATTCAGTGAACGTCCGAAAGTAAATTCCTCAGGACGGATATGCACGATTTTAGCCGGATAACGGGAGGCAATCGCAACCGTTGCGTCGCTTGAGCCGGAGTCAACCAGGACAATCTCAATATCATCAACGCTTTGATGCATGATACCAGCCAACAAACGCCCGATATGTCTCTCCTCGTTAAACGCCCGAATGACGATGGAACATGCTGGTTGCTTCTCGTTCATACTTCTTCCTGCATATCCGATGTCATCGAAATCGAACCCCGATCCAGTCTGTGAAAGACCATGTCGCAGCGAAAAAGAGGCCAAACGAAACGGTTAAAAAAGGTCTTCATATTTTACCTTCGGGAAGATCGTCAATCGGCCCCCGATGGTGGCGTCAAGAATCTCGCGCCCGTCACGGGCGAAGTTTTCCTTTGCCATTTTGTATGCCCGCTCAGAACCGACCAGGTCCGGAAGCTGCCAACGGAAACCTTTACCAAAGTAGTCCGGATGAAAGTGATTGGGGTCCTCCCCTTGTGAAACGACAACTTTGTTCGCCGGCCCTTTGGTATCGTAATGGTGATCCACACCCACAAGTATAACTTTCGAAAACCCCATGTGATAGGCCAGTTGAAGCGACGTATACGTCACGGTGTTCCCCTCATACACCCTGCCAGACACATCCTCTGCAAACGCCTCAGGTAATGTGTAATCCGTGTCCACAAAAATCGCGGCATTATCGTCCTTCATCCACTTCCGGGCGCGCCAGGTAATGAACTTCGGGATGTTCAGGGCTTTCAGATCCCCGGTACATTGTTCCACGACGAGGATATTGGTGATCACCAGGAACGAACTTGAGAAACCCATATCGGGAAAGTTCAGATAGAGCCGATTGGCGCCGAAAGTTATCTCATTGCGCAGAAAACTCAGATCGGTGCGGCGCAAGCTGGGTCCATTTCCTATCACGAAGCAGCGCTGCCCCTGATACTGATTATGGTATCTCCGCAAACGCCCCGCATCAGATCGGCGGCGCATGCTGACCGCCGCGGCCAGTTGATGCCGTCCCCGGTTGTACCAATACCAATACAGGTTCGAAATGGGGCGCCAGATGAATTTCGGTGTAATCCGTTTCAAGTGCGTCTTTACCGACATGTATACTCCCGCGTGATTACCTTTTCCCATGCTCTCCATCAACACGATTCCGCTCTGGAAATACTGCTGCACATCGATATCAAGATCTTTCTTGCCTGGCAATGATCGTAGCATGGACTTCCCAGTCCATCCCCATACGATAGGGCTCGATGCGCATGGGATCACGGTTGAGGTAAAGAACCTCGTAGCGACGCGAAAGGAAGAGATTTACCAGTTGATCGGGATGGGGATTGTTGTAGGGATGGATTTCCACGATCCATGTGTGGACGCTCTCCAATCGATCGATCGCCTGCGGGATGATGCTAAATTCTTCTCCCTCCACGTCCAGCTTGACGACATTGGCATCGGGCAGTATCGAATCGATTGTACGCGCCGCCACCACGATGCCGCCATCGGGAATAATCCTTCCGTTCGATTCCCTGGAAAAATGTACTTCTCCATCACGAGCTGCCACCGCACATTGTTCAATTTCCACAGGACAGCCATTCAACAACAGATTGAGCTCGACGAGTATGCAATTCATCGGATAGGGATCGACGGCCACAACATGGGCGCTTCGCTCCGAGCCGAGGTTGAATATCAGGGCATAATGGCCGTGATGCGCACCGACGTCGATGATCTTTTGATCGCGCATGGGCACATTTTTGACTACCCACTCATATTCCAATTTCGCATACGGCTTTATAGGGTCATACCATTCCGAAGCTTGTGGAGTACCGATGAAGAAACGACCCGGGACACCCTCGATATCAAGATCCGTCACATAGGGCTCGAATAACGCTTCCCGTCGATCGGGTATGCGGAGAATCCGCTTGATTCTCGCGCTTATCTTCTTATAAATGCCTTTTATCAACACACCCATGAAAGATTTCTTAATCACCCTCATCGGATAGCCTTTCAGCGAGCATTAATAGATAAACTCGTATCATCTACCTATCACGCAGTGTCTCTAACGGGGGAACATCTTTCCGATCGTACAAGATCGGTTTGCCTTCGAGAATCCCCTGGCGTAATATGGCGATCTCCCTGCTTCGATCCGGATGCAGTTCCATTGGATCGAAATCCTTCAAGACCACATACCCCGGCAGCTCGGGCTGGTTAACAAAGTAGGCTGAGAAATCGAGCGAACTCAAGAAGTGCTGAACGTAGGAAAATTTTTTCGCTTCCTCGATGAAGATTTCCGGCGGCCTTGGCTGCTCTTGCGCCAGGAACTGTTCTGCCAATCGAAAGTATTCTGCTGTATCTTGCGGAAAGTAGGCCGTCTGATAGCTTGAATATCGCGAAGCGCCGCCACAGAGAACCACGCGGTTCAACAATGTGGCCTCCAGGCCGATCGACGAATTATAGACCAAGACAAGTTTTGATCTGCGGATCAATTCATATGAACTGACGAATTCCCTCGGCGGCACGAAGACAATGTTCGCCAGTGACAACGCCCCAAATTGACTCAGCTTATCTTCGACCGTCTCCTGCGCCTCTTTACCTGGTCTCAACTCATCGGGATGTGCACGAATCACGAACAACGTTTGTGGATGTTCTCTGGCGTATCCCACGACCCGCTCCAGCCAATCGAACATATCCCTAAAAACTACATTGGCATGCACCTGGCTGGTATCGAATATGACGTTCGTAAACACTGCAACCGTTTCATTGAAGCGGTTGATCTTCTCCAGCAAATCCGTGTCCAAAGCGCGAATATCCGGCCAGAAACGAACGCCGGCCATGGAGAAATCTCCCTGGAACCGTCGAGATAGATAATCATCCAAACGGGCCGTCTCTTCGGGCGTCAGCTTAAAGTCGGCAGTTATTTCGATGGGATACGCGGTTGCTTCTCCGTGTGTAAAGAAGACACTGCTTGGTTGAACGCCAACCTCGTGGGAAACTACGGGAATGCCCTTTCGCTTTGCAATTTGCTTGACAATCGCTTCAGGAAAGGTGACTCCGTTGAAGAGCACGATCGCGCGCGGCCTGGTCTCCTCCAAAAACTTCTCGACGCTCTGCGCAATGTTGATCGCCGAACGCAGATAGCTGCGGTAGAGATTCCGCACATCAGGGGTATCCGGCAAGGTATTGCGACGCAGGGCCCAGGCTAACGAGGGAAAACACAACTCCCCAATCTTGAGCTGCCCATACTCGACGCTCCGCAGGGATTCGAGCGAAGTATGTTGATCGAACGCGTGAAAGTCCACCCAGGTTTCTTTGGGGGGCTCGATGGGAAACATCAACGCCTCTGGAAACATTTGCCGGCTGATCCGCGTGCAGGATCTGCACGGCGGCGATGCGGACAAATGGGTTCGTTTCGTCCCCAGCATGCACTGCTGCATACCGCGCATACAGACCAGATAGCGTACGGGGATCCCGCTCAGACGTAAACCCCAGGACAAGAGCAGACTGAAGGCCGCATTCTGCGTCAAACCCCAGGTACGTGTCGAAGCATTGAATAAAACGACGGGGCGTTCATCATCCACCACAGAAGGAGCTATCTTATCAACCTCAAGCCACAGTTTTCGAAGCCTGGGTCCATGGCGGTTGGATTCGAACCAACAACGAAGCTGGAAAGCTGCGGAGCGCAGCCAGCGAAAAGGAAGGCTCATTTAACCGTCAATGCGCCGGAGTTTGTGCATGGAGGCCAATTCACTGTCGTAGACACGTTTAACCCCATCGCCAAGCGATTCCTCTGTGACACGAATGTACTTGACCAATCGCCGAAACCCACCCGGCTCGACCGATGCCGCCTGATCGGAACCCCACATGGCGCGGTCCAGCGTGATGTGCCGTTCGACCAGACAAGCGCCCATGGCTACGGCAACAGCAGATGGAACCAATCCCACTTCGTGCCCTGAATATCCGATCGGGCAAGGAAAACTAGCCAGTAAAGTCGGGATCATCTTTAGATTTAATTCGGCCGGATCGCAAGGATAGGAACTCGTGGCATGGGTAATGAGTAAATCATTCGCTCCCAGGACTTCGACCGCCGCATGCACCTGGTCCATCGTCGACATCCCGGTAGATAAAATCACCGGCCTGCCTGTCTTGCGAACGTGTTTCAGAAGTGCGTGATCGGTTAACGCGGCGGAAGGGACTTTGAAACACACGGGATCGAAAGTTTCGAGAAAGTCCACCGAAGGTTCATCCCACACCGAAGCGAACCAGGTAAGATCGAGCGATTTACAGTAATCATCAATTTCACGGTATTCTTCGGCACCAAACTCGATCCTGTGGCGATATTCGAGATACGAGACATACCCCCAGGGCGTTTCTCGCATTTGATCGCGTTGTTTCTCTGGAACGCATAATTCTGGCGTGCGTTTTTGGAATTTAACCGCATCCACACCCGCGGCTTTTGCGGCATCGATCAGCGCTTTGGCCGTAGCAAGGTCGCCATTATGGTTGATGCCAATCTCCGACACGAGGTACGTCGGATGACCTTCACCGATCCAGCGATCACCAATTTGAATCTCTCTCCGCATATCAAGACACCTCATCCATTTGACCAATCACCAAATCGCAGAGTTCACGGACCGCCCCATGCCCTCCGGGGTTTCGAAGCACGATATCCGCCTCACACCGAGCCTGAGGATGGGCATCGGAGACAACAAGTGCACATGCAACAAACGGAAAACAAGGCACATCGTTGACATCGTTTCCCAGGAAAACGGCTTCTGACGGATTCACACCGCTTTCATTGAGTAGTTCTTGCAATGCGGAAGCTTTATCGGCCAGATTCTGCTTCACCGCGATGCCAAGTTTCCGGCATCGCGCAGCCACGACCGGATGGGATTCCGTCGAGAGAACAACCACTTCGACACCACGTTCCTTCAAACGGGCAATTCCCCAGCCATCCCCTCGATTGGCGGCAACCCATTCATTACCCTCTCCATCCACCCAGACCCGGTTGTCGGTTAACACCCCATCGAAATCGAGGATCACCATGGAAACGGATTTGGGAAAGGAGCGGGGCTCTCGACCTGGAAGGACAGGATCGAGATCGCTTCGCAGCAAGGTATATTCGGCACGACGCCAATCCTCGAGCGTGTCGATGTCGACGGTATACTTTGCATCCAGCAGCAAAGGAAGAATGACCTCGCCAGTCATCGATTGCTTCTCGAGTATTGTCTCCGTACGGATGGCATCGATATGACCGGTTTGCCAATAAGTCGGGGGCAATTTCTGGCGCGGCATATTGTAGGCTTC
>DAOUDW010000090.1:0-66133 GCA_034430895.1 Anaerolineales bacterium | reverse complement strand
CAGTGCGATCAGCCCCATAACACATCACTCTCCCTGTACTCGGATGTCAACATGATTACAACACACCCTTGGTACTCGGCACGCCCGTGCGGCGCGGATCGAGGCGCGTCGCTTCTCCCAGGGCGCGTCCCAACGCTTTAAACAACGCTTCCGCGCCGTGGTGATCGTCCTCGCTGTAGAACAACGCGGCGTGCAGGTTGGCGCGTGCGGTGGTGGCCAGTGAGACGAAGCAGTGACGCACCATACTCACCGGCATCTGTCCCAGGGAATAACCCTGCCAATCGGCCTGAAAGACCGCGTAGGGACGACCCGAGAGATCGACCACGACGCGCGCCAGGGCCTCATCCATGGGCACGTAGGCCGAACCCATGCGCACGATGCCTTTCCGATCGCCCAGGGCCTGGTCGAAAGCCTGCCCCAGGACCAGGGCGCAATCTTCAACCGTGTGATGGGCATCAATCTCCAAATCGCCTTTGGCTTTCAACGTCAAATCGAACATGCCGTGCACCGCGACGTGTTGCAGCATGTGATCGAAAAAGCCTACGCCTGTGTCGATATCGTTTTTTCCGGCACCATCCAGGCTGAGTTGAAGCTGGATGTCGGTCTCCGTTGTCTTTCGTTCAATTTTCGCTTTTCGCATGGTCTACTCCATCGCTGCCAGGGCAGCCAACAAGGCATCGCTTTGGGCCGGTGTTCCGACGCTGATACGGATGTGATCGCGCACTCCCGGCTTGTTGAAATAGCGCACCAGGATCCCTGCACCCTCCAGAGCCTGCTTCAAATCCGTCGCCGGACGGTTGACGACTTGACATAAGATAAAATTCGTTTGTGATGTATAAGGGCTCAAATACGGTACTTCTTCCAGCAATTCAAACAAACGCTGGCGTTCGGTCACGAGCTTACGGACATTCTCCTGCAAAGCCTCGATATTCTCCAAGGATGCCAACGCGGCTGTAGCTCCCGCTACAGAGACGTTATAGGGTTGTTTGATCTTCCATAAGTACGGCATCAGCTCTTCTGGGAAAACGCCGTAGCCCACGCGCATTCCTGCCAGCCCTGCCCACTTGCTGAAGGTCTGCAGCACGATCATGTTTTGGTGATCGAACACCTGAGTTAAACGACTGGAATTGGGTTCGGCAAACTGCACGTAAGCCTCGTCAACCACCACAACAAGCGGCATCGCCAGGATTCGATCCAGCACGTCTTGCGGCAGCACGCCGCCGTCCGGGTTGTTGGGCGAGGCCAGGAAAAGCAGCTTCGGTTTGTACTCTGCTGCAGCCTGTTCAATCCCCTCCATGTCGAGGCTGAAATCCGGCTTGCGAGGCACTTCCACCAAACCCGCGTTGTTTACACCCGCCCCGAAGGCGTACATACCGAACGTAGGTGGGCAGTTGAGCAGCACGTCACCAGGATCGAGGAACAAGCGCATGATCAAGTCGATCAACTCGTCTGCACCGGCACCCATCATCAGGTTTTCGATGGGTACATCAAGTTGTTTTGCGAGTGCTTTGCGCAGTAATCTACTCTCCGGATCGGGATAAATGTGCGCATACTGCAGATCCTGCAGTGCCACGAGTGCCGCTGGATCCGGGCCGTACGGATTCTCGTTTGCGTTGAGCTTCACAATCTCCGCCGGATCCCTGCCCAATTGCTGCGCGACGACGTCGAAAGGATAAACGGGCTGATACGCCTCCATGTCCCGAATGTGGGCGCGGATCAGCTTCGCTGCGTCGGTCATTTCTCCCTCTCCATGCGTTTCTCGGCCGCGGCGGCGTGGGCGGTGAGAGTCTCGACCTGCGCGATCTGCGCCGCCATGGCACTGAGCGTTTCACTGGTCTCCTCGTCCAGGGCGATCAGACTGGTGATCTTCACGAAATCCCATACGTTCAACGGGGAAGCGAAGCGCGCCGTCCCACCGGTGGGCATGATGTGACTCGGCCCGGCGACGTAATCCCCGAGCACCTCGAAGGAACGTTCGCCCATGAATATCCCACCCGCATTGCGGATCTTGGCTGCCAGACCTTCAACATCCGCCACGCAGAGACAGAGATGCTCTGCAGCATAGTCGTTGGCCAGTGCGGCCGCTGAGTCCAAATCCGGCGTTATCACAATCCCGCCATTATTCTCCAAAGAGGCGGTGATAATCTCTGCTCGTGAAAGAGTCTCCAACTGCCCTGCCACTGCCGCCTGCACCGCTTCAGCCAGATTTCGATCGGGCGTCAGCAGGATTGCGCTGGCCAGCGGATCGTGCTCGGCCTGGGCCAGCATATCCGCGGCCACCCATTGCGGATTGGCCGTCTCGTCGGCGATGATCATCGTCTCGGTGGGGCCCGCCAGGCCTTCGATCCCGACCACCCCGAATACCTGCTGCTTGGCCAGCGTGACGAATAGATTTCCGGCGCCGACGATCTTGTCGACGCGCGGTACGCTTTCGGTGCCGTAAGCCATGGCAGCGATCGCCTGCGCTCCGCCGATGGTGTAGACCTGCTTCAATCCACAGATATACGCCGCAGCTAAAATGGTTACGTGGGGCTGCGGCGGCGTACAGATCACAATCTCGCGCACACCGGCGACCTGCGCCGGAATGACGGACATGAGCAGTGAGGAAGGCAGCGGCGCCGAACCACCCGGCACATATACACCGGCGCGTTCAATCGCTGCGACTCGTTGGCCCAATTTGCCCCCCATTTCTTCTGTGGTCCAGGATGCTTTCGGTTGACGCTCGTGAAAGTCACGAATCCGTTGCGCAGAAAGACGCATCGCCTCAGAAAGTGCCTGCGGCAAAGAATTGAAGGCCTCTGCAAGTGTTTCTTCCGGAATGCGCAGGTCATCCAAGCTGACTCTGTCCAATGTTTCCGTCCATCGCTGGACGGCAGCATCGCCATCTTTGCGCACTGATTTGAGAATGCGGGTTACGGCCTTCGCTGGGCCAACACCCTCACCAAAGATCTTCGCCACGCTATCCAGAAGCGCCTGCGGATAATCTTCCAGCGCCGCCGGGTCACGGCGCAGGATGGTCTCTTTCGCCTTGTCGATATCGAATATCTTGAGCATGATGCTTATTGACTCCTATACATGCAACGAATTCTGACTTCAGTCTTCAAGCGCCTGCAGCATGGCCACACAGGCTTCCGGCTGCTCCTCAAAAATATAGGTTACCGGTGTGACGACGACTCCGCTGCCGCCGATAGCGCGCAGCTCCTGGATGACCTGCGCCAGGTCGTCGCGGGCTACGACTATATGCACCGCGAACCAATCCCCGCTCCGTTTCGTGATCACAGGTGAAATCGTCGGTCCCTGCAAACCACCGATCACGGACTGATCGAACATGCGCTCGGCAATGACCTTCGTTGATTCACCGCGGATATTGGCGAAAATCGAGACATTTCCCGCCGCACGCATGTGCGCCACCACAAATTCCAGCAGCTGCTGGGCTTTGGCGAGCACCTCGGGTCTCGTTTTTAACGAATTTCGATTGGCAATTAAACAAGCCTGTGACTCCAGCACAAGGCCGTCTTCCAGCGAGCGTAGTCGGTTATCGCGCAGCGTTGTGCCCGTGGATACCAGATCGACGATCAAATCCGCGTAACCGATCGCCGGGGCGACCTCCAGCGTGCCCTCCGCTCGGATCAGGCGTGTGTCATCCAAATCGTAACGTGCTAAAAATTCAGCGGACACGTTGGGATACTTTGTGGCTACACGCAGCGGACGGTCGAGTTCGGCGCGCATCTTGGCAAGATCGGCCATCGTGCGAATCTGCTCCCAGCTCTCGGGTACGATCACATTCAGCGTACAACCACCGTAGCCCAACGCTTCCAGCATGACCAAAATCTCACCATTCTCGCCCTTGCGCTCCATCACCGTGTCCATGCCGGTAATGCCGAAATCAACGCTGCCGTCGCGCACGCTGACCACGATGTCACCGGCCCGCTGGAAGAGCACGGTGAGATCCGGCATAACCGGAATGGTCGCCTCGAACTGGCGCGGATTGGGCTTTGCGACGTTTAGCCCCGCCTCGCTGAGGAAAGCCATCGTCTCCCCTTCCATGCGTCCTTTACTGGGTAGCGCCAGACGAACATCACTGCGTTGCACACTCATCAAATCCTCCAAATAAAAAGAGCCCTCTCGATTCAGGAGGGCTGCATGGGTTCTCAGTTGAATACCACGACGCGCTTTAAAGCTCTCCTGACCGATCACTGGGTCGGTAATGATGATGGTAATAGATCAGAGAAAAGCTTGCGTCGTTCATACTGTGCCAGATTGTATACCATTTTTCAGCAGAAGGAAAGGGCTTATACCCCTCCGAAATGAAGATTCCCCCATTCGCGACAGCCCATCCCGCCTAACATTCCGCGAGAATAAAAACCGTAAAAAACCAATCGATTCAGCCGCCAATGGCATCTTTAGAACGCTTGACTTCCCTGCCGCGCAGGTTGGAATCGAGGATGCGCTTGCGGATGCGTAAACTCTTGGGGGTAACTTCGAGCAGCTCGTCATCCCCCAGATACTCGATGGCCTGGTCAAGGCTCATCTCGCGCGGCGGAGTGAGTCGCTCATCGATCTCGCGAAACGACGAACGCACGTTGGTGACGTGTCGCTTTTTGCACACATTAACAACAAGATCTTCGGGACGCTGATTCTCGCCGACCACCATACCCTCATATACTTCGACCCCGGGTCCGATGAACAGCACCCCTCGCTCCTCCGCATTCTTCAGTCCGTACGTCGTGGTGATACCATGCTCCCATGCGACCAACGATCCCTGAGATCTCCCAAGATCCCCGCCGGAGATGGGGAGATAATCGTGGAACACGCTGTGCATGAACCCTGCACCTCGCGTGGCGGTCATGAAACGGTGACGAAACCCCATCAATCCACGTGTGGGCACCAGATAGCTCAATCGCACGACGTCCTCCAGGTTTTCCTGTAAATCCAGCATTTTACCCCGCCGTTTGCCAAGCATCTCCACCACAGTTCCAACGGAATCCGATACGGTATCGATGTAGACCTCTTCCCAGGGTTCGAGCACAATGCCATCATCGTTGCGAAGAATTACTTCGGGGCGCGAAGCCTGGAATTCATACCCTTCACGGCGCATGGTTTCGATCAAGATCGCCAAATGCAGTTCTCCCCTTCCGGAGACCGTGAAAGATTCCGCCGAATCGCCATCTTCTACTCTCAAGGCGACGTTGGTGCGAATTTCATCAAACAACCTTTCCCGCAGTTTGCGGGAAGTGCTCCAGCGACCCTCACGACCGTTGAAGGGAGACGTGTTGACGGCGAAAGTCATGCGCACCGTCGGTTCCTCTACCTGAATGGGGGGTAACGGGACCGGATGCTCAGAATCGGCCAGCGTTTCTCCGATTCTTACATCCTCCAAGCCCGCCAAAACAACGATTTCTCCAGCGCAGACTGTTTCCACCTCGACGAGATCCAGCCCCTGATACAGATGAAGATAACGCGCTTCGATCGGTACGATCTGACTATCGCGGCTGATGCGTGCCAATGGCATGCCAACGTGTACTGTACCGGCGGCAATCCGACCTGAAGCAGTCACCCCGCGGTAGGAATCATAGCCCAGCGTAGTCACCAGCATCTGGAACGGCGCTTGGGGATCAACCTGCGGGGCAGGGATGTGGCGCAAGATGGCTTCGAACAGCGGCTGCAGATTCGGTCCCAGTTCGAATGTGTTACCCGCCTGACCTTCTATCGCATTGGTGTAGATTACGGGGAAATCGGCTTGCTCATCTGAAGCGCCCAACTGGATAAATAGATCGAAGGTCTGATCCAACGCCTGATTCGGATCTGCCCCCCTGCGATCCACCTTGTTGATCACCACCACCGCACGAAGTCCCATCTCCAACGCTTTTCGTAAAACGAAGCGCGTCTGCGGCATCGGTCCTTCTGCCGCATCGACCAGCAGCAGCACGCCATCGACCATGTTCAACACTCGCTCGACCTCTCCACCGAAATCAGCATGGCCTGGGGTATCGACGATATTGATCTTCACCCTCTCGCCGATGGCTTCATCGAAAATGGAAATCGACGTGTTCTTGGCCAAAATGGTGATACCCCGCTCACGTTCGAGTTCGTTTGAATCCATCACCCGCTCGATAACGAGCTGATTCTCACGGAATATTTTGGCCTGCTTTAGCATCCCATCGACCAGCGTGGTCTTACCGTGGTCAACGTGTGCGATGATGGCGATATTACGTAATTCTTTACGTTCAACGTTCATCTCTCGATATAACCTCTATCTATGTACCTACGCAAATAAAGACCCCGGCTTTGAATCGCCGAGGTCGGTTCATTGCTAGTTCGAATCATATCAGACCTGACTTGCTTTGTGAAGATGGAAATGCACCGATTTCCTCCCCCTGAAGGCCAAGCATCAAAACGACAAAAATCCGTGAGTATCGCAGTCCAGCACGATAATTTATAAAGATCTGACTTCATTGGCCCTTTCAACGGCAACATCTCTGATATTGTGAACAAAATTCGTAAACCGATGTATTTCTCTTGTATACTTCATCGCTGCAAACGACCTTGACAAACCTGAACATTTATCATATACATATGCCAGTATGTTAACCTATTTTGCCCCTGCCCCACGTTATCGTCGTCCGCGCCGGACCAATGGTCTGGTATTTGGGGTTGCTGAACGGCATTAAGTTCATCTTGTGTCATACCCCGCCAGACCGCACCATGGGTCTGGCGGTTTTTTTTTGGAGGTCTAATGATCGAAGTCGGCGTAATTGGCGCCACGGGCTACACCGGATGGGAACTGATCCGGCTGCTCGTCAATCACCCACAGATCAATTTGCGTTTTGCCACCTCGAAGTCACGCGCCGGGGAGAGCCTGGGTGCGGTGTTTCCTTCCGCCCCGGATATCCCACTGATCGATCCTAAAAAAGCGCCCATGAAAGACACGCAAGTCGTGTTCCTGTGCCTGCCACACGCCGAATCGGCAAGCGTGGCTGTGGAAGCGTTGGATGCAAATGTGCGCGTCATCGATCTCAGCGCAGACTTTCGCCTGCGGGACGCAGCCGTCTACCAGAAATGGTACAAGGTGGAGCACCCCGCTCCCGAGCTATTGGATGAAGCAGTCTACGGGCTGACGGAAGTTACACGCGCCGATCTGCCCGAAGCACGCCTGGTCGCCAATCCGGGCTGCTATCCGACCAGCGTGCTGCTGGCGCTCAAGCCGCTTCTCGACCAGGACGCCATCAACGATACGATCATCGTGGACTCGAAATCGGGCGTTTCCGGTGCAGGCCGCAAACCGAAACTGATATCGCACTACGTCGAAGTTGAAGGCAATCTCTCGCCCTACAGTCTCGGCCGCAAGCATCGCCATCTGCCCGAGATGGAACAGGTCGCAGCCTGGTGGTCGAAGAAGGCACCGGCGATGATCTTCTCGCCGCATCTCATTCCCGCGCCTCGCGGCTTGCTTTCCACGATCTACGTCAAGCTTGACGCGGGTTGGAATGAAGCAAAGGTCCACGATTTATACAACCAAGCCTACGGTAACGAAGCCTTTATTCACGTGTTGGCAGAGGGTGAAAACGCAACATACGCCCACGTCAACTACACCAACCGCTGCACCATCGGCTTGGCATTGGCTGGGGAAACACTCATCATCACCTCCGCAATCGACAATCTGATTAAGGGCGCCTCCGGTCAGGCGATACAGAACATGAACGCCATGTTCGGCATCGACGAGACCGTTGGGCTGCCGCTGTGAAACGAGGTCTGTAGCCATGCGCGTGATTAAGATTGGTGGAAACGAACTCGATAAACCGGATTTCATGCCCACTTTTGCCAAAGTGCTGCACGACATGGCAGAGCCTACGGTCGTCGTACACGGCGGCGGCAAGGCGGTCGATGAACTGCAACATCGACTGGGCCAGAAAACGGTCAAGATCCAGGGCATGCGCCGCACCGATCCCGATACGCTGCGCACCGCGTTAATGGTGCTCTGCGGTTTGGTCGGAAAGCAGCTCGCTGCCGCTCTATTGAATGCCGGAGTGAATGCCGTCAGCATGTGTGGTGTGGACGGCGGGCTTCTGCGGGTGAAGAAACTGGAGATCCCCGAGGGCGATCTTGCTTTTGTTGGCGAGATAACCTCCGTGCGGGACGATCTGTTGACGAATTGGCTCCAGCAGGGCATCACCCCGGTAATCGCGCCGATTTCACTCGGCATGGACGGACAGATCTACAACGTCAACGCAGACCAAGCTGCGAGCGCCATCGCCGTGGCCATCCAGGCCGAATATATCGACTTCGTCTCCAACGTACCCGGTGTACTCGTCGATGAAGACATACTTTCCAGCCTCACCCAAAGTGAGGCTGGTTTATTAATCAGCAGCGGTGCGATCAACGGCGGTATGGTTCCCAAAGTGCAGGCCGCCCTGGAAGTGTCGAAAAAGGGTATTCCAAACGTGCGCATCGTCGATCTCGCCGGACTCAAGCAGGGTGGCGGCACGACGTTCACCCTGCCCGAATCCCAACCATCCCATTCGATAACAAGTTAACCAATGAAGGTGCCCCATGAACCCGAGTGAAATCCCACACGCCGAAGCCCAACTCATCGTTCCTACCTATTCTCGCCCCGATATGGTTTTCACTCACGGTGAAGGGGTGTACTTATTCGACAGTGAAGGCAAGCGTTATCTGGATATGGTCAGCGGCATCGCTGTCGTAGCACTGGGTCACAGTGATCCCGAATGGGCGCAGGCGGTCGCAGACCAGGCCGGCAAACTGACCCACGTCAGCAACCTGTATCACACTACACCCCACATCGAACTCGCCAAACGCCTGGTGGACTCATCCTTCGCTGATCGTGTCTATTATTGCAATTCGGGTTCGGAAGCGAACGAAGCGGCACTCAAATTCGCCCGAAAATGGGCGGGGAAAAACCACGGAACGAAGAAAAAGCGGGTCGTTGCATTCGAACACAGCTTTCACGGCCGCACCTACGGTGCGCTTTCCCTAACTCATAAAGCCAAATATCGAGAGCCCTTCGCTCCCTTGCTGCCCGAGATCACATTTCTTCCTTTCAATAATATTCAAGCCTCCCAAGAGGCGATCGATGACAAGACCTGCGCCGTCTTCGTCGAACCGCTGCAGGGTGAAGGCGGCGTCAACCCGGCGCAGGGTGATTTCTTGCGCGCACTACGCGAATACTGCGATGCAAACAACGCCATCCTCGTGTTCGACGAAGTGCAGTGCGGATTGGGCCGAACCGGCTACCTGTGGGCGCATGAGGCCCATGGCGTCTACCCAGACATCATGACCCTGGCCAAGCCACTCGCCGGTGGTCTGCCCATTGGCGCCACACTGGTCACCGAAGAGATCGCCCAGGCAATCGGTGTGGGGGACCATGGCAGTACGTTCGCCGCCGGGCCGCTCGTCTGCCGCGCTGCCCAGGTGGTTTTCGATCGCATCGCCCAGACGGAATTCCTACAAGCTGTTCGCACCAAGGGCGAAAAAGTAATGAGTCAATTAATGGAATTGCCCACGGATCACATTGCAGAGGTGCGCGGCGCCGGATTGTTGATCGGCATCGAATTGGACCAATCGGTCAAACCCCTAATTGAAGCAGCTCGCCAAAAGGGTCTACTGGTCGTAAACGCCGGAGAAAACGTACTGCGAATTTGCCCGCCGTTGATCATCAGCGAGCAAGAACTCGAAGAGGGGCTGGGTATTTTAAGCGATTGTATATCTAATCTATAATGTACAGGAGATGTTGCATGAGAACCACCCGAACGGGGAAGCACTCGGATGTCGCCGGGATTGCACAACTGGTGGATATCCACGCTCGTAATGGAAATATATTGCCGCGCTCCGTCGAAGCGATCCAGGAGAGCATTAACAATTGGATCGTGGTCAACGGAGACGAATCCATCGTCGCCTGCGGATCACTATTTTTCCACACCCCACACCTGGCAGAAATACGCTCCCTGGTCGTCGATGAACGGACGGAAGGGACCGGCCTGGGATCGGCCATCGTCAAAGCGTTGATCGATGAAGCCCAAAACCGCGGCGTTCATACCCTATTCGCATTGACACGCGTGGTACCGTTTTTTGAACGTCTTGGATTTATACTCGGTGTTAAAGAATGGTTTCCCGAAAAGGTCTGGCACGACTGTGCGAACTGCCCGGTGCGGGATCGGTGTGATGAGAACGCTGTCGTTTTGCGTTTGAGTGATAAACACGCACCTGCCTATGGGGCCATCGAAAAGGAAAATGGAGGTCATAATGTCCAAACCAAAAATCAATAAAGCCGTATTGGCCTATTCCGGTGGCCTGGATACTTCGGTGATCGTACCCTGGTTGCGTGAAAACTATGGTTGCGAAGTGATTTGCTTCTGTGCCGATGTCGGTCAGGGTGAAGAACTCTCTGGCTTGGAGGAAAAAAGCCTCGCTTCCGGCGCCAGCAAATTGGTCAAAGAAGATTTACGCGAAGAATTCGCCAGCGATTTCCTCGTGCCCATGATCCAATCTGGAGCAATCTACGAATCACAGTACTTGCTGGGAACTTCGATCGCCCGGCCACTGATCGCCAAATGGCAGGTCGCCGTTGCCGAAGCGGAGGGCGCGGACGCTGTGGCACACGGCTGCACGGGCAAGGGAAACGATCAAGTACGTTTCGAACTCACCTATAAAGCACTCAATCCCACTTTGAAAGTAATAGCGCCCTGGCGTGAATGGGACATCCGCTCACGGGAAGACGCACTTGCGTATGCCAAGAAATACAACGTTCCCGTGGCTGCAAAATCCGGATCGATGTACAGCCGCGACCGCAACCTGTGGCACATCTCCCACGAGGGCGGCTTGCTCGAAAATCCGGCAAATGCAGCCGAGGAAGACATCTTCCAATGGACCACCGCACCGGAGCATGCTCCCGATGAGCCGGAAGAAGTCGAGATCGGCTTCGAGGCCGGCGTTCCGGTCTCCGTGAACGGCGAGTCGCTCACTCCAGCGGCGCTGATCGAGCGCCTCAACGAGCTGGGGGCTCGCCACGGTGTCGGGCGGGTGGATCTGGTCGAAAACCGCCTGGTTGGCATGAAGTCACGCGGCGTGTATGAGACACCTGGCGGCACGCTCCTTTACAGCGCCCATCGAGAGTTGGAATCATTGTGTCTGGATCGGGATATGCTGCACTTCAAAGAGCAGATCGCTCTGCGCTACGCCGAATTGGTCTACTTCGGCAAGTGGTACACCAATTTGCGACAGGCGATCCAGGCTTTCATCACCGAAACGCAGCGCAACGTCACCGGCTGGACACGCTTGAAGCTTTATAAAGGGAACGTCACCACCATGGGCCGCTACAGCGAGAACAGCCTCTATCGGGAAGATTTCGCCACCTTTGGCGAGGATGATGTTTACAATCAGATAGATGCCGAAGGTTTCATCAACCTCTTCGGCCTGCAGATGAAAGTGCAGGCGATGCTGGGCATCCCCTTTGATGACAAGACACACCTCACCAAACCGGATTACTCCAAGTTCAAGAGGGACTAAATGCAACGTATCACAGACGGCACGATCACTTCACCGAAGGGATTTTTATCCGGCGCTGCCACCTGCGGGTTGAAAGAAAAGGGCGCCATGGATATAGCCCTGATTCTCTCCGAGCAAGACTGTAATGGCGCGGGCGTGTTCACACGTAACGAAGTCGTCGCCGCACCGGTGATCGTCGATCGACAGGTGCTGGCAGACAATCCCACAAAACTGCGCGGCGTCGTTGCCAACGCAGGCATCGCCAATGCCTGTACCGGACCGGAAGGACTGCAGGCTTGCAAACGAATGCAAGAACTGGCCGCGAGATGCGCAGGATGTGCGCCGGAACAGATTCTGGTTCTCTCGACCGGCGTGATTGGCGTGCAGTTGGATCTCGGCAAAATCGCTGTTGGGATCGAACACGCCTGTCGGCACCTTTCTGCGAACAACGGCAAGGACACCGCTCGCGCCATCATGACTACCGATACACGTCCCAAACATACGGCGGTACGTACAGCGTTGGATGCGGGAGAGGTGACGATCGGCGGCATCGCCAAGGGGTCAGGAATGATCCATCCGGACATGGCCACCATGCTTGCTGTACTCACCACAGATGCGATTGTTCCGGCAGAAGCCCTCGACGGCATGTTGAGGAAAATGATGGATCGTTCCTTCAATCGGATTTCCATCGATGGCGATACCAGCACCAACGACACCGTGCTCCTCCTGGCCAACGGCGCCAGTGGCGTGACCCTGCAAGATGATGCTGCGAAAGCAGCATTCGAAGAAGCCCTCGAAGCGGTATGTGTTGAATTGGCGCACGACATCGTGCGCGATGGCGAGGGCGCCTCGAAGTTCATCACCCTGCAGGTATGCGGTGCTCGTTCGCCGGATGAAGCCCTGGCGGTAGCCCGCACCATCGCCACCTCCCCACTGGTAAAAACCGCCTTCGCGGGCGGAGATCCCAATTGGGGACGCATCTTTATGGCTGCCGGTAAAGCGAATGTAGCGCTAAACACCGAACGCATGGCCTTGTGGATCAGCAACGGCAAGCGCGATGATTTTCAATTGGTCGACAAGGGCATCCCGCTCGAGTATGATGAAAATCAAGCTGAGGCGATCTTCGCCGAAGACGAGATCCTCGTACGCCTGGATTTGGGGCTGGGAGAGGCCGATACGACGGTTTGGACCTGCGATTTGACTCACGAATACATATCGATCAACGCCGATTACCGATCCTGAGAGCAACACAGCCTTCACTGTCTCTGACATCGACGCCATCGAGCAAAGGCCAGTCACGCGAAAAGGATACTTCAATATGAAACTATGGGGCGGACGAATGTCCAAGCCAACCGATCAGCTTGTGCATGAGCTCAATGCCAGTTTCTCTTTTGACGTGCGCTTGTACCACGAGGACATCCTCGGCAGTCAGGCCTGGGCGCGCGCCCTGGCGAAAGCGGGAGTCATCAACGCCGAGGAATCCAAAGAACTGATCGACGGGCTCGATGCCGTCTCGCAAGAATTCGAAACGGGCAAATTTCAGGCTGCGGAAAGCGACGAAGACATTCATACCGCCGTCGAACGCAGACTGACCGAGATCGTTGGTCCTGTAGCCGGCAAACTGCACAGCGGTCGCAGCCGCAACGACCAGGTGGCAACCGACTTTCGCCTGTGGATCATGAATGCTTGTAAGCAACTCGAACAAGCGACCACTGACCTCTGCCAGGCGATGCTGGAAAACGCCGAACGAGATCTCCATACACCCATGCCTGGTTACACCCATTTGCAGCATGCGCAGATAGTCACCTGGGGGCATTGGCTGCTTTCGCATTTCTGGACTTTAATCCGTGATCGGGAACGGTTGGCAAACGCACAAACATCCGCCGCCGTCCTTCCCCTGGGCTCGGGCGCCCTGGCGGGTACATCCTTCCCCATCGACCGGGTATTGCTGGCGAAAGACCTCGGCTTTGCAAGCGTCTCCGAGAACAGCATCGACGCCGTCTCTGATCGAGACTTCGCCCTCGACTTTCTACACGCCTGCGCGGCAATGGGCGTCCATCTCAGCCGTCTGGCGGAGACGCTGATTCTTTTTAACAGTCCCGAATTCGGATTCATCGAGATCGACGACGCCTATGCCACCGGATCGAGCCTCATGCCGCAGAAGAAAAACCCCGATCCGCTCGAACTGGCCCGGGGCAAAACTGGACGCCTGATCGGCAACCTGACCGGCTTGCTGACGACCTTGAAAGGGCTGCCGTCCGCATACGACAAGGATTTGCAGGAGGACAAGGAAGCGGTCTTCGATTCCTACGACACGCTCAGCCTGCTGCTCCCCGTGCTGACCGGATTGATCCAAACCCTGCAGCTGCATCCGGAACGCATGCGGGAAAAGTTGAGCGCCGATCTGTTTGCCACCGATCTGGCTGATTACTTGGTGAGTAAAGGGGCACCCTTCCGGGAGGCGCATGCATTGGTAGGGAAAGCGGTGCGCCGGGCTTCCGATAACAAGACCACCTTGAAGGATTTAAGCCTCGAGGAATATCGATCCATCAGCAAGCACTTCGAAGCGGACATCGCCGAAATATTCGATTTTAAAGCCTCACTCAACCGCAGGAACGCGAGTGGAGGGACGTCTGAGGCCGCGTTGAAAAAGCAGTTGAAAGCGGCAAGGAAAGAGCTGCATTAATGCCAAACCTGAAAAATTGCGACACAGTCGACGAATTTTCCAGGTCTGATTTTAGATTTTCTTCGTAGTTATGCAGGATTTTTGTAAAAACCTACACAATCGCCGTTGCTGGTTCTTCGTTGGACCAACGTTCCACAACGTACTTCGTGAGCAACGCGCCGATGATCAGCGAAATCCACAGCAGCCCAAACAACAAGGCTTTTGCCATGGCTTCATCTGCACCCGGTGTGTTCTGCACCAGATTGATGAGAATATCGTGTACGTAATGAAAGATGATCGCCGACAGCAGAGAACCCGTTTTCAGGACCACGTAGGTATAAAGAAGTCCCATGAAGAAAATACTGATGATATCGACGATCATGTGCAAGTCAATGTGTAATGGGTCCAGATGGATGATGGCAAACAAAAATGCAGCCAGGAATATTGCCCTGCGCTCTGAGAACACGCGCAGGAAAAGCACCAGAATGATGCCCCGGAAGAAAACCTCTTCCCAAATGCCGCGCGTGAGTCCTTTGACCCAGCGTAAAGCGGGTACGGTGCTCCAGTCGAGTACGAAGTGCTTCGTGATCAGCGAGGCCAGGAGAATGCTGCCCAGGGTGAGTGCAGCCAGCAGCAGACCGAGTAGAACGTTCCGCACCACAGGTTTCATCGGCAGCAAGCGAATATCGTAACAGTATTCCCGCAGCGACTTGCGACCGTTCGGCAGCCCCAAGACGTAAGGCATGAGGATCAGTGCCAGGATACCCAGAGCGATAAAGTAGAGCAGAGCGGGCACGTACGTCCCCGGCAGTGTCTCCAATAACCCCAGCAGCAGGTAAACGATGGCGGTTAACGCAATGGCTGGACGGGGAAAATTGGCCAGTGGTGCATTGTATTGGGTTTGGTTCTCTTTCATGCTCATTTTCCTCCAATATGAATAGATACTCTTCAGTGATATCACACCTTTCTATCGATTCGAGGCGCGAAATCCCCATTTACCTAAAAACGACAATGTTGCCTGAACACGCAGAGTCGCTTCGTTATTTACTATCCAACGACTTAACGAAATTGGCAAACTCGATCCGCTCCGTGAACCCCTTCTTGGCATAGAATTGCCGGTCATAAGACTCGGCACCTTTACGATTGTTGAGCATCAAGCGCTTCGCGCCCTTGGAGTTCGCCTCCTCTTCTGCAGCCAGGATCAGCTCATGACCCAACCCCTGGCCGCGAGCCTTCGAAGCGACGATCAGATCCGAGATGTAACCTTCAATTCCGGGAAGCGCTGGAAAAGGGATCCAGTGAATGGCGAGATACCCCTGAACTTCATCGCTTGCGTCTCGTGCGACATACACACTGTGGTTATCAAGATCCGCGAAACATGCATGAAGCTGCTGCGTAGCCGCAGCGGACATCTCACGGCGCTCCTCCGATGATTTTCCCTCCCCACGGTATTCAACGATGATCTTCACAATCTCAGTGATGTCGTCCGCTTTGGCTTTTTCAATCATCAACCCTCTTATATTATTCTCAATCGCGCATCATCAACACCGCATTGATGTTGCCTGGATTTACTCCCTCTCACAAATTTCTTTCAATTCAAGGAACTCTGATTCCATACTATTGCGGAGATTTGCTTCCATCTTCTTTCCGATGAACAGACTCATGATGTTCAGGGGGAATTTCCAGCGAATATCAATTTCGGTAGCTACTTTACTCCCATTCTCGGTCCCATCGACAGAATATCGCACATCGAATGAATGGACCCTGCTCTCGATATGAAACCCGATCATCTCCCCATCAATATACTCTGTAATGCATCCATGCATTTCAAGCTCGTTACCACCTTCTGCGATGATTTCTGTAAACGTCGTGCCGACTTTTTCTGGCGTCTCAACGATGATCTCTCCCCCTTTGACATTCTTCTGCCACTGCATGGCCTTATCCGGGTCTGCGATCCACGGAAAGACCACTTCGGGAGGTTTCGATATCGTGACCTCGTATGAGATTCTCATCAGTGGCCTCCCAATTCCTGACATCGGGCAGATCATCCTTCGATCTGCTTGGGTGAATGAGACTACCATCCCAATTCGATACGCTTCTTCTCGGCTTTTTCGATGCTCCGGCGCGTCCATTCGGGTACCTTCGACGAATGGATTATTTCATGCGCCGTCATCCAGAGCAATCCAGCCACCTCTTCTTCATCGCCGATACCGGGCGTTCCGCTTTTATATTTACACAGAAAAACGACATCGACGACAGGATCACCGGCATCGGTGAGAAATGAACCGCTCTCAATATACTCCATATCGTCTTCGATCTCGATTGTAACCTCTTCTAGGATTTCTCGGCGTAACGTATTCTCCAGAACGTCATCCTGATTGGGATTTTCAAACAATTCGACTTTTCCACCAACCAATGCATGATCTCCAGGGGCATGATCTTCCTGTTCCCCACGAACGACCAGTAGATAGCGACCGTCTTTGAAAATGACTCCTTCCACGTTAACAATAAGCTTATATGAATCCACTCGGAAGACTTCCTTCAGGTAAACGATCTTCTTTTAAGCCAATCGAGAATCATGCCACCCATTTCTAAAATATCAGTTTTAGTTAAGTTCTTGCCAATTCCTTTTCCATCTTGATCAACGGCAACGGCACTCCGTCCAGATCATGTTCTATTTGACCGATCGTCGTGTACCCCAGCTTATGATAAAAACCCTCACCCGTTACTCCAGAATGAAGGAATAGTCGTTGCAGCTGATTGGCGCGCGCATGGTCTTCTATTTCGCCCATCAACAATCGACCAATCCCCTTGCCATGCTGATCGACATCGACGAACACATTTCGGACTCGATCCCCATCCAAAGATGCAGTACCCACGACATTCTCCCCATCGACACACACGATGGTGTAGGAATTCTCGGCTAAATGGCGAATTCTTTCAGAAGAGTAGGAAGGAACTAATGCCTCGATGGCCTGGTGTGAATAATCGCGGATATTCACGAACTGCAAATTCCGAACGATCAAGCGGCTCAACTGCGCTGCATCATCCGGAGCAAACCTTCTCACGAACAATGAAAGATCCTCCTTCGACGATAAAGAGGAGGCTATTCGGTTTGTAAATACGACTTTGAGCGGCCGATTACTGAAGCTCTAATCGAATCCCGCCCAAAACCCCGGCGATCAGATTGTATAGCCAGGCACTGAGTAGTCCCTGAATAAATCCCACTATGGCGTAAATAAAAGGCAGGATTATGATAGAACTGAAACCGAACATCACCGATAGCGTTGATGAATCATCGAAAGCATCTCCAAAATATGCGCTGGTTGCCAGAGAAAGAACCACGCCAATCAAACCCATAACCAGACCCAGCACGAAGTACATGACGCCCAGGACTTTACCAGCTGACAGAGGCCCAATACGTTTTAATTCCATGACTTCCTCCTTATATTAAAGCAACGGAAACAACGCCAAGAACGGATTGCTGCCAACCCTCGTAAAAACAAGCATACCCCCTTTTATTCGTTAATCGAGATCGTCACGCAAACTATGGGTCTCCCCCAGGTAACAGTGCTTCATCTCCGCCTGCGATTTGTCCGTATCCCAAAGCAGCATGATGCGCAGCACCATCGTCATACTGCCCGGCACAGCCATTTCTTGAAAACAAAGCAATCCGGGTTGAGTCCAGCCGATCAGGCGCGCGGCTTCCGCCGGAAAAGCAGCGTTCAAATCCGGCGTCGCCGAGAACATGATTGACACGACATCTGCCTCGACGAGCTCATTGCGCTCGATCAACGCCCGCAGCAAGTCCTGCGTGGCTGCGAAAATGGTTTCCTTCGTATTTTCTGGGACGCGCACCGCGCCCCGCAAAGCTCGTGTTGCCATCGTTTTTCCTCGTAGATGAAATTATGATGGATTAATCACCCCGGTATGGGGTCGATCATCCGGCCTTAATCCTTCTCGGACGACGTTTTCCAATGGTGCCGGGGATATGCACCGAGAACACGGAACATCGTAGAGATTGCTTCCAGTTCCTCAAGCGCCTCAGCCACCGCATCCTGCTGCGGTGAACCCGCGAAGTCCAGATAAAAAAGATATTCCCAGGGCTTGCCTACCAATGGGCGGGATTCGATCTTGGTCAGATCAATACCCCGCTCGGCGAACGCATGCAACGCTTCGTACAAAACACCCGGCCGATTGTGCAAGGAAAAAGCCACAGAGGTCTTGGCATCGTCGCCTGGGTCGATTGCCGCTTTCTTCAATCCCAGGAAACGCGTGTAGTTGGCTGTATCGCTTTCGATGCCTTCGGCGAGGATCTGCATCTCATATACTTCCGCCGCTCGACGGGATGCGATGGCTGCTGCATCACGGCGTCCCTCCTCAGCGATGATGCGCGCGCTTCCGGCAGTGTCGTAGGTGGAGACGATCTCCAGCTTCGGGTGCTGCTCCAACCACTGCCGACACTGCGCCAGAGCCTGTGGATGGGAGAGAATCTGACGCAATTCCTTCAACGCCACACCTGGCAGTGCCAGTAAACAATGGCGTACGCGCAGGTGATACTCAGCCACAATGTGTAGCTGGTACTGCAGCAGCAGGTCGTAATTCCGGTGAACACTCCCCGCCAACGTATTTTCGATTGGAATTAAGCCTTGATCGACTTTGCCCTCTTCAACAGCGGTGAAGACTTTTTCGAAAGTACAACAGGGCACAGGTTTAATCTCGGTTCCAAAAAGAGCCAGCGCAGCTTCCTCACTGTAGGCACCCAATTCACCTTGAAATGCCACCGATGTCATGATGGTTTCTTAACCTCTACTTTCACAAATCCGCGTCTTTCTAGGCCTTACGAGACCAATCGGGCATAGATCGAATCACCCATGGCCTGTGTGGATAAATCACCGCCCAAATCAGCCGTGCGCTCCCCGGCTTCGATCGCCGCATCGACGGCGGCTTCAACGGCCTGCGCCTCTTCTTCCATTTCAAGCGAGTGATGCAGCAGCATGGCCACGCTGAGGATCGTTCCCAGCGGATTGGCGATTCCTTTCCCGGCGATATCCGGTGCAGAACCATGTATCGGCTCATACACACCCAGACTGCCCTCCCCAAGTGAAGCGCTGGGCAGCATACCCAGGGATCCCGTTAGAACGGAAGCCTCATCGCTGAGAATATCACCAAACATGTTTTCCGTGACGATCACATCGAATCTGGCCGCATTGGCAATCAACCGCATCGCCGCTGAATCGACCAATTGATCCTCAAATTCCACATTGGGGAACTCCGCGGCGACCTCATGGGCAATCTGGCGCCATAAACGCGAGGTCTCCAGGACATTGGCCTTATCCACGGAGGTCACCTTAGCCCGACGACCTTCCGCCAAGTGAAACGCCAGCTGAATGATACGGCGAATTTCGACTTCATTATAGGCCAACGTATCTACGGCATGGGTAACACCGTCGATTTCCTTGCGCGTGCGCGGCTCACCGAAGTACAAACCGCCGGTCAATTCGCGCACGATGAGTAGATCCACGCCGCGCACTTTCTCCTCGCGCAGTGGGGAGGCATCGATCAACGCCGGAAAAGCATACACCGGGCGCAGGTTTGCGAATAGTTGCAGTGACTGGCGCAGTTGTAATAATCCTTGCTCAGGCCGCACCGAGGCCAGTGGATCGTCCCACTTGGGGCCACCCACCGCACCCAGAAGTACGGCATCCGCTTCACGGCAGGCTGCAAGTGTTTCATCCGAAAGCGCTGTCCCCGTGGCGTCGATGGCACAACCACCGATGAGATGCTTCTCAAATGTAAACTCATGCCCAAAACGTTTCGCAATCGCTTCGAGCACTTTACGTCCTTCACGTACAACTTCCGTTCCGATCCCATCACCAGGGAGTTCAATGATTTTTATGGTCATAATTGCAGCTCCAAATCTTGCACGATAAAAACTCCGTCCAACCCGTTCAACCAGGCGTACGGATGCGGAGCACGCTTACCTCCTCTATCGAAATATTTTCAACCCAAACCCACAGGCGATCAACCCCCCGATGGGTGTTCGGCGATCATTAACCCATACTCGACGCTGTCTGCCAGCGCCAGCCAGGAAGCCTCGATAATGTTCGCCGAGGCGCCCACGGTGCTCCAGCCGGAATGTTCATTGCGCGTGTCGATCAACACGCGCGTGGTGGCTGCCGTGCCACTCGTGCCATCCAGGATACGCACCTTGTAGTCCATCAACTGGAATTTACCCAACTCGGGATAGACCGGGATGAGTGCCTTACGCAGCGCGGCGTCGAGCGCATTGACCGGTCCGTTGCCCTCCGCAGCCGTATGAAAGACCTCCCCATCTACTGTCACCTTTACCGTGGCTTCAGCAAACGTGCCGCGCCCTTGTCGATGTTCGACCATAACGACAAAGTCGATCAATTCAAATGGCGGCTGGTAACCCGGCTCCTGGCGTTTGAGCATGATGCCCACCGAAGCCTCAGCGGCCTCGAAGGAAAATCCTTGCGCTTCGAGGTCTTTAATCCGTTCGACAATTTGACCAACATCTTCGATATCGCCCACCTCGATGCCCAACATCTCGGCATGGCTGAGTAAATTTCCACGTCCCGAGAGCTCGCTGACCACCACGCGCATTTGATTGCCGACCAATTCCGGTTCGATGTGCTGATAAGAATGCACGTTTCGGCGCATGGCAGCAGCGTGAATGCCGCCCTTGTGGGCAAAGGCGCTGCGTCCGACATAGGCTATGTGTTCGTCGGGAGAGAGATTGGCGACCTCGGATACGAATCCGGATACGTCGTACATTTCCTTGAGTTTACCTTCCGGCAAACAACGATAGCCCATCTTCAATTCGAGATCGGGGATGACGGTGCACAGATTGGCATTGCCGCAGCGTTCGCCGTAGCCGTTGATCGTCCCCTGGACCTGTTGTGCCCCAGCCCGCACTGCAACGAGAGTGTTGGCCACCGCAAGCTCGCTGTCGTTGTGGGTGTGGATTCCAAGTGCGGTGCCGATTTTCTGCCCAGCTGCAGTGACGACCTCTTCCACGAACCAAGGCGTCGAACCGCCGTTGGTATCGCACAGCACGACCGTCTCCGCCCCACCACGTTCGGCAGCGCGCAAGATCTCCAGGGCAAACTCAGGATCATCCTTATAGCCGTCGAAGAAATGCTCCGCATCAAAAATGACCCGACGGCCCTTGCTGCGCAAATAGACGACGCTCTCTTCGATCATACGAAAATTCTCATCCAGTGTAGTGCGCAGTACCTCTTCGACGTGCAGTGTCCACGCTTTTCCTACCAAGGTACACACAGGAGTTTCCGCTTCTAACAGAGCGATGATATTTTCATCCTCGTCGACTGGGGTTTCCTTCCGCCGGGTTGCGCCGAAAGCGGTGATCTTCGCCGATTTCCATTCCATATCCTTGGCGCGTTCAAAAAACTCAGCATCCTTCACATTCGATCCAGGCCAACCGCCTTCGATATAGCCGACACCCAGTTGGTCGAGACGCTGTGCGATACGGATTTTATCGTCACAGGAGAAAGAGAGTCCTTCGCGCTGTGATCCATCGCGCAAAGTCGTGTCATAGACCTCAACAACCGGGAGTTCTGTCCGTTTAGATTTCGTCATGTTTCGCCTCGTACTTCTTGATCAGCTCAACCATGGAGATTAAATAATCAAGCGAGTCGATCCCTTCCAATAAACAATGCTTGGAGAAGTGATCGATGGGAAAATCAATTTTCGTACCGTCTGGGAGTGTGACCGTTTGCTCGGTTAGATCGATAGTGACTTTCGCTTCCGGTTGATCGGCTGCCAAAGCCACCAACTTTTGATAATCGTCCGCTTCAACGCTTATCGGCAGCAGACCATTCTTCAGGGAGTTGTTCTTGAAAATATCTGCAAAAGAGGTCGAGATCACAGCGCGAAAGCCCCAATCATACAACGCCCAGGGCGCATGCTCACGGGAGGAACCGCAGCCGAAATTGTCGCCAGCCAGCAGCACGTTCGTCTTCTCGGGCTGCAGTTGATTGAGTAAGAAATCCGGATCGGGTGAACCATCCGATAAATAGCGCCAGTCTGCAAAGAGATGTTTGCCAAAACCTTCCCGATCGGTGAGTTTCAGGTAACGCGCCGGAATGATCTGGTCTGTATCGATGTTCTCATGGGGTAAAAATGCCATCTGGGAGGTCAGTCGTGTGAATTCTGGCATCGCTTAAGCCCCTCCCATCAAAGGCCGCGGATCGCTGACGCACCCCGTAACGGCTGCCGCAGCAGCGGTGAGGGGAGACGCCAGAAACGTGCGCCCTCCCTTGCCCTGCCGTCCCTCGAAATTACGGTTGCTCGTGCTGACTGCGTACTGGCCGGGTTCGAGTTGATCTCCGTTCATGGCAATGCACATCGAACAACCAGGTAGTCGCCATTCCGCTCCGGCCTGGGTGAAAATCCGATCCAGCCCCTCGGCTTCGGCTTGCTGGCGGATTCGATGCGAACCCGGAACTACCAACATCCTCACACCGTCGGCCACCTTGCGGCCATCAAGCAGCGAGGCAGCCAGGCGTAAATCCGGCAATCGGGCGTTGGTGCAGGAGCCGACGAAGATCACGTCGATTTTCTGACCCAGCAAAGGCGCACCAGGCTGCAGATCCATGTACGCCAGCGCCTTTTCCGCCGCAGCCCGTTCGCTTGCATCACGGATCTGGCCGGGATCGGGAATCGGTGCGCTGATGGGGATGCCCATGCCAGGATGGGTGCCGTAGGTGATCATCGGTTCCAGCTCGGAGACGTCGATTGTGATCGATTCGTCGTACGTCGCACCTGAGTCAGAGGGCAGCTTACGCCAATCGTCCAGGGCACGGTCCCATTCTTTCCCTTTGGGCACGTATTCACGCCCGGCAAGATACTCGAAGGTGGTATCGTCCGGGGCAATCATACCTGCGCGAGCTCCCGCCTCGATACTCATATTACAGACCGTCATGCGGCCCGGCATGTCCAAAGTCCGAATCGCCTCACCTTTGTATTCGATTACGTAGCCCGTGCCGCCCTCTATACCAATCCGGGAGATTAATCCCAGGACGAGATCTTTGGCGGTCACTCCCGTCCCTAACGCGCCCTCGAAACGCACTTCCAGCGTGCGCGGTTTGTACTGCAGCAGACACTGTGTGGCCAGCACGTGACTCACCTCACTGGTGCCGATTCCGAACGCCAGGGCCCCGAAGGCACCGTGAGTCGCCGTATGGCTGTCACCGCAGACGACTGTCATGCCTGGAAGAATCAATCCCAGTTCGGGACCGATCACATGCACGATACCATTGCGTTCCGAGCCCAGGGGGAAAAGCGTTATCCCGAAGTGGTTTGAATTGTCCTCGAGTAAATCGAGCTGCGCTTTTGCCTGTGGTTCAATCTCGATCTGGTTCAAGGGCAAGGTCGGCGTGGAATGATCCATCGTGGCAAAAGTCTTGTCCGCACGACGGACTTCCAATCCTCGCGCTCTCAAACTGCTGAATGCCTGCGGCGAGGTCACCTCATGCACCAGATGCCGGTCGATGTAGAGTACAGCCGGATAGCCCAATTCTTGTTCAACAACATGAGCATCCCAGACTTTATCGAAGAGTGTTTTGGAGTTCGTCATTGCCTCACTTCATTCCGCAGCGCTCACAGGAGCGGCTTTGCTTTCTTTCGAATATCCACCTTGTACACTTATGAGCTTATTCAAGGCTGCCATGTAGGCTTTGACGCTGGCCACGATGATGTCCGTGTCCGCGCCATAGCCGCCGTACGTACGTTGGTGCTCTTCGTCACACTGCGCATGGGTCGAGTGATCGCCATCATGCGCCTGAATGCGTACCGTTACCTCACCCTGGGCGTCGATGCCCTCGGTCACGGCATTCACAGCGAACTCAAGTAACTTATTCGGCACCTTGACGATCTGGTCGATAGCGGCGAAAGCCGCATCAACCGGACCCGTCCCAACGGCAGCCTGTACGTGTATTTCTCCATCCGGACCATGCACGCGGACTGTAGCCGTCGGCAGGCCCATCGTGCCACAGGCGACCTGCAAACCGTCCAGTCCGTAAATCTCCGTAGGCTGGTAGATCACATCGGTCGTCAATGCTTCCAGGTCAGCATCTGTGACGGTCTTCTTCTTGTCGGCCAGGTCCTTGAAGCGATAGAAGGCCTCGTTCAATTCTGTATCGCTGAGTTGATAGCCAAGCTCCTCCATGCGTACACGAAAAGCGTGCCTGCCGGAATGCTTACCCAACACCAGCGTACTCTGCGTGAGGCCAACGGTTTCAGGCCGCATGATCTCGTAGGTGGTTTTTTCCTTGAGCATGCCGTCCTGGTGAATGCCCGCTTCGTGGGCAAAGGCGTTAGCTCCGACGACAGCCTTATTCGGGGGCACAACCATGCCCGTGTAGTTACTCACCATGCGACTCACCCGCGAGATCTGGGTCGTAACGATACCGGTCTCCAGACCGAGTACCGGATGACGTGTGTGCAGGATCATCACCACTTCCTCGAGTGAGCTGTTCCCTGCCCGCTCGCCGATGCCATTGATCGTGACTTCTGCCTGACGCGCACCGGCGCGAATGCCTGCCAGGGTGTTGGCTGTCGCCAATCCCAAATCATCATGACAATGCACCGAAATGATCACATCCTCGATACCGGGGACGTTAGCCGCAATACCTGCGATCAAGGCCCCGAATTCATCCGGCGTGGTGTAACCAACGGTATCGGGGATATTCAAGGTCGTCGCGCCAGCCTTGATCGCCGCTTCGAGCACAACATAGAGAAATTCAGGATCACTGCGGCCCGCATCCTCAGGGCTGAATTCAACGTTTTCACAGTATGCCTTGGCATACGCCACCATTTCCTTCACTTTGGCCAGCACCTTCTCCGGCTTCATACGCAGCTTGTGCTTCATGTGGATCTCGGATGTAGCCAGGAAGGTATGGATGCGTGGTCTCTTCGCGAATTGAATCGCCTGCCAGGCTTTGTCGATATCATCCTTGGTTGCGCGTGCCAGGCCACAAATGATGGGTGGTTCCCCATGGGGACCAGCTACCTGTCCAACCTCATCGGCAATACGTCGCACTGCTTCGAGATCATCCGGAGAAGCTGCCGGGAATCCGGCTTCGATGATATCCACGCCCATGCGTGCAAGTGCACGCGCCAATTCCAATTTTTCGGCAGATGTCATCGTCGCCCCGGGTGATTGCTCACCATCGCGCAGCGTCGTATCGAAAATATGGACGTAGTTATTCTTTTGGTCAGCCATTTCCCTACCCTATTTTCTTCTTTCCTTTAATCACCGGGTTTGATGGTAACTGGATCCAAGAACGGCATCATTTCGCGCAATTTCGCACCCACTTGCTCGATGGGATGCTCTTGCTCCTTGCGACGTTGTTCGTTGAACCAGGGTCGCCCGGCTTCATTCTCGGCGATCCACTTTTTCGCATACGTGCCGTCTTGAATCTCATCTAAAATCTTGCGCATCTCACCCTGGGTTTCTTCGGTGATAATTCGCGGTCCCGCGGTATAGTCACCATGTTCGGCGGTATCGCTGACCGAGTAGCGCATGTAATTCAAGCCGCCACGATAGAGTAAATCAACGATCAACTTCAATTCGTGCATGCATTCAAAATAGGCCAATTCCGGTTGATACCCGGCTTTAACCAGAGTCTCGAAAGCCGCTTTGACCAGGGCGCTAACACCGCCACAAAGCACAGCCTGTTCTCCGAACAGGTCCGTCTCGGTTTCCTCGGCGAAAGTGGTCTCGAGCACTCCGGCACGCGTAGCGCCCAGCGCCTTGGCGTACGACAGCGTCAACTCGCGTGCTTCGCCGCTCGGATTCTGTTCCACGGCGAACAACGCCGGCGTACCGCCGCCTTGCTGGAAAACTTCGCGTACACGATGCCCGGGTGCCTTGGGTGCGACCATGCTCACATCCACGGATTCCGGCGGCTTGACCGTCTCAAAGCGAATGTTGAAACCGTGGGCGAACATGAGCATCTTGCCCTCGGCAAGATTGTCCAGAATGGACCCCTCATACACCTTCGGCGCCAGCGTATCGGGAACGAGCATCATGATCACGTCAGCCCAGGCAGCTGCCTCAGCGGCACTGGTAACATCGACGCCGTCGGCGACGGCCTTTTCGTAATTGCTCGTGCCTTCCAGTTCGGCGACCTTGACCTGCACACCGCTGTCCGTCAGATTGAGTGCATGTGCATGCCCCTGCGATCCATAACCAATGATGGCCACTTTTTTTGCCTGAATCAGGGATAGATCGGCGTCCTTATCGTAGTAAATCTTTGCCATGAGATAACTCCTCCTAAATTTCGCGGTCAATTACGACCGTTATTTTCCACTGTATTCCGGTACGCGCGCCGACACAAATTCCGGATCGACCGTTGGTGCATGTGAGCCTCTCGTCATGGCCACACGTCCCGTACGAACCATTTCGATAATACCGAAAGGTTCCAACACTTCCATGAGACCTTCGATCTTATCTTCCGTGCCCGTGATTTCGACGATCAAGGCATCCTGTGCCACATCGACTACACGCGCCCGGAACACGTCGCATATTTGCAGCACCTGGGCACGCGCTTCTGAATCGGCGCCTACTTTGATCAGCGCTAAATCGCGCATCACAGAAGGCGTTTCCGCGACTTCCTGGACTCGCAAGACGTTGACCAACTTATACAGCAGCGCCTCAACGCGTTTGGCGGTGTAGGTATCCGCGTCGATGACTATGGTCATTCGAGAAACGCCAAGTATTTCCGTGCGTCCGACGGCAAGCGATTTTATGTTGAAGGCACGACATCGAAAAAGCGAAGCCACGCGATTGAGCACGCCAGGTTTATCTTCGACATAGGCGATAAACGTACGTTCGATGGGTGTCGTAGCAGCCGGATTTCCGTTGTTATTCATCATCATGAGCCCTACTCCTCACTGGGTTATTTCTTCCTAGTCTTCTGCGGTTCAGGTCGGCGGATCATGGCATCCAGATCAGCCCCGGCGGGCACCATCGGGTAGACGCTGTCCTCCCCTTCCACACAGAAATCGATTACGACGGTTCCCTCTTCCGCCTGCGCGGCACGCACTGCTTTATCTACTTCATCCCGTTTTTCCACGCGTATTCCTGTCAATCCATGCGCTTCAACGATCTTGACGAAATCCGGATTCTCGATCGGCGTACCCATATAACGTCTTTCATAGAAAAACTCCTGCCATTGCCTCACCATACCCAGATAGCCGTTGTTGAGAATGGCAACATTGAGTTTGAAACCTTCCTGCCGACAGGTCGAGAGTTCAGCCTGGGTCATTTGAAAACCACCATCTCCGACGATAACCCAGATTTCGCTCTCCGGTTGGGCTACGCGCGCGCCGATCCCGGCGGGCAATCCAAAACCCATCGTTCCCAAACCACCCGAGGTGATCAGCCTGTTTGGTTTATCTAACTTGTAATACTGCGCAGCCCACATTTGATGCTGCCCGACGTCCGTGACGATCAAAGCATCCCCTTCAGTGAGCCGCCAGATATCGTTGATCACATGCGCGGCGTACAGGCGCTCGTCGTCCACAGGAACGTTCTGAATGTCTCGCATGACGGTGTCGTTCTTGAATTCTGCGATGGTCTCCAGCCAGTCGTCGTGTTTCAACCTCGGGAGAGATTCCGTGATCGTGCGCAGGGTTTCTCCCAGATCGCCCACGATGCCCACATCGACTTTCACATTCTTGTTGATTTCCGCAGGATCGATATCGATGTGGATCTTGCGCGCATTCTGCGCGTAGGTTTTTAAATTCCCAGTTACACGGTCGTCGAATCGCATGCCGAAAGCCAGGAGCAAATCGGCCTGCTGAATGGCCGAGTTGGCATAGGCCTCACCATGCATACCCATCATTCCCAGATTGAGGGGGTGACTGGCGGGGAAACAGCCAAGACCAAGCAGGGTCAAGGTTACCGGGATCTGCGTCTTTTCAATGAATTCCCTTAACTCCTGTCCGGCACCGGACATCGTCACGCCATGCCCCGCCAGGATCAGCGGACGTTTGGCGTTCTGGATGAGTTCCTTGGCACGTTCGAGCTCTTCCGGCAGCACACGCAGATCCGGACGATAACCCGGCAAACGCACCGGTGTATCGTCCCAGTCGTAATCGATGACTCCTTGCTGCGCATCCTTAGTGATATCCAGGAGCACCGGCCCGGGGCGCCCCGAAGTGGCGATATAAAACGCCTCGCGCAGCATGGGGCTTATATCCTCTGCCCGTGTGACCAGGTAATTGTGTTTTGTGATGGGAAGTGTGACACCGGTTACGTCGGTTTCCTGGAAGGCATCGCTGCCGATTACAGATGAATTCACCTGCCCTGTGATGCACACGACGGGGGATGAATCCAACATCGCCGTAGCGATTCCCGTGACCAGGTTCGTCGCACCCGGACCCGAGGTGGCGATCGCCACACCCGCTTTTCCTGATGCACGTGCGTATCCGTCAGCCATATGCGCCGCGCCTTGTTCGTGACGCACCCGCACGTTACGAATGGGACAATCGTACATGGCGTCGAACAACGGCAGCACGGCACCGCCCGGATATCCGAAGATCGTATCTACGCCTAACTTCGTGAAAACTCTCCATATAATTTCTGCGCCGGATAATTTCATCGCTTCTTCTCCTTGAATAAACCCCTGGAGTTCCCTCCAAATTGTCTATCTACTTGCTCAAACATCGTGTAACACAGCACCCGTCGATGCACTGGCGACCTGCTGGGCATATCGCCGCAGCCACTTGCTTTGCGTTTTCGGTTCGAACGGCGGCAGTGCCTTAATGCGCTGATCGATTTCCTTATCACTGAGTTGGACGCTTATCTTCCGCTCGGGAAGAGAAATTTCGATGACGTCACCCGACTGCAGCGCGGCAATCGGTCCACGCGCAGCTGCTTCCGGGCTGACGTGCCCGATGCAAGCGCCGCGCGTTCCGCCGGAGAAACGGCCATCGGTGATCAAGGCGACTTTGTCACCCAGCCCCATACCGACAATGGCGCTGGTGGGACTGAGCATTTCCTGCATGCCTGGACCGCCAGCGGGTCCTTCATAGCGAATGACGACGACCTCACCTGGCTGGACTTCCCCGGCAAGAATGCCCGTAATCGCTTCGTCGTGGCTTTCGTACACCCGCGCCGGACCACTGTACTCGTGCATGGCAGGATCTACCGCGCCGGTTTTGATCACCGCACCTTCTGGCGCCAAATTTCCAAAGAGAATTGCCAGGCCGCCCTTTTCAGAGTGCGCCTTACTCACCGGACGAATCACTTCCTCATCGGTGATCTTCGCCTCCGCGATACTCTCACCGAATGTCCCACCCGTGACCGTCTTTCGGTCGAGATGCAGGGTATTGCCTGTCGAGCTGATTTCATTCAAGATCGCAGGCACCCCGCCGGCACGGTGAACGTCCTCCATGTGCCACGGCCCTGAGGGACTGACCTTACATAGATGTGGTACCTTCTCGGCGATCTGATTGATTCGCTCGAGGGGATACTCAATTTCAGCTTCGTTGGCGATTGCCAGAACATGCAGCACGGTGTTCGTACTGCCGCCCATCGCCATATCCAGGGCAAAGGCATCATCGAAAGCTTCGGGAGTGGCAATTTGACGTGGTGTGAGACCCGATTCGATCAAATCGATGATTTTTCCCGCAGCCTGGATTGCCAGTTCATCGCGTTCCGGAGACTCTGCCATCGCGGTGCCGTTAAACGGCAGTGCCATGCCCAGGGCTTCCATCAAGCAGTTCATGCTGTTGGCGGTAAACAAACCGCTGCAAGAGCCGCAGGAAGGACAACCGTGATCCTCGAGGACCTTGAGTTCGGCTTCATCGATCTTGCCTGCCTTGTAAGCACCCACACCCTCGAAGACACTGATCAGATCGACCACCCGGCCATCCGGCGTGCGTCCTGCATACATCGGACCCCCGCTGACGAAAATCGCAGGAATGTCAACCCGCATCGCTGCCATTAACATGCCGGGAATGATCTTGTCACAATTGGGGATGCACACCATCCCATCGAAACGGTGCGCCGCGATCATGGTTTCCACGCTGTCGGCGATGAGTTCCCGACTCGGGAGGGAAAAATTCATCCCTTCGTGTCCCATGGCGATGCCATCGCAGATGCCGATGGTGTTGAATTCGAAGGGCACGGCACCCGCATCACGCACTGCCTGAGAGACGAGCTTTCCCAAGCGCTGCAGATGCTTGTGCCCAGGGATGATATCGATAAAGGAATTCACGACGGCGACGAAGGGCTTATCCATATCTTCGTCGGTCACACCAGTTGCTTTCAGAAGCGAACGGTGTGGTGCTCGTTCAAAACCCCGTTTAACCAGATCTGATCTCATTGTTTCCACCTTTTAAATAGACATGAGGGCCTTTTAGCCCTCATGTAGTTACTCACGGTTGATATCTGGACGATTCGCTTGTGTCCGCATGGACGCTGCACGAGTCCCAGCATACGCTTCCATACTGCGTGTTTGTGCATGCGCGCGGAATGGGTATCCCCGCTTGGTACAAGTGTCATATGGAGTCGCGTAATTCGTTGCAGATTGCATTATACGTTCATCTCATTTCGTTCGAAGGAAAATCCGTTGGATCCCCTTTCGAAGATGGATTATTTTCATCCGATCTCGTGAATCGAGCCTGGAGGGCTTGATCCGAGTCTTGATAAGAATCCGCATCCAGGTATCATTCATTCGCCCAAGGTCGGTTCCAGGATGGAGAGACTGACTTGTTCTTTGGTTTCGATTCGGAATTCGATTCCGCTGTTGTCATCGTATATCACTCCATCAATGATCTTCCGTTACGAACAAAACCGCCTCCGTCGATTGAGGCGGCCCCTGGTGTTCCTTCCGGTTTCGTTCGGCGCTTTTCTGCGCCTGCCTTCACGAACCCAGGATGGGCTCAACCGACAATCGCTGTTGCTTGATAACAAGCAACAGGCACAATATGTCGATAAGAACCAATTTTTCAGTGAGCCCATTCATGTGCCAAATATCCTTCAAAAAATAAGCGCCTCCCGGCTGGGAGGCGCCTGTCGCTCAACATGATTGTTGCGTGTAAGCTACACTGCTCCAACCGGAACCAACTTCTCATTCTTAATCAAGATGAGAAGCAACAAGGAGCTGATAACTAAGACCAAGTTGAAAATATTCATCGTATAACTCAACGCATTCCTTACGTATTTACGTAACTCTAGCACACATTTCTGAAATGTCAACAACGAATTCTTAAAATTTTTTATTGACACGCAGTCGCTTACACAACAAGCAAAACCGAAAATAGAACATGATAATAAATCCATTGAAACAAGCCGATTTCAAATCGCTGCTCCAGGTAAAAGCATACATAAGGAACGCCGAAGTCAGAAAGGATTCTCTTCTACCCTAAACGATTATTGATCGTATTCGGTTCTGCACCGTATCGCGGTGCATAAATCGATATCCATTTGATCCGCCAGGCAAAGTGTATAGATAAAGATATCCACCAGCTCAGTGACCACTTTCGCCCTCATGATCGGATCGCTGGACATAGCGATACTATCTTCGGCTGAATGCCGCTGGAACAAACGGATTAAATCCGCAGCCTCAACCGCGATGCTCGTGCTGAGATCCTTCGGTGAATTACATTGACTTATACCTTGCCGCGTGGCAAATGCCCTTGCCGTTGCCCGCAGCTCTTTAAAAGTCGAAGGAAGATTCGATGTTGTCATAGAACTACCCTCCGTATGATATAAAATGGAAATTAGCGAAAGAAACCTGCCCCGGATTCGTTGTCTTGATTCAGTTAGTCTATTCATGATATTGATCCTAATGATTCGATTCGTGGCCCGGCAACACGGATTTCGACAGGACAGCGCGGTTCGAAGCGCCGGAAGTTTTCGACGAATTTCGCCGCCAATTGTCGGTATCTGGCCAGATAACCATCTTTCGACGGCCAGCTTGAAGCCGGATCTAGAATTCCCGCCGGGATGCCCTCACAAGCGCTGGGAACTTCATAGCCAAAGACCGGATCCTCAATGAAGGCCACATCATGGAGTTTTCCACTCAATACGGCTTCGATCATCGTTCGGGTATAGTCGATCCGAATACGTTCTCCTACCCCGTAAGGGCCTCCGACCCAACCGGTGTTGATCAACCAGCAATTCACACCTTGCTGTTTGATTTTTTCCTTGAACAAATCTGCGTAGACCGTCGGATGGTGCACCATGAACGGCGCGCCGAAGCAGTTACTGAAGGTGATCACCGGTTCGTCGCGCAGTCCCGCTTCCGTTCCACCGACCTTCGCCGTATACCCGGAGATGAAGTGGTATACCGCTTGCTCGGGCGTAAGCCGGGCGATGGGCGGCATCACGCCGGAGGCATCACAGGTCAGCAAAATAATGTTCTGGGGATGGCCTGCAACGGTGCCGTCGAAAGCGTTGTCTATCTTACCAAGCGAATAGGAGGCACGTGTGTTTTCGGTGATCGAATCATTATCCAGATCGATTTGGCGAGACGATGAGGCGCAGATAACGTTTTCTAATAACGTGCCGAATTGTGATGTGGTCCGATAAATCAGAGGTTCTGCCTCCGGACGGAGACGAATGACTTTTGCGTAGCATCCAGCCTCCAGGTTGAAGATACCTTCGTCACCCCAGCCATGTTCATCATCTCCAATCAAACGACGCCGGATATCGGCGGACAATGAAGTCTTACCTGTTCCAGACAACCCAAAGAACAATGCGACATCATCATTTTTACCGATGTTGGCCGAACAATGCATCGGCAGTACGTCTTTGCGAGGAAGCAGATAGTTCATCACGGTAAAAATGGATTTCTTGATCTCCCCGGCGTATCCACTGCCACCAATCAGGCACAATCGGCGTTCGAAGTTGAGTAGGATAAATGTGCCTGTCCATGTGCCATCAATCGAAGGGATTGCTTCGAATGAGGGGATACACACTATCGTGAATTCAGGTTCGAAACTACGATACGCATCTTCATCGGACGGCAAAATGAACGCGTTGCGAGCGAAGATGCTGTGCCAGGCCCATTCGGAGATGATTCGAATCGCCATACGATTCTGCGGATCAGCACCGACATAGCAATCCTGCACGAACAAATCCATCTTCGCCATGTAACGCTTCATTCTGTACAGCAATTGATCAAACTTCCGTGGCGAGAAAGCTTGATTGTGCTCGCTCCACCACACGTCGTTTTCGGTACTGGATTCACGAACGATGAATTTATCCCTCGCAGCCCGAGCAGTATGCACCCCGGATTTCACCACCAAGGCACCGTCGTAAGAGATGATCCCCTCGCCACGGCTTAGGGACTGCTCATACAGCGACTCCGTCGAGAGATTCCAATACACATTGCACGTGCCGGGAAACCCTTGGGCTTCCAAATCGCAATCGCTTTTTAATTCATTCAATTCATTCATCGCTATTCGATTGATATCATCTGTCGCATTCATCGTCCCATCCCCTGGCCTGTTTTGATGTTATTATCCATGTCCTGTCCGTTGAGCCTGTATTGGTTTTTCCGTGTAACTTATTTCCTCCAATGACCTATCCGACCCATCGTCACACGGCTACCCTTTCGCGTTATGAAAATCGGCGGTCTCCTTTTTACTCGGACCGCCGACGATACTCCCGATCAAAGGGGAATCCACGACCATCCAAACTCTCGATCTGGCTCCTTGGCACCCAGCTTACAAATCCCACGTTCAAGATTCCGCATTACATCCCTCAAAAAGAAAAACCCGCCAATATGTCTGGCGGGTTGGTATTGTGTTTCAATACACGCAAGCAACTAGCCAGACTTCCCCCTCCAAGTTGGCAATGGCTTACGAGCATAACGAATGGAAAGACCTACAACTTTTATACTCATGATTGGGTTGAGATTAGCAAAAAAGAACCTCGCTGTCAAGACCCAAGTTGAATTTCAAATCACAATCCGACATTCATTCTTGACACTCAACCAGGATTTTGATATAAAAGGCTCAACAGAATATTCAATAAAAGCGATGAAGGGGAAGAGTATCCGCTGAAACGAAGGCACAGAAAGCGGGAGTTGGATGAGAATCCCGCCCAAACGCCAGTGGAGAATGGGCCCCAGAGCTGCCGGCCGAAAGGTTGAAACCGAGTAGTCCGCGCCGGAAAGCCACCGTTATCAAGGCAGAAGGTATAAGCGATCAACGAAGATCCATCGCCGTACCGGAATAAGTGAGGCTGGCATGTTCCCACCCGTCGTCATCACGACGGGTTTTTTCATAGGAGCATCGAGTCTAACTGGGGTGGCACCACGGGAACCCTCTCTCGTCCCCAACGATGAGAGAGGGTTTATTTATTCGAGAGTGAAGTGAAGCGGATGGAAAAAACGACGACTCGAAACCATGCCGATGAAAGCCGCCCCACCAATCTCGTACCCGTGGTGCGGGAGCTTCCAGCTGATCTGGAAACGCCAGTGTCCGTGTACCTGAAACTCTCCCTGCTGGGTCCGGGGTTTCTGCTTGAGTCAGTTACAGGCGGCGAACAGGTGGCGCGCTATTCCTTCATCGGCGCCGGGCTTTCCGAAGCCTACGTGCTGCGCGGTCAAACGCTGGAACATCACAGCACCGATGGAGTGTCCGAAACCATACTTCCCATCGACATCAATCCGGTAGATGCACTGCGATCGAAGATCCGGCAGTATCGTCCGGAACTCCCTGACGGCCTGCCGCGCTTCGTGGGCGGCCTTGTCGGCTATCTGGGATACGAGATGATGCGTTACTTCGAGCCTATCCTGGAATCACTCCCTGTGGGTGACCTGCCAGATGCTGTTTTCCTGCAGGCCAATACCGTCATTGCCTTCGATCATGCTTTCGGGCGTCTGGTGATGCTGACCTATGCTGAAACAGATGCCGACGAACAATTTGCCCTGCAGGAAGCCAACGAACGCCTCGATCGTCTGCAGGAACAGCTTGCCAGCCCACTACAACCGCAAAGTCCTTCTGCTGAATCGAGTGAACCCCAGGAATTGGTATCGAACATGTCGCCCGAGCGATACTGCAAGGCCGTCGAGCAGGCCAAAGAATACATCGCGGCTGGCGATATTTTCCAGGTCGTCGTCTCGCAGCGCTTCTCCCGCCGAACGACTGCCGATGCCTTTTCTGTGTATCGGGCATTACGGGCGTTGAATCCCTCGCCATACATGTTCTTCTTCAATTTCGCCGATTTCGCTGGCGATCCTCCCTTGCACATTATCGGTGCATCTCCCGAGATGCATGTTCGCCTGGATGGTGATGAAGCTACAATTCGTCCGCTGGCGGGAACGCGTCCTCGTGGAGATACCGAAGATGAAGACAAACGTCTCGAGCAAGAATTACTGGCCGATCCAAAAGAACGTGCCGAGCATGTGATGCTCGTAGACCTGGCCCGCAACGATCTCGGTCGAGTGTGTGACTACGGCTCGGTACACGTCCCGATCAAAATGGTCGTCGAACGCTACTCGCACGTGATGCACATCGTCTCCCAGGTGCAGGGAAACCTGAAACCAGGATACGACGCTTTCGATTTAATGGCTGCCACCTTCCCCGCCGGCACCGTCAGCGGCGCGCCAAAAATCCGCGCCATGGAGATCATCGCAGAGCTGGAGGGCGAAGCGCGAGGCCCCTACGCTGGAGCTATTGGATATTTCTCCTACGATGGATCGCTGGACTCCTGCATCGCCATCCGCACACTCGTAATGCAAGGCGACGAGGTACACATCCAGGCAGGAGCGGGTCTCGTGGCAGATTCAGTTCCGGAACGCGAGCTACAGGAGACCATCGACAAGGCCAGCGCCCTCGCCGTCGCATTGGAAATGGCAGAGAAAGGACAGATTTAATGATTGTTGTGATTGATAATTACGATTCTTTCACCTACAACCTGGTCCAATACTTCGGGGAACTCGGGGGCGAGATCGAAGTATTCCGCAACGATAAGGTCACGGTTGATCACATCGAAGCCACACAACCCAGCCACATCGTAATCTCACCCGGTCCCGGTACGCCGCTGGATGCTGGTATTTCCAATCGCCTCATCGAAATAATGGGCTCGACGACTCCGATCTTGGGCGTATGTCTCGGTCATCAATGTATCGGCCATGTGTTCGGCGGTGAGATCGTGCGCGCTCCACGACTGATGCACGGGAAGACATCCGAGATTCACCACCAGGGCGATGGATTGTTCGCCGAGATCCCCAATCCCTTCGAAGCCACGCGCTATCATTCCTTGATCATCAACAGACCTGTTCCCCAGTGCTTGGAGATCACTGCGCGTACGGATGTGGATGAGATCATGGGCGTGCGTCATCGTGAATACCCGATTCACGGTGTGCAGTTCCACCCCGAATCATTTCTCACCCAACACGGAATGCAAATCCTGCGAAATTTCCTTTCCCTCAGCCAAAACGGTACACAGAAAGTAGAAAAGCAGCTTGCCGCGGCCAGGGAAGAATAGGTTAAAAGGAGAGAAGGACATGTTAAAAACATATCTCGCCAAAGTATTGGATCGTCAAGATCTGTCCCCTGAAGAAGCGGAAGAGGCCATGGGGATCATCATGCGCGGCGAAGCCACCGACGCACAGATCGGCGGATACCTCATGGCGCTGCACATGAAAGGGGAATGTGTCGACGAGATCACTGGCAGCGCCCGCGCCATGCGAGAGCACGCCAGTAAAGTAAACCTTGAAAACGGAGAAGAACCGATTTTCGACATCGTCGGAACCGGAGGCGACGGCGCCCACACTTTTAACATCTCCACCGCCGGGGCTTTCATTATCGCCGGTACAGGACGCAAAGTAGCCAAACACGGCAATCGGGCTGCATCCTCCCTCTGTGGGAGTGCCGATGTACTCGTTGAACTGGGCGTACAAGTAGATCTGGAACCGCAGGCGGTAGCCGAATGCATCCAAGAAGTCGGCATCGGCTTTATGTTCGCGCCTCGCTTCCACCCGGCAATGAAGCACGCCATCGGCCCCCGCCGCGAACTGGGCCAGCGCTCGATCTTCAATATACTCGGGCCACTCACCAACCCGGCAGACGCCAGCCACATGCTCCTTGGCGTTTACGACCCCGAGCTGACTGAGCCAATTGCCAATGTTCTCTCCGCCCTGGGCGGAAAAGCTGCCATGGTGTTGAACGGACATGGCGGAATCGACGAATTGGCCACCAGCGGTCCGAATCGAATCAGCCACCTGAGCAAAGGCGAAGTGCGTACGTACAATCTGGACCCCGAAACCCTGGGATTGCCACGCTCCGATCTTAAGTCACTGCGCGGTGGCGATCCCCCAGAAAACGCAAAGATCTTCCGCGAATTATTGCGAGGAGAAGACAAGGGACCCAAACGCGACGTACTCCTATTGAATGCTGGTGCCGCCCTGGCGGTCGAAAACGGAGATGTTGCGACTGGAATAGAGGAGGCACGCCAATCCCTGGATGATGGGAGAGCACTAGAAAAATTGGATCAGTTTATCGAATTCAGTCAGAAAATGGCGAAGCAATAAGGAGTCGTATACGTGAGCGTGCTGGAAGAGATCATGGCGCATAAGCGCCATGAAATCAAGGAAAAGAAAACGATCCTGCCCCTGGAAGAAATCCGCCAGGAAGCTGAAAGCCGTCCTCCAGCGCCGGATTTCATCGGCGCCTTACGCTCTGCAATGGTAAAGCCAGCGCTGATCGCGGAGGTGAAACGCGCCTCGCCCTCACGAGGTGTACTCCGCGCCGACCTCGATCCACGTCAGATTGCAGAGATCTACAGCGAGAACGGCGCCGCGGCGATCAGTGTACTCACAGACCAGCGATACTTTCAGGGACAGTTAGACGATTTACGATCCATCGCCGAACAAATCGAAAACATCCCCCTACTGCGAAAAGACTTCATCTGCGATCCCTATCAAGTCTACGAAGCAAGAGGAGCCGGCACCGCTGCGGTGCTGTTGATCGTCGCTGCGCTGTCTCAAGACACACTCTCCAGTTTATATAAACTCATACACCAATGCGGTATGGCTGCGCTGGTCGAGGTCCACAACGAAGAAGAACTCCAACGAGCGCTGGATATATCCCCAGAACTTGTCGGGATTAACAACCGGGATCTGCACGACTTCACGATCAACCTGGAGACAACCGTTCGACTTCGGGCGCTGATCCCGGAAGAGATATGCGTCGTTGCCGAAAGCGGAATCCATACCCCTGAAGATGTGGCCAGGGTTGCTTCAGCCGGGGCGAATGCCATTCTGGTGGGTGAATCCCTTGTGCGTGCAGACGATATCGGCGCACAAGTCCGTATGCTTGCAGGAGGCTAGGCAATTGAAGATCAAGATTTGCGGGCTAACGAACTACGAAGATACCCTGGCTGCCGTCGAAGCTGGTGCGGATATGCTGGGTTTCAACTTCTATCCCCCCAGCCCGCGTTCGATCACCATCGAAGACTGTGCCGAGATCGTCGCCAAAATTCGCCGCAGAAACACGGATGTCGTCCTTGTAGGCGTGTTTGTAAATAAATCTATCGAGACGATCGAGGATACACTTGCGGCCTGTGATCTGCAGTTAGCCCAGCTGCATGGCGACGAAGCGCCGTCCGAGGTGGAGGCACTTGCATCTCGGGCGTACAAAGCTATCCGGCCGAAATCGGAAGATGAAGCCAGAATGCAGTGGCGTCAATTCGCCGGACTGGGTACATCCCACCCGGCCTTGCTGCTAGACGCTTATAAACTGGGAAGTTACGGTGGTACGGGCGAGGTCGCAGATTGGGGAGTCGCTGCGGAGCTGGCCCGGTCGGTGCCGCTGCTGCTCGCCGGCGGGCTCACACCACAGAACGTTCTTGCTGCGATCGAACAGGTCCAACCCTGGGGCGTAGACGTGGCCTCCGGTGTGGAAAGTACACCCGGCAAGAAAGATGTTAATAAAATGAAAGCATTCATCCAAACCATACGCAGGCAAGAAACGGAGAAAAAACCATGCTGAATGGCACAGCAACACCATATGCCGCCAAGTTCGGCCCTTACGGCGGACAATTTGTCCCGGAAACCTTGATGCCCGCGCTGGAGGAACTGGAGCGCGCCTATCAACGCCTGTGCGTGGACGAACCATTCAAGCGTGAACTCGACACTCTGCTGAAAACCTACGCCGGACGCCCGACGCCGTTGACTCATGCCAAACGTCTGAGCGAACATCTCGGTGGCGCTACTATCTACTTGAAACGCGAGGACCTTGCCCACACGGGTGCGCATAAGATCAATAACGCGCTGGGTCAGGGCTTGCTGGCCAAAGCCATGGGTAAATCGCGCATCGTCGCCGAGACCGGCGCCGGACAGCACGGGGTCGCCAGCGCGACGGTTGCCGCCCTGTTGGGCTTGGAATGCATCGTTTACATGGGCACTGTCGACATCGAACGTCAGCACATGAATGTACTGCGCATGCGTCTGCTTGGCGCAGACGTGCGTCCCGTGACGTCCGGAAGCCGGACATTGAAAGACGCCATCAACGAAGCCATCCGCTATTGGGTTACCAACGTCGGCGACACGTATTACTTGCTCGGTTCGGCTTTGGGACCGCATCCCTATCCCACAATCGTGCGCGATTTCCAGACAGTAATCGGGATAGAGGCCAAGGCCCAGATGCTCGAGCAAGTCGGTTCACTGCCGGACGTTTGCGTGGCTTGCGTGGGCGGTGGTTCGAACGCCATCGGTCTCTTTTATGCCTTTCTCGAGGATGACAACGTCGAGTTGATCGGAGTCGAAGCTGGTGGCGAAGGCATCGAAACTGGACTTCACGCCAGCCGCTTCAACGATTCACGTATCGGCCGGCCTGGGGTACTGCACGGCACTTACTCGTACGTCCTGCAGAATGAAGACGGCCAAATCGCCCAAACCCACTCTATCTCAGCCGGTTTGGACTACCCTGCAGTTGGTCCCGAGCACGCCCATTTACGAGACATCGGTCGCGCAGCATACACCTACGCTACAGACGATCAAGCGCTCGAGGCGTTCCAGCTTCTCGGTCGTCTCGAAGGTATCCTGCCGGCGCTCGAATCGGCCCACGCCGTGGCGGAAGCCATCCAACGTGCGCCGAAAATGTCGTCGGATGAAATCATGCTAATCAATTTATCGGGGCGTGGGGACAAGGATTTAGACACTGTTTCAAAGGCAATATAAAACCTCTTTGTGATATAAGTGTTATGAATGGTATGGATAACATCGCAGCAGCATTTGCCAATGCCCAACCACGTGCATGCCTGATGCCGTATTTCACGCTCGGCTATCCCAATCCATCGCTGTCGTTGGACATCATCGAAGCCATCGCAGGTGCCGGAGCGGATTTGCTCGAACTTGGCATCCCTTTTTCCGACCCGCTGGCGGACGGACCTTCGATACAATACTCCACCCAGGTTGCTCTTCAACATCAAATTAGTGTAGCCGAATGTCTCCGTCTTGGTTTAGAATTACGAAAACGCGGAGTCGATCAACCGATCCTCTTCATGGGGTATATGAACCCCATCCTCGCCTTTGGCGTCGATCGCTTCGTGGAACAAGCGAAAGATGCCGGTGTAGACGGTCTCATCATTCCGGACTTGCCGGCCGAAGAGGCACTGGAAATCGAAACCCTGGCGGAAAAACACGGCCTTGCTTACGTGCACATGCTGGCGCCGACTTCAACCGAAGCTCGGATTAAAGAAGCAACCGCGCGCTCGAAGGGATTTGTCTACCTGGTATCTCTGACAGGAACTACGGGCGCACGCGATTCCCTACCAGAGAATTTGGAGGCGTTTATCCAACGTGTGCGACAATATACAACTACACCTCTGGCACTTGGTTTTGGCATCTCGACTCCCGAGCAAGCCCGTACCGTAGGGGCATTGGTTGACGGTGTGATCGTTGGCTCCGCCATAATCGATGCCGCCAAGGAGCCCAGGGAGGCGGTGGAAGCCACCGCCAGTCTCGTTCGCCATTTACGCGATGCAGTAGAGTTAACCTGAAAAGTTAGATGCGATGAGTCAAAAACCTGTATCCCGAATGCGAAGTTTTCAGCATGTGTTCTTCGATTGCGAAAGTACGTTAACTACCGTCGAAGGCATCGATGAACTGGCGCGTATTAAGGGTCATTTCGATTATATCTCCGAACTCACGCGTAAAGCGATGGATGGTGAGATCGAACTCGAGGCGGTTTACAGCGAGCGCTTGAAGCGACTACAGCCTACGCGCGCCGACCTGCGGCTTATCGCCCGGGCGTACTGCGAGAACATTGTTCCGAACTCGAAAGAAGTAATCAGCGCCTTGAAGGCGGGTGGATGCGAAGTCTCGATCATCAGCGGTGGATTATTGCAGGCGATTCAAAAATTTGCCCGTTGGCTGGGAGTATCTGCAAATAATGTACGTGCCGTCCCCGTCGAGTTCGATCAGCTTTCCGGTGAATGGTGGCGCTTCGATCAAACGCAATATGGCGGCAATCCAGAAGAGCATTTTCTCGACATCGCGCCAACACCATTGGTCGAAACCGAGGGAAAACGCGCTGTGATTGAAGAGTTAGCCGGGAACGAGAGACGCACGATGCTCGTCGGCGATGGAATTACCGATCTGGAAGCGCGCCAGACAGTAAATTTGTTCGTCGGATTCGGCGGCGTTGTTCGGCGCGAACGCGTTGCCGAGGAAGCAGATGTGTTCATCGAATCACCAGGGCTGGAAGCAATCGTTCCATTGGCGCTGGCAGAGGGCAGAGCCAAACGCTTGATGGGTACAGAACACGAGAAAGTTTTTCAAGAAGGTATCGATATTTTGAAGCAAGGACTGGTAAAATTCCGCAACCAGACCTTGAAAAGGCAAGTTGACGAACGGTTGCAATCATTAGAAGCCATTGATGATTCCACGATCGATCTGCTTCACATGTCTGGCTATAACTCCTAAACGAGTGAATCGCATCCGATTCCATCACATCCATTCGAGGAAGATATGTACCGCATTTTAATCACCGACAACATTGGACCTGCAGGCTTGGCAATTCTCGATCAAGCTGACGATGCCGAATACGACGTGATCCATTTACCCGAGCGGAAGAAATTATTGGAAATCATCGGCGGCTACGACGCCATTATCACGCGTTCCGGAACGGCGATGAACGAGGATGCCTTTGCCGCGGCGACAAACCTCAAGATCGCCGCTCGCGCGGGTGTCGGCCTGGATAATGTCGATGTTGAAGCTGCCACCATGCACGGTATACAAGTCATGAATACGCCCGGCGCCAACACTCTTGGCGCGACAGAACTAACCATGGCGCTGCTGCTTGGCGTGTGCCGTAATCTCACCAAAGCCGACGCTTCAATTAAAAAAGGTGAATGGACACGCAAAGTCTTTATGGGAACCGAACTCAACGGGAAGACCCTCGGTGTCGTCGGTTTGGGACGCATCGGCTCACGTGTAGCGACGCGCTGCCAGGCATTTGGTATGTCGGTGATCGCTTACGATCCCTACATCGCTGAAGAGATCGCAGAACGCATCCGTGTGGAACTCGTGGCGGAACTCGACGAACTCCTCTCCCGCGCAGATTTCATCACCCTTCATACCCCTTTGAACGAAGAAACCCGCGGCATGATCGCGGCAGAAGAAATCGCCAAGATGAAAGATGGTGTGAGGATCGTCAACGCTGCCCGCGGGGGGATCGTAGACGAGCATGATTTATTCGATGCCCTTAAATCCGGCAAGATCGCAGGCGCTGCACTGGACGTTTACAGCGACGAACCTCCAAAGTCCGGGCTGTTGAAAAAATTGATCGGCCTACAGAACGTCGTGACCACGCCGCATATCGGCGCCAGCACCCACGAGTCACAACATGGTGTTGCTGTACAAATTACCCAACAAGTCCTTGATGCGCTTCGAGGCGACAACTATTGCAACATTGTCAACATGCCCTTTGCTGAAGGCGTGGACTATCAATCGCTGGCACCCTACATGACTCTCGCTGAAAAAATCGGTGCACTGCAAATGCAGTTGATCCACGGCCGCGTCAATCGGGTCGAAGTGGAGTACCGCGGCGAAGAACTGGAACAACATACAAAGCTGCTTACCGTTGGGTTGCTCAAGGGGATGCTCGCGCCGATTCTCTCGGACATCGTGAATTACGTAAACGCACCCAGGCTGGCTGCCGAACGCGGTATCGTGGTTTCACAAGCGCGCCACCCAGCCGCAGAGGACTATATCAATGTGATTCTCTGCCGGGTGATTTCCAACGAAGAATCCCGTCTGATCGGTGGTGCGTTATTCCTGCGAACCGAACCACGCATCGTGTTAATCGATAACATGCGTCTCGATGCGGCAGCTGATGGCTGGACGTTGGTGATGACCAGTCACGACGAACCAGGTGTGATGGGCCGTGTGGGAACGCTGCTCGGTGAATTCAACATCAACATCGCACACTGGCACATGGGGCGAGAAGCGCCAGGCGGTAAACAGATTTCGATCATCAATATCGACTCTCCTGCCAATGAAGAGGCTCTCCAAGCCATCGCTGCCTTGCCACATATCGTTCATCTGGAACAAGTCTCTCTCTGATATGGCAGTTAGAGAGCTTGAAAAGCGACTCGATTTTGAAACGTAATTGTCTTGACAATTGGGTGATTTTTTGTTAATCTAAACCGGATTATGAGTGAACGAATAAGCCTTTTCGCCAAGAAGTGCAGCAAGAAGCCTGGTAGGAGCCTGTCTGGCTAGTCTTTGCTTGCATAGGAAAGGTTTGCATAGGACCCGCCAGACGAGCGGGTTTTTTTCTTGCATAGAGAAACGATCGAAATGATGAATCAAAAAAACATCTCCATTTTGAAGAAGAAGTGCACCAAGCGACCGGAACCCGGTCCTGGATAAGTGCGCGCTTCCAACACCTACGCGGAGATAAGGAGCCAGCGATCCAGGCCAAAGATCGATGGCTTTTTGTATATCATTTGAAAATTATTATCGGAGGAAAAGAATGTCCAACCTAACATGCACAGAATGCGGAGCAGAGATCAACCTGCCTGAAGATGTCGTTATGAATGAAATCCTTCCCTGCCCTGAGTGCGGCGTCGAACTGGAAATCACGGATCTCGATCCGTTGACCCTGGCATTGGCTCCGGACGTTGAAGAGGATTGGGGAGAATAGCATGCAAATCGGCATGATCGTTTCGAGGGTCAGACGCGAAGAGAAGCTTCTTATGGAGGCATTTCAAGCGCGCGGAATCCAGATCGATGTTCTCAACGATGGAGGCTTTGTCCTCAACCCTCTGGAGCCGGATCCAGGCTGGTTAGAATACGATTTGATCCTCGAACGCAGCATCAGCAGCTCTCGTACACTCGCCACGCTTCAGATCCTGGAAGCCTGGGGTGTACCAACTCTGAACAACTTTCACACTGCAAGTATCTGCAGCGATAAACTCAGCACCACCCTGGCACTTGCACAGCATGCTGTCCCTCAACCACAGGTCAGCATCGCCTTCACGGAAGAATCCATCCTGGAATCCATCGAATCCCAGGGTTATCCTGCGGTGCTGAAACCCCTCACCGGATCATGGGGTCGTCTGGTGACAAAAATCAACGATCGTGAGTCTGCAGAAGCAATCCTGGAACACCGCTTCACGCTGGGCAATTATCCTTATCACACCGGCTACGTTCAGGAATACGTCACCAAACCCAACGGACGGGATATCCGTTCCTTTGTCGTGGGTGACCGAACGCTATGCGCTATTTATCGAACCTCACCACACTGGATCACCAACACCGCCCGCGGCGGCGTGGCCACCAATTGCGAGGTCACGCAAGAAATTGCTGATATCTCCCAACACGCCGCAGCCGCTGTGGGAGGCGGGATTGTTGCCATCGACCTGTTCGAAACGGACGCAGGTTACCTGGTAAACGAGGTCAACCACTCGATGGAATTCCGCAACAGCATCGAACCCACCGGAGTCGATATTCCTGCAGAGGTCGTGGACTTCGCCATACGAATGGCCAACGAAAACATTGCCGTACAAGAGGCGCAGATATGAGTATTCGAGCTTCGATTGTTGGCGGATCGGGTTATCTGGGTGGGGAATTGATCCGTCTACTCACGCTGCACCCACAGGTGGAGCTGGCACAGGTTTCCTCACGCAGCCTGATCGGCCGCTATCTCCACAACACGCATCCAAACATGCGTGGCTTCACCGATCTTCGCTACTGCCACGCAGACGATCTTGAAAATTGTGACGTACTCTTCCTCGCCCTTCCCCATGGCGAGGTTGCTGCAAATATCGAAGATTATGCACAACTGGCCGACCGCATTATCGACTGCTCTGCAGATTTCAGACTGCGGCGCAAAGAAGCTTATCCCAAATGGTATGACTGGGAACACCCCACGCCGGCCTGGCTGGATCGCTTCGTTTATGGTTTGCCGGAGCGACATCGTGATGAACTGCGAGGCGCCCAGTACGCCTCCGGTGTCGGCTGCAACGCCACCTTGATCAACCTGGCACTAGGACCGCTTGCCGATGCCGGCTGGCTCGAACGAGTCACGGCGGAAGTGAAAGTGGGTTCATCGGAAGCCGGAGCTACCGCTAGTTCCGGATCGCATCACCCCGAACGAAGTGGTGTCGTGCGGGTTTACAGCCCTAGCAGACATCGCCATCTGGCCGAGGTCGAGCAGGAATTGGGGGACTTCCCCGTTCATCTCACCATGACGGCCATCGAACTCGTCCGTGGAGCGCATCTCACCGCACATTGTTTCGTCAATGAGAATGCACAAGTGGAGTCCCTGCGTGATATCTGGGCTTGTTACCGCCAGGCGTATCAGCAGGAGCCCTTCATTCGTCTGGTTGCAGACCGCAGTGGCGGCTATCGATACCCCGAGCCAAAGATCCTCTCGGGCTCGAATTACTGCGACATCGGTTTTGCATACGATGAAGAATCAAACATGATTATCATCATCGCCGCACTCGATAACATCATGAAAGGCGGCTCTGGATCGGCCGTTCAGGCAATGAACCTGATGCTCGGCTTCGATGAACGCTTGGGATTGGAATTCCCGGGTTTACACCCAATCTAGGCTTCATCGATAGAAAGAAACGAGCGGATATTGGAGCATACACATGGATAACAATCGTCTCATGGTCATAAAAATCGGAGGCGCCCGAGATATTCAACTCACGTCGATTTGCGAGGATATCGCCGCGATGATCGCCCAGGGTCACCAAATTGTCCTGGTTCACGGTGGCTCAGAGCGTGCCAACCAGCTCGCCAACGAGCAGGGTCACCCACCGCAATACCTGCGCTCGCCTTCCAATTTCGTCAGCCGCTATACAGATGTGACCATGCGCGACATCTTCGTAGATGCCGTGACGTCTTTCAACGCCGACATCTGTGAGGAGCTTCAGCGCTTCGGTGTGGAAACAGTGAGTCTGAACACACCGGAAACGTGTGTCCTGCTTGGAGAGCGCAAAAGCGCCATACGAGCTGTGATCGATGGGCGCATCCGCGTGATCCGCGATGATTATTCCGGCAGTCTGACCGAAGTTGTCCAGGATCGCATCCGAGAAATCCTGGCAGAAGGCAAAGTGCCTCTAATTCCGCCCCTGGCCTACAGCGAAACAGACGGTTACTTGAACGTCAACGGCGATCGCGCTGCTGCAGCTGTTTCCAGTGCGCTTTCAGCCGAGATGCTGCTGATGCTCTCCAATGTCGATGGGCTCTACCGGGATTGTGAAGATCAGTCCAGCCTGGTGCGTACGGTATCACGCGGGCAGCTGGACACGGCCATGACATGGGCAGACGGTCAGATGAAACACAAAGTCTTGAGCGTGCGCGAAGCATTGGAAAACGGTGTTGCCCATGCAGCCATTATCGACGGGCGATGTCCGCAGCCATTGCAAGCGGCGCTCGATGGAGGAGGAACCTGGTTTGCATAACGAAGCCGTAGTACATCACGCAGATGATTCTGCGAATCAAGAAGACATCCTCGCTTCCGAGGATCTGCACACCTCCGGCGCGTACGGGAAACGTCCGCTGGCCATCGTGGCAGCAGATGGGTCACGTCTCTTCGACGCCGAGGGCAATGAATTTATCGACATGGTGGGCGGACATGGTGTCTGTCTCCTCGGTCATCGGCATCCTGTCGTACAGGAAGCGATAACCCGGCAAGCCGATCGAATTATCACTTGCTCGGAAATCTTTTACAACGATCAGCGTGCACTTTTTTACGAATCGCTGCAGGCACATCTGGCGCCCAGATTTGGACGCTATTTCCTGTGCAACTCGGGTACAGAAGCGGTCGAAGCAGGGTTTAAATTGGTGCGCGCACTGACCAATCGCACCGGCATCGTCGCCATGAAAGGCGGTTTTCATGGTCGTACGCTCGGTTCCTTATCGGCCACATGGCGGCCGAAATACCGAAAACCATTCGAACCCCTCCTCCCTGGTTTCGAACATATTCCATTCAATAACCTCGAGGCGGCAGAAGCGGCAATAAGCGATTCTACAGCTGCGGTGATCGTCGAGTTGATCCAGGGCGAAGGCGGTATTAACCTGATCCAGGATGAATTTCTCCATGGGCTTCGTTCCCTTTGTAACGAACGTGGCGCGCTGCTCATCTTCGACGAAATTCAATCCGGTCTGGGTCGAACGGGACGCTGGTTCTGTTATCAGCATCACGACGTCGTCCCGGATCTGATTTGTCTCGGTAAGGGAATTGCCGGTGGATTGCCAATGGGAGTTCTGATCTGGCGCTCGGATTTGGGAACCTTCCCACCGCACACACACGGAAGTACGTTTGGCGGCAACCCGCTCGTATGCGCTGCAGCAAATGCCACACTTCAGGTACTGGATGAGGAGAAATTACCCGAGAGAGCTGCGCAAGTCGGCGAACGATTTCTTGCGGAACTGCGCACCATCGAGCATCCGGCGATACGCGAAGTTCGTGGTCGGGGCTTGATGATCGGCATCGACCTGCGAAAGCGAGCCACGCCCGTCCTGCAAACCATGGCAGCAAATGGTGTTCTCGCGTTGCCTGCCGGAACAACAATGGTACGGCTCCTGCCGCCCTTGAGCGTTGCAGAAGAAGATTTGGAACAAGTGCGCACAGTCATTGTGAATGCGCTGGAAGAGGTATATGGTGATTGAATTAGCAGCGACCCAAACGAACCAGGCACAGATCGAGGAGCGCGAGCGCCTGATCTACGATCTGGTTTCCATCCCCAGCCTTTCTGGGGACGAAGCCACAGCTGCCCTGTTTCTGGCGCACTGGATGGGCGATCATGGCATGCACGCCTACGTCGATCATTCCAACAGCGTCATAGGCATCCGCGGCGAAGGTGACAAAGAGATCGTGATTCTGGGGCATATCGATACAGTCCCCGGCGAAATCCCGGTCCACATTGACGGAAGAATGCTGCACGGTCGAGGCAGTGTGGATGCCAAAGGTCCATTGGCGGCCTTTATTCTCGCCGCAACACAAGTCGAACCTCCCCCCGGCACACGCCTGGTGGTGATCGGCGCTACCGGCGAGGAAACGGACAGCCGCGGCGCGCGCAGCGCCCTTAAGCAATTCCAGCCGAAGGTCTGCTTGATCGGCGAACCGAGCAGCTGGGACAGGATCACCCTGGCCTACAAGGGTCATCTCATGCTGGATTGGTCTTTTACCGGAGCGTCAGCCCATTCCGCCGGCCCATCTCAAACTCCGGCAGAACGTGCCTTTCGTTTCTGGCATAAAGTAGAGCGTTACGCAGACGATTTCAATCACGATCATCCAGGTATTTTCGACCGTCTCGATATCGCCCTGCGTGATATGAACACCCGCCTGGAAGGCTGTTACGGCGTGGCCGAGATGAACATGGTTTTCCGTTTGCCGCCCGATCTGGGACTCGGCCAACTCGAATCCGACCTGCGGGCGATGAATGAGGAAGCAAGTCTGGAATTTTCCAACTGTGAAGTCTTACACGAAGCCGATAAAAACACCTTCCTGACGCGTGCCCTGCTGCAAGCGATCCGCGCCAACGACGGGCAGCCACGCTTCGTCAGAAAGACTGGCACATGTGACATGAACATCGTCGCGCCGGTTTGGAACTGCCCTATCGCCGCCTACGGACCGGGCGATTCAAGCCTGGATCACACGCCGGAGGAACATCTCGATCTGGATGAATTTCACCGTTCGATCGACGTCCTGCGCCTGGCGCTGCAGACTATGCTGGAAGAGCTATAAGCTGCATTTGACAATTCAGACCCAATTAGGTATAATTGCAAACGAGGAACTAGATAATAGGATTATGAATAAAATAACTACCCTGAACCTGATCCCTCATATCTGCTCCTGTCTTTAGCAGGCAGTGTACCGGTGACCCGCCGGACTTGCCTGCTACTCAAAAGACCGAGTGATGAGGATCACAGGGTAGTTCTGTATTACAAATCGATTATGCGTTGGTGACCTGCTAAACTACTTCGCATATTCGCAAAAACAAAACGTGAGACTCATCGGGCGTCATTCCAAGATGAGTCTTTGTTTTTTAGAGATGTAATGGGAGAAAAGTAGATGGCCAGGATTGCAGACAATATCACAGAACTGATCGGCAACACACCATTGGTACGCTTGCATAAAGTGACTCAAGGCGTTGATGCCGAAGTTCTAGTGAAAGTAGAGTTCCAGAATCCAGGTTCGAGTGTAAAGGACCGCATCGCCCTGAATATGATCCTTACTGCGGAGAAAGCGGGAAAAATCGATGCACATACGATCATCCTCGAGCCTACAAGCGGAAACACAGGGATCGGATTGGCCATGGTCGCCGCCGCAAAAGGTTATCGCTGCGCCCTGGTGATGCCAGACTCGATGAGCATGGAGCGCCGCATGCTGTTTAGAGTATTCGGTGCGGATTTAATCCTGACCCCCGGATCAGAAGGCATGCAAGGCGCCATTAGCAAAGCCGAGGAACTGGCTGCCGCGGATGAACGCTACTTCATTCCACAGCAATTTGAAAATCCAGCCAACCCGGAGATCCATCGCCAGACGACGGCCGAAGAGATCTGGCGCGACACCGAAGGGGAGATCGACATCTTCGTCTCCGGCGTCGGCACCGGCGGCACGATCACCGGAACCGGCCAGGTGTTGAAGGAACGCAATCCCGAGATCCGCATCGTCGCTGTGGAACCAGAGGGTTCCGCGGTGCTCTCCGGCGGCGAACCGGGGCCCCACAAGATTCAGGGCATCGGCGCCGGCTTCGTGCCCGAAGTGCTGGATACGGAATTGATCGACGAGATCATGACGGTGTCGAACGAAGAGGCTTTCGCCATGGCCAGACGCTTGCCGCAGGAAGAGGGTATCCTGGTGGGCATCAGCTCGGGAGCGGCAGTACACGCCGCAGTGCAAATTGCTTCTCGCCCGGAAAACGCCGGAAAACGGATCGTTGCCATCATTCCCTCCTATGGTGAACGGTACTTGAGCACACCACTCTTTGCGCATTTGCGAGAGTGATGTTCCTATGGAGAAACATCATGTTTAAACTACTTCGAGAGGACATACGTGCAGCGCGAGAGCGCGATCCCGCAGCCCGCAACGCCCTGGAGGTCGTCCTCCTTTATCCCGGATTTCACGCCATCTGGATGCACCGTCTGGCGCACTGGTTGTGGCGCATACGCTTGAAGCTCATCGCGCGGGTGCTCAGCCATATCAACCGCTGGCTGACCGGTATCGAAATCCACCCCGCTGCGACCATCGGCCCCGGTTTCTTCATCGATCACGGCATGGGCACGGTGATCGGGGAAACCTCCGAGATCGGCTGCTGCGTGACCATGTATCACAATGTCACGCTTGGCGGCGTTAACTCTGAAAAGACAAAGCGCCACCCTACACTGGAAGACCATGTTGTCATCGGCGCGGGAGCGCAAATCCTGGGGCCGATCCGCATCGGAGCTCACAGCCGCATCGGCGCCAACTCGGTCGTAGTCAAGGACATACCACCCGACTCCGTCGTGGTTGGTGTCCCCGGCAGAGTACGCGGCCGAAATGGCGCACAGCCACCCGAGACGGGTCTCGAAGACCTGCATCACGACCGGCTTCCCGATCCCACGATGGAACGGCTGCAGGCGCTCACAGAGCGAATCGATCAGTTGGAGAAAACCATCCAGCGACTGCAGTCCAGCGACGAAGCGATCCAATAGGTAGGGGCATAAAATGAATTTGTAGGGGCGATCACAGGGGGTCGCCCCTACAGCACATTACACAAGTCGGTATTATTCTTCCACGAAAGTCACATCCACGGGCATGCCGGGCTTCAATTTCCCCTCCATATTCGGGACGGTGATATCGATGGCGAACACCGTCGTTTTCCGGCCGTCAACCGTCTGCACGTTCCGAGGGGTAAATTCAGCCTCTTCGGCGATATGGTCCACCTCGCCATTGAAGACGTAGGACGAGAATGAATCGGATTTAATCAGGACTTCCTGGCCAAGCTGAATCCGGCCATACTGATCCTCAGGAATGTAAACCGTCAAGCGCACTTCATCCAAACGACCGAGGCGCATGACCGTTCCTCCTGGAGAGATAAGCTCACCGACTTCGAGATTGCGTACCAAAACCACACCGTCCGAAGATGCATGCACATCAACCTTCTCCAATTGAATTGACAGCAACGCCAGGGCATCTTCCGCCTGCTGTACGCCAGCCTCGGCCTGTGTGATACCGGTTTCAGCCGCCTGCAGTCCGGCCTCTGCTGCAGCAACTTGTAAAGATTGCTCCCCACTTCTAAGGAATTCCAACGCCTCACGACCGCGGCTGAGTCTTTCACGTGCCACAGCAACTTCCGCTCGAGCCTCGAGGATCGTTTCCGCCTCGCTGGTACTCAACAGGCTCTCATATTCCTGCTGCGCGGATTCAAGTTCGGCCGAAGCAGCATCGTAAGCTTCATCCGCCGCATCCCGCAGTTCCCGGTTATCCATGGCGGCATAGGCTTGATCACGGGTCAGGGCTGCGATTTCGATGGCACTCTCTGCTTGCGCAAGCCGCGCTTCCGCAGCCACGAAATCACCCCGACTCACGTCCGCAAGCTCATTTTCGAGATTGTCTAATTCCCTCTCCAACGCAGCTTCCGCCGCGGCCACCTCTGCCTCCAGCGCCTGGATACGTTCATCCTTTTCGAAATACCAAACGGGCAAATCTGACTCGCCGGTCAACCCCTGCAGCCAATACGCCGAGCGGCTTTCCATATCCTGCAATCTGGCAGCTTGAAGCGCTAGATTATATTGGGCTTCGGCCTGGTCACGTTGAGATTTTGCCACATCAACCGCTGCGTTGGCCGTCTGCAAAGCCGACGAAGCCTGATCGTACTGTGCTTGAAGCAGTTGATCGTCTACACGGAGAAGCAGATCGCCCGCTTCGACGGAATCACCCTCCTTGACGAAAACCTCGGCGACCACTCCGCCTATTTCGGATGCGATGGCGATGTCGTCTGCAGCAATCGTTCCCGTCGCCTCGATGACTGCAGCTTCTTCGCCGTTGAGGCTACTGCATCCGCTGACGAGGATCAAAGCGAGGCCAAGTAGAAATGTCATGTTTATTTTTCGGTTCATTCGGATACTCCTGTTTAACAACGCTCAGTAGAAACCTTCATCATATTCGTTTTCGGAACGTGAAAACACTGCTGATGAAATAGATGACGCTGAGCAAGATTAGTGGAATGGTGGAAGACCACAGCGTGGCAGCGGAAACACCCCGCAGCATAATGCCGCGCGTGATCTCAAGATAGTGTGTAACGGGCAGCAATTCGCTGTAGATGTACGTAACGATGGGCATATTGCCGCGGGAAAACAACAAGCCAGATAAAATGATGGCAGGAATGAGAACGATGAAAATCGCCATGTAAATCGCCTGCATCTGCGTCCGGGAGAGATTGGAAATCAGGACGCCCATCCCCAACGATCCGACGATGAAAATCATACTCAAACCGACCAACTCCCATAGATTGCCCACGATTTCGACATTGAAAAGGAGATCGCCCAGCCACAACAAGGCAAAGAGGTTGAGTATGCTGACGAGCAAATAGGGAATGAGTTTTCCCAACATCAACTCCCAGGATTTGATCGGTGTGACGATCAATTGCTCCATCGTTCCCTGTTCACGCTCCTTCACGATCGCCAGCGCCGAGAGAATCAGCGCCTGCACCTGCAGCAGAATGGGAATCAAACCTGGGATCATGAAGAGGTAGGATATGCCGTCGGGATTGTAGAGCGTCAGTGAGGATGCATTGATGGGAAGCTGTAAACTCGATGCAGCCGGTGTGGATTCAATGCGATCGATGAGAATCTCCTGCGCCGCCATCTGGCTGATGGCGTTTAATTTGAGTTGGATACTGCTCACCTCTGAAGGATCGGAAGCGCCGTTGACATAGAGCATCACACTTGCCGGTTCGCCCGTTCCTACCTTGCGGCCGAAATCCTCCGGTATCAATAACCCCACATTGACCAGGTCCTGATCGATCAGCGACAGAATTTCTTCCTCATTGCGTACATCGTAGACCTGCTCGAAATCCCCGCTGGCCGTGTAGTACTCGATATATTCTCGGCTGACGTCCGTTTTCGAAAGATCGGCAACAGCCGCCGGAATATTGCGGCGCTCAAAATTAATCCCGAATCCAAGCAGGATTAAAAGCATGCCGGGCAGCAGCAGGATCAACCCCAACGTACGAGGATCTCTCCATATATGAAGTAACTCCTTCTTAACTACCGTCCATAAACGATCCATCATTCACTCCGCATTGACCTGCTGTTTCTCAAGCAGGGAAAGTTACTGGCAACGTTTTCAACCAACAGGCTCCAACTGCGCGTTAACTCGTTCTTCATCGACCAGGTTGAGGAAAACATCTTCGATCGATGGCTGGATGTCTTCGATACTCCGAACTTCGATGCCTTGCTTCTTGAGCGTCTTTTCCAAACGAGACACCCCACCATTCGATTCGACGGTGACGTGCAGCAGCGCCCCATGGAAGGATGTGTCCACCACCCCGGGCAATGACCCCAGCACTTCTTGTGCACTTGCAGGTCGATCGCAATCCACCTGGTAGAGCGTACCCTGCTGCTGCTCCTTAAGCGTGTCCGGACTGGCAACGGCGATCAGCCGGCCGCGATACATCATGCCGATCGTGTTGCAGTAATCCGCTTCGTCCATGTAGTGAGTCGTGGCCAGTACGCTGACACCATCTCCCGCCATGTTGTAGATCAAGTCCCAGAATGTTCGTCGGGAAACAGGATCGACTCCCGCCGTGGCTTCGTCGAGGAACAACATCGGTGGTCGATGGGCGATGGCGCAGGCCAACGCCAAACGCTGACGCCAGGCGCCGGAGAGATTACGCGTCAGTTCGTTCTCCAATCCTTCCAATTCCGTAATCTCGATCACCTCCGCCACGCGCTTGCGGCGTATCTCCCTGGGTACACCGTAGATCGAGGCGTAGAAGGTGATGTTCTCCACGATGGTCAGATCGTTGTACAAAGAGAACAATTGGGACATGTAGCCGATCCGCTTTTTGATCGCCTCCGCATCCCGCACGATGTCCAACCCAAGCACACTGCCTTCACCCGAAGTGGGCCGCATGATCCCGCACAGCATGCGGATCAGCGTCGTCTTGCCCGCGCCGTTGGGTCCCAGCAGACCGAATATCTCCCCTTCGGGAATGTAGAAATCCACCTGGTTGACGGCGGTAAAATCGCCAAACTGCTTGGTGAGTTCACTTGTTTCAATTGCTTTATCCATCAGTCTCGCCTACTCCGTTGAGGATTCGAATTTTGTGAACGAACACATCTTCCATGGAAACTTTGTCCCGCCGCAGGAAACGCAGATCGCACTCATCCCGTTTGAGTGAAGACTCGAGCTCTTTCGTCACCCGCCGGACGACACGGTCATCGTCTTCGACAAGCATACGAATTCGGTCTCCCACGGGACGCCAGCGGATGACCTCATCGAGGTCACCTACGATCTCGCGCATGGTCTTGCGCGGTTTCGCTTTGACTTCGATCACAGCGAAGGGAAGCTCCGCTTTGAGCGACTCGGGAGCGCCCGTGGCGATCAGGCGACCTTCGTAGAGGATGCCCACTTGATGACAGCGGTCGGCTTCATCCATGTACGGCGTGGTCACCACACAGGTAACCCCGCGCTGCACGACTTCGCCCAGTATGACCCACAGTTCTCGACGCGACACCGGATCGACTCCCGTGGATGGCTCATCTAAAAGCAGAACTTCCGGATCATGAATCAAGGCGCAAGCAAGTGCCAGTTTCTTCTTCATCCCGCCTGACAATTGATGCGCCGCACGATCCTTAAAGCGTTCCAGTCGTGTAAAGGCCAACATGTTCTCGATGCGATCCTGCTTTTTATCGGAAGTAACCTGATTCATATCGGCGAAGAAAACCAGATTCTCCATCACGCTCAAATCGGGATATAAACTGAACTGCTGCGGCATGTATCCGATGACTCGCCGCACCCACTCCACTTCCTTCTTCAAATCGAAACCGCCAACGGTTCCTTCGCCAGCACTGGTCTCGAGGACCGTAGACAACATACGCAGGACGGTCGTTTTCCCGGCACCGTCCGGACCAATCAACCCGAAAAGCTGCCCCTCCTCCACCTGCAACTCGAAATCGGCAACCGCGGCTTTCTTGCGCCGGCCGAATCGTTTGGTGAGTCCCTGCACTTGAATCATGGTCTGCATGATGCACTCGATCTCTCGGATGAATTAAAACCGCAACACAAATCGACAAAATCAACCAACACGAAACCGTTATTGAGTCTCATTACCTTCTTCACGATCCCTATGTTAAAGACTGCCGTCAATGTTGACGAGATACCGGCCGCCACGAATCGCCATGACGGCCGCCATACCCGCACGTGACGTGTGTCATGTATGGATCGGAAAACGGGAGTGCTATCATATAGTGGATGATGAACCGTCTGGAACCCGGATTGCTGCGGATATTTCGTTATTTCACCGCCATCGCCATGGTGTACTTTGCCTGTCTTGTGGTGTACACCGCACTCGACACGCACAGGCTCTTTTCTGCATCCCAGGGTCAGCTTTATCTCAACCTGGCGACCAGTCTGGCGCTCTTCGGCTATCTCTCCTGGTCGTGGCTGCGAAACGTTCTCCGCTTCGCCTACCTGCCGCTCGCCCTGGCCTCGGCGACCGCCGTGCCGATACTGAGCAATCTGGTTTTTCTCTTCGAACCCACTGCCAGCAACCTGCCCGACATCGTCTTGCGCAGCTGGCTGCTGCTGCCGATCCTCGTCGTTCCCGTGGTGATCATGGCCTGGCAGTATCCCGTACGTTTCGTCGTGTATTTTGCCATTGCCACCGGAGGCGTTGAACTGGCGTTGCTGGTGCGCGTGGCGGGTAGAGTGGACATCGAAACCCTGCCTATCCTGGGCGTACCCATCATTCAAGCCTTCGCCTTCGGCACGGTCGGCCACATCGTCTCCCACCTGGTGACCAGCCAGCGCGTACAGCGGCAGGCCTTGCTGGATGCCAACATCAAGCTCAGCCAGTACGCGCGCACGGCCGAGCAATTGGCCACCAGCCGGGAGCGCAACCGATTGGCGCGAGAACTGCACGACACGCTGGCACACACACTCAGCGCCCAAACCGTCAATCTCGAAGCGATTAAACTCATGATCCCTGGAGAGCAGAACGAAATTCACGCCATGCTGGGACAATCGCTCGACAACACCCGCAAGGGCCTGGCGGAAACACGAAGAGCGTTGAAAGATCTGCGTTCCAAGCAGTTGGAGGATCTGGGATTGAGCATCGCCCTGCGCCACCTCGCCCAGGATATCGCCCAACGCGGTACGTTGAGCCTCGAGGTCGACCTGCCCGATCGTCTTCCCGATCTGCCCTCGCAGACGGAGCAAAGCCTGTACCGCATCGCGCAGGAAGCGCTGGAGAATGTGGTACGACACGCCAATGCAAATTCGATCACCCTGCGTCTGACACAGAACGGGTCGAACCTGTGCTTGTCGATCACTGACGATGGGGAGGGATTCGATATTGAGGACCCAAACGTAAGCGAACGGCTGGGCATTCGCGGCATGGCGGAAAGAGCCGCATTGGCGGCAGGAAACATCCAGGTGCAAAGCCAACCTGGCGGTGGAACCGTTGTTCATTTTACAGTCGAGGTGCCTGATGGTGCGCGTAGCGATCTGTGACGACCAGATCATTGTGTGTGAAGGTCTGCAAAGAATTTTGGATTCCGACCCCGAGATCGAAGTCGTCGGCGTAGCTTACGACGGTGCAGAGGCCTGCCAGCTGGTGGAAAAGACGGATCCGGACTTGATCCTCATGGATTTGAAGATGCCCCACATGAACGGCATCGTCGCCACGCGCAGGATCCGCATGCAGAATCCCGAGGTACACATCCTCGTGCTCACGACCTACGATGATGACGAATGGCTTTTCGATGCCATTCGCAGCGGCGCGGCAGGCTATCTGCTCAAGGACACTCCACCGAGCGAACTAATCGCCGCCATCAAGGGCACGGTGAGCGGAAAGGCGTTCGTCGATCCCAGCGTGACGTCCAAGCTGTTATCGGAGGTCTCGAAAACCGGTCTGACACTTGGGAGCCCGACACACTTCTCACTCAGCGATCGGGAGCGCGAGGTCCTGCAGTTGATCGTCGAGGGTCTTTCCAACGCCGATATCGCCGAGCGACTCTTCCTGGCCGAGGGGACCGTGCGCAATTACACCAGTTCGGTATTTCGCAAGCTGGGGGTATCCGACCGCACGCAGGCCGCCGTGCTCGCCCTGCGTCACGGACTGGTTGATTCCGGGTCCACATCGAAGTAAACATGTAGGTTGGGTTTCGTGCTAATCGAATCCCACGAAACCCCTCTCCCCCCTGATAAAGTAGCCCATGCATTGGATTTCAAACACGTAGTTGGTATGGGCAGCTGATTCATCAGTTGTGTTGACTCAATGCTTACTTTGATGCACTTGGCATAGAAGTCTCTCAAAGACGGAGCGGAACGGAGGCCATAATACAACGCAGTAATTCCGATCTTCAGGCCGAAGCGGAGAGACTCCGCGCAGCGCACCCGAAGGGTGTTGCCGAGGGGGTGTGGGGGCTTCCCCCCACACCCCCTGACAAAGCGGCCCGTGAACTCGATTTCAAGCACGCTGCGGGTATGAGCTGCGGAAATGATCCGTCCTTCGACTTCGTGCGTAGCCAGCACCGTTACGATTGGCTCCAGTCCATTAGAGGCGAAAATCGCGGCTCAATGCAGCTGAGGAAGCATACGGAATTTACACCACTTGACAAGACGTAAACTTGCGCAGACAATTCTAGTGTCTAAGAACTAACAATAGACTTTTCGTTACGGTATCAAACAATATTTTTCCCTCTGTCCAATACAGCACGGATGAGAGAGATGAAATCATTCAGGCTACTAGCAATAACGCTGGCCTTTCTTTTATTAACCTCTTGTGAGTTATCAGAAGCAGATGTGGCAACATCGGTAGCGCAGACGCTTGAAGCTCAGTCAACAGACACTGCGCTGCCAACAGATATCCCCACGGCCACACATACAATGATGCCTGCGACTCCAACAGCAACATCGATTTATTATCAGTGTGAAGGGATATCTCGAACAAACCTTCTTGAGAATCCAGATGCCAGCCAAGGGACATTACATTGGTATGTTTTTAGTGAGGCATTCGTGGACGATAGTAACAACTCCAATCCATACTTTGTCGTCCGAAACAATGGGTTTTTCCAGCAGAACGTCGCCATTGGGCCCGAAGAGGCCGGGCAGTATGCGCTTTTTATTGCCCAGGTATCGAGCGAAAGAATCAACGCAAGCGGTTCTATTACCGGTTTGCCATATCTATACGGTATAGCGAAGGACGACGACAATAATAACATTGCCCCCCTTCAGGGGAAGAACATGACGTGCATAGCTACAGAAGTCGATGAATGGGTTGTAGCTTGGGGTATCTTTGAGATTCCGCCATCCACAAGTACGATTCGATTCGATTTAAATCAAGCATTACGAAGAGGTGATCCCCAGAACGGGTCTGTTGCCCGTTTTGATGATGTGGGCTTGTATATTTTTGAAGATGAAGTATGTGCAAGACAATTGGTGGCAGAATATGAAGAAGCTTTACTGCCCTGACATATTAACAATAGAAGTCAATGAAGCTGCGGGTAAGAACTAATACTCCAATTGCTGCGGTTATTTGAACGATTTGACTTGTTTGATCTTTCTCATTTTCATCTACAATAAAAAAGCCCCGGCGAGTAGCCAGGGCTTCTTCTAAGCCAAACTCCTCAGCAGGTTGCCGAGTTTGTCGGGCAGCTTCTCCGCTTGGCTAATAACCAGGCGGAGGAATAGCTCCTTCATGCGGTTGTCGCCCCAGGTGCGGTTTTCCCGCGCCATGCGTTGGATGAGTCTAACAGTCTCTTCAGAGATCGGCGGGCGACCATGTTGTTTTCTCTTCCGAGACTTGCGTTTCCAAAACCAGCGATATAAGTCACGGTCGAAGCGTATCGGGTTGAACGATGGTCAACACCTGCTTCCAGGATCGCAGCCCACTGGCCAACATCACCAACAGGACACGCTCGTGCGGCTTGCAAGCAGGGTGTAGACCCTGGCGATTGAGCACGATGAGCTGCTGCCGCAGAAAGGCATTTTCCAACACGAGTTCTGATCTACTGCGTGTGAGATCGAGGATGGCGCCGGTGAATAGGGATGGGTTTTCAGGTTTTACCCAGCGTTGAATGTGCTGTGCGATAATATGCAGGACGAGTTCGATGAAGTGTTGGAGAGAAGAAATCATGGTCAGCCTTTCATTTTAGGAAATGGAGACCGTGATTGTTATGCCTTAGTTGGTGTTATAGGGCATTTTTAGAACGGATGTACATTTTCGGCCAGCACAGTAGATTGTTATATCAATCGACGTTAGGCTTCTTTATAGTAAACGTTAATTTCTGCGGAAGTTTTGTACGAAACCTCAGCCTTGAATGGAATCGACCAGTGCAATCCCCATACGCCTTCTTCCTTGCCAATACCCAACAACCCCTTTTTTGATGGTTTGACACATTCTATAGAGTCCACAAGGCCTCCGTCCGGAATCTTGCTAATCCCTATTGATTGGGCATCATTCTGTGTAAAAGCTTTGACATCAATATAACCAGATTGCGTCTCTCTGATTATTGACGCAGAGGAAACATCAAACGCCTCAGATGGAATCCTGGCGAGCACATCCTTAATTGTCTGGTCTGCTTCCGCTCCTTCACTATATATTGACTTCTCTTGAACATCGTGAATAACGTATACATGGACAATACGTTCACCCTGAATTACTTTCGCTGCCTCTTCTTTAGCCTCTTCCAAGCTTCTGCCTTGGAATTTTTGTTGACTAATAGGCACCATAGGCGTAGGTCGCAGTGGAATCTCCCCTGTTGCCCACCAGTGTTTTGCGTCAGAAGCAGCGATCTCAAGGTCCAGTCCTCGACACTTTGCTCCCAACTCACACATAAGAATCGGTCCCGTCTGGATATACACGGAATAGCCTTTGGCCCCTATTGATCCTCCATAGAGTCTTTGTCTCCGCTGAAGTTCTGCCTGTGCGGAAGCGAGGGAGCGATATTCTCTCCGAAATTCTACAAGCTCGCGTGGTATCCAAAGAAATCCTTTTCCTCGAGGAATACTCACTCCTCCCCACCCACAAGGACACGCATTGTCAGAACATCTTCCATTCCCGCTGGGCGGTCCGCGGTCTTTGAAATACTCCATGAAATATCATCTCCTCTCAGTAATATGTCTCTCTGTAAATAATATGATACTAGATCAATTCAATCGGGATTAAACAGAAATATCATAGCATCATACATTCACATACCGAATTGGATTTTGCCCCCCTTATTCGCATTGCATGGTCGGGGCTCTGCTTGACCGAATCCAAGTGATCTTATGGGGCTCGGGCGAAAAGTTGGGCGGCAAATAAAGGATATTTATCCCGCAGGCATCACTCCGGGATAACGTCATCAAAAGAAAATATCGTGAAGTTATCCATCCATAGAGACCTTGTCGCACTCATCCAACTTACAAAATAATATGCTTTTGGGAAATCCTGCCATTGACGAATGTAAACTAACTGATTCTCAGGGGTTTCAGGGTTCCATATCACGATGATGTAGTTCTCATCCTCATCGAAGGCAAGGAATAAATCATACCAAGTATCTTCTTGAAGTTTGAGGTCACCTTTGAAATATCCATCCCCTTGGAAATTCCCCTGGATAATATGGGCTGATACCCCAAAATCATCCATTTGCATAGCAACAGAATAGTAACCATCAATTCGCTCTTCAAAGAGCTCCCCGTTTTCTTTAAAAGAGTCAATGCCCCATGTAAAATTATCGCCCGTTCCAGAGTATTTGAATGAAAAATACACGCCTTCATTAGGATTAATAACTTCTTGAGAATAATAATACAGAATTCCACTCCACGGTCCATCATCTACAGTACTAATCCTAAACGTACTATCTTTGGTCTCGCTTAATGTGGCATGGCTTGTGGAGTTAAAAAATATTTCCCATCCATTTGGGGTCCTACCTTGTACAACGAAATGAAACTCATCTCTGTAAATCACGTTTATATCTGAGAAATATTGGTGCAGCACATCCGGGAGCACAATGGAAGTTGGAGTGGGTTCCAATGTTGGTGATGGTGATATTGTGGAGCTTGGCGCAGGTGTTATAGATGGTTCGGTCGTTGGGGTTAGGTCTATTCCTGCAAATCCACTTTCTTGAGTGGCGTCTTCCAACGATTTCCCACAACTTGCTAATACTATAACAAATATTAGTTCAAGTAGAAAAAACTCTTTGATTTTCATCATGAGAACCTCCAAGATGATTGCGTTGTGATTATGTAGATCTCGCAACCCAATATCCTCTAGCTGAGCAGTTCGGCGTCTTGCAGGTTGCCGTGCTTTATACAAGAACAGTGTTCCAGCCGTGGATGATAATTCGCTGTATGTTTCAACCTCTATAAATGAATAGCCTGGTGTGATAATGGCACCATACAGCTAAACCTCGACCAAGTCAATTCCAAGACCGCCTAAGCCTCCTTCGGTGTTCTGTATGCTCGGATTCAGCTACTGCGAACCAAGCGGCATAACGGCTTTGAGTTGTAAAGCCCTGGTGTTCTTACTGGGAGTAGCCCATCTTCGACTCCGATAATCCACCGTCTTTAGGCAAATGATGTTAAACTCAATTCTCCCCCAGCGTGCTGCCACCCATCCCCGGGCTTCAATAAATTTTGTCCTTGCCAGTAGCTTCCCTGTGGTTTCGTATTAATTCCTCTAACTCAAATCGGATTTTCCCAATGCTTTCCAAGATCTCGTCTAGCTTTTCGCGCTCAACAGGATCGAGGCGCTCATCAAGGGATCGCGGTTGATATCCAAAATGATCCATGTACGACTTTATCTTTCGGATTCGATTCTGAAAATCTTTCACCCCTATCGATTGTGGCGAAAACCTGCTGGAGCCCGTCATCCATTCTTCAAATTCAAAATGCTGCTTGGAGTCATCACATCTTGCGCATGCAAGAACCATATTTCCCAGAACAGTATCTCCGCCGCTTCGAATAGGAACTATGTGATCCCATCGTTTGACATCCTTGCTGCCGCAATATGCACATTCAGGTGGATGGTTGCTAAAGAATTCCAGGACTTTCTCTTTTTCAGCTTTCCCGAATTTCCTATTAGCGATGCCTTCTCGGATCGCTCGGTCAAGAATGGAAAATGCAAATCCGGTTGTTGTTCTTGAAGGTGTGAGTGGCAATTCTTTCACAATGAATGATGCCCCTTAGATACTTTTCGTAGGCTGGCGGACGGCTTCGATCTTTAGATTGCTTGCGTCTCGTCTCCCAAGTGACTATGACGAATCTCCGACCTATTCTGCCAATGGCGCTTCCTGCAAATTCCTCAGAACCCTATTCCCTATTACTTCTAAATATGGGGCATATTGTTCTGGCATAATATCTTGTGGGCGCATGTACATAAGCCCTATAGTAATGGAGACATTTCTATAATTAAAATCCAATAATGGATAATTATTAACGTCTCCTTTAAAGCCTCGAAAAACAAAATACGCTACGGGTTCATCAAACAGGATCTGAAGAGGAATTTCTTCATACTTATACCGTTTCCAGGCGGTACCCGTAACGTTTTTCATGTTTCGTGCGATATCGGGTCCAGCAAAGCTATCAAAGAGCTCCACACTACAATAAACTTGATAAGGCTCCGTTGCGTCCCTACTAGAACCTTGATAGTAAACATGCCACCCTGTTATCCGCCCGGTGTTTTCAATATACTCGGGCCCATCCGCTTTATAGCTGCCACATAGCAGGCTATTCCACTCCTCCTCTCGTTCCCAATAGTCGAAATTTGCGAGCATATCGATCTCATCAAGGCCAACACACGCTCGTGGATCTTCCAATATCAGGCGCAAGTCTGGAGTTGGTGTGACCGTGGGTGTGGGCGTGCTGGTTGGTGGAACCATTGTCGCTGTCAAGGTCTCTGTGGGTGTTTTACTTGCTGATTCGACGATTTCTTGTCCTGCTTGCGTCGAAGATGGTGTCGGGGAACAAGCGGCCAAGGTTACAGCGCCGCAAATGAGGAATAGGTTGCGCTTCATCCGATCGTCTCCTTTCGTGCGCTAACTCCAGGCACGCCCAGTGCATGATGAAAGAATTCTTGAAGCAATTGATCAAAACCATAGGCAATCGGCATTCCTTGTGTCTCCTTCAAGGCAAAGAAACGAAAGGCTTTCCCTTCGCCTAAGGCAATTTCGGTAATGTGGGCGACCAATTTGGTCGTGTAAACGTATTGTCGGACAACTATCTCTCGAGATTGGTGGTTCCGTTTATGACATTTCCAAAAGGAAAGCGGTAATTGCAGACCGGTTTCTTCTCTGAGTTCGCGCTCGGCTGCCGCCTTCGGGCTTTCGTCGTTATTCTCAACGAGACCGCCTAGTAGAGTCCAGCAATCGGGAAATTCCAATCCGGGCTTATTCTCCCGTTGAAGCAAGAGTACCCTTCCCTCCGCATCTTCGAGAATCACGGCCACACAGGTCGCTCGATCTACCATTCTGATTTACTCATGCTAAATTGCTTAATAGTTTCGAGCTGACGAGCATGCGCACTTCCCTCCGCCCACCCTCTACAATATCAAAACTGCTCCATCTAAAGCAAGTCTCGCAGTTTTCAGGCCTCACGCAATAAGCAGTTGAGCGTTCGTTCATGTTGCCCCTTGATCTAAAATACGGCGAGCGGCTCTCAGGGTTCGGAGCATCTTTGGTCGATTCCGGGAATCGCGGTTAACGACCAGCGGGCTGGGATGAAGCATTTCTAGGATAGTTGCCCCTAGAGCAAGCTTTTCAATCTCAGAGGCGGCCTTTTGAGCCTTCCTGCCGATGAGAACCACGACCTGGAGTCGCGAAAGAAGTGCAATCAGCTTTCGCAAATAGGGCAGAGCTGCCTTGATATCGGTAACTGTCGCTGGCCTAATTTTCGATACGTCACCGATATACCAGGGAATGATGTTCCACGTTACTGTTAGTTGTCGCGGTAAATCCGCGTCCTGGTTGAGAAGGAAGAAGTTCTTCGCGGTTTGGTCGGGATTGTTTCTCGAGACGAAACCAGATGCTAATGCCTTTGGCCCGGGAGCTTCTAGCAGGAAAAGACACTTGGCCATGTTCCCACCATCGGCGGGGTCAAAGTACGGAATTTCATCAACCAATCCCGTTTCCCGCCGGATATCCTGGACTAAGTTTGTAAGGCTGGAGACATGTCTTTCGTGGATCGCTGCAAGACGTTCCCTTCTGATTTGCGGATCCCGCAAAGATTTCGGTTCATCAATGTCAAGCTTCACAATGCTGGTTCCTTGCTCGGGCGCCTAAGCGCTTTGTGTTTTGGTTTTCATACATTCACATACCGAATTGGATTTTGCCCACCTTTTCCCACCGAAAAGCCAACATACTCTTCTCGAATCTCGTGTGCCACGTCTCCAGAGAATTCCCATCTTCCGCTGTTTTTAAAGTGCGATGAATTTCGGGTCTGATACTCAAGGGTTCCTGCTGGATGCCATATGTCAATACGGTAAACTTCACGAACGATACCCTGGTAGACGGCCATTGCATATTCAGTTTTGTTTCTCCTCAAACCAACAACCCAAATGCCTCGAGTGGCTTCATAGAGTTCAAGAGGCGTCATGTCGCTCCGATACAATTTGTTAATTGTGATAAGAATAGCCTTATGACGAACCTTTACGGGTTTTGCAGCAAGCATTGTAATAAGCTCCTGGGATGTGATTCGACCGAAGCTGCGTTTATGATAACCAGCTATGCGATTGGTGAGATTTGCTTTACCAATCATATTAATCACCGCGGCTTCAACCAGGCTGGCTTCTGAGTCTGAGAGTCCATATCGCAAAATGTCAATTTGTGGCTCTTTACCCTGGCGTCGAATTTCAGCGATTTTAGCCACCTTTTCGGTGTCAGACTGATCCTCGAGGTGTGAAAAGAGACGGTTTCCTTGGCCCTTCCCAATGTAGAACGGCTCTCCGTTGCGCGGGTCAACATACACATACACATACGATTTGAGTGTATCGGCAATTTCGCTTGTTATCTCCATGTCTCATGTCACCTGGTTGTTTTATCCTGTAGAACAACCCTCTCTATCAGGATTAACTCCATCTATTAGCATTTCTAGGTGCGACTCAATGTGATAGTCAGACATGCAAATCATTGGTGATATCCTTATAATTCTGTAAAAATAAGCGGCGTGAGATATCCTTTGGTTTATCACAAAACCACTGCCCTTACGGGCGGAAAGGAATCCCACGCCATGAACAGAATACCACCAAGTGAACGGATTCAGAAACAAATTGATGCACTTCTCGAGGGGAACTGGACG
>DAOUDW010000089.1:0-1514 GCA_034430895.1 Anaerolineales bacterium | reverse complement strand
GTGCCTGACTCAAAGCTTGTCTGGGAGGCCACAGACTTGGATTCTCGGGGAGTACGCCTTCTCGCCTCGCTTGCCACAGGAGGGTGTGATCCTCAGTAAGAAGGCTGAGTTTATTCTCGCGGTACAAATAGGCGCGACTATCTCCAACGTGAGCGATCCAGGCAGGTTCGGCTGGGGATGGAATCCACGCCAGCACTATAGTTGTTCCCATGCGAATATTGCTATCGGTTCTACCTGCAGCAGCGTGTATGGCTTCATGGGCAGCGTTTATACTGGCGAGGATGGTTTCTTGCACAGGCTGATGATCGTTGGGGTTGTGGGTGGACAGGTATTCTTGAATCGTGCGGACGGCAATAAAACTTGCGATTTCCCCAGCGATATGACCTCCAATACCGTCGGCTACAATATAGATGCTTAGATTTGTGTCGACTGCAAAATTATCCTCGTTTTTTTCGCGCACAATACCGGTGTCTGTAGCTGCGCCATATTCCATTCCGATTCTCCGATGAGTATCGACGTCTCTACGTCGAAAATTGAGTGGTTCATAATAAGATGTTGCATGCCGACCTTACTATAACGGAACAATCCTTTTCCGGCAATTAACAAAATGGATTTATAAGGGCTTCGTCTTTGGAAGCCCAAGAATTGGTTTTTAGGATTTTTAAATTCCCAGCCAACGTGAAGCGGCGTCAGGGAGTTCTTCCATGGTGCCAGTGCGCATCGTGCAACGAGGCAGCGAATCGATAAACGCGCGTCCATAATTCTTGGAGAGAATGCGACGGTCGAGGATAAATACAACACCTCGATCGGATTGTGTGCGAATGAGACGACCAAATCCCTGTCGGAATCGGAGCACAGCTTCTGGCAGGGTATATTCGTCGAATGGGGAATCGTATGTCTCTGCGCGTGCGGCGATGACGGGATCGTTCGGCACATCGAAAGGTAAGCGTGCGATTCCCAACACGGATAGTGCCTCACCAGGAACGTCGACGCCTTCCCAGAATGAGCGCGTGCCCAATAGTATGGCTTGTTTCGATGAGCGGAAGCGTTCAAGCAGGGCGTGCCGAGAAGCCCCTGAAGTCTGTTCAAGAACATCGACGCCCACCTGAACGAGGTGGGGGGCGATGGTGCGGGCCGTGCGGTTTAATTGTAGATTTGAAGTGAATAAGACAAGTGTTCTCCCAAGGGTGGCTCGGCAAAGCCGGATTAACGTTTTTTCGACTGCGCGCTGGTATGCCTGGCGATCAGATGGCTCTGGGATATCGTTGATCAGATAGAGCAGGGTCGAGGTCTCGAAATCGAATGGAGAACCAAGGGCAAGCTCATCGGCATCTTCGGCGTTCAGACGCTGCTTGAGGTAATCGAAATCTCCACCGATGGTAAGTGTCGCCGAAGTCATAACAACCGATTCTTTCTCGTGCCATAGAAAGCGTTCGATAAGTGGTCCCACGGTGAGTGGAGCGGCATGTAAATACAGATCTCCTTCACCGATCCTGGTTTGCAGCCAATAAATT
>DAOUDW010000088.1:0-1841 GCA_034430895.1 Anaerolineales bacterium | reverse complement strand
GGGAGTATAAGGGGAAGCATGCATACGAGCCATTCTTTAGCCATATGTTTAAGAAGAAACCTGTGGATGATAAAAATGCCGAGGAACCGCCTCCCCTAGATCATCCCAAATGGTTAAATGGAAGAATTGAGATTCCATTTGCCCCAAGTCATGGTCTCGGTTTGGATCTACTCTATTTCGCAGTGGTAGTCTATGCGTACATATCATTCCTGACGGCCTAGTAATCTCCAGATGCGAAAATCTTATGAGTTCAGGACATAGGTAACAGAATCTTATCAAGACATAGGTAACACAAATTATCAAGACATCGGTAACACTTTAGGGAAAAGGAGTGTGTACCGATGACTTGGAAAGGTGTTACCGTGAGTGAACAGAAGCAGCGATTTATTGAAGATTTTCTACTCAATTACTACTCCATCACAGAACTTGCACAACGTTTCAGCATATCCCGCAAGACAGCCCACAAGTGGATAAACCGGTATCTCGAACAAGGCCCGGCCGGGCTCGAAGAGATGTCGCGCCGACCGAAGAGCTGTCCCTGGCAGACGGATTCTGCCGTTGTGGATGAGATAGTGGCGCTACGAGAAAAGCGTCCGAGCTGGGGGCCGAAGAAAATCCTGGATGTGATGGGACATCGTGATCAGGATCGGACGCTGCCATCGATTCCGACGGCGGCACGCATTCTGGATAGAGCAGGGTTGGTGAAACCCAGGAGGCGGTATCGTCGAGCGCACCCGGGATGTCCGCAGACCCAGGCGGCTGAGCCGAACGATATCTGGCCAGCGGACTACAAAGGCCAGTTCCGGTTGAAGAACGGGAAATACTGCTTCTCGCTGACGGTGAGTGACCTGGCCAGCCGGTTCATCCTGGGCGTGGATGCCCATCCAACGATCTCGCTGGAGAATACAAAGGCGCATTTTAAGCGTTTATTTGAGGAATATGGCCTTCCAAAGCGTATCCGGACAGACAATGGGGTTCCGTTTGCTTCGAATGCGCTGGCGAGGTTGTCGCAGCTGTCGGTGTGGTTCATCAAGCTGGGGATCTACCCGGAGTTGATCGAGCCGGGGAAGCCGCAGCAGAATGGGGTACACGAGAGGATGCACCGGACCTTGAAGCAGGAGGCGACGATCCCACCGGCGAGCAGCATGAAAGGGCAGCAGCGTAAGTTCGATGCTTTCCGTGAGGATTTCAATCAGGAGCGTCCTCACGAAGCGATCGGAATGAAACGTCCGGGGGAGATTTACCGGGCATCCGAGCGGAAGATGCCGAAGCAAATCGAGACGTATGACTATCCGAAGCACTTCCTGGTGCGACGGGTGAGTCGATCGGGGACGATCCGGGTATTCCACAATCAGGTCTTTGTGAGCAACACGCTATGTGAGGATTACGTTGGTTTGGAGGAAGTGGCAGATGGAGTGTACGATCTGTATTTCTGTTTCTACCAGATTGGACGATACATGTTGCAAACGAACAAAATCCAAGGTATTGTGTCTAAGGTGGGGTTAAGAGTGAAGAGGATGGATCACGCTGGCAAAGTGTAACCTATGTCCTGATAATAAAGTGTAACCCATGTCCTGATACTGTACCAAGGAGCCTCGTCCTGCATGAACGTCAAACGGCAATTATCGATTCTTGGCATCCTTGTGCTCATCTACGCGCTGTTGGTCTTGTCATCCACGCTGACCACTCCGGTAGACCAACTGGCACCTCCTGGCACGCTGTCGGACACTGCCATGGAAATCCCTGTCGGGCAGATCGCCCTCGCCAGCGCCGGTATCGTACTTGTCCTCTACGGCCTACTGGGTACGGCAGGATTCTGGTTCGCACGCAAATTAGAACTA
>DAOUDW010000087.1:0-68554 GCA_034430895.1 Anaerolineales bacterium | reverse complement strand
GGCCCGCAGCACGTTCTACCGCTGGTACTGCCGCTACCAGGAGCAGGGTTTCGAGGGTTTGCTGGACAGGCAATCCAAACCACGGCAGTTCTGGAACCGGATCCCTGCCCCGGTCAAAGATCAGATTGTCACATTGGCTCTTGCGCATCCGGAGAAATCTCCAAGGCAGATCGCCTGGCTATTCACCGATCTGCAGGGCTATTTCGTCTCGGAATCCAGCGTATACCGCATTCTGAAGAGCTTTGACTTGATCCAGAGCCCGGTGTTCCAGATGGTGCCCGCCCGGGAGAAGTTCGAGAAACCCACTCGGCGGGTGCATGAACTGTGGCAGACCGATTTCACCCATTTCAAGGTTTTCAATCACTGGGGCTGGTATTACCTGTCCACCGTCCTGGACGATTACTCCCGCTACATCATCGCCTGGAGGCTGTCGTCCAGCATGGGAGCAGAAGACGTCGAAGAAACCTTGAAGCTGGCGCTTGAGCGAACTGGGCTGGAAACAGCCCGTGTGCGGCACCGGCCGCGTTTGCTCTCGGACAACGGTCCAGCCTATCTTTCGAAAGATCTGGAGCGGTTTCTCAAACGCAAGCATATGGATCATGTGCGCGGTGCTCCATATCATCCGATGACGCAGGGCAAGATCGAGCGTTGGCATCGTTCGATGAAAAATGTCGTCCTGCTGGAGAACTACTACTCTCCATCGGACCTGAATAACGCCATAGCGGCGTTCGTGGACTACTACAACAATGGTCGATATCATGAAGCGCTGGACAATTTGACGCCAGCCGATGTCTATTTTGGCCGTGAAAAGGAGGTGCTGGATCGGAGAGAAGAGATCAAACGGAGAACCATGGAGAAGCGTCGCAGGGCTCATGCCATGCGGGAGAGGGTGTATACTCCAGTGTAGATCGGGGCTGAAAAGACTCTCTTAGTGAAATGCCTGTTTTGTCTCAAATGTTTTGAGGACATACAACTTATACCCAAGGAATCTAATCCGAGTATATAGAGATCTGGGCACATGATTGGTTGACTGCCCAACTTGAAAGCCGTAACTATTTCTCGAAACCCATTCCATTTTGATATATCGAATAACGGAGGTGGATATTCACCCAATCCTTTCTCGATCTCCTCTGACCCTTCCCTTCCCCAAATATAATAATTACGTGATATCAGATCATATGTCTTCTTTGCAAGAGGTCCTCCATATCTATCTTCCCAGTCTGTTGACTCTAAGTCGGAGTTAAGACCAGTGTAAAAATAACTACCTGTTTTAGAATTACAATGGGGTATATTTGCCCCACCCATTGCACAAACCTCTGCTGGAACATAATGCCCAGTTGGATCGTTATATCGGATCGGATTGTTATACACATATGTGTATCTGTTATAACTTTGCGGATTGGTGGGATTAGGTAAAATAGTATCGGGCTGGATCCAGCGGTTAAGATAAGGAATGTAATAATATTGAAGTGTTAAATAATCTAGACTGCAAAAAGAAATAATGTCATTAAAGCTGTACCAAGCATATATCAAATAGGTTTTTCGATCAATTGCAAGGGACTCAGAGACCCCGAAAGGATTTCGCATATTCTTTAACGGCAGGTCAGTTGGATTTTGCTCCCGTCCTCGCGTTTCTTACTTTGTAATGCAAAATCTGACCGTTTTCATAATCCATCCCGAAACGGGATCATCGCAGCGAAAGGTTTCTTGTAGCACGAAATCACAATATCAGATTCCCCTCGAGCATAAAGTAGAGTAGTTCGCGTCAAGTGTTGCCAAACGACTGAGCTTGGAAGGTCTTTCACATTTGCCATATCCAATAGAGCCTTTATAAGGTATGACCTGTAGGGTGGAAAAACCTTGTCCGTGTAGAATCGGTATTGACGAAAAGGATGTTTAAAGAACTTACGGCCAGCTTGTGCTTTATTTTTGCACTTTCGGCCACATTATGCTTTATTTCTAAGAGCTTTCAAGCTGAGTTTCCCCAGTAATCCGGCCATATTATGCTTTATAAAACTCTCGAAAGAAAAGTGTCAAAATAGATGGCCGCTTGATTACGCATGCATGAAAGTGTATGCTATGTAAAATTTCGACATAACACCTCCGAGGATACATTAACCCGTCAATTTGGAAATATCTATATAGCAAAGGGGAATGATTTATATATACTTGGTTAGCGGTTGGTATTTATGGCGAGGACCTCCCTATCATAAGCACATAACTTGGAAGTTCAAAACCATACGACGACAATCCGTATTTCACCTTGTCGTAATGTACAATCTATAAATATGAAGCAGTATGAGGCAGTTATTCAAACATTAGATCGTCTTGGCGGTCAAGCCACTTTAGCCCAGCTATATAGGGAAGCATTAAAGGTTCCTGGGGTTGAATGGAGAACCAAAACTCCACATGCTTCAATAAGGCGCATTGTTCAAGTTAGACCTGAGATATTCAAGGTTCGACCAGGTCTTTGGGCATTGGAGTCATATCGAAGTCGTTTAGGACTTTTCTCTGAAGATAATGAGATCGATTTGTCGAAAGAGTCTATTACTTTAAGTCACTCGTATTATCAGGGGCTATTGGCTACTCTTGGAAATTTGCGAGGCTATTCTACATTCATACCAAATCAGGACAAGAACAAGCTTTGTCTAAATTGTCATCTTCAAGAAATTAGGAGTTTACAGAAGATCCCGATATTCACTTATAAGGACTTAGTTAAGCGTGCATCGACAATCGATGTAAGTTGGTTTAATAATCGACATATGCCTCATAGCTTATTCGAAATTGAACATTCAACTGACTTCCAGAATTCATTACTGAAATTTTTTGATCTTCAAGACTTCAATACTCGTTTGATCATCGTTGCTCATTCTTCTCGACGTCGCGAATTCCACGATAAAGTAAATCGTACCGCCTTTCATTCAATCTCTGAGCGGATTGCATTTTATGATTATGAATCTCTTGCTAAAGATTACGAACATGAATCACTAAAAACTGATACTGATTTCATTCTCTAAGAGATAAGAGCTCGTCGTGATAGAACTTGCTAAATCCTACCCAGGAAATAACCAGATTTGCCTAGTGCTAGTTTATTATCGGTATTGAAAGTGGGGTTAATTTAATCAAGGCCGGGTTACACCTAGGCAAATCATTGACATTGGCCGAAAGGATTTCTAATGCCAAGGAATTTCCGAAAGATCGATAAGTGTTATGAATATCTCCAAGCGCAAGCAGGAAATGAGATAATATTCCGCGAATTGTTAAATTACACAGGTTGGTCACAAAAGAATTTGTCCACGAATATTTCCAAGAGAATCAGAGAATTCCTTGTAGACAAGTTCGAGCCAGGAACCTTAATGGTTGACAGGAAGTATTATGTTGATCGAAATATTAAATTAATCTTGCTGGCTGATTTTCGTGATCTCTTCCGGCAGAAAAATCAGATATTCTCCAAATATAATCATGTAATACATGACCTAGTAAAGATCTACGATTTTTACCTTCCTCTACGAAATGAGAATCTGCTGCGGCAGAATTTGGATAATCTCTTTTACGAAGATACGCTCATTGAGAGGCTTGAGGCTACCAATCTTGATGATTTGACGCCAATTTATGAATTTGAAGATGGCGAATCCATACCGGATTACTACAAGCGGGTTGCTCGCGAAGCAAGTGACCTGTTCTGGGGATACTCTGTCTCGCATGTTGGAGGCCGATTTCGAACTGGCGACGGAGTATTAACCAAAGCTGAAGCTGCAAAGAAGAAAGGGAAGGCGTATCTGGTTGATGAGACAACTGCCATCGTGAGGTTCATTTTTCCATACGAGGAAGATAGACAAGAATACCATAGAAAGCTCGATCAACTATTCCTAGTCCTTTTTGTCAAGGCAATTACTGAATCAACACCTGATGAGGATGAGATCTGGCTATTAGAGAACATCGGGAGCACGAAGCTCCATCGGTACATTAAAATCCCGTGGGGTTAGGAATGGATTCCAAGAAAGCAATAAGGCTTCTGCACTCTCAGGTATTCGAAGCCGATAAGATAAACATTATTGAGAAACTTGCTTTGAATCCGGAGAGATACCTGGGTGATTTTCGACCGACGAAGCCTCGGGCGAAGATAATTCAAAATCTATTGCAATCTCACGAGATTCGGTTCGGGGATGCTATTGAACTATTGCTGCGAGAAATCCTTGCGGAGCAAGGATATACTAACCTTGATCTTGTTCTCAACATCGATGATAAAACATCGCTATCATTGGATCAATACTTCGCGAAAGGAAAAAAACACTTCTTTATTGAGCAAAAAATGCGGGATGATCATGACTCAACAAAGAAGCGTGGTCAGATAAAGAATTTCGAGGAGAAACTAGATCGGCTCTACCAAGAGCATCATAAGAATCTAATCGGCATCATGTACTTTGTTGATCCAGCCTTTTCAAAAAGCAAATCGTTCTACCAGGAGCAATTGGACAAATTAAAGGATATTTACGGCCTAGACCTGTACCTGTTCTATGGAAAGGATTTGTTCACATACCTAAGTTTCCCTACAGTTTGGTTCGAATTTGTATCTTGGCTAACAGATTGGAGGAGGGAGCTCGATGACTTTCCTGAAATTGATCTCGATGCATCACCACGAGAGAGTTTCGAAGATATCAAATCAATCCGGCTACATTATTGGAGAAAACTGATATCGAATGAACAGATTTGGGCTGATGGTATTATTCGTGTATTATTCAGCGAGGGGACGACCCTGATGTTGTTGTTTGGCCATTTTTCTAAGCAGAAATCTGATGAGTATCAGAATCTAGCAAAATCATTGTTAGAAAGAATTGACAGGTATTACTAAAATCATTATGAAAAACGAATTGCCAGTAGATCAGATAATCCAAGGGGATTGTATTGAGGTACTGAACTCTCTTCCCGAAAGCTCTGTTGATCTCGTTTTCGCCGATCCTCCATACAATCTTCAGCTACAAAACGAATTATGGCGTCCTAATATGACGCAAGTTGACGCTGTAAATGATTCATGGGATCAGTTTGAAAACAATGGTGAATACGACCTCTTTAGTAAAAAGTGGTTAAACGCATGCAAGCGGGTACTAAAGGATACAGGAACTATTTGGGTGATAGGAACTTATCACAATATATATCGAATTGGGAAAATCATCCAAGACTTGGGTTATTGGATCTTAAATGACGTAGTTTGGATTAAAACGAATCCTATGCCAAATTTCCGAGGAGTTCGTTTGACGAATGCCCATGAAACGCTAATATGGGCTAGCAAATCAAAAGGTGCAAAATATTCATTCAATCATCATGCGATGAAAGAGTTTAATGAAGGAAAACAGCTTCGCAGTGACTGGCCAATTCCGAGACAATTTGTTTTACCAATCTGCTCAGGAGCTGAGAGAATCAAAAAAAAGGGTGGCAAGAAAGCCCACTCAACTCAAAAACCAGAAGCCTTGTTATTTCGTGTCTTAATTGCATCGACACAAAAGGGAGATATTGTCTTGGATCCATTTTTTGGAACTGGTACAACAGGAGCCGTAGCAAAGAAGCTTCACCGCCATTGGATTGGGATTGAGCAGGACAGAGACTACATCAAGATTGCTAAAAAACGAATTGATGACGTAAAACCGATGCTATCCGAGCCACGGGCTGATGATGTGTTTGATGTAAGCGATAAAAAACGCTTAGCCCCGCGTGTTGGTTTTGCGAATTTGCTTGAAACAAATTATTTGCTGCCAGGGCAGCAGCTATTTTTCCAGAAGGATCGTGCAAGAAATGCCTTTATTAAACCAGATGGAAAACTTCGGCTTTCAGATGGGTTTGAGGGTTCAATCCATCAAGCGGGAAAGCATTTGATGGGTGGTAGTCCATGCAATGGGTGGCAGAACTGGTATTTTGCGTCAGAAGATAATGAATTACTGGTTATCGATGAGTTGAGGGAAAGTTATCGTAAGCAGTACATATACACAGACAGTGAAGAACACAATCAATTGTAAATGAATGCCCTCGCTGAGCAATACGGCACGAGGCAATGATAAGGCTTAGAGCACTTCGACTATTTATCGAAAATAACTGATCACTTGTACTTAGCACTTAGAATACCTTGGAAATTGTTTCAAGGTATTTCACTTTTCGAATGCAATAGATACTAGTTCCTGTATAGCTAACCTAGTATCATCAGCAATTCGATCAATATCATCTTTTGAAGCTATATATCGTCTATTATGGGCAGATCGATCTCCAACGCCTTTGATTGATGGTAGTTTCTTCAACTGCTTTTTTGTGTCGCGGCCTATGTTCCATTCCTTTTGAGAGAGGAAGCAATCGATAAGCTTATCCAATCTCACAAAGTCACCACTAGCATCCAAAATATCATCGGCGATCTTGTGTACCTCATAGCATTCGATGATTAAGGTTTCTAAGAGTCGACGGATCATCACAGCACAGGCATCGTAATAGCCATTGTGATGGCCGAAAATGTACATCCGTTCTATAAAAATGACCTTGTTGGGTAGAAAAACATCATCCTAATAAAATATTCCCATACTACAGGGTGAGTTTGCGCCGGATTTTAACACGGATATAGTTTTTCCTCCCTACAGGATATCCTGATGGTTCGGCCATACTTGTCCCCCACTCGTTATCTGGCATCATCACAGAAGTTGAATCCCAAATCTACATCCTGTATAATATTGACACATAGTATTTTGTCTTAGTGTAACTAACAATAGTGTGGTGTCGGGGGAAGCCACATAATTTCAAAAGGCAATGCAAGCCCGACTCATCTTAAGTCGGGTTTTTAATTTTTCAACCTACTTCACACATTTACTTATTATCTTCGAAGATAAAGAAAGAAAGGGGAGCCTGATGCCTGACCTAGACCCAGAAAGGGATCACGAAATTGTACCAATAGGTGAAATTCCTGTTGAGGAGCCTGAGCGTCCAGGACTTGATCCGCTAGACCTGAAGAAAAGACATTTCGGACATGTAGATGATAATGTCCCAGCCACTGCATTAGTACTTTCTGGTGGAGGCTCCAAAGGAAGTTTCGAAGTAGGTGCTCTAGATTATCTTACGAGATCTGATATTTGGAAAAAGATCAATTTGAGATATGTCTGTGGAACTTCAGTAGGAGCAATTATGGCCCTTAAAATTGCGGAATCTGGCTATAAGGGCGTCAAGGATCTCGTCAGTTTATTTCTTTCCCTTCAGAGTGAAAATGACATGTACCTTCCGCATAAAAACATCGGAGAGATACTTCAAATATTAGATGATCTCAATGTGGATATAGACCAAGTTATTGAGACAGGAGGGGTGAATGGGGGTGAGCCTGAACTTCCCGGTGTTGGTGCCGGTTTTGTACTTTTGAATATATTATCCTTCGGGACCTTGGCCGTTGGTGTGATTGAGGACTTAACAGATATGCTGGGAAAGATTTTAAAGGTAATAAACCTATTCTTTTCAGCTCCTAGCCTTTACACACTCAAGCCAATAGAGGAATTAATAAAGGCGAAAGTTGATTTTAACAAGTTTGGTACATCTCTCACACCTTACATTAAGATGCGTCTTGCGACAGTGTGTCTCGAGGATGCCCAGACATGGTATGTGACCGAAGATGCAAGACTTATTAAAGGAAATGCCAATACGCCCGAAGTGTCTTGGCAGTTGGATGCAGAGAATGGGATGGGTACTATTAAGGATGCCCTTGTCCAAGGTACTATCGCGTCATCTTCGATCCCTTGTATTTATGAAGCGAAAGATTTACGGGCTGATCCATATAAGGATGGACATTTTGTAGACGGAGGAGTGAGAGACGTACTCCCCATAAGGGCTGCTCTTGAGCTTGGAGCAGAGCGTGTTATTTCAATATTAGCTGGACCTGAGGAGCCATTAAGGGAGCCAGCGGGCAGCTACCATAACTCGAATATGGTCAAGATTCTCTATCGTCTCATGGACACCCAATCAGCTGAAATAACGGCTAATGAGATAAAGCCAGAGTTTGGCAAATGGCCTGCAGATGTGGAGAATATCCCAATATTTTCTGAAATGCATGTGCACAATTCAATGGAGGTCAACCCTGGTCTCATTAATATAAATATGGCATATGGATATATGCGAGCATATGAACAGACATTAAAAAAGCTTTTGAATGTCGACCTCGAACTTAACATAGCTGTTAGCTTATATGTAAATACGATGGCGATTATTGAACTTAGAAAACAAATCTGGAGTATTGAACACAATCTTTATGAAAACTGCCCATTTCTCGTTGTAAGAAAAGTTTCAGATCCAGATGACATGGTAGGTGGTGATCAAGCAGTAGGTGAATACGCTGTCGTTTTCAATAAACCCACGCTTGACATTCTACGCGTTAAGAAGAAAGAACTTCTGGAACTTGTAGAGGAGCGAATGCAACTCTTCGAATATAATGACCCTCACTGTCTACCTATGAAGTTCGAAGGCATTTATGGACCTGAAATCACCTTGAAACTAACAGATTGGTGGGATACATGGGAACGACATGGAAATGGCCTCGTCTGGACAGAAAAAGTATGGAAATTGTGGGCCGAAAAGGGGATTGATGCGTATGGTCCATATGAATTGAGGCGTATTGATGTTGGTGCTTCGGGCATGCAATTTGACTCATTCCTCGCTCGTCATAACCTCTGGGAACGGTGTCCAATTAGTATTGCTAATGAACAACAAGTTTTTGAAGCACAGGATCCTGATAAACCAAGCCCAAGTACAGCGTTGCTCCAAGTACTTAATCCTTGAGACTAATAATGTAGGAATTTAATTGGAATCTCGGAGTGGATTAATATAATATTCAGGTATAGCACATTTAAATTAACAGTAATAAATTAACCTGCCCCCACAATTTGCACCACTCATAAGGAAATTGGTAATCCCGAACAACCTGTAGGGGGGAAAAACCTCGTCTGTGTGATGTCATTCTATACTGCAGGCTGAAATTCCATGATGGTTATGATAATATGCGTTGTGAAAAGACTTGACGTATCTACCAGATCTGACTGAGGCGGGACCGGAATTTACTGCGGGTATAGTCTTCTCGTTACAACCGAAATTAGATCAACTCGATTACCTTCATACTTACCCCCTTCCATCCTTTTTCTACGATTAGCCGAGCGAGTTTGTTGGAGTGTGCTGGCCGAAAATGTACATCCGTTCTAGAAAATTCGCCAGGCAGAGTGAAAAACATCATGTGGGGGTGAAAACTTGTAGTGGGTAAAAACTTGTAGGGGGGAAAACCTCGTCCGGATGGATCAAATACAAAGACCCCCTCAATTATGTTAAGTCTTCACAAATGGCAATGATATGGTGCAAAATTTCACAATCGGCAATAATATGCTACAAATCGAGCTTTTCTCGGAGATACATTGCGGGGCAATTCGCTGTACAAACGGCAATAATATGGTACTAGGCCCGTGTAGGGTGGAAAAACATCGTCCGTGTAGAATCGGTCGATATAAAAAGTAAGCTTACAGTACTCACGGCCAGCTTATGCTTTATTTTTGCACTTTCGGCCACATTATGCTTTATATCGGTAGGCTTTCGAGCTGAGATTCCCCTATAATTCGGCCATGTTATGCTTTACATGTCGGCCAAATTATCCTTTAAGTGACATTGATGTGGTTTAGGACAAATGCATCAAAGTGAGCTTTGAGTCAACAGAACGGATGATTCAGTGGCCCATGCTCCCTACGTTTTTGAAATCCAGTTCATGGGCCGCTTTGCCGGGGTGTGGGGGAACCCCCACATTCCCCTGCGGGGGGAAGATAGGGGGAAAAAGTGTTGGGTTTCGTTCCTCAACCCAACCTACGTACTGCCTAGATAGCGATTTGTTAATAACCCCACATGTTTGCTGTGGTGTGAGGGGAGATTTCCACTAAGCTTCGTGAACTACTCCAAGATTTTTCAAAATCACGCCACAAGTAATATTCAGCTTGGTTGTGAAATGGATTCATTATCCTAACCCAATTAATATATGAATCAGAAGGGTTTTTCCCTCGCCAATTGTTATTTTCAGACATACCGGACAGGACGACCCAATGTCCCGAAGTATTTCCCATTCCGGTCTTGGGAAGAAGCTCACCTGTATCGCCATAGTAACTACTTGCCTTGATCGAAACTAATGGTATTAAGTATCGTCCATCTGATAACTTAGCTCGCAGATGAGAAAATAGTCCATATTCTCCGAGACTTGCCCATCCGCTGGGCTTTTCTATAGAATCAGCAGTGAATTTACCTTCTATGGGATCATCTGGAAGAGTCCAAAGTCGGTTCCTATCATAGACGTGTGTGGACACACTGAAATTGTCTCCAAATGCATGTACAGCTGCTGTAGCTATTTGATACGGGAAAGTCGCATTGAGTGTCTCGTTAAAAAGCTCATACATATAATAAATACCGAAACCACTTCTCTTACCTATAGTGGACTCAAAGATCATTTCTAAGCTGATTTGACCACATAGATTAAATCCCAATGGCTCGCCAGGTAATTCAATATTTTCCCCAGAATACAGTGTAGGTATCAAAGGTGACAGTATTTTGAATTGTATGTGTCCAATCGAAGGTGATTTATAAACCGTAACAGACGGATTCCAAATAAGTGGAGGTTCTTCTGTTACTGAAGCTCTTGTCTTATAAAACTTATAAAGGATACATTCATGCCAATCAAATGGAAATCCACAAGGATTTCTCTTTAGATTGCTAGGAAGCGTGTAATGACCTGTAGGATCAAAGGATGTAATCGGCGCATCATTTGCATACATCCATCGATGGAATGATATGGGTTGAGAAGACTCTCCTTGCCATGTGTCTTTACTCATAAATCGACTCTGCCACGGTATATAATACCTCGCCCGCAGATGTATCAACCCCGTCCCATCGGCCCACTCGCCGGTGAAGCTGTAATTCGTCTCGCCCGAGCCGCTGCTGGCCATCACGCTGCCGAAAGGTTCGTAGGCGCGTGCCAGGGTCACTTCAGGATCTGCATCCGTTAGCTGGCGCACGCTGCCCAGGGCATCGGGCAGGTGGTAGGCCCAGCCGGCGGGCTGCTGCTCGCCCACCCGATCCAGGCCGTAGAGATAAGCGTTCGTGCCGTCGTCGAGCACCTGGGTCAAGCCAGTGACCAGATCAAGCGTGTAGTTCATCGCCTCGCCGTTGACGGTCTGCGTCAGGCGGTCACCCAGTCCGTTGTAGACGTAGCTGTAGGAGTCCTCGCCCTGGGTTACGCCGGTCAGGCGGTTGGCGTGGTTGTAGGTATACGTGCTCTCGCCGTCGGTGAGTAGATTCCCGTTGGCGGTCCAGGTGTAACTCACGCCGTCGACTTCTATGAGACGGTTGGCGTTGTCGTAGGTGTAACTGTTCGTGCCCGCCTGCGTCTCCTGGGTGAGACGGTTGCCCACGGCGTCGTAGCTGTAGTGGAAGTACTCGCCCGAATCGTAATCCGCGGCGGTGAGGCGGTAGAGCGGGTCGTAGGTGTAGTCGATGGTTACGGACTGCGGCGCACTCCCACCGCCGCCGGGCAGTTCGACTGTAACTTCGAGGCAACCGGGTACTGTGCAGTGATCCGACTCGCCGGACCAGAAATGCACGCCGTCGCCTGTGCCCGAAAGGGTATAGTCGGCGCGGAAGCGGTAGTCGCCCTGCGGCAGTGTCAGACTTACCTGGCCGTTCTCGTCCGTTGTGCCGTGGAATCCGGTGTAGCTGTCGGCGCTGAAGGCGTAGACCGGCAGGTCAGGGTAGGGATCGCCGGTCTGACTCTGTACGTTTACGGTGACCGGGATGGTGACGGTGATGCCAGCTTCCGTGCAGTCCGGCAGTGAGCAGTGGTTACTCTCGCCGGACCAGAACTGCGTACCGTTTTTGTCGGCGCGGAAGCGGTAGTCACCTTCCGGTAACGTGAGACTCACCTGTCCAGCAGCATCCGTCGTAGCGTGATATCCGGTGTAGGTCGTTTCATTGAAGGCGTAGACGGGCAGCCCTTCGGCGGGTTGTCCGTTAGTGTCCAGCACAGTAACGGTTATGGGCAGCGTGACGGTGATGCCGGCTTCTGTGCAACCAGGCAGCGTGCAGTGGTTGCTTGCGCCTGACCAGAAGTGTGTGCCGTCTTTATCCGTGCGGAAGCGGTAATCGCCCGGCGGCAGGGTCAAGCTAACCTGCCCGGAGGCGTCCGTTGTGGCGTGGTAACCGGTGTAGGTGGTTTCGTCGAAGGCGTACACGGGCAACCCTTCGACGGGCTGTTCGTCGGTGTCCAGTACAGTAATGGTTATGGGCAGCGTGACGGTGATGCTTGCTTCGCTGCATCCGGGCAGCGTGCAGTGGTTGCTCTCGCCGCTCCAGAATTGTGTGCCATCCTTGTCGGCCCGGAAACGGTACGCACCCTGTGGCAAGGTCAGACTCACCTGACCGTTAACGTCCGTTGTAGCGTGGTAGCCGGTGTAGGCGGACTCGTTGAAGGCATACACAGGCAAACCCTCAGCGGGTTGGCCATCTGTATCCAGAACGGTCACTGTCAGCGGAATGGTAACGGTGATTCCGACTGCCGTGCAGTCCGGCACAGTGCAGTGGTTCGTCTCTCCAGACCAGAACTGCGTGCCGCCTGCCCCCGATAGGGGGTTGAAATCCGCCCGGAATCGGTAGGCGCCGTCGGGCAAATCTAGGGAAACCTGGCCGGCGGCATCCGTCGTACCATGGACGCCGGTGTAGATGGACTCATCGAAGGCGTAGACGGGCAATCCCTCGGCGGGCTGGCCGTCGGTGTCCAGCACGGTGACGACGATGAGCGTGCCCTGCGCTAGACGCACCGGCAGGATCATTGCCAGGCTGCGTTTTGCGCCGTAGTAGTTGGCAACGGGCGGGGTTTCATCAGCGACGAGGGTAACCGCTGTGCAGCCGGGTACGCTGCAGTGATTGTTATCGCCGGACCAATACTGCGTGCCATCGTAGTCGGCGCGGAAGCGGTAATCGCCCGGCGGCAGGGTCAAGCTAACCTGCCCGGAGGCATCCGTCGTGGCGTGGTAGCCGGTGTAGGTGGATTCATCGAAAGCGTAGACCGGCACGCCTTCCAGCGGCTGTTCGTTGATATCCAGTACCGACACGGTGACGGGCAGCGTCACGGTAACCGAAGTTTCCGTGCAGTCGGGGACCGTGCAGTGGTTGCTTTCGCCGGACCAGAACTGCGTGCCATTCTTGTCGGCGCGGAAACGATATTCGCCCTGCGGCAACGTCAGGCTAACTTGCCCGGCGGAATCCGTCGTGGCGTGGTAGCCGGTGTAGGTCGTTTCATTGAAGGCATATACAGGCAATCCCTCGGCGGGCTGTTCATCCGTGTCGAGTACGGTGACGACGATTGGCAGTGTGACGGTAACGTTGGCGGCGCTGCAGCCGGGTACGGTGCAGTGGTTGCTCTCGCCGGACCAGAACTGTGTGCCGTTCTTGTCGGCGCGGAAGCGGTAATCGCCCAGCGGCAGGGTTAAGCTAACCTGCCCGGAGGCGTCCGTCGTGGCTTGGTATCCGGTGTAGGTGGTTTCGTCGAAGGCATACACGGGCAAACCCTCGGCAGGCTGGCCGTCCGTGTCCAGCACAGTTACAGTAACTGGCAGGGTTACGGTGACGCTGGCCGCGCTGCAGCCGGGTACAGCGCAGTGGTTGCTCTCGCCGCTCCAGAACTGTGTGCCATCGGAATCGGCGCGGAAGCGGTATTCACCTGCAGGCAGGGTCAGACTGACCTCGCCATTGGCGTCCGTCGCGGCGTGGAATCCGGTATAGGTCGATTCATCGAAGGCATAGACCGGCAGATCCGCCAGCGGTGTGCCGTCCGAGTCCTCCACGGTCACAGTGACGGGCAGGGTGATCTCCACTGCCGCGTCCAGGCAGCCGGGCACGCTGCAGTGGTCGGTCTCGCCGCTCCAGAACTGGGTGCCGCCTGAATCGGCGCGGAAGCGGTAGTCGCCCTGCGGCAGGGTGAGTGAAACCTGACCGTTGGCGTCGCTCGTGCCGTGGTAGCCGCTGTAGCTTCCACCGGAGAAGGCGTAGACGGGGATGCCCTCGGCGGGCATGCCCAGACTGTCCATTACTGTGACGGTGACCGGGATGGTCACGCTGACGTTCGCCAGCGTGCAGCCGGGCACATCACAGTGGTTATTTTCTGCGGACCAGAACTGCGTGCCGTTAGGATCGGCGCGGAAGCGATAGCTGCCCTCCACGAGACGCAAAATGGCTTCGCCGTTCTCGTCCGTCGTGGAATGCTTGCCTGTATACGTCGTTTCGTCGAACACATAAACCGGCAGCCCTTCTATGGGCGTGCCGCTGGTGTCCTGTACGCTGACCAGCACCGGGTCGGGGATGGTGAAGAGCACCTCCGTGCAGCCGGCGATGGCGCAGTGATTCGTTTCACCGCTCCAGAACTGTGCACTATCGACGTCGACGCGGAAGCGGTAATTTCCTTCCGGCAGGGTGATGGCAGCTTCGCCGTTCTCGTCCGTGGTTTCGTGGTAGCCGGTGTAGGTGGAGTCGTCGAAGGCGTAAACCGGCAGATTCGCCAGGGGATCGCCGCGCTCGTCGACGATCTGCACGCTGACCGTAGGTCCACCAGTGCCGCCGCCGGGTGTGAGATAGTACTCAGCCACTTGGGTGCGGTTGCCTACGGAATCGTACGTGTAGTTGAAGGAAGACAGAGTCGTATCGTCGGCTTCGTGGGTTAACTCAAGCAGTTGGCCGGCGTTGTCGTAGCTGTAGGTCGTGACCACGCCGTTGGGCAGGGTCGCCGTTGACAATCGACTGGCGGAATCGTAGCTGTAATCGGTCACACCGCTGTCCCAATCCGCGACCTGGGTCAGGCGGTCGCTCGAATCGTAGGCGTAACTCACGGTCTCGCCATCCGGATAGGTCAGGGTGACTCTGTTGCCGACGCCGTCGTAGGCGTAGCTCACCGTTTCACCGAAGGGATCGGTGACAGAGGTCACACGCCCGAGTTCGTCGTAAACCCAGCTCGTAGTGCCTGCGCCGTCGCTCATCGAGAGACGGTTGCCATTGTTGTCGTAGTTGAAGCTCACATCATCATCCGGAGCGGGGTAATCGATCGTGGTCAGGCGGCCGGTGTCGTCGTAGACGTAGTTCGTGGTGAATCCCTCTGCGTCAGTTAACGAGACCCGGTTGCCGACGGCGTCGTAAGCGTAGCTGGTGGTATTGCCCAGCGGATCGGCTTCGCTTTCCAGGCGGTTGAGTTCGTCGTAGGAGAAGGTCGTCGAGTGGCTGCGGCCGTCGAGAATCGTGAGCCGGTTGCCGTTCGCGTCGTAGCTGTATTCGGTACGCACATTGGTCTCGTGATCGGCTGGCGCGCCGTAGAGGTAGTTCTCGACCACTGCCGTGAGACGGTTCAGCCCATCGTACTCGTAGCGTGTGACCACGCCGTTGGTGTCGGTCAGCGAGATGCGGTTGCCCACGGCGTCGTAGGCGTAGCTCGTCGTGTTGCCCAGCGGGTCGGTGACCGTCTCCTGGCGGCCCAGTTCGTCGTAGGTGAACGTGATCGTCTGCCCCGAGCCGTCGGTGGTGGCGAGTACGTTGCCGGTGGCGTCATGGGCTGTGGTGGTTGTATTTCCCAGGGGATCAGTCACCGAGACCGGCCGGTTGAGTTCGTCGTAGACCGTCGTGGTGGTGTGCCCTTCGGCGTCGGTTACCGTGAGTTGGTTACTGGCGGCGTCGTAGGTATAGGTCGTAATGCCACCTAGCGGGTCGGTCTGGGATTCCAGTCGGCCAAGCACGTCGTAAACATACGTGGTGGTCTCTTCATTGGCGTCCGTACGGCTGAGTACATTGCCGAGCGCATCGAATTCCGTAGAAGTCGTGTTCCCCAACGGATCAGTTACAGAAACCTGTCGACCGAGTTCATCATAGCTGTAGCTGGTGGTGTTATCCTCTGCATCGGTAATGGCTAGGCGACGGCCCAAGGCGTCGTAGGTGTATGTCGTTGTACCGCCCAGCGCATCGGTGACCGTCTCCAGGCGGCCTTGATCGTCGTAGACATAAAACGTCGAATTCCCGCGCGGATCGATGGTCTCGATGCGGTTGCCGAGTTCGTCGTAAACGTACTGTATATTTCCACCTTCGGGGTCGGTTTGGTGTGTCAATTGGCCTAGCGAGTTGTATTCGTAGGTTGTGGTATTCCCCAGGGCGTCCGTCGTGGCGATCACGTTGCCTAACTCGTCGTAGGTAGTGGTCGTCGTGCCGTCGAGGGCATCGGTTGTGGCCGCGACGCGTTTGAGGTCGTCGTAGGTATACGAAGTACTGTTTCCCAACGCATCGGATGTGCTGGCGACGGTGCCGTCGGGGTTGTAAACCGTGGTGGTGATGTTGCCCAGCGCGTCGTGCATCTCCACCATGCGGCCGAGTTCATCGTAGACGAAAGTTGTAATGCGATCCAAGACATCGGTCGTAGCAACCAATTGCCCGGCGTTGTTGAAGGTATTGGTCGTCTCGTTGCCGGCGGAATCGAACATGCGGATTAGACGATTGGCGTCGTCGTAGACATACTGTGTGCTACGCCCGAAGGTGTCGATGACTTCGATCTGGTTGCCCACGGCGTCGTAGACGTACTCGGTGACAATGTTGTAAAGGTTCTCGTCGTTCTGCGGGCGGGCGGGATCGTAGTTGCGCGTCGAGCGGATCATCCGTCCGGCAGCGTCGTACTCGCGGCGTGCGATCACGCCGTTGGGATCCTCGTTCTCGATCAGGCGGCCAAGATCGTCGTAGCGGTAGAGCCAGGTGTTGCCTGAGGCATCGGTCATCGAAACTTGTTGGCCATAAGAATCGTAAGTGTAAGATGTCGTATTTCCGGCCGCGTCGGTGATGCTTTGCAGATACCCTTCAGGTGTGTAGGTGTAGCTGGTGGTATTGCCCTCGTCGTCGGTGCTGGAGGTCAGCAGCAACCCGTCGTAGGCATAGCTGGTCTCCGTATCGAGCGGATCGACAATAGAAGTAAGGTTGTTGTTTTCGTCGTAAGACAGGTTGACCGGATTGCCCTCGGCATCAATCACCTGGGTCAGGTTGGTGCCGTCCTCGCTCCAGGTCAGGTGGGTAGTGTCGCCGTCCTCGTCGGTGATCATAGTGGGGCGGAAGTTGTCGTCGTACTCACGCCGGTTCAGGCCACCCAAAGGATCCTCCTGGCGTTCAATGGCATCATTGCTGTCGTAGACGTGCATCGACTGGTTGCCGGTGGCTTCGTAGACCTTGGTAGAACCGAAACCTTCATATTCGAGACGCACGGCCAACTCGCCCTCACCGTTGTACTGTTCTACGGCGCGGCCCTGTTCATCGAAAACCGTGCGTTCGAGGGTGGTGCCGCTGGGATCACGCACTTCAGACAGGTAGTGCGGCAGCGTAGGATCATAAAAGTAGGTCCAGGTGCCGCCGAGTAAATCGACGCTGGAACTCAAGTCACCGGCGGCGTTGTAGTTAAAGGTAACGCCACGATCTGTATGATCCTGAACCGAGTTAACTCGTCCCAATGCATCGTAATCCAGTTCCAGGTAACGTTGCCCATTGTCGTCTTCGACACGGATTAAACGGTCTTCCGCGTTATATGTGTATTGCAATGCGTTACCCCGAGGGTCGGATCGGGAAATTAATTTCCCATCCGCGTCGAAATGATAATCGTATTGTCCTGGTGTTGCGTAAGTAAACGTAAGCGGATCACCGGAAGCGGTCAACTCCCCAGTAAATCCAGGAAAGGGTGTGAAGGTGCCGTCATCCTCGATGGTGAATTGGTAGCGATTGGATGCATGCAGCTTCATCAATACCACACCCTCACGACCGAGAGGATCGTCGGGGAAGATCAGACGCGTGTCCAGACTATGAGTCCAACCATATCCTAGTGTATCCGCATAGTCCTCGAGCGTGAGTGTGGAATACCATCGTTTGAAAGAAAGCGTTCCAGCAGAGGTGGGGATGGATATGTCAACAAAAGAATAGTCCATGCCCCCCGTGCGAGTATTGATTTCGCCACCCACGTTAACCTGTGTGGCGCCGTACGCTGCGCAGCAATCGTCTCCGGAGGACAAGACCGATTCGACAGGAATACCGACCGAAGCACAGGCCGAAGCAATTTCCGAGGGCTTGAGATGGAAGGCATCCATGGCGTTTTCGCTGGCATCTTCAGGAGATTCAGCGCAAACATACGCCGTGGTGGATTGAAGACCGATGCCCAGGCTGAAATCGGCTACGGATACGTAATGCCCCGGATTGTTATGAACCGAATTCAGTTCGAGTTCCTGCACTGTCGAACCGTATTCGCTGGTGTGTAGCGTGTCGGGGGGAACACGCGTGGAGAATGTGCCGTTGGGGATCATATTATCCAGCGTACCCTGTAGCTCACCGTTCAAAGAGATACTGGTAGTGTGATCCTGAACGTTGCTTCTTGGGTGGAAATCCATCTGCAGATTGACAGATTCGATCAGATCCTGCTCGACGATAAAGGGCAGGTAGAAAGGCATGCTGATGTTCGGTTTGTTGGTGCAGTACCAGTTGCTGTTTTGGAGCTCCAAACACACATCTTCCAGTGGCGCGCTGTGCACGCTGCCGGAAGGGCAGCTCATATTCGACGACTGTACTTGTTCCTGGCCAGCGCCGCCGACGATCAGATTCGCACTAATAATTCCCGGTTCACTGTTGGGCAAATACGAGGCCAGATTACCGCCGGAGGGTAGGGCGCTCATCCCCGCGACATCCCGTTCGTCGAAAAGCGGGATCATATCGAAGGTGACTGAATCCCCAGTATCGAGCTTTCCGTGGGAGATCGAAGGCAAGAACATCACCCGCGCCGGTTCGCCGCTGGTGGGATCGGCGGCGCTGATTTCGAGGTCGGTGATCGGCAAACCGTTGTTGGTGACGGTATAGGTCTTCACGCCGGTGATCGGGTCAACTGAATCCTCAACCACACTCACATCGAATTCGAAGAGCACGGTCAGATGGATGCTGGTGTTGTCGGTCAGTGGAATTGAAGTACCGTCATCAGCGGTGATCTCGGCCAAAAGGTCGTACTCATGATTCGTTGCGTCCTGGGCGTGCACGACCAGTTCCAGCGTGCGGCTTTGCCCTGCGGAAAGTGTGATCGTTTCGTCTACGCTGCCGCTGCCGACGAAGTTGAGTATCAAATCCTCGTAAGGATTCTGGACCGTCGCCAGTAAGGTGTGTGCCTCGCTGTCATCGTTGCGCACCGTGATCGAGAAACGTTGATCGTAATCACGGGCAAGTTCAAAGGAAGGATTGCGGCTTACGAACACAATGCCGCTGCCGACAGTGAAGGTTCGTGTTGCGCTGGTTTGCGTACCGCAAGTCGAATCGGCCTGCACGTACCACTCGTAGGTCACGTAGCGCTCGAGATCCTCCACCTGGATGTTGTGCGTGGCGCCTTGAGAGGAGTTGAAAGTCTGTGCTTCGGCAGGTTGACCCTGTGGGTAGACCGTCAATGTGCCCGTTGTGGTCGGATTCGTGCGCCAGCTGAAGAGCACGGAACGAGAACCGGATGTTGAATTGTCCTTCGGTTTATCCAGCGTGATGTTCGGCACCTGTACCAGCGATACTTCACCCTGGGCTGTCTTGATGGTGCCGCCATTGGATTGGACGGATACACTGAAGGGTAAGATTTCCTCCGCCTGGCAACCGTCCGGCGATATGGTCAGTGTCACATCTCGACTCGCACCCGGGGAGATGCCGATCTCATTGTCGCCAAGCTCGATCCAATTTGCATCTAGACCATCGACGCTGATGGCATAGCTGTCACCGACGAAACCGACGTTGCGAATTCGGATGGTGTACTGCGCTGCGCCACCCATGTTGAGCGTGGCGCTGGTGGGGATCAATGCGACCGTGAAATCGAACGCATCGACGATGGTCGTGCTGTCGCTGCTTACATTGTTACTGGTGTTGGCTTCCGGTGACGTCGTGCTTACATTAATCACACCCGTGAGTGTACTGCCAGCGGGTACAGTTGGATTGACGTCGGTTGTGACGCTGAAAGACACTGCATTGTTATGAGGCAGAGCATCCAGCTCCCAGGTCAACTCGTTCCCATTTTGCGTTGGATCGGTGGGCGCGCTGTCGTAGAGATAGGTTACTTCGGCTGGAAGCTCCAGGGTTGCCGTCACGCCATTCGCGGTTAACAGATCCATGTTCTTCACAGTAATCGAATACGTCACTGTGCCATCGGCAATTGCTTCGTCTGGGGCAGTAATATCTGCCTCCAGATCGGATCCATGAAAATCAACAGTCGCCTCGTCATCAAACATTACGCTGTCGACAAGTGCGGAAACCGTGATGGCTTCGATGGCATCGTGCGTCAGCGTACCGCTGGTCTGACCATTCGCATCGGTAGGTGTTGCAGGTTGGGTCAGCGTCCCGCTTGGAGTAGTCAGGGTCACCTCAGCTCCGGGGACAGGATTGCCAAACGCATCACGCGTCGTGACAATCAAGTTGGCCGGTGTACTGCCGTCAGCCGGAACTTGCTGCGGAGTGGCATCAATCGTGGATGTGCCAGGATCGAAGGGCCCCGGAATAAATTCGACGGTCGCCTCAGCCAGGATGAGTTCCTGCTCGCTGCGAGCTCGGACCGTTCGTAGACCGAGGGTCTCGGCGCGGATCGTACCGGTCGCATTACCATCGATATCCGTCAATCCGATGTCGATAAAATCATTCAAACCCACGAGTTGATCGTTGATGTAGGCTTCATCACCAGAAATCAAGGCCACAGATACCGGCTTGCCAGGGATGGGCAATCCAAATTCGTTGCGTAAAGTTACTCTAATCTCACCGTAACTCGAAACGAGGGTGGGCACAGTGTCCGGATCGATGGTAATGCTTGAGAGTGTGGGATCCAGATTTCCCAAATACGTCGTCCCCAGGTCTCCAGGATCGCCGCCAGCTCCTCCCATGACGGAAAGGGAAAGGTTGGGATCGACTGTCTCGGCGTAGACGGCGATACGTCCGCCCGCGCCGCCTCCGCCATTCGTGGAATTACCACCGTCAGCGGATACAACGCCTGAACCATTGAGGGTATCGGCTGTAACCCAGATGCTACCTCCCGATCCACCACCTCCACTTCCACTGCTGCTAACGGCACTGTTTGATGCGCCATCAACCGAAAGAATCCCATTGACGGTGATCGCATTTTCGACGACCAGAATAATAGCGCCGCCTCCAGATGCTGCACCATTTGCGTCATCGGCGCCTCCACTACCGAATAGAACCGGTTGGTACAAGGAACCGTATGATGTTCCCCCAGATCCGTGAAGTCCGTTCCCCCCAGCCCCGCCGTGACCACCCCCGCCACCACCACTTGACGTCGGCGTGCCAGGACCTTGATTGCGAGGATACCCCGAACCTTCAGCGGTGATGATGCCGGCAGCATCAATATTCAGTGTGTCTACGTGCAGCTCGAATGGAGAATCGTTCGTGTAATCGGAATCCCCATTATTGTATGGTACGAATATTAGCCGCCCGGCAGAAACCACATCAACACTGGAGAAGGTGTGGATTCCAGAATAAAGCGCTGTATATGTTCGTAGGATCAATTCGCCGTTGCTTCCTACGGTGAGATTCGTAACCCCATCAAATTTTCCTTCCAAATCCAAGGCGAAGTTATCAACCGTGAAAGCTGCCGGAGTTAAGACTGTGCCAAATGGGATCAGTCTACCTGTACCATCTCCTTGAACGGTTGTGTTATCAAGAGTGATGGATGAGCTGGCACCTTCCACCCGCAGGATAGCATTGCCACTGAGCGTGATGAGATTGAGATCATAATCCCCCTCGACGATAACAGATGGTCTAGCATTGACCCCGCCATTGTCGATCACCAGATGATCGTCCACCGTCCAGTAGATCGTACCAAACCCACCTCTCTCGTTCCCTGTACCGCCACTCGCGTTCACCGAGCCCGTGAAGCTGTTGCTGCTTGCATCGATGGCAATGCGCCCGCCGCCACCACCACCACCCTGTGTGCCTCCATTGCCACCATTGGCGCGAATCAAACCCGTCCCGGTAAAGGATGCCGCTTCGACCCAGATACTGCCACCGGCGCCGCCTCCCCGTTCGTATTGGGTAGAAGAACCACCATCGACAGATATTGTGCCATCCAGCTGCAGTGTGCCGCTCACCAGTAAATGGATCGCGCCCCCTCCGCTCCCCCCCTGTCCTACATTACCCGCGCCACTGCCTAGCGTGATGGGCTCGAAAAGCGACCCGTATGCCCCACCACCCGTTGCATTGGCTTCAATTCCATTTCCTCCCAGACCACCGTGTCCCCCACCACCCGTGTCATCGCTTCCACTCCCGACTCCCGGTCCTTGCCCAATCGGGTATCCCAACCCGGTGGCTGTAACCTCACCACCAGCATCGACGGTCAGGTTCCCGACCTCGAGCGTGAGGCCATAATCATTCGAATAAACCCCGCCACCCGCGATATACGGGTATGCATACAATTTGCCGCCGTCTCTCACCTCAATAGACTGGAAGGCATACGAGCCAGAGTAGAACTGTGAGCCCGGCCTGAACATCAGACCGCCGCCCGACTCGACAGTCACAGTCTGCACCCCCGGCATCTGCCCTTCCAAATTCAACGTGTAATCATTAATAATAAGGTCAACAGGAACATACGCCGTCCCGAATGGAGTGAGCCTGCCTGTGCCATCCCCCTGGATGGTTGTATTGTCCAGGGTGATAGAAGAGTTAGCCCCTTCCACTTGCAGGATGGCATTGCCATTGAGTGTGATGCTTTCGAAGTCGTAATCGTCTTCCTCGAGGGGGGTTTGCTTACCGCTGTTGCCGCCGTTGTCGACCACCAGGTGATCATCCACTGTCCAGTAGATTGTCCCCGCACCACCGGCCTGGTTGCCCGTGCCGCCGTGTGCGTTCACCGATCCGGTGAAGCTGTTGCTGCTTGCATCGATGGCGATGCGCCCACCCGCTCCTCCACCGCCCATGTAACCCGCATTGCCGCCATTCGTGCGGATCAGGCCCGAACCGGCCAATGAGGCCGCCTCAATCCAGATGCTGCCACCGGCGCCGCCACCCCGTTCGTATTGGGTGCCAGCACCACCATCGGCCAATACCGTGCCGTCCAGCTGCAGTGTGCCGTTCACAATGAGATGGATCGCACCCCCTCCAGTGCCACCCTCAGGGCGATCTCCCGCGCCACTACCCAGCGTGATGGGCTCGAACAGCGAACCGTATCCCACACCGCCGATTGCATTGTATTCGGTCCCATTTCCTCCATAGCCGCCGTGTCCCCCGCCGCCCGTCTTATCGGTCCCGCTCCCGGCTCCCGGACCCTGGCCGATCGGGTATCCCAGCGCAGTGGCGGTCATCTCACCTCCAGATTCCACAACGATTGTCGTGGAATTGAGAATGACGCCTTCGCCGGTAACTGGATCACCTTCGAGATAAATCAGCCCGCCAGCTTCGACGGTGATGCTGTCGAATGTATATTCGCCAGCCTCGAGCCAGCACGAAGTTCCAATTGGAACAATGAGATTCCCCGTTTCTGGGCAGAGTACCGAAAAAGCAGCATTGTCGAGTCCGCCGGTATCATCGCCAACACGATACTCGCCGCGGATGAGAAGAGATTCGAGATTCGTCAAAACTTGGGTGAATTCGATAGAAGATGGCGCAAGGCCTGTGCTTGAATTTAGCCATCCGGCACTTTCATGTAACGTGACCACATAATGCGTCCACGTATCTCCCGGGTTATATGAAGTGTCAAATACAAGCGTGATACCATCTCCCACCAGGACAACGTCATCTTGATCATCCTGGTCATCGGTGACGCTTTGGACAAGGTCGAAGCTCAGTGTTCTGCCATATGCAGCGGATTGATCGTCGAGGAATTTCGCCGGGGCTTGCCAATACCAATATTCGCTTGACGCTTGGTCTGTAGAGCTGATGTACCCACCCGGATTGCCACCGGTGGCGTTATATGTCGGACCGTCCCCATCACCGACGATCGTCCATCCTTCGTCATCGCTGTCGAATGTACTCTGGACGATGTTGGGCTCTACGAGAGCTTCGATACTCTTGTAAGGGGCCGGGAGAGGAATCTCCACGTTTGTATCCGCATCAGATGCTGCACTAGCCAGAGCCACGCCGCTCATCGAAGTAAGCATGGATGCAGCTACGCCGGCGTTTAATATCTTTATAATGGCTGATCGTAATCGATAAAGCCGGAAGCGCGGTCGTGAAAAATCGCGAATTACAGAAGTAAGGGTTGTGCGGGACATGGACATTTTTCCTCTCCAGAAACAGTAACTTTCAAGATACAGGTCTGTCATCTCCCTGGAACATCGTGGGCTTTGTTGGTATGCGCAAAGGATGGTTTAACCACGCAGGGAGTTGGATATTGGGTTGTTGAATACCAGCGAAAGGGAATGTATGAACAATACCGAAACTTGTATCACATTACAACAACTCGAGCGGCAATTCAAGCATTTGGTGATAAATCGACCTACTAGGACACTTAACACCACATGATATCGCACTTATGACGATACTTAAGATACCCTCATCAAATCTGCTTTTACCGATCTCACTTACAAGTTTATACACCAAAAATCCGCATCGTCGCGGATTGTTACCAAACGGTAATACAACGGTAACCCTGCGGTAAACCAACGACGCTTGTATCCCTGTTATGGCTTTCCTTGCGTCGAACGGGCTGGAATGTTATTGTTTTTTTGGATAACAAATTGGAAAAGAGGGAGCTTGAAAATCGAATGATTTTTCAGCGGAGTGTTATCTCAATCTGGTGGGTTCCGCTCCTTATGTTTCTACAACTGACATTATCATAACCATCTTGAACCTTCAGCTACCCTAAATATCGTATAGCATAGAAAACTACATCCGGATGAGGTTTTTCCCCCCTACAGGGCGGCAAAGGACTATTACAGATTTCATTTGATTGTTTTTAAAGCATAAGTTTACCAAATGACAATATTATAATTTAAGTGAAATAGCGTTGTAGAAACCAAAATCCCGCGTGATAAAATGTAGACAATACTTGTCTAATTAAAATGGAGTCAACCATGTCCGAACTCGCGCGCAGAGAACTCAAACCGCCTCGTAAAGGTGCAGCGCCGTTAAAGGGGGATAAATTGAACGCCATCCGCGAGCAGCTCGGGGGCGATTGGCAGATCATCGATGAACACCACCTGGAAAAGACCTTCAAATTCACTGATTTTCAGCAAGCGCTCGATTTCACCAACGCCGTGGGCGAGTTGGCCGAAAGCGTGGATCATCATCCCGAGATTTGCCTCACCTGGGGGAAAGCGAAAATCACCATCTGGACCCATTCCATCGGCGGCCTCAGCGAAGCGGATTTCATCTTCGCCGCAAGATGTGACCAACTCGCTTGACATCATTGGTACAATAAAGAAACGAATTCGAGGTCGAATTCGATCTTAATAGATACACCCGGATCGACCTTGGGAGAAAGAATGTTCAAAGTCCAGCAAGCCATGATCATGCCCGAGCTGCCGTCGCCGATGGCGCGCGTACCATCGGCTTGGAGTGGCCGCGCCTCCCGCTGAACTCGTGAACATCGGGGAGCACCGCCAACCCCGGCAGCCTGTCAGCGCCAGCGAACGAGCTGGCGTTTTCGTTTTCCGGGCGGCGCGCCGCCCAATAACCTGAAGCTATATTCATGATCGACGGATTGCATGCCGTGCAAGTTAATATCCCGGTGGATTTGTGGTATGCTCAGCCCGGCTTGCACTGGAAGAAGACCCCTTTCACACAAGCGCATGCAGCCGCATCGAGGAGTACATCATGTCCGATCTGATCCACATCTCCGTCGCCTGGCCCTACGCCAACGGCGATATGCACGTGGGACACCTGGCCGGCGCCTATCTGCCGGCGGATATTTTCGCTCGCTACCATCGTTTGAAGGGAAACCGCGTGCTCATGGTCTCCGGCTCTGACACGCACGGTACACCCATCACCATCGAAGCCGATAAACGCGGGATCAGTTCGCGGGAAGTGTTTGAACACTACCATCAGCGCTTTCTTAAGACACAGAAAGCGATTGGCATCAGTTACGATCTCTTCACGCACACGGATACGGAGAACCATCATCGCATCGCCCAGGATTTCTTCACACGATTGCTCGAAGAAGAATATCTCTATCGTCAAACCCAAGCGCAGTTGTATTCCGAAAGTGAAGACCGCTTCTTGCCCGATCGCTACGTGGAAGGTACCTGCCCGATTTGCGGATACAAAGAGGCGCGCGGGGATCAATGCGATAACTGCGGCAACCTGCTCGACGCCCTGGAGTTGATCGATCCGCGCAGCAAGACCGACGGGAGCAAGCCGATCGTGCGTGAGACGGAACATTTCTATCTCGATCTGCCTGCATTCAGCGATCGGCTGCTGGCTTATATGGAGAAACACGCCGATCACTGGCGCCCCAACGTGATCAACTTCGCCCGCAACTACGTGGAAGGCGGTCTCAAGGGACGCGCCGTGACGCGCGACATCGACTGGGGCATCCCGGTTCCGCTTGAAGGCTGGGACGAAAAGCGTCTTTACGTCTGGTTCGAGGCCGTGATGGGCTATTTCACCGCATCCGTGGAATGGGCTCACAACCACGGTGAGCCCGAGGCCTGGAAAGCATGGTGGTACGACCCCGCCTCACACGGCTATTGCTTCATCGGCAAGGACAACATCCCCTTCCACACGCTGTTCTGGCAGGCCGAATTGCTCGGCGTCGAGCGTTTGTATGAAGACGACGAGAGCCTGCGTCTGAACCTGCCCTACGACGTCCCCGCCAATGAATTCATGAACATCGAAGGCGCGCAGTTCAGCAAGAGCCGCAATTGGGCCGTCTGGCTGCCGGACATCCTGGAAAGATACGACCCCGATGCCATCCGCTACTACGTGGCATCCGTGATGCCGGAAACGCGCGACAGCGATTTTTCCTGGGCCGATTTCGTGCGCCGCAACAACGACGAATTGGTCGCCACGTGGGGCAATCTCGCCAATCGCGTGCTTTCATTTGCCTATAAACATTGGGATGGCGTCGTCCCAGACCCGGGAGAACTGCGGCCAGATGATCGCGAGCTGCTGACACAAATCGAATCCGGGTTCAATACCATCGGTGAGCACGTCGAAGCGGTGAAACTGCGTGCTGGGCTCCAGGAAGCGATGCGGCTCGCCCGAGAGGTCAATGGCTACCTCGATCGAGCGCCCTGGTTTGGCGTGATCAAAGAAGACAAGGCCAGCGCTGCCACGACGGTCTACACGGCGCTGCGTGCTATCGACTCGTTGAAGGTTTTATTGGCGCCATTCCTGCCTTTCAGCAGCGAGCGCCTGCATACAACCCTGGGATACGAACAGCCCCTTTTCGGCGAGCAGCACATCGAAACCTTTCAGGAATCATCCCGTGAACACAATGCGCTGACCTATGATCCCTCACCGGGCACAGGTCGTTGGGAAGCAAGCGAACTCGAAGCTGGACGTAAATTTCAAAAGCCAAAGCCTTTGTTCAAGAAACTGGATGACTCGCTGGTGGAGGAAGAACGCAGTCGCTTAGGAACTTCGATCGACTGAAGCGATCGAATACTGGAAGATTACATCTCTTCTTCAAGCTGTCCCTGCGGGCAGCTTGGATTTTTAAAAGGGAGTACTGAGATCAGGTCCGTCGAAATCGTCGTCGAAATCGAAATCGTCGAAATCAATGTCGAATTCGATCTCAATGTCGGTTTCTTCCAAACGTACCCAAAGCAGGAGCATGTCCCCTTCATCTTGTTCCATCCAACGAACGGCAATGATACTGGCCTGGTCGGTCAGGCCTTCTTCATCGCGAAATTCGAGATAGATGGGTTCGCCGGCGTGCCAGGCGCGGTAGCAGCGTTCGACCAAAGCCGGCCCGTTGAAAGCACGCACTCTACACATAGCCACGCGTGATGGAAGCGGACTCTCGATTAGGCTGTGCAGCCAGGGGTCTGATACCAACTCGAATGTAGGTGTGGGACCTTCAACGATAGTGATTTTTTCGGGTTCTGTCATCTCTACAGGAAACCATTTGAAAATATTTTCAATAAATCTTACCACGGATTGTGCACGTGTCAGGAAGTCGAAAGTCCTATGATTTTATGATGGAAAAAAGAATTATGCGACACAAAAAATCCAATCATCTACGGTACTTTCGCGCGGATTGAATTGCAGCTTCCGCATACTTAACCGTCCTTAATCAAGCCAAGGAAATCATTGATTGACGCGCACGGCAGTTCGCACCGCAGCACAACATGGGCAGCCCTCGCGATCGCACAACAAAGCACGAGAGTCTTCGTGAATCCAGCCCACCGTAATATTGATCATATCTCGAAGTGGAATGGCCTCGATCGTCAATTCCCCCAATTGGGCGGTGCGATGGACGCTCTCTAACCGCGAGGCGACCGCCTGAAAACCAGCGGAACAACCCGGGAAATTCGGACATTCGACCACACTACCGGGCGTCAATGCCCAACGCACGAATTGATGTCGACCGGCTTTCAATTCGGCGTAATGCAAACTGACATTGGCCGTGTGATCGACACCCAGCAAAACAACGTCAGCGTCATAGTCCGCCAGCCAAGCGATGGGCGCCCAGGGTTCGTCGATAGACTGCGCTTGCAAGGCCTCATCGGCATTTACGCCCACAAAGGAAAGCAGGGGATGATTCGAACGCAGCGCGCCTTGATGTTGGCGCAAGGTTTCCGGGATACTGTCCGGACCGTCATCCGCAGGCAAATCGAGGCTGTAGATCTCGGCGTGCAAATTCTGCTCGTTAGCCTGTCCATAATCCAAAGCATTATCCGCAGGTCCCACACCCGGTGTGATCATCGAACGCAGTGTAAATGCGGGTGTGATTAATGCATCGCAGGTCGACAGCAGCGCACCAATGACCGTTTCCGCCCCGCCGGGAATCGGCGGCAATGAGGATATAGACGCGTGTAGGAGCACTTGACTGTGCGAGCCGAGTTCTACTTGGCGGAAGGCGTGGATCAAATCACGATAGGAGGGCATCAGGCAATAAACATCTCGCAGTTGTATTCGATTCCATTCTCATGAACGTCCCACATCTGGAAATTCGAAAGTTAAATTCCCAACAAACTGAGTCTCTACCCTGTCCAGGCAATCCAATGATATGCTCGAATCGGATTCGCAGCCACATTCCACGCCGCGCAGTCCGACAATCACTCCACGCAGGTTGCAATCCCGTCTCCTACCTTATCGGCGTTGAGCTCCATCCCCAAGTAAGGCGAAGGGTCAATGGTGTTTTTAATCTCCAACTCATTCTTGAAGTTACCCTCCCCATCGTCCTTCACGATGGAGAAATGTAAATGGATTCCAGTAGGATTGTCAGGATCGGCCGAGTAATTGCCTTGATACCCAAGCAGGGTTCCAGCTTTGACAAATTGGTCGGACGTGCCGGGAGGAAAAGCATCCACGATAAAGGAGTTGCCATATGGGTCTGCCATATGGGTGTAGTAGACCCAAATCTGCCGCGAAGGCTTCAGGGGATCGTGCTCTATGCGCAGAATAACCGAGGAGCGCCAATCAGGCAGGCGCGTCAGATAACCATCATAAGCTGCCACAACCGGTGTTTTCCCCAGGCCATCCGCGCCAAAAATATCCACACCCTGGTGGGTATGCCCGGGACGGAAGGAATCACCCCACAGAAATCCGACCCATCCATCAGTGGGCATGACGAAAGGCGCATCCCCGCATCGTTCTCCGGCGTGAATCACACCCTCAATTTGCGCTTCGGGATTTTCCCAATACTGACGCAATCGCTGCAAGCGGCCGGCCGTGGTTCGATAGCCCTGGTAGATTAAATAGGCAGCCACCAGCGCAACGACAACCAGAAAGGAAATACCCAAACCCAATGGTCTTTTCATTTAGCCATCATCCAGGTTGAGCAGGTCCAAACGAATGCCACTCGTCGCCCGTTCAATCTCCAGGGGATTCACCTTAATGAGGGCATGGATATCACCGCCTCCCGCATAGACAACCTCGTGTTCAAAAAGACGTGCATCCATGAGCGTGCTTGGCTGCTCGGGCATCCCAAAGGGCGGCACCGCCCCAATCGGGTAGCCAGTGAATTTCAAGACCGAATCCGAATCGGCCATTTTCACCCGTTTGCGTCCTACCCCAAAATGCTGCGCAATCGGACGGCGATCGATGCGCGTTTCTCCGCACGCAATCGCCAATACCGGTTTCCCATCGATGAGAAAGAGCAGACTTTTTACGATTTGCTTCGAGGAGGTGCCAACAGCTCGTGCAGCATCCTCGACGGTGGTCGTCGCCTCGTCCAGAACGATCACCTCCGCTTCGACATCGTTCTTCCTGATAAATGCCGCCAAATCATCCGGTGTCAACATCATCGATCTCCTATAAATACCCTATCGTAATAAAAAACGTATATACCAGCGCTACGATCTTACACAATCATCTTCCCAATGTTCCGCGAAACAAAGCGTTACGATATCTGCTGCAAAGCTCATCAGGATCTTTCCAGCCTTTTGCCCGTTCGGGGATGCCATCGCACGCCGCATGGCTTCGAAATTATCGAAATAGAATTCGTGCACGAGATGTACATCAACCGCTTTGGAAATCCCTCCGTTGATTCTGCTCACGGTCACACGTCGGATTTCGGGCATTTTCTCCGCCGCGCGCACAAAATCGTGGCTCCAACGGGTCTCGAACATCTCAACATCCATCGGTCTTCGAAAAAGGAGCATCAGCTTGTGCATGAATCCTCCTTTGCACGCTCCTAGAACGAGTTTTCTTCCTACATTAATACCCCACCCAAGAATACTATTGAGTGGTGTTGATATGCGACCCTATACTATACTTACATTATGAAAGCCATATTTTTTCGAAGTCTTCGTTCATTATATTATTTCCCACGCGGTCAGGGGCTATTGGAGTATGCTCTAATCCTCGTTCTCGTCGCGATCATTGTGATCGTGATACTGGCCCTTTTTGGCGGCGCAGTGGGGAACATGTACAGTAACGTCATCACTAATCTATAGACTTCAATTGGGGCGTAATATCTTACGAACAATGATCAAAACGTAAGCGCATCGATTGAAATCTCAACTTTGCTCGATGGTACTGTACGGTCGAAGAAGTGCATCATGTTTTCGCGCATCCTTCGAGAAGGAGGATCAAGGCAGCGATGCATTTTGCTCCGTAGTATCGACGCGTTCTGCGCCTGCAGATTCACCCTTCGATTTCTACCGACACCCCATTTCAAAGGCAAAACCCACCTGGAAATGACCGCTTGAATTCGGTGATTCTTCAAGCGATCAACCGAAAGCAGCTCCTGTCCATTTATTTCCCACTCACATCCACCCCGCCCTTGGAAACGTACGCCTTCATCCTTCGAGCGACTTCCCTGCGCGGCAGCAGAATGCGTCGGCCGCATCCCAGGCATTTCAAACCGATGTCTGCACCCAGACGCACGACGACCCAATCCGTGTTCCCGCACGGATGCGGCTTGCGTAAACGCAGAACGTCTCCCATTTGTAAATCCGGCAGCATTGCACACCACAAACCAACATATCGGATTGGCGCGGATTATACCACCCGCGTGTGTGGCAAGCAGATGCGCTGCCAGGTCATGTAAATATTCCCAGTGGTATAATCCTGAACGTGTTTGGCCTTGAACCGATTCTAATTGCACCTATCTTGATCACCCTGGTGGTCTCGCTCACCGTCCACGAATTCGCACACGCCTGGTCTGCGGACCAACTGGGCGACGATACACCCCGCCTGGCCGGACGGTTGACCCTCAACCCGCTCGCTCACCTCGATCTATGGGGTTCCCTGATGTTCATCATCGCAGGGTTTGGCTGGGCCAAACCGGTCCCTGTGAACTACTTTGCCCTGCGGCGACGAACGCCAGCCGGATTCATGCTCGTGGCGATGGCAGGACCCTTTTCGAACTTGCTGCTCGCCATTCTTGCGGCGATCCCCTTCCGTATGGGCTTATTTACTTCCGGCGGCATCCCGACTTTCAGTACCCTCGTTGTGTTCCTATCGATGTTCATCTACCTTAATCTCATCCTGCTCTTCTTCAATCTGCTGCCCATCTTTCCGCTCGATGGTGAGAAAGTAGCCGATTACTTCCTCCCGCCCGGTGGGCAGGACGTGCTTTATCGCCTGCGCCCTTATGGACCGATGATCCTCATTGCCATCATTTTGATGGGCAATTTTACGGGTTTCAATTTACTCGACCTTATCATCGGCGCGCCGGCAGATTTTATCTTCAACCTCCTCGTTCCGGGCACATGAAGATCATCTACCGGGCATCGCAATTCTTTCACGCCCTTTTCGCCAGACTGACCCCCGAAGATAACCTGCTCATCGAAAAAACCCTCTCGCCTTCCCTTATAGAAGTCTTCCAGCGCATGAACCGCTCGGATCAGCTTCACGGCTTGCGGGTCTTACGTTCCGTATGCGCCGCGGGCGAAGCAGACCCTACGTTGTGCGCCGCGGCACTGCTGCACGATGTGGGCAAATCCCGCCACCCTTTTCGACTGTGGGACCGCATATTGGTGGTGCTCGGTAGGGCTATAATCCCCGATGCAATCGAACGCTGGGGAGTGGGAGATCCGCGAGGCTGGCGGCGGCCGTTCGTCATCGCCGCGCAACATCCGCAGTGGGGCGCCAAGATCGTCCGTGCCGCAGGCGGAAGAGAAGAATTGATTACCCTGATCAGCCGCCACCAGGAAACTCCCACTTCGCATCCCCGCTCGGAAATCGATCGTTTACTCCTTCGCTTGCAGCAAGCCGACGGGAATAATTGAGGTGACAGTATGAGCCACGAGGCTTTATTTATCGGCCTGGGCCAGATCGGAACTTCGATCGCCATGAACTTCGCCAGATCGGAATCCGACATCAAGCTTGTAGGATTCGATCCCACAAAGAAATATACGCGCCGAGCCAAAGAACTCGGCATATTCGATCGATTGGTTTCCAATCCCAAAAAGGCTTCGAAATCGGCGGACATCGTGATACTCGATCTTCCGCCTTCCGCCGTTCGCGATCAGCTCGAAATGCTGGGAAAGCAGCTTAAACCCGAAGGGATCGTCATCGACACCTCACCGGCGCGTTCCCTGGCCTTCCAGTGGGCCCGGGAATTCCTGCCGGCTGATCGCCATTATCTCGGCGTAACGCCCATCATTGGTGCAGATAATCTTTTCGGCGAACGGGAAGAAAAGCACCAACCCAGAATCGACCTGTTCCAGAATAGCCTCATGGCCATCGTTGTCCCCGGAAGCGGATCGGAAGAAGCTGTTGATAGTGGTCTTGATTTGGCCAGACTGCTGGGCGCCACGCCCATCTTCATCGACCCGGACGAACATGATGGGATTACGACCTCCGTGGAATGGCTGCCGAGGTTGATCAGCGCGGCCATCCTGCAAGCGGCTTCCAAAGCGGGGAACTGGCGGGACATGCAGCGCATGGCAGGGACGACCTTCGCCAGCATTACTGCGCTTTGCAGCGAACCGCCTGCCAAGGATCCCGAGGACCTGTCCTCCCTCAACCGGGAAATCCTTCGTGGTAAACTGCTGCACTTCATGGGAGAACTCCAAAACCTGCATCATGCGCTCGCAGACGAAAGTGGGAAATCGCTCGATGAATACATCGCTTCGGCACACACCGCCCGCACCCAGTGGCTGACTTCCCGGCAGCATGGCGTACGAACGGAGCGGAGCACTCCATCCGAGCGCATCCCCGAACGCCGCAGCATGATTGATAAACTACTCGGTTTTCATTTGCCCGACGATGGCGAATAATATCGATCTCTCGGAAAAAACCGCCGCCAAGAGTACCCCGGAATTGTTCTCCCGGTCGCAGTGATCGTATAATGAGTTGGTGAGCGAGTTTTACTGCTACGTTTTGGAGTGCGCCGACGGGACGCTCTACACCGGTTGGACGACCCATCCCGAACGGCGCCTGCGGGACCACAACGCCGGCCGCGGCGCTCGCTACACGCGCTCTCGCCGGCCCCTTCGTCTCGCCTACCTCGAACGTCTCCCCGATCGGTCCGCCGCCATGCAGCGCGAACGGGCGATCAAATCGCTCTCGCGAGATCGAAAACTCGCCCTGATTGACTCACAAAAGCAATTATCTGCGGAAGATAAGGAAGGCCGATAACCACATGACCAAAACTAAGAAGCTCTCCTGGATTCGCGACGCCCTGGACACCCTGAAGCAAAACGGTTTGTTGACCAACATTCGAACCTTGAACTCCGCACAGGGCGCCTGGCTGACCGTCGACGGACGCAAGGTACTCAACTTTTGCTCCAACAACTACCTCGGCCTGGCCAATCATCCCGCATTGATCCAGGCAGCCCACGACGCCCTGGACCAATATGGCATCGGTCCCGCCGCGGTGCGCACGATCGCCGGCACGATGGAGCTGCATCTCGAATTGGAGCGCCGCGTGGCGGCGTTCAAGGGTGTGGAATCGGCGATCACCTTCCAATCCGGATTCAACGCCAACCTGGCCACCATTCCGGCGTTGGTTGACAAAAAAGACATCATCTACTCGGACGAACTCAATCACGCCAGCATTATCGACGGCTGCCGGCTTTCACGAGCGACCATCGCCCGCTATGCACACAGCAACGCCGAAGACCTGCGCTGCCGGATTGCAGAAAACCGCACCCGGAATTTCCGCCGCGCCTTGATCGTGACGGACGGCGTTTTCAGCATGGACGGCGACATTGCCCCCCTCGACGAACTCTCCGCCGTGGCCGAGGAAAACGACTGTCTGCTCATGGTCGACGACGCCCACGGCGAGGGCGTGCTGGGAAAGAACGGACGCGGCATTGTCGATCACTTCGGCCTGCACGGTAAAGTCGATATCGAGATGGGCACTTTCTCGAAAGCCTTCGGCGTTGTGGGCGGAATGGTCGCGGGCAGGCAGGAAATCATCGATTGGCTGCGTCAGCGCGGGCGCCCCTTCCTGTTTTCCTCGGCGATGACCGTGCCCGACGTTGCTGCCTGCATCGCTGCCATCGACTTGCTGGAAGAATCGGACGAGTTCGTCCAGCGCCTGTGGAAGAACACGGAATTCTTCAAGAGCGAGGTCGCCAATCTCGGCCTCGACTCGGGCGTGAGCACGACCCCGATCACGCCCATCCTTCTGGGCGAAGCCCCCCTGGCGCAGCAGTTCAGCCAGGCGCTCTACGACGAAGGCGTTTTCGCCACGGCGATCGGTTTCCCCACCGTGCCGCAGGGCAAGGCCCGCATCCGCGTGATGATCTCCGCTGCCCACGAGCAAGCGGATCTCGAATTTGGGATTATGGCGATCGAAAAGGTTGCGCACAGCCTCGGCGTGATCTGACCGAAAGCCCCAAGAAGAATGCGAGACGCGCACGGTGCCCGTCGATCACGGGCACCGTTTGATTCCAAGAAAGAACGATAATGCAGAACGAGGGACTTAACAGAAAGGATCGTAACCCGGCAGCGTCCCTGCCCACTGGCAGGTGGGCGAATCGAGTTGATTGCAGCGCAAACCGTGTGAGCAGCGATGGCCGATCACCCGCGGCCCCTGGTCCGGCAGGATATCGGCCGGGAAGATGAGATGTACTTCCAACGAAGCGATCTCGCCGATGCGTTCACAGTGTTTGGTTTTAAGAACCTGCCAAACCTGGCGTGCCATGATCGACCTCCGTTCCCTCATCACGCTCGCTACTATATCATACATCGGAATCTACACCCAAGTGCAACCGCCCCCAAGTGTTGACTGTCACAAAGCAAATACGATGATTTACACCGTAATACTATGAAACGAAAATATAGAATCCAAATTCACAACCAAAAATATGACCTTACCCCATTTTTATATTTCAGGGAATAACATCATCTGGATGTAGTGTTCCCAAATATTAAATAGCTGATGCTGCCCGAAATTACAAGATGGTTATGATAATGTCAAATATCTATTTGTAAGATTTATATGCCATTCAATCATATACAGGTTGGTTTCATATAAATGGTGGAGAAATGAAATCACGATCAGCCTTTCCAATCAAGAAGCCAAGACCATGACTGCATTGCGTAGAAGATGTTCAAATTCGGCCAATACACCCATCGGAAAACTCTGAGATTCGCCCTTGTATTCTCCTTTACGAATCGCCCAAGGATAGTTCGCTGAAACCGCCAAAATCAGCTGCCATCTGAGCGCAAACGGGTTGGCCCAACAAAGCGAGGTAGATTTCGTCAGCTTTCTCCGAAGGATCAATATCTGCAAAGGCAATGGGGTAGAGAATTTTCCCCAAATAATAAGCGTCAGCGATCGCTGTATCAATATTGGTATTGTAGTAATTGTACGGCAGTTGTGAATAAACTCTGCCATTCTGGACTGCCGATAGTGATTCGTAATATACAGGATTCTTTTGATAATCTTCAACAATTGCCGCCCATCCGCCCTGGTCGATAAAGATGAAGTCCGGGTCCCAGACCAATAACTTCTCCTTGTCGATCATAATGGACCCGCTAACCCCGGTTTCATCCACCATGTTCTTGGCGTGAATGACATTCAGCAGGGAGTAGTCACCCTGAGTGCTTTCGATACCATGCGTTCCCTTGGAGCCCAGGCCACCCACATACACCGAGGGTCTATCTTCTTCAGGGATATCGATTGTGCGTTCGTCCAGATCCTGCAGGACTTGTTGTAAAAAGGCCACAGCCGCTTGCGCTCTGGTTTCGTCGCCAATAACCCGTCCAATCAACAGCAACGATTCTGGTACTTCCGGCCCGGCGAGATTGGTTATACCAAAGCCGGCATAGCCATAACTGATCGCAACCACGGGGATGCCAGTCTTGGCTTGCAGCTCATCAGCCGCGGCCATATCTACAACATACGTGCTGAGGATTACATCTGGCTCGATCAACAGGATTTTCTCCGGGTCCGTAGCATTGTTTGGGCCTCCTTGACCGATGACGGGCAAATTCGCCAGCTCGGGGTGTGCAAGTAAATATGGTCTTCCAGTAGGACGCTCGGCTTCGATTTGTTCCACACCGACAACATAATCCAGATTCCCGGCGTAGACGTAGAGGCGCAACGCGCCCGGCCCGATGGCGACCACGCGGGTTACTGTTGTAGGTATGGATACTTCACGCCCCAATAGATCAGTCACGATGACGTTTGCGTCTTCATTTTGTAATCCGGGGTTGCACCCGTTTAATCCAGGCGAGGTGATAACGAGCAGCAGTACGATGATGAAAACGGTTTTTTTCACGATGGTTCCTCTCTCCATGACCATAAGGGCTTGTTGTGTCTATATTGGCACCACAACGCGGTTGCCATTGTGTTTCGCGATCACCACGGGAACAGCGTACACAGATTCGATGGTTTCAGGAGATATAATGTCCGGTCCGCCCGCGGCGAAGATGGTTTTATCCTTCAGCAGAATGAAGCGATCTGCGAATCGTAAGGCAAGGTTCAGATCGTGCATTGCCACCACCGCGGCAATACCGCGCTCACGGCTAATCTGGCGGATAAGGTCAATCAACTCCAGCTGATTCTTCAAATCCAGGCTGCTCGTGGGTTCGTCCATCAGCAGGATCTGGGGTTCTTGCGCCAGGGCACGTGCAATCACCACCTTTTGCAGTTCACCGCCGCTCAATTCATCCAGGTAGCGTAACGCATATTCAGAAAGCCCCAGGGGTTCCAACACCTGGCTCGCAATTGCAATATCATTTTGGGTAATGTCCCAACGGATGTACGGTTTGCGACCTAATAGTACTGCATTGAAAACGGTGGTTCGTGAACCAGCGCGCTGCTGTTCCACATAGCCGATCTTCTGCGCCAAAGCATTGCGGCTGAGGCTTGAAATGGGTTCATCACCGATCCATATCATTCCGGCTGCGGGGGCAAGAATGCGATTAAGACACTTGAGCAGCGTGGTCTTACCCGTTCCATTGGGTCCCAGGACTGCCAACACCTCACCCTTTTCCACCGTGAAGCTGGCATCATCCAACACCGGACGTCCCGGATAGTGAAACGTAATCCCTTGTACACGCAGGATCATCGCCGTGAATAGCCTTTCGCTAAAATGAATAGGAATAAGGGCGCACCGAAGAAAGAGGTAATCGCACCGACCGGTAAAATTACCGGTGATATCAAAGTTCGCGCCAGGGTATCAGCAAGTAACAGCAAGGTTGCTCCGGTTAAAGCCGCTGCCGGGAGCAGGAAGCGGTGATCGATTCCCAGCACACGGCGCATCATCTGGGGGGCGATCAGACCGATGAAACCGATAATGCCCATAAAGGCGACCGCCACAGCAGTGGCCAATGATGATGCGAGCAAGCTGCGAAAACGGATCTGTTCCACATCAACGCCCAGGCTTTTCGCAACGTCTTCGCCACTTTCGAGGGCATTGTAATTCCAGCGGTGCAGTAGAAAATAGCTCGAGGCGGCCGCAGTAATCAGCGTCAGGATGATTACCTCCTGCCAAGAGACGCGTCCCAAATCACCAAATGTCCAGAAAACCATAGCGGCCACCTGCACGTCCTCAGCGAAGTACTGTACCAGGGCAGATCCAGCGGCGAACAGCGAACCGAAGGCCACTCCCGCAAGCACCACCGATTCGGGTGAAAAGCCACGCAGCCGTGCCAAGAACAATATCAGCATCATGGCGGCCATCGAGAAGGCAAAGGCACTCACCGTGACGGTGTAGGGATTGGCGATGAAGACTGCATCGTGGGTGTTGCTGTGCAAGGTACCGGCTCCGAACAACACGATGGCCAGGTTGGCGCCAAAGGCGGCCGCATTCGAGATGCCTAATGTGAACGGGGATGCCAGCGGGTTACGCAGGCTGGTTTGCATCACGCAGCCGGCCAGCGCCAGCCCGACCCCAGATACAATCCCGGCGATGACCCGCGGCAGCCGGATGTTCCAGATTACTACGCCTGAAAGGCCGCTTTCCAGGCCCAATAGCGTCCGCAGCACCTGCACGGGATGGGTTTCCGCGGCTCCGGCGTTGATTGCGACGACCGTCAGCAGGATTGTCAGAACAAATAAACCCAGGACGAGCCGCTTTTTGCTTGATGACTGCCGGTGGAAGTTTTCAGCCGCCCCGTTCGACGAGCTACTGTTGATGAAAGCTGCTTCACGCATGGGTTTATTTCCCATGTGAGATCTTTTCCGTAACAGTCTTGACGATAGCGATGATTTCTTCATCGACTGTATGAGCAGGAATATCGCGCACCGCAAGTTATGCGGCGTACGCCAATAGCCAGCCCTGGGCAAAGATGCCTGTGAAATTGAGCGACTGATTCAAGTTGCTGCGGATTCATTACGTATGCTCCACCCACTCCTTTATTTGATAACCGAGATGGATTTTTTTTATAATAAGAGCATCCATAACAAAGGACAAGTATTATAACGCAAGTTATTGCATATGCAAAAACTTGCGTGACGGATTATAATTTTAGCCATGAAATCAAGCTCAGTACAGCAATTGATCGTAGAGTTGCTCCAATCACGCCCCATGCATTTCACTGCCCAGGAAATTTATTTGCGCCTGAAACCACGTCTTCCGAGTGTAAATCCTTCCACGGTATATCGAGCTTTGGAGCGCTTAACCGATGCAGGCGAAGTTTCGGTCTCGGACATGGGCAAAGGGGCCATGGTTTACGAAATGGTGGGCAATTCTCCACATCACCATCTGGTTTGCCAGGGCTGTCAGCAGGTGATCACGCTTGAAAACGAAGTCGTCCAATCCATGTTCAATGAGATTAAAGATCGTTTTGATTTCCAGCTAACCACCAATCACCTCATTCTATTTGGCTATTGTTCGTCGTGTCAGGGGGAGCATAAAGAATGAGACGAATGCGGATCATGCGTAACTCCGCCAGAGCTTAATTCCTGGTTTCAACTCCGAGGTGCAACAAGGCAGACTAGGCAAGTAATCGTTGACGACACCGATCTCGAAATCGTCAACACCGAAGCGGGTGTCGCTTAGGATATCGCCGAGCAGAAAGATGTTCGTGTTGCAGGTTCGCTGATCTCTCCGCCGTGATAGTTCCCCTGTAGGTGTATCGTGTTTTGAACATCAAGCTGGTATGGTGTATGCTTTCACTATGAAGAAAAATGCCACCACAGCGATCGCGATCTCGATCCTAGTGATCGCGGGTTGTACAACGAAAACGTCGATTCTAACTGCGATCACTGCAAGTCAAACATCCAATCCGCAACCGACCGCGCCGCTAACAGACACCCCCAACCCAAGTGCCACGCCCGATATCAGCCTGTAATGGCCGAAAATGTGCGTCCATTCTAATAAATGTCCTCGAATATACGCCAGGCGGCGAATTATCCCCATAAAACAAGCAAGGACCTTTTCGGTCCTTCCCATATTCCTTGATTGGTAGTTGAAAATATTGAAGTTCAACGATCTTGCGACACAGAACAACTAACGGAACGGATCGTAACCCGGCAGCGTCCCTGCCCATTGGCAGGTGGGCGCATCGAGTTGATTGCAGCGCAAACCGTGCGAGCAGCGATGGCCGATCACCCGCGGCCCCTGGTCCGGCAGGATATCGTCCGGGAAGATGAGATGTACTTCCAACGAAGCGATCTCGCCGATGCGTTCGCAGTGCTTGGTCTTGAGAACCTGCCAAACCTGGCGTGCCATAACTGCCCTCCGTTTCCTCGTTGCCATCTTTATTATAAACTCGAATCTACCAGCATCAACGACGATAACCAAGTGTGGGCTGTCATAGCGTAAATACGACGATTTACACCGTAATACTATGAAATAAATAATTTGCAAGCCCAATCCGCCCGGTGTGGGAACGAATTCTCGTTATGGTTATCCTATTGTCTGTTTCAAGCCATCTGCAATAGTAATCGAATACATGATGCCGTCCCAATATTGCATTGCAGGAACCATTGCATCTATTGTCTCTTTACCCTGCATTTTGGACATTTTCGTTCGAACTTATGAAATTTATGACCACAGTGCGGACATATCTGTTTCGGGATGACAAGCCATACAAGAACAACTACGACCACTGCGATACCAGCCGCAATTGATCCAATTCGTAATTCGTTGATACCGTGCATGTTCTTCAACCCCAAATCCGCTTTGAGTTTGTTAACCAGGTCAAAACATATTTCTCTTTGTTCCGTCCAGAAATCTTTCAACTCTTGATTGAGTAAAATTACAAACCCTGATTTCGATATTGGATCGAACAAGATAATCGCCCGGGCGCCCGGATCCTCCCCCCCTTTCGCCGGCAGGAAGGCATTATTAACGATCGGTAGATTGAATTCCGAGTAGCTCCAACCAAGTGCCTGCCCATAATCAACATCCGGCTCCTGGATCCTTAATATTTCCTCAATAGTAGCTGCCTGCAATACTGGAACATCATAACCTTCTCCATTGTTCAGGAAGAACTGCAGAAAAGACAGCAGATCGACCACATTGCTCTTCAACTGACCGTCCGGGTAACTGGGAAATCCATAATGCGGATAGGCAGAAAATTCTCCGTTTTCGAATTGATAGGGGATAGCGATTTTTGCCGTATCCAATTCCGATAAGAACCAGCGAGTATCGTCCATACGAAGCGGGTCGAAAATATTCTCGTTGCAATATTCATTGAAAGGCTTGCCAGAAATCACCTCGACCAAATATCCCGCCAATGCAAAGCCAATGTTGCTGTATTCATTAACAGTGCCGGGTCTGCTTTCTAAATAAATCTTCTCAGAGTACCACTTGCCGGAATTGGATAAACTATTCTCCAAATATTCACGTAAACTGATTGGTGAATCACCTCCACCGGAATTAATGGTGTACAGGCTTTCATAAATCTCTTCATCATCGATGATCGATGAAGTGTGCGTAAGAAGCATACGAGGCGTGATTTTATCTTCAGGAAAATTCGGGTTTCGGATTTCAAAGTCCAGATAGGTATTGATATCCTCATCAAGGTCGATATATCCATCTTCAACTAATTTCATAACTGCGGTAGCGGTTACCAGTTTGGAAATCGATCCTAGATGAAAAAGCGTTTCCTCCGTTACAGGAATACCATTCTCGATATCAGCCAACCCATACCCCTGCGTGTAAATGATTTTGCTCTTTTCAATAATCCCAATGGCGAGCCCCGGAACGTGCACATGACTCATTTTTTCTGTAATGTATGTATCAAGTTCCCTTCGATATTTTTCAGGCTCATTTTCCAATAGATTACTGCCTGGTTGACAGCAAGTAATAAGCATTGAAATAAGTATGAAAATTGACAGCCGTTTCATTGATGTTCCTTTCTTCGTTCTGTGATTTTTTATTTCGTCTCTTTCTAACCCGTCCCCAATAACCGCTCCATGTCGTCTTTCCACCTGGAACCAGGGATGGGGGTGACCTGCTGACAATATCAAGCCGATCGATTTTCTATACGTGGAGGTACTGCAGTTGGTTGCAGTGCGCAGGGTAAAAATTAGCCGTGATGAAATACCTCATCCAAAAAGGCGTACTCCATACTGCCGGGAGAAAGTATGCAGATCGTTAGGATAATCTACGTTGTGAATGGATATCGACACCAACGTGGGATGAGGCTGCACCTGGTCGTTGAATCCAGGTTTTAACGAACACCAAATGATTCAGAAAAACACAGCCGATTGCAGGCCACCCAGCCCATCGTGGACCAGCCCTGCATGGTGACTCCTTCGACCAGGCAGGCCGTGCGGTCGGCGTCGACCCCCTGCAGGAAGTTACCAAAAGGTAATCCTGCGGTTAAACTCCCGTAACTATGCGGCGCGATAGTGGGTTTAATTCGACAACGAGCGATCCTACGCTGAATGGCGATCTTGATGGATCGAACCCGGCGACGTTTCGCCGAAAAGGTGTTGAATCCCATCTTGGATTGTTGTAGACTGGTCACAGTATTTCCGGCCAGAGGGACAATTCGACGGAAGGCCCGTCGCCGCGGATCTGGGGAACCTGCGGCCTTCGTGTGTGTTTAATACAGGCTGAAACGCAAGGGGTGGAAGATGAAAACGAATATTTCTCACAAAACGACACAGATTTTTCGCCGCGCCCTGCCGCTGGCGCTGCTGCTCGGCCTGCTGGTCGTCGTGCCGGTCCTGGCCGATTACATCGGCCCCGACCGCACCGTGACGACATACGTCAACCAGCGCAAACGCTGCCATTACGTGGCCGTCCATGACCCTGTCGGCCCGGGGTATGACAGCTGCACGCTAAATTTATACGTACCACCCAACGATAGTTGTCCTTCTAATGTATCTGGCTACTTCAGTAACGATTCTCATTCCTGCGGATCCGGTTGGCCATTTGATTGGCCGTCTTGCTGTAACGACCCGGAGACTTCCTGCTCGATCACACCGTCCAGCAGCACTGTGAGTTGCAGCGCTGGAGAAACCGGCTGCCGCAGCGTGGCGCAGACGACCACCCATCCGCCGGCGACGATCTCCGGAAACATCAACTGCCCGCAGACCGGCGACAACGGCTACTGCACCGCCGCGGCCAGCCTCTCACTCTCCGGGGACGAACCGCTCAGCGGGTACAGCATCATCACTCTGGAAGGCACCCAAAATGGGGCCACGTTCGCCTGTTCCGGGGATTCCTGCGCCATCAACCTGGTCGAAGGCGCCAACGCCTTCACATTCTGGGCGCTCTCCGATTGGGGCGACAGCTCCCTGATGGGCAGCACCAATCGGGGCGTGGACACGCGTCCGCCCTCCGTCAACGCCAGCGCCAGTGGGATTTCTGGCAGCGGATCCTGGTACGTCTCCGCGGTGACGATCGAGGCTTCCGCCGCCGATCCCTCACCCGGATCGGGACTGGCCTCCTTCCAGGCCGCGGTCGACGGCAGTGGATGGAACGCCTACAGCGGACCGATCACGTTGAACAACGGAAATCACACAGTCGAGCTGCTGGCAACCGACAACGCCGGATTAAGCGACAGCGCCAGCATGTCCTTCCAGATCGACACCATTGCACCGACCACGGTCATCACCGACCCCACGGGCACAACCTGGGCCACGGGTACGATCACGCTCAGCGGCGTGAGCAGCGACCTGAATCTGAGCGGCGCCGAGATCTCAACCAACGGCGGGAGTTCCTGGAGCGGTTTGAGCCCGGACGGGGGCGGCAACTGGTCGACGACATGGGACACGCACACGGTAGCCAATGGCAGCTACAGCGTGCGCGCCCGCGGCCTCGACCAAGCCGGAAACGTGGGCGGGGCGGCTGCGGTCACGATCATGGTCGACAACGGCGAGCCGCATATCTACATCCCCGCTTCGTGGCCGATCTGGCGGCGGGTGGCGATCAACGTCGTCGATAATGGCATCGGCGTCGATCGCGTGCGCCTGACGATTCACGGCGGTTCATACGGCGAGAGGGTCTACAACTGGCACAGCGGACAGGACGATTTCAAGTGGGACCGCCTCTTTGGGGACATCGTGGCGCCCATCGGCGGCTACCCGGTGGAAGTGGAGGCCTGGGATCAGGTGGGCAACAAGGGCGCCGCCTGGGGCGAAATCGTGATCCCCGAGCCGGATGAAGTGGAGCAGGAAGACGATCCCGGCGTGCTCAGTGTCGCGCCGCCGGAAGATCCGCCCGCCGAGCCGCCTGGAGATACGGGTGGCGGTGATACGGGTGGTGGCGATATGGCACCTGCAGCGGAGGATCCCCCGGCAGCGCCGAGCGTGGTGACCTTCGAAAGCGAGCCGGAAACCGAAACGGAAGAGATCGCGCCGCCTGCAGGTTCGAGCAACCTGCTGGCCGGCGCGGCGGCCGTTGCGGCGGTTGGCGCAGCGATGAACGTGGTCACCGCGGCGAAGAAGAAGCGCAAGGACGAGGAAAAGAAACAAGCCGCAGCCGCGGCGATCTTCAACCAAACGCAGATCGCCCTGGAGGAGAAGCAGGCCCAGAACGCCGCCCAGGCGAAATGGGAGGCGGAACAGGAGGCCGCCCGCCTCGAAGCGGAACGGGAGGCGATTAAAGCCGAGCGAGAAGCCCAGGGGATTACCACCGGCCAGCCCGCGCCGCCGTACTTCATCTACGTGGAGGCCCAGAAGCAGCGGCAGCGCGAGGAAGATCTGCGCAAGCGTAAAGAGGAGCAGAAGCAAGCCGAACTGCGCGCACAGGAAGAGGAGTTGCGTCGAGCGGATCGCGTGGATTACCGACACACCCAAGTAAAAGAGGAAACAATCGAAGCGCCTCCGACTGGCATTATGAAGTGGATCGGGAAGGCTGGAAAATTTATTAATAGCATGGCCAGCGCCATCGATCTTCGGAAAATTCGTTTCACTCCCCTTCCATCCGGGCATGTTTCCGTCAGCGCACCGGGGGTACCGCCTGGTGAGAAGCTTGCCTTTCGGACAGGCAGTGATGTCAATATCCCGGGGACCCGATATAAACCAACGACACTTTCCTGGACGACGTTAAAATCATTGGGACGAAGGGCGTTTAACGGTATTAAAACCAACCTTGGGGTAAGCGCCGCCGTAAATGCATATGACTACCTTCTGGGCAGCAACAAAGGCGGGAGCCTCGGGGAGTTCACTGCATCGACTATCGTGGATACTGCTGTCTCCACAGGCGTTGGAATTGGATCCGCTGTAGCCGTTGGAGTAGGATCATTGCTTGTGACTGCTGCATTCGGTTTCACTGCACCATTCGCTGTATTAGCAGGGGCTACCGTACTCGTTGGCCTCGGAGCCAGCCTGGCAGTCGATCATTTCTTCGGGGAAGAGATCGCTGAGATCAAACAGAAATTTGGAGCCACACTCGATTCTGGTTTATCCGCCTGGAAGGGAATTCGTCAGAATGCGCAAGTCATCGCAGATCATGTTGGCGACAAGTTATCGGAAGTATCGGATAATATCCAAACCACCGTGAATAACACGATCGAGAACGTGCGAAATACAGTAACCGATGTGGCCGCAACTCTCGAACAGACATCGAATAACATTGGAACCGCGGTTGAGAATGGAATCGATAATGTGAAATCTACTGTAGGAAATGCTGCAAAGACAGCCGGTGATGCTGTATCTAACTTCTTCAACGGATTGTTTGGAGGAGATTAATTTTTACATGGTCGATTTTTTCTAGTTACTATTTTATTAGATGAAAGACAAAATAATCCCTAAAAAAATCTAAAGGTGGTGGATTTATGGAAATCCCAGTGAGGAATATGCCTTTATGGAAAGTACTGATTGTAATGCTTTCTTACTGTATTATATTGGGCGTCTTTTCCTTGATGCCAATCTTCATATCCAATGGATCAATTATAGCAATTATTGTCGCGGTTTCTCATCCTCTTATGGGGGCAATAGCTGTTCTATTATCAGCAAGGACTAAGATTGTATGGGCGCGTTTTCTTGGTGGGCATTCATGGATGTTTATCATATATGCAACTGGATTATTCGCGCTGAACGCAGCCTATCCGATCCCGATGGGGTGGCTTCTGGTGTTTCTCGTGATGTATGCGTTGGCCTGGCTGCTGCCCTACCTCAGACCTGCGTTGTCTTCCATCATACTGCGCGAGCAAATGGCCCCAGAGACGAAATTGGGGAAAGGCTGCATGAGTATCGCGTTAGGCGGCTTACCGACCATCGGGAGTATCGCCGCAGTGATCGGGTTACATGCATCGCGATCGGGCGAGGAAAATGTTGTATATCTCATTATGGGTATTATAGGTATCCTAACCGCATTGGCCGGCTCCCAGGCATTTTCCCACCAGATCTGGGAACAGACGCGCAAGACGAAATCCTCGGATCAGGAAGCGGAGGTATAACCCATGGATTGGGAACTGGTCGCTCGTCTCTTCATCTTCGGGTTCATCGGCGCCCCGATTGGCCTGCGGCTCTCTCGCGCCCGGCGGTTGCGTGAAGATCGAGTGAGGGAAGAAGAGAAAAAAGATAAGGGTCAAGATAAAAGGAAATCCGACTGACCACTGACGATCTTGATGCTTGTTATGGGGACAAGTAATAAATTGGGGATTGCAATGCCTCTTGATTGCCCGTTCCAGGTGATGATGTGCGAAATACGGTGACCGATGTGGCTGCAACTCTCGAACAGACTGCGAATACTATTGGTACAGCGGTTGATAATACAATCGACAATGTGAAATCTACAGTCGGCGATGCAGCTGAAGCTGTGGGTGATTTCTTTGGCGAGTTGTTTGGAGGAAAATAAAACCATGCATCATAGATTTCTTGTTAGCAGTGAGAAATAATAAACCTCAATTGAATGGATAACTTGTCGATGAACAATAGACCTCGAAATGGGACCTGGGGAAATGTATTTCTTTTGTCATTTGGATTGTTTCTTGTCCTTAGCTTTTTTTCGGCCATTTTAATTTTTATTACACCTGATAGAATTTCTTCCACAGCGATTTGGGTCGGTATTCTGCATACAATAATTGGACCGATATCCATTATTTTCGGATTTTGGAAAAGAACCCTTTGGGGTCTATTGATATCATTTCATTCATGGATGTTTATCATTTATGCCACAGGATTGCGTGCTCTAAATGAAGTCTACCTGATTCCGACGGGGTGGCTTCTGGTGTTTCTCGTGCTATACGCGTTGGCCTGGTTGTTGCCCTACCTCAGACCGAAGCTGTCTTCCATCATACTGCGCGAGCAAATGGCCCCGGAGACGAGATTGGGGAAAGGCTGCATGAGTATCGCTTTGGGGGGCCTGCCGACCATCGGGGGTATCGCCGCACTGACAGGATTACATGCATCGCGATCGGGTGAGGAAAATGTTGTATATCTCATTATGGGTATTGTTGGTATCTTATCCGCATTAGCTGGTGCCCAAGCATTTTCCCACCAGATATGGGAACAGACGCGCAAGACGAAATCCTCGGATCAGGAAGCGGAGGTATAACCCATGGATTGGGAACTGGTCACTCGTCTTTTCGTCTTCGGGTTCATCGGCGCACTGATTGGCCTGCGGCTCTCCCGCGCCCGGCGGTTGCGTGAAGAGCGAGTGAAGGAAGAAGAGAAAAAAGATAAGGGTCAAGATAAAAGGAAATCCGACTGACTACCATCGTACTTGATGCTTGTTGTGGGGACAAGTAATAAAATGGGGGATTGCAGTGCCTCTTGATTGCCCATTCCAGGTGATGACGTGCGAAATACGGTAACCGATGTGGCGACAACTCTCGAACAGACAGCCAATAATATTGGAACCGCGGTTGAGAATGGGATCGACAATGTGAAATCTGCAGTAGGCGATGCAGCCGATGCCGTAGGAGATTTCTTCGGCGGGTTGTTTGGCGGGTGATTAGGTAGATATGTGATGATCCCATTTGCCTGCTATCATTGGGCACAGAGTACAACCCAAACGAGGTGGACAATCGATGAAAATCCCGGCCAGGAAGATGCCCCTATGGAAAATTCTCGCACTTTCCCTTTTCGTCCTGGGTGGAATAGGGTTGCTGGAAGCGATCTTTCCCCCGGGCCCAACAACCACCTCGGTTGTCACAGCCATCTCGCTGACATTCCTGGGAACATGCGGCATGGTTCTCACAGCAAGAACTCGCTTCCTGTGGGGACGTGAGATCAGTTTCAATGCCTGGCTGTTGTTATTGTTTGCAAGCGGATTACGCATGATTGATTGGGTATCCCCGATTTCGACAGGATGGGTTCTGCTGCTGCTGGCGTTGTATGCATTGGCGTGGTTCCTGCCCTACATCGATTCAAGGATCTCTGCGGTGATCCTGCGTGAGCAGATGACGCCGCGGTCAAAAGCAGGAAAGATCTATCTGCAAGTGGTCCGGCGCGTCATTGTGCCTTTGTCGGGGGCAGGCGTGTTGATGGGTTTGTATTCATCACATCGTGGTAGGGGTGATTACGTTATGTTGTCCGTAGGAATCCTTACAATCCTGGGAATGTTGATAGGGGCGCAAGCGATTTCGCACCGCATCTGGGAACAGAAGCAGGCAACGAAGACTTCAACGGAAGAAACGGAGGTATAACCCATGGATTGGGGATTGGTCGCTTAGCTCTTCGTCTTCGGGTTTATTGGCGCCCTGATCGGCCTGCGCTTCTCCCGTGCCCGGCTGTCCTGGCTGAAAATGTGCACCCGTTCGAATGAATTCCTCCGCATCCTGAAATGGATATCGGTTTTTCCCTTTACAGATCAATTTTCCTCCGGCGTTGTTGGCAATACACAGCGGAATCCAATACTGCCATACATTATTATCCCCATACCGCGATATTGCCTCTCGGCTGCTCGCGTCAACCAGGATCTGATACGATATGAACCGCCCCGGACAACACGGACCTCCCAATCCTGCGACTCAATGCCAGTGTTCCATGATATTGGCCCTGGGGGATTATCCTTCGGTGAATAGGTGTAATAATCCTTATCATACCAATCGGCCACCCATTCCGAGACATTGCCCAGCATGTCCAACGCGCCGTACGGACTGGCGCCTTCAAGCCTGAGACCAACTTCATCCGCCATGGCGACACAAGCTTGCGTATTGGCTAAATAGCATCTCGGAGTATCGTTGCCCCATGGATAAATCCTTCCATCGGTCCCGCGTGCTGCCTTCTCCCACTCGGCATTCGTTGGCAGGCGACGACCTGCCCACTCGCAATACGCCTGCGCGCCAGACCAATCTACACACACAACGGGATAGTTCCCCATATCCGAATCCAGATAGGTTGGATTGATTGGTTGGCAGTCTCTCGTTGGAGACAGGCATTGCCCTTCGGTTACGCATTGTTTATACTGGGCATTGGTAACCTCTGTTTGATCGATCCAAAACGCATCCAGGTATACCTCGAGTTGAGGGCGCTCGTCGTCATAATTCGATATTTGGCATGGATCATGGCGCGTGTCAGTATAGGGCGAGTTATTTTCTTCTTGTTTCTCGGTACAATATTCCGAGACAATATCAATTTCCTCTTCGGAACTTCCCATCAGGAATGGTCCCGCTGGAACGTAGACCATCGTCATGCTGTCTTTTTCCGAAACCATCGTCGCACCAGCTTCCGGCGTTGGGGAATGCGTACTCGTTGGAGTATCCGACGGCGGTGGTGTAAAGGTGATGGTTACTGTAGGAGTATCTGTGAGCTGAGCGCTAATAATCTTGGCGGCAGTTGCAGTTTCTGTGCGTGCAAGTGAAGCTGCCGTATTCAAGGCCTCCTGCTCCCGCCCGCTTTGAATCGGCGCGCAGCCAACGACCCCTCCAAGAAAGAGTAGCGCGATCGTATCGCTCAGGAGAATTAATTTCTTATACTCACCTACCCTAGCGGAATGGAGCCTGCAAGACCGCGATGTGAAATTCATTCTCTTTCGCCTCCCACCATAAATCTCATTAACCTGAACAATGATAATGAATAAGTACAAATGACACCAGCTAACTTTCGATGGTTCATTCTTCTCAAATTCTTGAATTCGGATACGTCGCGGGAGAGGTGCGGGGTTTCGGTGACCCTCAACCCAACCTGTGGGATATGAGTGCGGCTTGCTAGCTGCATTCTGGAATTTGTGCATGCACGGCATAGCGGTTCGCGCTGTCTTTGACTTGAAGGACCTCAAAACCACGCCGCGCCAGCATCTCGGCCAGCTCGGCCCCGCTGGGGAGCAGATCGTCCTTGACGAAGCGGTTCGGTATGCCCCGATGGATGGTATTGACCTGCGCCCGGCCGAGGTCGTGCACGATGAGCAGGCGACCGCCACGGCAGAGCACACGCGCCATGTCGGCTGCAGCCGAAAATGGGTCCGAGAAATGCGGGAAGCTGTTGTGGCAGATCACCCAATCGAATCCCCGTTCGAACGACCCCGCAGGGAAGGGCAGCCGGTGCACATCACACTGTATCAGTAAGGCATCCGGGCAGCGCTTCCGGGCATGCTGCAGCATGGCTTGCGCCAGGTCGATCGAGACCAGTCGCGCGGCTGTGGCGCGCTCCTGAAGATGAGGGATGAGCGCCCCTGTACCGGTGCCGACTTCCAGGATCGCTTTGGCAATCCTCAACTCCGCCTCAAAAGGCTCCAACATCCGCCGCAGTACTTCGAAGCGATTAGGAGGTTGCTCTGCGTCCCATCCTTCCGCCAGGGATTCAAAAAACGCACGCCGGCCATCCACACACATATCTCCTACGCACCTCCTGCGCCATTTCAACCCGGCGGGTGAGGTGTGATCCTTGCATGTCCTTGGAACATTGTAGACAAAATCGAGCCCGAATGAAGAGAGTATATTCCCTTGTGGATGGAGGCTCAAGGGCACGAGCTTCGCTGGCCGAAAATGGAAATCCGTTCGAATGAACGCACTTGTTGATCTTACGAACTACTCACGGATGGATTTATGAGAATTCGAGGCAAAAGAATTATCCCGATCAGCAGGGCACTCGTCTATCACATGTTTCAAGCGGCGTACTACTCCGGGGAACCATCAATCCATTGCGTCGAAACGCAGCCGGTTGCAGGCCACCCAGCCCATCGTGCTCCAGCCCTGCATGGTGAGTCCTTCGACCAGGCAGGCCGTGCGATCGGCGTTGACCCCCTGCAGCACGACCTCGCTCCCAGCCTCCAGATCGCCCAGCCAGGTGCCGCCGTCGTTTAATGATGGACGGGTGAACATGGGCAGGATCGTAATGGTCTCATCTGGATCTTGCCTGACTAGCAATTTGACCATTTCATCCACCCCCAGATCGTCTGCGTCTCCGATTACATAAAACGTTCTGCTCATCGCTTACCTCCGTTTGATTTGCCCCAAAGGGCTAGATTTGTCTCCAGGTGGAGACCATTTCACACGCTCCGGACTCGAACCGGATCCGGGCACCTGCCGCGTGAATGATGTATGTTTTGCGGTTGAGCGCTTTATGGGGTATTCTGAATAAGGTTATTGAAGCCAGCGCTTTTTTATTCGATTCACTGGTGCAAGGTAAATAACAGGGAGGATTTCATGAAACAAAAAGCGGCGGGATTTTGGTATGGAACAACCGCTCTCATTTCCATCTTCATCGTGCTATTCTTAATCACGCTCATGACGTCCTGCAGTTCGTCTGCGGTCACCAGCGCGCCGCCTTCGCCGGAGGCCACGAAAGAACCAACCGATACCTTAGAGCCAACGCCTTCTCCCTCGTCGACGCCAACGCCCAGCCCAAGCCCGACGGTCACCCCCACTCCTTTAGGCGGGTCGGGGGTTGTGCTCCTGGATCTGCGGCCAACCACATTTGATGATTATCTGGGAATATTCGCGCTCGATGTCGTCTCGGGTGAATTCACCAGGGTTACTGATGATGGATACGCACTTGAAGCCGTATCGCCCAACGGCGACAAATTCCTGGTTTCTCAATCCGAAAACCTTATGCTCGCACTGCTCAACGAATCGGAATTCGTTGCCATTGCGCAGAATTTTCTAGGGAATGACAGTCATAGTACCAGGGCATATTGGCTTCCTGGAACAGACACGATTGTTTTTCTTGGGCAAGATCAAGGACAAGATTATGTATATTCTGTTCGCGAAGATGGAACGGATTTGAAGAAAATTACACAACAAGGGGCGGAGTTGTGGTGCCTTGCCAATACTCACTCAAGCAATTCAATCATGTGGCTAGAACAGGACAAAAATTCAATTTACTTTGCCCCCCCCCTTTGGCATAAAGCTAACATGGACGGCTCCAATCAGGAAACCCTGAAGGAAATAAGGGGATCTGTTTACTCTCCAACCGGAGCTCATCTTGCATATTGGGAAATAACGTCGGGATTTGATGTGGTATTTTATATAGCATCGGCAGACTTATCGGAGGCAGTTCAACTTGCGCTTCCGATCGAATTTGACCTTGTCGGGCGGCATTATGGGCTTTACATCCAATGGATAAGGGGCGGAAAGAATCTGTTGGTAAGTGTCGACGAAGAATTGCCATCTTACGAAATTCATCAGTATTCTTTCATATTCTCTGCATCAGGTGCGCTTGAAGAAGAAGTTGATATTCCGTTTCCGATGTCAGACACAAAGGTATCCCCCGACGGATTACAGCTATTTTTAACAAACCACGATCTCTACCTGCTCGATCTGCTTACATATGAAGTCACGCCACTTGAGTTTGATCTTCCCGAGGATCAAGCAATTGCAAGTATGATGTGGCTTTATTAATTTTGTGATTACGCTTTTCATATGTTCCCGAATGAAAGCCAATGGCATCCTTTGGTTTGATGCTCTGCTACGAGGGAATTTCTCAGGAGGGTGTGATGCAGCAAAAAGCGACAGGAACTGGATATAATGCGCCGATTCTGGTTTGCATCGGGTTGTTTGCAATCGTGCTCGTTACTGCTTGTAGTTCTTCTGAAAAAGCCAGCGCGCCTTCTTCGCAAGAGGCTACGAAAGAGCCAACAAGCACCTTAGAGCCAACGCCTTCCCCCACGATGACTCCTACCCTACAACCGAGTCCGACAATTACTCCCTTGGGCGGGTCGGGAACCTTGCTATTGGAAATACTCGACACAAGCGAAACCTGTGTTGATGCGTGCCCCTCTTTAGGGATTTTCTCATTCGATGTTGGCTCTAGCAAACTGACGCAAGTTGTTGATGAGGGATATCGACTCGAAGCAGTATCTCCCGATGGCGATAAAATTCTGATTTCTCAATCTGAGCGGCTTATGGTCAGTACACCCAACAGATCAGAAATAATTGACGTCGCAAATAATTTGTCAGGCGAAACCGGTTTCACACGAGCATATTGGCTCCCAGGGATAGACACGATTGTGTTCATTGGACAAGAGCAAGGACAAGATTTCATATATTCCGTCCGCGAAGATGGATCAGATCTAAAGAAGATCACACAAAAAGGAAGCGATATTTTACGACTCTATAATACGCACTCTAATTCAATAATTATGTGGGAGGAAGGTCTAGTCTCAAATGCGGGGATATTTAATCAGGGAACCTGGCGGGCAAAAATTGATGGCTCCGGGTTAGAGGAATTGGAAAATCTCTCGTCTCCCGTATTCTCTCCAAAAGGAGATCGTCTTGTTACGTTTAGGCTTGCAGAAATAGAAGGTGTCTATCAACCAGCACTATATATTGTAGATGCCGAATTGTCCGGCGAGGTCAAGCTAACACATCCACTGGAAGATAAGCAATTTTGGTGCGATGCGTGGCTATGGATAGATGGCGGGCAGCGTTTGTTAGTACAGATCGTCACTGGTGATCCTGTCCTCGACGAGTATCATCACTACCTTTATTCTGCATCAGGTGATCTTGAAGAAGAGGTTTCTATCCCGCATGACATATCATACCTGTCATCTGTATCACCTGATGGATTACAGCTAGCTTTTACATCCGTCGATCCAGGGCCTGTATATCATTCATACATAGTTGATCTGGTTACTTATGAAGTCACATCACTCGATATCGGTCTTTCTGAGGGCCAGAGCATTTCGAACATGATGTGGCTTCAATAGGGTCAGGCGGATGCCGTCTATCCGCCCTCGGTCGAAGATCATGAACTGATTTGTTGTAATTACTCAGGCGCTTACAATTCACGGTATTTAGGATGCCGCGCTCATGGCTTACCTCCGTTTGAATTGCCCCGAGGGGCTTGATTTGTCTCCAGGCAGAGACCAGTTCGCACGCTCCGGCCTCGAACCGGATTCAGCACCTGCAGCGGTGAATAAACCATAAAGTTGCACTTGGTAGTTGATTCCAGGAATCTTGAGAATCGGTGGATTCTTCCTTGACACCGACGAAACCGAAAAGACCTGGAATCAATCTCCTTCGTAAAAACGCAGCCGATTGCAGGCCACCCAGCCAATCGTGGACCAGCCCTGCATGGTGAGTCCTTCGACCAGGCAGGCCGTGCGATCGGCGTTCACACTGTGCAGCACGACCTCCGTCCCGGTCTGCAGGTCGCCCAGCCAGGTTCCGCCGTCGTTTAATGATGGACGGGTGAACATGGGCAGGATGGTGATTGTCTCGTTCGTGTCGTAGGGAATTTCGTTGGGCAGCACCCAGGCGCGCGCCGGGAAGAAATAGAGTGGGGTGCTTGTGGGCACTATGGAAGCCGGATCTTCCGTCTCGACGCCGTAGAGCTGCAGCGCTTCTTCGCCGCTGATCTCGCGCGGGGTTCCGCTTGTGGTTTGGAGATCATCTTCGGGTGTACCCGTTCCATCGTTTCCTTCGCCGAAGAGAGAACAGCCAACGATCAATATCGCAGCGACAACAACGCTGCTGCCCGCCAGTGCTGTCCGCTTCATGTCAGCATGCATCCCGTGACGACAGGCCAGAGCCAGAGATAGAGAATACCTGAAATCAAAGCGATCACCGCCCAGGGCGTACGGATCGCATGCACGTCCGGTTTTGCGCCAAGGTTCAGGAAAACGTAACGCAATCGTCTCAGCCCATCCGAAAATCCATATTTTCGAAACACGAGAATGACCATCCATATGATTGTACAGCCGACCAAGAGAACAAGGACAGGCCAATCGTGGCCGATCCCGATGAGCCCAATGGCGAGCTGCGCATCCCCACCACCGAACCAACGCATCCAGAAAAACACAGAAACCAGGACGATACCTAAAACGAGAGGAATGCTGCTGTCACTTCCAATATATACGGCTGCCATCGATGCCAGGATCAAAACCAGACTCCATATACCCCCGGAAGTGCACCAGATCGCAAGCACATAATACAGCGCTTCCACCCAAAGCCGGTTCCATAATAGAACGAACAAGCCGATAGACAAAATACACAATCCAGCGCCGCGGGGGATTTTTCTGATCCTGTAATCAACTCGCGCCGCCCAGATTAAGAGAACCGTCGTTAAAATAGAAACAAGAATATTCATCTCTTTTATATTTCCCGAGTTGTGTGAACTAGGCCAAATAACACGCAACGAAACCCTTGAGCCAGGGACTTAATAATCCTAAAACATGTTATGCTCATGAGTTCCTAAATCCCTCACGCTCAGACTGCCAACTCTCTTCACAGCTTATTCTTTCGCCGCTTCGTTCAAAACTAAATGCAGCGCCATGGTAGCGATGTGTAAACTCGATATTACTCTCACCCCGCCGGTTTTTCTCAATGGCCCAACGCACCAATGCAACACCATCTGTATCGACGCCATCCCGGTTGCCAATCAAAGCGACATCCGGTTCATACTGCATGGTGGAATTACCCCAGAGATTCTCGAAATGCACTCTTCCACGACGAATTCCATCGGCATCGGCGGCACCAACAACCATAATAGAAAGCACAGATCCTTGGGAAGTTGTACGCATCGCCATGCCTTTCAACCCGGTAAGAACTCGCTCGATGCGCTCGTCCGAATCGAGAGCGCGGGAGGTGTCAATAATAGGAACTCGCTGCACGTAATCAATGATAAGTACAACTCTGTGTTTATTATAGTGTTGGATCGCAAACTCTATGTATCGGCTTAACGACACCAGGTCCGTATTCACCCCATCACCCATAACCAACCAAATATTGCGCATGCGGTCGGTTAATCTCGACCAGGATTCTGTTCCCCTTGGCACCCTCGAAAGGACTTCGTCAAGTATGTGAATTTTATGGTTCGATTGATCGGTAAGAATCCGTTTGCGTTCTCTAATCGTTTCGATATACGCCTCGCGAAGTGATTCCATGGTGATATGATCATCAGGACTCACGGTAAACGAATTCTGACATAATAATCGTTCCCAAAGCGTGACGGTACTATGCTCGTAGCAAACGATAATGGCAAGGGCATCGTTGACTGCAATATGATTGGCGATTTGAAGAACGAGCGCGGTTTTTCCGACATTCTGAACGCCTCCGATAATTGTCAGATCGCCAGCATGCAATCCACCACCCGAATAACGATCGATGGGGTCAAAACCCGTAGGGATGGGCCAGAAGATGTCTTCACAGCCCACAGCTAGTTTTTCCTCAATATGAAGCGCCACTTCTTCAAGATCCTCTGGCGCCATCACAAATGGAGGTAGATGAAACCCCTTCGGGGCTTTTGGCATGATTGCTTATCCTTCATTCTATCAATGTTACTCTGTTCAGTCCTCTACTACCTTAATCTCCGAAACGAGGCGATACTTGGGAAGCCTTTTCGTTCCAGATTGAACGCTTTCTGTTATCTTGGTGCCTAACGTTTTTCGTATTCGGTTTCTTAATTTTCGCAGCCGCTCCGTCGTTGTAATGGGGTCCACTTCAAAATCTTCGCCCCAGACATGCATGATGATTTCTGGGCGATCAACGTATTTCCAGCCACCACCGTCGCGAGCAGCCGCCAGTAACTTAATTAACTTGATTTGGACGTGGGGAACAACAATCTCTGTACTTCCTCTCTTGAAAACCGCTTGATCCAAGTCAAGTACTCCGTCACCGATCTTGAGACTGATGTTGGTTGACCTCTTCAACGGCTGTCCTTCCAGACGTGCCCGCAATGTTTCCATTTGTTGGAGCATTGCCTTCGGCCGATAAGGTTTCCGTAAATACAGATCCGCCCCTCTAGACAACAAATCCCACTCAGGGTATTCTTCGAAAAATCCAGATAAAATGATAATGATTAGATCTTTTCCAAATTGCTCACGAAGAAGCGGTACGATTTCTGCAGAATTTCCATCTTCCAGGTTCAGGTCAAGAATTAACCATCCAGCTTTCGTTACGCTGACGAGATTAACTACTTCGGCTCTCCATTTCGTGATCGACACATCAAACCCTCCGATCACGTTGAGAATTTTCATCATTTCGGAAGCACGTTCTTGATCATCCTCTGCAAGGACTACACGTTCGTAATCTCTTTGTGCCACTACTATCAACCTCCCTACTTGAAGCGTTAATCATCATATGCCAGGGGAAAGAAAACCTCGAAACAACCTCCCCCTTCTTGCACATTGCTGTGACAAAGCAAACCGCCGCCATAGGCACGAGAAATCGCCCTCGACAGGGTTAAACCAACCCCCATACCATAATCCGCCCTAACACCCCTTCTTCGTCCCTCTTTATAACTCGCCAAAGGCGAGAATATCTTATCAATGTCCGCTGGATCAACCCCTGGACCCTCGTCTTGAACAAAAACACGTGCATAGTCTTTATCCTCCGCAACAGTTATCTTTACAGCACCATCATCAGGGGAAAATGAAGCTGCATTGTGTAAAAGATTGCGAAGGATCGAGCATACATGCTGATCACCTACAACATCCATTCGTTCTGCATCATCAGGAAATTCGAGAATAAACGAGAGATCAGGCCAGGCCTGACGAATTTCGTCGATTGTTCCACGGAGGGAGTCGAAAAGAGAGATAATATCCCGTTCAACAGGAAGCACATTGTCCACAAGAAACGGTGCCTCACGCATTAAGTGACTCCAATGACTCGCCCGGGCAAGCATTGCTCGAAGCTTTAAGAACCGGTTACTTGTTAACCCGTTGGAATAATCGAAGTATGTGGCCATGGTGTTCAATGCGCCCTGAAGATCATTGTTGATCTCATGAGCAAGCACCCGCATGATCAAACCAAGATTCTCGATTCCCAGACCCTCTCGTCGTTGAATTACCTCTGTCAGAATGCTGCCAATACGTTGAACAAGTAAATCCAAGCCGGTCGTTAATGCCTGCACTGTCATTGTGCCTGGCATCGCTTTCTTCTCGCCTACTCCAATCGCCATTCCGGTAGAAATATCCCCGGCTTTTATCTTCGAGGTCCAGACGAGCACAGGATAACCGTCAATTTTTTGTCGTATTAATCCACGCTTTCTATTCCTAAGAAAACCAACTGTCCGAGATTGCGCAGCAATCTGATCTGTCAATGACATGCCTGCCATGTCAGCCGACAATGTGCCTTCTGGTATTTTTGCTCCATACATCAACCTGGCTGCAACTCGCCTCTCTGACTCATCAACATTTTCAATCATGTCCTTGAGATGATTCTCAGCCCAGTGGATATCCCATTGATGATCTACTGGATCGAAGACAATAGGTAGATACTTACGCCTTCTTACTTCACCTCGGATTAACAAACCGGGAGCTCTAATTAGCAGAATCCATCCCGAATGCTCTGGAAAAACACTCAGCAGCTTCTCACAAATAGGATAGATGTTTTCAACATTTAGGGGAGCGGATAGTCCAGCGAGTAAGTAATTCAACTCCTGCAACCAGCCGAAGAGGTCCAGCGCCTTTGTTTCTTGACGTGCAGCGATAATGAGCAAAATACCCATCAATGCACCAAGTATTGCAATGAAAATTTGTAAGACGACATCGCTCCAATTCCCCACATGTGTATAGAGCGGGAATAGAGTTGCAGAAATCGCAATCGCACCACTTATCGCGACGATGAATATTCCCGCGAGATATAGGAAGAGACGCCGCCCGGACCGGGCGATTCGTCTTCGAAAGTGCCCTAGCATGATCGATTTACCCCCAAAGTCATCTAACCCCCTAAAACCGCCGTCAGGCAATAACCCGACTGACTGCGTAAGTATCTTTAAGAAAAGGATATGGTCCACGGATTTATGTCTTCGGTATAGCGTTACCGCTATTGAACCTCCACCATCTTGTCTGGAAAAGAATGTCTTCCATCTATCTGAGTGCGACATGTGGTATCAAACGCTTGAAAAACCCCCGTATCAGAAAAACAATGAATACGGTATTCACAATCCCCACACATATGCCATCCTCGTATCCATCGCGGAACATACAAACCGTATCGGATACCAACAATCACAGACCTTGACAATGCATCCAGATAATTAAGTCCATCACGAATACGAGGCGAAAACTCCTGAGACTCCCCAGAAGGAAGATGATAAAGACTCACACGTTTTACTATGTTTCTCCCGGTGAATCTATCAGGAGCCAATTTTGCCCACTTGAACGCCAGGATACGTATGTCCATGGCCAGACTATTTAACGAAGACAAGATTTCATTAAAAAGGAATACGGTGGTTTCAAGTTTCTGCGTATAAACGTTACTACACGGATCCTTGGAAGGTCGACCTACTCCTCTTGATCTTTCCAGTTCCTGGACGATATCGGCGCGACACTTTAATGTTACAGTTGGCAGATCAACCACCATGGGCACTCCGACACCGAGTACTCTACTTGGATCAGGCAAATGGATCTGCTCTGCCATGTCCATCGAATTCGAGAATGCATCCGCAAAGCCTATCGGGGATTGACGAGTATCGTCATCGCGAGCATTAATGCCTACCATCCCAATTGCTTCCTGATGACGATCTATCTTCTTCCGTAGATTCAATAGCCCATTAGTTATTGCATCCTCGCGCCATGCGCGCTTCATGATGGAATCCCTTCCATCCATACCATCCTGTGCTTTAAAAGACCTTTCTTCGAAGCGCTTTAGCAAAGTCCGCCGTCTCTGGTGGTACTCCACAAGTTGCGAAGTTAGGGCACCAGACAATTCCCAAGCATCAAGCCAATATCTCCATATCAACCCCAGACTTTCCCCAAAGGAAAAATCTGGCTGCTTTCGGATATTGCGGTAATAAAGGCGAATCGCTGAGCGAATCGACTCACGCACAAGGCTTTCGCCTGTGCGATTTCCTCCGAACCTGACAATATCAGATGCCAGCCCTTTGTGTCTCCACCAGACTCGTAATGGACAGTAAGCCCAGTCCCTTACATCTTCTAATTCGAGTGTAGGTTTCAAAGAACCTGCTGCGGCCATATCTTGTCCAATAAAGTGTTCAAATTCCGTTCGGCGACCAAGCCTTCCAGTAAAGCAAAGTCCCTTCAGAAAGCAAAGGTAATTTTGATGAGTGCAGTTCTAGAACATACCAGGATGGATGAGAGGTTCCATAATAAGGACGCCATCTCTTGGCCAGGATAGAATATTGGATTCTTCCTTCATAATTTAACCACGCGGCTGCGATATCAAAACGCATACCCAGCATGTGAATTGAATTGACGACGCCCGATTTCCCTTTGCGAAAGCCCGGCATTTTCATCAGGATTCCATCATCCGGGGCAAGGATACGCCGACCCAGCAAACCTTTTCGTCTCGAATCACGAGAATTGCAGTAAATAACATGGTCAGCTATTCTCTGATCTCCCGCACGAATAACCAATCTGGATTTATCTGGAATATCCATGTTTAGCCTTGGCACTGGGATTAATTCGAGTCCTTGAGACCCCAAAAGATTACCCCGTTACTCCTTGAAACATTCCCTTTATAAGTGAAGGTCCTAACCTACGTGATGGATGAATGTGCCCCCATAAGGATAAATACCAGGCGGTACAAAATGAGACTAGCCATAGAAGTGGTGATTATGACAAAGTTGCTCTAGCCTTGGTAGTTATTCCTGGTTCGGGATCGAAAGCCCAAATAAAAGAAAAAAATCCGACTACCGTCACAATCAATTCAATCGAAAATGATGAACCTGAAACCAAGGCAAACATGCCAATGGTTCCGACAATCAAAAGAACCATCCCCATATAGAGCAATCCATTCTTTGCTTTTTGACTATTGCTATCTTGATTTGCCACATTACCCCCTAGCCTATATCGCAATCATTCTTCCAAAAGATATATTGTCTGTACATTTCACAACACCAATATTGAATTTTAGATTCTCTATTTTATATTCAAATCCCTGAGTTCCCTGATATGAAAAAATCACCGTTCAAAGCATAATCGATCCAATGATGAAAATCGTGATGCCCCCGATAACGAACATCAAGATATTGATTGATATGGGATTCTTATTAACCCAACCAAGAAAACCCTCTTGATCTCTATCATTGCGTTTTTGAGCCGTGGAATAATCGTTCAACCACGAGCAATCGTCCAACCAAATTCGATCCATAGAGTCATGGTCCTGTTCAATCAACGATTGATCATCCACGGTTATCCTCCGATGCTAAACGAAATTTTCAATCTTCTTTTTCTGGGACCTCGAGTCCAGTAACATCTAGCTCATCATCTGGGTCTGGCAGAAAATAAGAAACCGATTCAGACCGCACATCCTTCCGCCTAGACTCCAAGCCACGTATGATTCCCTCAACAACTACGTCATACTCATCGGCATCCTTTTCGCACTGATGTTCACCGTCACCAACATCCATACCACCCCTTCCCTCCCCCATGCTTTATCACAATCCCGTTCGTGGCATGAGACAAGTACCGCATACCATCACAATCCAATCCCAACAAATACGTCAACCCGGATTCATTTTTACTGCTTTCTAAATTTTCCACCACGGCGACATTCGGTCGACAGACTCATAACACAAGCCAAATCAGACGGATGAGGTAAACCGTTGTATCGATCCCGGCGTAGATGTCCAATGACCTTCAGAGGCTTCACGCTAATGAACTTGTAACCTCACCTGCCTCATCTTGATCAATCAACGGTCCTTCGAATCCCATAACAAAATCCCGTCTCTCATCGGCGGTAATTTCTCCCTTCGAAGCTATATTCTGTGAAGCATCGCTGTTGTCGGGTATCTCCTGCCCTCCTGGCCCCTCCCCCCAGTAACAATCGATGGGGAGCGAGTCGCCTTCAACCCCATTGGTTTCGAGATCGGACAACAAGATACGTGCTGCTTGCGAACAGGGAGAATCAAGATGAAACCGAGAATGGGTCGGATGAATCCCCCTGGTGTTGATCGTTTGTCCGTATTCCTCAAAAACTATGAGCATTTCGAGTGCTCCTTGCATAGCAGTTTTGTATGGGAGACTATACTTGGCACGCAAGCCGCAGATACGATCGGCGAGAAGTTGGTCGAATTCAGGAGGAGGCTCACTTTCAAAATAAAAGGGTCGGCTTAGTCCTCCCGCTTGCCTTTCAAGCCGTACATACGCCTTGTGGGGCTCAAGACTGAGCAGCGTATCCGCAGCAGGACCTCCTTTCTCTCCACTGAGTTCTTTGGTTGAGATGTACGCTGCATCTTCACCGTTCATCGTGAAAGCAAAAAGGGAATACACACCGCTCAGGATGATCTCCGGAATTTCCGGATTTTGTTTGCGAAGGCTGGCCATGGATTGCGTTCCCAGGATCATGCGGCCGCCATATTTCCGCATTTGCTGGATGAGATCTTCCCAGGCAACACCCGTGAACGTCTGGAATTCGTCGATCACGAGAAAGACGGGCACACGATCGCGCGCCGCGCTTTCCCCTTGCCGAATCAACGCCAGGAGAATGATGTTGATCAACAACGAGCCAACGAAGTCGCTGACTTCGGAGCCGTACCGGTTCTTGCCGGTGTTAATCACCAAGACGTTGCGATTTTGGATAATCTCACCGAGATTCAATTTCGATTCAGGACAACTGAATATCGGCAGCATCGGTTCTTCTTCAAAGCGATGGGCTTTCGATAGAACGGGTTGGATCACCTGTTCACGGAAATTACGCGTGATGTCCTCATAGTCATGCAGGAAGTACTTCGCAAGTGTTTTGCGATGAGGACTTCCCTCCAAATCCCGGGCGATGAATTCTCTACGGACTTTCACATCCGCGTTGAGCAGCGATGCAAGCTGCGACAAACCCAGACATGAGTCTTTGGGACGAAGTTCGTTGGCGGCCGTGAGAAGTTGAACCCCCCGCTTGAGTGGAATCTGCATCCTCGGCCCCCAATATCTCGTCCACAACGACTGGCCGATATCCACGATGGAATTCGTGACCGCGAGGACGTCCCATCCCTCCCGATGGACATCGAGTGGGTTCAACGTATAGGCGTAGTCCCGATCGGTGATATCCAAAATCCGTATTCGATGCGCATCAGCAGGGTTGAGCGTACCGATAAACTCGTTCACCAGATCGCCATGCGGATCGATCAGGATCACAGCCGGCTGGCCATCGTCCTCCATCGCCGCATGGGAAAGATGGAGCATCAATGTTGATTTCCCGGCATCCGGTTTGCCAATGCAGAAAATGTTGTGCTTCAAGGCCGTGGATGAGATCTTGACCGCCTTTTTGACTCCCTCAGCCGAGTGGTACGTGCCGATCTTGTAAAAGCCCTGTACGTCCTCCGGGTCGGGCGAGCGCATCTCCACACCCCGGATGGGAACCAGTCCCGGAGAAATTCGATCGTTGATGATCGGTGGATGCCAAAGACCGGCGATTTCATCCGTACCGAGCCACATCCACGAACATTCTTGAATGGTACGGTGTATTGGCCATGGGCCAAAACCTTCGCATGGATCCGCTGCGATCGCAAAGCCGTTGCCCCCTGCCACAGCGTATTGGCCCATGACACTCTCCAGCCGTTCAGCCAGGATGCGAGCCTCGCCGGGCGACCTCGCCCAGACACTGGCTCGCAGCATCGTCTGAAAAAATACGTCCTGACACACGACTTTCTGGCGCACGAGCGAGAGATCGGCTTCATGCCAGGGATCGTCCTCTCTAGCGAGAAAGCGCCAGAGCAACCCGCCGAGGGAGATGCCGATCAAGGACAGGAACGTGAAAGACGGCCAATTTCCCCGGATGGCCAACACGCCCATGACAAAGGCGAAGAGCATCACAACCAGGTAGGCGATCCCGTTCGCCCAGGCGATGCTTTGCGGCAGCGGCGTTTGCCCGAAAGATGACGCTTGTGAGGCAATCGTGTTTCCTTCGTCGACGGCATAGCCGCGCTGGAACTCCAGCTTGAGCCGGCGTTGAGTCCTGGCCAACCAGTCTGGGTCTCCCTTTCTCCCCAGAAAGACCTGCAGCCAGATGCGTTCGTGCGCTTCAAGCCCGAGTGTGGCCGCCAGCAGCGAGTGCACCGGATCGCCCTGCAGGAACGACGTCCACGTGCGGATGGGCAGGTAGGCGGCTTCCTTCAATCGAAACGCAAAATCGTAGCGGGCGACATTCGCCTTTGCATCGCCCGACTCACCCACGGGATCATCATCCAGCAGGCGAAGCACGGCGCTGGGCCAGAGCGTCTGGATCTTCCCCGCCAGGTAGCGCAGGTTCTCGCACGGCCCCCGCACGAGCATCACGCGGCGGTCGCCTGCACCATACACTTCCAACGCCAGCGGCAGCGGGATCGAACTGAGGAACTGCCCCACCGCTTCTGCCTCCACCTCGTTATGCGCCGGTAACAATAATTCTGCAACGCAGGGTGCCGCGGGCGGGGCCGGGAACCGGACCGCGCTTTCCCCCCCGGCAATCCAGCCCATGTCCACGGGAACGAGTTCGCCGCCGCATCGGCTGCAGCGCATCCCCTGGCTGGCGGCCTGCGCCAGCGTCTGGGAGAGATGGCAGGTCCGACAGGCGACCGCAGGTTCGGAAAGCATGCAAGCCCTCACCGAAGGGAGACCGATTTCTCCCCTCGTTTTCTTCTCCTCATTGTACGAACGGTGGTGGTTTTCCTGGCGTGACGCGGCCGTCACGCAAGCGGGACATGGGCGTCCTTCGACTTCACTCGCCACTGAAATGGCGCGTTCCGCTCAGGATGATGGATAGAGGCACTCGCTGCTGTGCATCTCGTTCCGCTCAGGATGATTGAAAGTGGATGCGTGAAAGAACGAGATGAGCACATCCTGTGTGATGTGTTGGGTTTCGGTCTCCCGCAACCCAACCTACGAACTGCGCATCGCTTTCCGCCCAGGATGACGGAATGGATATATGCAACCAGCCTATGTGACAAGTGCATCCTGGGCGAGGTGTTGACTTTCGATCTAAATCCACCCAACTTACAGACTGCAGTCGCATAATGATGTTATCTCATCACTCTTTCGGGTTGCAAAAAAATCAATTCTTCTATAATGTAATGTTCAACGTCAGCTTGACCACAAGGGAAAATCTCCCCATGAAAACAGGGGGATGGAAAACAAAGTCACATATTCAAGCTAACGTCGTTCTCCACAAACTCCCATGTGATTCTGTACAAATCGTCAGTCCAACAAAGGGACGCGCAGCAAGAATTTGTGCTTCCGAGGGGATAGGCAAGCAGCTTAACAACAGCCATTGATGAGGGGGAAGCGTAATTCATAATCCAGAAAACGACACCGGAAGCAAGTTGTTCGTTGGCGTTTTACGCTTCATTCCACATTAACCCTCCTCACCATGCTAAAGGATGGTAAAAAAATGAGATTCACAAACAAACTTGGATATATCCTTTTCGTTGTATTATCTTTGATCTTGCTGGTATCTTGTGACAACCAAAAGGTTGAAGAACAGCCGCGAGTAGTTGTGCCAGGCGGGCTGATCGTTCCTTATGGCAACATTGCTCGCCTAGTGGCCCCTCACGACAGCGTGAGTGTCAGCATGTCTCCGTATCGCTTACCTGATGAAAATTGGCAGGTTCGCGGAGAACCCGACGCCCAGTTGCTGGGCATCCTTCCGCAGGGGAGACGTCTTGTTATCACCTCACCAGAACCCCAGCAGCAGACGACACGCTATTTAATGCATGTCGAGACCACCCGCGGGGACCTATATCAAATGGTAGTGTTCATCCTCGATCCGGGCTTTGAGCAAGCCCAGGAAAAGGCCGATGGCAAAGATAAGGAAGACATTACAAGCGAAGGCAAAGGCGATGGCGATGGCGAGAATCCTGATCTGACAATCGAGCAAATCGCTGAGGCGGTTGGACTGCCCGCCAACCTTGCCACAGCCGCCATTGAGAGCGGTATGAGTACGCAGGAATTCATTGACTTCATCCAGGATATGCAAAGGATGGGCGGCGATGATACCCTGACAGATAGCCGGACCATTGATCGTGTCGCCAGCGGCAAGGCGGAAAGCGTATTGGCTGACCAGGCCCGTGGCTTCTTCGATATTCCCGAAGGTGTCCTAAATAAGAATGCTGATGCCCAAAGCATTGCATGGCTTGGCCACACAATTGTTGAGCTTGGTGGCGACCCGAGTGATCGCAGTTGGTACGATGACTTTGGCGGTACAGTTCGAGATCACCTGGATGTGCCCCAAGATGCCACCAAAGACATGGATGTGCACGACATCCTCGAAGGCATGACCATCTTGCAGCAAACGGGTTCAGACATAAACGACCCGGGGGCGTGGGAAACATTGATAGAAGGCCAAAGACAGGGCAAGTCCGACCAGGAAATTGCCAAATCCTTGCTGGAACGTAATGAAAATGGGGCAATCGGTACGCCTGGAGTAGGAGTCTTTGTTGGGGGATCTTCTTCCACCACGGGGACAGGCAGCGAGAGAAACGACAGAAATGCGGACAACAATGCCCCGCCGTCTGGCTCCACCTCGTCGGATTCGGATAACGAGCGGCCGGACAGCAGTGACTTTGGTGGTGACGACAGCAGTGACAGCAGCAATGATGAACCTTTTGAATGGGTTGGCGCAGAAGCAGTCGTTCTCCAAGAGAGCGCAGCTTGGGTTTATTACATCAGCGGAGACGGAACAACCTGGATTGTCGATAAGAACACTGGCGAAGTAGTCGCACGTGATTCGAACCTGAATATTATTGATCCTCCACCCGATATACCGGGTGTCAGTGATGACGATGATGATAGTAGCAACGACAGCGACAATGGCAGCAATGACGACAGCGATGATGATAATGATGACAACGACGATGATAGCGATGATGATATTGATGATGACGACGATAGCGATGATGATAGTGACAATGGTGACGATGACAGCGATGATGATAGTGACAACGGCGACGATGATGACAGTGACGACAACGGCGAAGATACCTGGCCGGTCGCGGATTGGTATCCCAGCACCGTACCGGTCTGCAGGATTATTGCGATGGGGGAGATGCAGCTTGAACGGGTGACGTGGGTGAATCCCGACTATGAAGGCAGCCAGGGAGCTACTGGCGGTACAGGTCCCGGCTTTGGTGTTATCGACCCCGATCCTGACTATGAGGGCAGCAGAGGGGCAATCGGTGGTCATGGCCCTGGATTTGGTGTTATCGATTTCAATCCCGACTATGAAGGCAGCCGGGGAGCTATAGGCGGTCATGCTCCCGGTTCTGACATAATCGACCTGGCTGACCCCGATGCAGGGAGCAGCTCGGGAGGGGGCGGCACCCATCTGGGCGGTACGGGTGAAGGTGTATTCCTCTGCGTTGGCGAGCTGGCAATATGCCTTGATTTTAGCGAGTTCCGTTGCTGTCCCGCAACCAACGACAATATTGACGTAGCCAACACTTACGTTTCCGAGCACGAAGGTCAGCAGATGGTCTATTGGAACTACGGAGGAGAGAACCTCGTCTGCCTGGAAGACCAGTGGGTTCCGGCCTACCAGTCAGTCTGCAACCAGGATCAGTACTAGTGTAGGTTTTATCTCGTAATACACCTGTAATAGCAATTCCGCCATGCAGTGTTCAACAGACGAATCCGCAAGCGGGATCGCGTACGGACCCACACTTTGCTGTCCGGTATGCCAGCACATATCAACTGAAATGGGTTCGCCGCCGCAGCGGCTGCAGCGCATCCCCTGGCTGGCGGCCTGCGCCAGCGTCAGGGAGAGATGGCATTCCCGACAGGCGACCGCGGGTTCGGAGAACATGCAAGCCCTCACTGAAGGGAGATCGATTTCTCCCTTCGCTTTCTTCTACGCATTGTACGAACGGTGGTGGTTTTCCTGGCGTGACGCAGCCGTCACGCAA
>DAOUDW010000086.1:0-1725 GCA_034430895.1 Anaerolineales bacterium | reverse complement strand
GGCGACTCTCGCTTCGGGAACGGTGGATGATGTGATCCTTTGGGATGTGAGTAGCGGGGAGCGGCTTGCAACACTCGAAGGGCATACTGGTACTGTGGAGAGTGTGGCATTCTCCCCAGACGGCGAGACCCTCGCTTCGGGATCGTGGGACGGCACCGTTGTGATCTGGGATGTAAATGCTTTTATTTCCGATTAGGTCGTCCCGTAGCGATCAAGCCTTGCAGTTATAGATCTGAGCCGGAAATAGCGGACCAATCAATTATGGATGAAATGGATTGGAGAAGCGTTTCATGAATCGACGATTTGCGATCGCATTACCCTTGACCTATTACATACTGATTACGCTGGACAACGCAATCCATGAACTGGGCCATCTTCTCGTTACCCACTTGGTAAGAGCCCAGCCCGTAGGTTTGTTCATCGCGCCTGCGGTGGTCGGGTACGCACGCTGGAATTATGGCGCAGTCCCGGAAGGATCAATAAAATCGGCGGACATCTGGATTACAGCAGGCGGTGTGTTAACTGAGCTGATCGTCGGCATCCTGCTTTTGGCGATCGTTTGGGCTTTTCGGAATCGCCTCAGAGGCTGGTCCGGTCTAGTATTGGTGCTGAGCAGTTTGATCTTACTCTCCATGGGAGCTTTTTATTTCCTCTTTAGCTGGATCGTCGATTGGGGGGATGGCGCCGAGCTCGTTCGTCATGGCTTGAATCCACTCTTCCTCATTTTATTCGTTGTGGCAATCATTACATGCATCGCCATCGTTGGTACCCCGCTGATTGTTAGAAGCATGGCTGCATATACGCCATTATTTAATTTTCGCACGATTTGGTTCTGTTTAATCATTATGGGTGTTCCCGTTCAATTGTATGGGGCGATCAAATCGTATTTGTTCTTCCCGGATGAGTCCTTAGTGAATCTATATACTTTTCTAGCCTATGTGCTGATATCGGCTATCCTAGCAGCGGCGATGGTTATCCTTGGAAAAGCAGCGCTTGCGAAACCATCCTCTCAACGCAGCACGCCAAGCAATGTGACCTTGATCTGCCTCATATTGATTGCGTTGGTTATCGAGATTGGTTGCACTTTATATTTTGGTTTTGGAAATGACATGCACTACCTCTGGTTCATATAATCAATAAACCAGATGATCCGAATAATCATCTTCATCCACTACTCGATCGAAGGAGGGTTATTTGGATCGCTATCAGTAGGGAAGTGGTTTGAAGACAAAGCTTGTGATGAATACGTTGGTAAATATAGGCTCGAGCGATAATTGTAAACCAACATGACTGCGCTAACAGGTCAATCGCTGCTCAACCGCTATTTCCTGCGCCAGCACGTTGGCGCTGGAGGTATGGCCGATGTCTACCTGGCGTGGGACAACGTGCGTTCAGCCAAATTAGCGGTCAAGGTCCTGCGGCGTGAGTTGATCCACAACCCGCGTTTCTTCCAGATGTTCACCAAAGAGGCCGGATTGCTACGCCAGCTCGAACATCCGAACATCGTGCGGCTCTACGAGTTCGAACGCCAGGGTGACGTAGCCTTCATCGTGATGGACTGGGTCGAAGGTAGTAACCTGAAGCAGGCGATTGAAGATCGCAAGCGTTCCTTCTCGCTCAAAGAGACCAGTCACATTCTGGGGTCGGTGTGCTCGGCGCTTCATTACGCGCACCAACACAACGTCTTTCACTGCGACGTGAAACCTGCCAACATTCTGCTGCACG
>DAOUDW010000085.1:0-25338 GCA_034430895.1 Anaerolineales bacterium | reverse complement strand
GCAACGACTTGCCCTTCCCGCCCCAATTGTGGCCGAACCACAAGGTTCCGGAAGGTTCGACGATGTACATGTCTTCCAATTCAATGCTGTGACGAGCTTCGTCCTCAGAAATCAAGACCTCGTGTAATTTCTCCCCGGGGCGAATGCCAATGATGTCGATCTCGGCGTCGGGGGCAATGGCTTTGGCCAAATCGACCAGACGCATGCTGGGAATTTTGGGCACGAAAACCTCACCGCCGTGCATCTCCTCGATGCAGCGGATCGTGAAACGTACACCCTGTTCCAACGATAGCCAAAAACGGCTCATACGCTTGTCCGTGATGCTTATCCGGCCGGATTCCCGCTGCCGCAGAAACAAGGGAACAACGCTGCCGCGGCTGCCGAGTACGTTGCCGTAACGCACACAGGAAAAACGCGTTCCTGTTCCGCCAGCATAGGCGTTGGAATGAACGAAAAGCTTCTCCGCCGCCAGCTTCGTGGCGCCGTAAAGGTTGATCGGATTGACGGCTTTGTCTGTACTCAGCGCCATCACGCGCTCGACGTTCGTGTCCAGCGCTGCTTCGACGACATTCCGCCCGCCGATGATGTTGGTCATGATGGCTTCGATGGGATTGTATTCACAAGCCGGGACCTGTTTCAACGCCGCCGCATGCACGACGATGTCTACGCCCTGCATGGCGCGCCGCAGACGTATTTGATCGCGAACGTCGCCGATGAAGTAACGCAGGCTGGGATGGTCCAAACCAGAGGTGACCATTTCATGCTGCTTGAGTTCGTCACGGCTGAAAATAATCAACCGCGCCGGCTGGTAACCCTCCATCATGATCTGTACGAACTTGCGTCCAAACGAACCGGTTCCACCGGTTACCAGGATGACTTTCTTTTTCCAATTCATTTAACTCGACCTTTCCGACGATCCTTCAAACAAGATCATAGGATACTGTCCAAATCGACCGAATAATCTCGGTGCTCGCTCTTCGAAGAAATAAATAAAGCGTAATAAATACTTGCCCAGGATTTTACGATGAATAAAAGCGCGCATGAAGTTGGTGCTAACACTACGCCACACGCGTATGTCCAGACCGGGCAGACCGGTGAGTTTGCCGCGTAACTGCCGATACGAATGGGAGTAGGTGAAACTTCCAGAAGCCTGCAGCAATTCCTGGGTCTTGGATGAATCATCTGCTCCCGGAAGTATGCGGGGCGACTCCTCCAAACCTCGCAGCTTGCGGTACAGACGGATCAATGCAAACGCGAGCTTTACTGGAAAATCGGTCAGCCGACGAAAGAGGGAATGGGTTTTCCAGCTGTGTACGATCACCGCTTTGCCCTTTGGCGCTAAAACGCGCCAGAATTCGTAAAACGCGGTTTCATGATCCTGGGGTGGGAGATGATGGATCGTGTGCATGGACACGACGCCTTCGAAGACGTCATCCGCAAAGGGTAAATTGGCGACGTCACCGACGACGAACAAACCGTGATCTCCGATGCGGTTGCGCGCTTCAATCAGTGCTCGAGCGGAGATATCCAGGCAAACCCTGTAGCGAAATCCTTGAGAATACTCCAGGTATTCCGGATATTGAATCGGTCCCGATCCGCCATCTAAGATAAAGTTCCCATCGGATGGAAGATGGCGATTCACACGCCGATGGCAGCGGTGAATATACTCTCGCACAACAGGCCGCAGATCTTCGTAGCGCGCATTTTGATAGATTCCGTCCCCGATCTGCTGCCAGCCGATCGAGTCATAGAACTCACGTACCTCACGTTTTACATCCGTATCGATATTAACCATCCATCTCATCCTCCATCGTCTCCCAGGATATCGGCTCTCCCATCAACGCATCCAGTGTTCGCTGATAGCGCTCCAGGGCATGGGTCGTCAATTGTTCTTCAAACGGTCGCTCGGACACGTCTTCCCAAAAGTGCTGCAAGTGCCAGGGGAAAGGTAAAGCGTATTCGAAAAAGTAACGGTAGGCATAACGCAGTGCCAGGGTCACTTGCTCCTCAGAGAGGCCGGAGTCCAATCCCTTGGCCAACAACGAATCGATCGTGGCAATATATTCCTCGTACGTGTTCGGATCGTATGTGAAACCCTTGCCGCGGTAGTGAGTCAATCCGGCAACCACAACCGGAATGCCGCTCATGGCCATTTCCAATCCGACCGTCGTCGTGTAAGCCAACCCGATATTGGCCACTTCGACCAGATCGTAGGTGTTGATTTTGGCCTCCGGCGGTACGACGATCACGTGATCGGGCATCTGCGGCAGCGCCGCGTTGACGATCTCTTCCGAGGGAAAGCCGCCCAACTGCGGCTCCCCCGGATGGACTCGGACAACAAGTTGTGCGTCCGGTCGATCGGCGAAATATTTCACCGTGCGTTCCAGCCAATCCGCCATACCGTCGGTGAACAACTGGCGTCCCAACGACATGCTGTCCCCGACCACATTGGTACACAGCAGCACGATCGGACGGGTCGAATCCAACCCCAGGAACGACCTCGCCGCCCGCGCCCCCCGGCTTTCCTGCGTCTGCCACTGGCGGGAAAATATCGACCACTTACGGCCGCTGCGGCGGGCCATGCGCAGTTCGTCCAGCTCCTGTGATTCCTGCTTTGTCAACGGGATGCCGCCGCGCGCCTTCCATAGTCCGTTTGTATCCTGCATCATGACCTTGCTGTTCTGCGCCATCCAGATTCGCTCACGATGTTCTCCGAACTCGTAGGTGATCACCGGCGTCTTTAGGTAATCCACTACACAATACGCCGTGCCGAATTCCAGGATGCTTCCATTCGGCAGCATCACCATGTCGTACTGGTTACTCTTCAAGAGACCGTAGATGGCCTGCGCCAGGTCGAGATTCATTCCTTTACGCAGGAGATATAAATCTCGATCTTCCCCCCCTTCTCCAACCTCCACCGCCTCCCAACGCCGTATGTACTGCACGTCGGTCACGCTTTGATCATCTATCGAACGTGCCAGCTCCCCCGGCAGTTTCGGTTTGGGAAGCTGGAGCAGATCGTAACAAGCCATGTGCCTGGTAACCGGAACGAAGACCTGCTTTAAATATGCCTGTTGACGACGCAAATCGAAGCGCCCCACACGTTCGGTCCAGCGTCGATAGGGTAAATAGGTAAAATCCACATCGTGACCCAGCGCGGACAGCCACAGCCCAAACATGACACCGTGCTCCACCCACCAACTGAAGAAGCCAAGGACGAGAACTCGCTTGCCGTCGTTCTGCTTCATTTTCTCCCGCGCCCGGCTCACGGACTGCACCCATTCAGTCAATTCAGCCTGCAAACGATCCAGGCGATACCCGCCCGGTATTTCACCGCTCGCCGGCCGGATACGCTGCCAGAACTCAACAAATAATGGCACGCGACCCAGAATGGATTTCAGTATGCTGCGTAAACGACTCACGATTTCTGGTCCTCCGTGCGGACGATCTCCCAATGCAGTGCCGGTCGGACCGGGCCGCGACGCGGTTCTTGCCATTGACTCCCGGGCACTCCCATCCCGTCGACCGAAAAGGTCAAAGCGTAAGCGTCGGTGAAGTACGACTGCACCCGAAAAACACTGGCGTTAACACCAAGCACGTAAGTACCCTCATTAAGGAGATTTGCAGGAATCTGACAGCGGCTGATGTGACGGCCGGCTTGCCGCACAGCCATTTGATCATAACGCTGCGGATCATCGGTGTCGAAGGAGGTAAACACAGGTTCGCCGCGAGCAGTGAAGAGGTAAATTCCGGTGCGTAACCCCTGGATATCTTCGTCCAGTTCGTATGTAAATTCGACGCTGAAGCCTTCTTTGGCGAAAACTCGCTCGGCCATCGTTTCTTGATTGTCCAACACGCGTAACGAAATGGGTCGAAAAGGAGCGGCCGATGCATTGATCGCCTCGTCTTGCCAGATGCGCTCGCCCGTTTGCGCCAGACCGGAGGTCATGTAGTAATCCACGGCTTCGGCCGATGGCGAACGCATGACGATATTGCCTTTCTCGATCACGATGGTTTCTTCGGTGAGCCGCAGGACGGCCGACATATTGTGGCTGACGAATAAAACCGTGCGGCCTTCATGTGCAATGTCACTCATTTTGCCCAGGCATTTTCGCTGGAAGGCCGCGTCGCCAACCGCGAGGACTTCGTCGATCAAGAGGATTTCCGGTTCGAGATGCGCGGCAACTGCAAACGCCAGACGCAGATACATACCGCTGGAATAGCGCTTGACCGGCGTGTCGATGAACTTTTCCACTTCAGCGAAATCCACGATTTCGTCGAACCTGCGGTTGATCTCGGCTCGCTTCATGCCCAATATGGCGCCGTTCAGGAAGATATTCTCCCTGCCGGTGAGTTCGGGATGAAAGCCCGTACCGACTTCCAACAACGAACCCACACGGCCTCGAATGGCCGCAGTCCCTTCAGTGGGTTCGGTGATGCGTGAGAGTAATTTCAACAGCGTGCTCTTCCCGGCCCCATTACGACCGATGATCCCCAACACCTCCCCCTGGCGGACTTCGAAATTCACGTGACGGAGTGCCCAGATCGTCTCTTCCGCATCGAGGAATTGTTCGCCGCGCAGCGATTTGGAAATTCTTCGAAAAGGCGCTACCGCCGCGCCAACCAACATATCGCGGAATGTGTGGTAACTGTTCGCCCGTTCACCAATGCGGTACTGCTTTCCCAGGTCGTCTACTCGAATGGCCAGGTCACTCATTGGACTTCGACACACCTTTCGATCCGGCCTCGTTCTTCGAACTGCGTTGGGCGTAGATATGGAAAAATAAACACGAGGCATCAAACCACATCGGCAAAGGTCCTTTCCATGCGACGGAAGTAAAAGACGCCGCTGATCAGCAAGAGAAGTGCAACGATGACGGAAACGAGCAGCGACTGTGGATCGGGCTGACCGGCGCCGATAATCGCCCAGCGGAAGCCCTGAACCACGCCCGCCATCGGATTTAACCCGTACAACACTTGCAGCGACTTATCGGTGATCATCGTGGCGGAATAAACCACAGGCGAGGCGTACAGCCACGCCTGCACTAAAAATGGGGTCACGTAACCAATGTCGCGATAAGCAACATTCAAAGCGGCCAACCAAAGGCTGGACCCAAGTGAGGTGATTAACGCTAATAACAGGAATAGTGGCAAGGTCCAGATAGCTTTCGTGGCTGGGAATTGATAGTAAACCAGCATCCCGATCAACACGAGAAATGCCAAACCGAAATCGACGATGCCTGCCACAACCGAGGAGAGCGGCATAGACAAACGCGGGAAATAGATTTTGGTGATCAGGTTCCGGCCCGCAACCAGGCTGGCGCTGGCTTTGTTGATCCCATCCTGGAAGAAGACCCAGGGCAGCAAACCCGCATAGTAAAACAACGGTGCAGGCGCTTCGTCTGTGGGAAGTCCTGCCAGCTTGCCGAATACCAGGCTGAATATCACCATGCTTAGAAATGGCTTCAGGATCGCCCAGGAGGCGCCCAGGAGAGTCTGCTTGTAGCGGACCTTCAAGTCCCGCCAGATCAGGAAGTACACCAATTCCCGGTATCGCCACAACTCGCCGAGATTGAGCCCGTTCCACCCGTGTGTCGGTTGAATGCGTGTAATCGGGACGACGTCGGTTGTATCGACCGCCTTGTTCCCGCTCATGACGAGCCTGCTCCGCCATTCAAACGATCCCGATTATCCCGATACCAATCGATCGTCCTTCGCAATCCCTCTTCGAAATTCATCTGCGCTTCAAATCCAAAATTCGCCTTCGCTTTGGATACATCCAGGGCGCGTCTGGGTTGACCGTTTGGTTTGGATGTGTCCCAAACCAGGTTGCCTTTATAACCCGTCAACGCTGCGACGAGGTTCGCCAGGTCTTTGATGCTGATTTCTTTCCCCGAGCCCAGATTCACCGGCTCACTGCAGTTGTAATGCTCCGCCGCCAGGAGAATTCCCTCCGCCGCATCCCCGGCGTAAAGAAATTCACGCGTCGGACTGCCGTCGCCCCACACCACCATCTCATTTTCACCACGCTCCTGGGCCTCGATGCATTTACGGATCAAAGCCGGGATGACATGCGAGGTGTGCAAATCGAAGTTGTCCCCAGGCCCGTACAGATTTACCGGGATGAGGAAGATCGAATTGAAGCCATACTGCTGGCGATAGGCTTGAGACTGCACCAGCATCATCTTCTTCGCCAGACCGTAGGGCGCATTCGTCTCCTCTGGATAGCCGTCCCAGAGCTCTTCTTCTCGAAAGGGGACTTTGGCGAACTTTGGATAAGCACAGACCGTACCGATAGCGACAAATTTCTCGATGCCGGTTTGCCAGGACTGATGCAGCAGTTGTGCGCCCATCATGAGATTGTCGTAGAAGAATTCCGCGGGACGGGCCAGGTTGGCGCCGATTCCGCCGACATTTGCAGCCAGGTGAATGACGATGTCCGGCTTTGCCTCCTTCAGCAAACGAGCAATATCCTCGGGTTGAACCAGGTCATATTCTTCGATGGTTGGCACAAAGATATCCTTCGCGCCTCGCTGACGCAGTCCCTCCAACACGTAGCTGCCCAAAAAACCGGCGCCACCGGTCACGACGACACGTCGCTTTTTCCAATAGTCCACTTGATTTAATGCCTCCTGCATACAAACTTCCTCGCCGACAGAATTCAGGGCACGATCGAAGGTGCATTTCGATAGATCGACTTGGTTGGTTCAGAGATCATTCCATCACGCAAAGCCTGTACAATCTCGCCGATTCCATCCAATACCGTATGCTTGGTGCGGAACTGAAGTTCACGCTCGATTTTATCGAAGCAAACCTGAAGGTTGCGCATGTCGCCGTCGAAGCTCATGTGCTCATGGCGTACCTTCGTTTCGGGCAGCACCTCGCAAATCACATCTGCGATTTCATCCTTCGAGCAATTCCCACCATCGTGACCCAGGTTGAAAATCTGTCCTCTTATCTTTTCCAGCGGAGCGTCGAGACCGATGAGCAATCCTGCCACGACGTCCCGGATATGTACAAAGGCGCGTGAGTGCTGGCCTTCGAAAATCATCAATTCACCTTGCGAGTAGGCTTCGAGTGTGAACTGATTGACGATCAGATCGAAACGCATCCTCGGTGAAAGGCCATACAACGTCGAAAAACGGTAGATCAGCGGTGCGCAAGCAGACGTTTGTGCAGCCTTGAGGAGCAGATCCTCCGCTGCGATTTTGGACTCACCGTATAACGATTGTGGATGGAGCGGAGAATTCTCCCTTACCGGCACGCCGTCTTCAGCAATACCGTACACGCTGTACGTCGAAGAGAGGATAAAACGCTCCACGCCCATCTGATTTGCCGTCTGGAAAATCCGCTCTACGGCGTTGACGTTGGTTTCCCAGGTGGCTTTTTTCCCTGCGATCTTGCAGGCGGGAAACCCAACAATCGCTGCCAGGTGAAGAACCGCAGAGGGTTCGGGAGCGCCTTTGGCCGTCGCTTCCTGTATGGCGCACTCGAAAACGCCGGATTCGCACACATCGGCATGAGCGAAGTGAAACATCGGATGGGAGAGATAACCCACGAGTGATTCGCCACCGAAAAGCAGTTTGTCGATCACCGTGACCCAATCGCCGCGTGACAGCAAGGCTGGTACCAGCAGCGATCCGATGTATCCCGCACCACCAGGAATGACCACATGATGCTTCATGCTTGTTTTCACTCGTTTCCGAACTTCGCGTTAAACATTATCCTGAACTCTATCTCGTCATTCTGGAAAATTCTTTCCTTTAACTTGTGTCTCGATCCATTCATACGTCTGTGCCAGGCCCTGCTCGAGAGAAACTTCCGGCTCCCACTTCAATACTTTCTTCAGGCGACTGTTGTCTGAGTTTCGACCGCGAACGCCTTGCGGTCCTTCGATGTGTTTCTTCTTGATCTCAACCCCTGCGGCATCGGCGATGATGTCGGCCAATTCGTTGATCGAGATCAAGCGATCCTGGCCGAGGTTGAGTGGCTGGTCGTAATCAGAATGCATGAGTTTATAGATACCCACGAGGCAGTCGTCGATGTAGCAGAAGGATCGTGTTTGCAAGCCATCACCCCAAATTTCAATTTCCGGGTTTTCTTTGATCTTGGCTATGGCCACTTTTCGACACAAGGCTGCCGGTGCTTTCTCCCGGCCGCCATCCCATGTGCCTTGCGGACCGAAAATATTATGGAAGCGGACGATGCGCGTCTTGATTCCGAAATCCTCACGATAATGTGTGCACAACCGCTCGGTGACGAGTTTTTCCCAGCCATAGGCGTCTTGCGGCTGCGCTGGATAGGCATCCTCCTCTTTGAGTGGCGTGACTTCCGTTTCCTCCTGGAGATATTCTGGATAGATACAAGCCGAAGAGGTATACAAGTATCGTTTCACCCCATTGACGCGCGCGGCATCGAGTGTGTGAATGTTGATCAAGGAATTGTTACGCAAGATACGGGAATGATTTGATGAAATGAACCCCATCCCGCCCATGTCGGCCGCGAGCGCATAAACGTCTTCTACGTCTCGAGTCGCCTGGAGGCTATTCGCCCACTTACGCAGATCCAACAATTCGAACTCGTCGGCGTGTGTTTCACCGAATTCGGGAAGTTTGATATCCACGCCTCGCACCCAATAGCCCTGTTCCTTCAAGAAGCGTACCAGGTGGTATCCAATAAAACCACCCGCTCCGGTTACAAGTGCCTTTCGCTGACTTGGCATTCGCTTACCTCCTCAGTCCAGAATCTGTTTTCGTACCTGAATCAAACCGAGTCTCTTCTCGTCCAGCATGAACGCAATCATGATGGAGGATTCGTCAGTGTGACCTGCTTTCCCTCGATTTCGAGTACTGGCACGCTCGTTTCCTCAAGGACATCGACCACGGAGAAACCTTGTTCCAAACAGGTGAGTCGACATACATCGGCGATGTCGCCCTGTCCGATAATCGCCACCTTTTTATGCCCATTCTTCTGCGCCACAGATAATGCCTCGCGCGCCTGTTGGCGAATTCGGCGGTACAAGGTCATTGAATTTTCAACGTAGGCTACGGTCAAACGGGCGCGCAAAGCAATTCCCTGCGGGGTGATGATGTAACGCAGTTTTTTTCGCTCCGCCCGCTTGGCCTTGATGTAGCCTTTTTTAATCAAGCGCTTGAGATGCCAGTTAACGGTCCCAACAGCCACACCGAGTTTCGCCGCTAAAGAAGCCTGCGTGATATCCGGATCCCTTTCGATGTGCTCCAGTAAATTCAAATCGCGAATCGTCTGTGTGTTTTGATCCGTTGCCATGGATTACGCCTTGTGCGCACTCGTATCAGAGACATATCGCCTCCGATTAATGAAACCTTGTCCCTGAGTAGATCGAGAACTACCGGGGAACATCTTCAATCGATTATTCAACACCATTGTGGTATGAATTGAGCAATGCAGTGACACTCGTATCCCAACGATGCCATCCGCTGAAACTCTTCTTCAGAATTTCCAAACCTTCCCCAATCGGTTCCAGGCCTACTGCCTGCATATCTGCATCAATCATGATGCGCGCCAGATCCTTGAAGGTGATCTTCGGGTTCCAATCCAGGATCTTTCGTGCTTTCGCAGCGTCAGCCTGCAGGTAATCGACCTCGGCTGGTCGATAGTAACGAGAATCGATATCGACGTATTCCTTCCAATCTAAATCGACGTATGAAAAAGCCTCTTCCACAAACTCACGCATGGTTGGCGCTACACCCGTGCCGATGACGTAATCATCCGGCGCATCCTGCTGCATCATATGCCACATCATTTCCACATATTCCGGTGCATAACCGTAATCGCGGCGCGAATCCAGGTTGCCCAAATAGAGTTTGGACTGCATGCCTGCCAAGATGCGCGCAATCGCTCGAGTTACTTTGCGGGTCAGGAAGGTCTCACCGCGTCGAGGGCTTTCGTGGTTGAAGAGAATGCCATTGGCCGCATACATATCATAGGATTCTCGATAGTTAACGGTGATCCAATAGGCGTATATTTTGGCAATGGCATACGGGCTGCGAGGTTGAAAAGGTGTTACCTCGTTCTGCGGCGGTTTGGCGTTGCCATAAATCTCGCTTGACGAAGCCTGATAAAAACGAGCCTTGATCCCACTGCGGCGTATGGCATCGAGGAGCCTCACCGTTCCCAAGCCGGTCACGGAGCCTGTGTACTCCGGCATCTCGAAGCTCACTTTGACATGAGATTGAGCCCCCAGATTGTAGACTTCATCCGGCTGCACGCTATAAACCAGATTGGTCAAAACCTCCGAGCTGACAAGATCCCCGTAATGCAGAAACATGCGCGCCTCGGGTTTATGTGGATCCTGATAGATATGATCGATGCGGCCTGTATTGAAAGTGCTCGCCTTGCGAATCATTCCATGGACTTCATAGCCTTTGCTGAGTAGTAACTCCGTCAGGTATGAGCCGTCTTGACCCGTGATCCCTGTAATCAACGCTCTCGGCATGGACACTCCTCTTCAGTTCCCAGACGCCTTCCACTGGGTCGGCTTACAATTTTACATTCCAGCATGAACTATCAAACATGAAAGAATGAGGATTTATAATTCAGAAACTGAATTATACACATCCTGGGGATTCCGTCAAGCCGAGGCTTTGCGGGAACGATAGTAATCTCGCACAAAATGGGAAGCAAAAAACAAAACGATGAAAGCCGCCATGCTGGCGATCATGTGCATTGGGGAAAAGAATGAAAGCATGCGACCACGAAAGGCATACCACAAAGTGAACAGCATGGTGACGCTTAAAACAAGAACAGCCACCCGCCCCATCCAACGACCGTTCATCTCACGAGATTTAACCCATGCCCAACCGATAAGAACAGCCTGTAGAACAAGAAATGCCGTTCGATACCTGGGGTTATCCCACTGGTCGCCCACGCCTCGATAGGAAGATATCAAAATCGTCGTCCATGAGAGAATGGATACCGCCGTGGGCAGGCTGCGCCACCCCGCATGCCGCACGGCCGCAAATGGCGCATATATCAAAAACGGCAGAAAGGAGAACCAACCCAAACCCCGCCATAAGGCGATGATCCGCCAAATCGGTGCGCCGCTGTCAATAATCGCCGCAGGCAGGAAAGGCCGGAAGATGCCATAGAAAACAAAAACCGGAAATAATGCCCATTCCGGCAAGCTGCGTTTTAAGTGCCTTGTCCAATCCGAATCATTGACTATTTCTTCTATCTTATCTGTTGCGCTAAGTGATTTGAGCCACTCTACGATCACCTGAAAACCACTACCTTCCACAACCTCAGACCACGATCGAATAAGAAATATCAAGACAAAGGCGACGATCACTAGCAGGATCAACAACAACCATTTTGCCCGTAAGAAACCGAGGCGGCCATCAAAAGCCCATATCAATCCAATAATGACGAGGATGAAAAATGTATATGGAGGTGAAATTGGCAAGATGAATAATGCGCTCAACAATATGATTATAAGCCCCGCTTTCACCTGATCTTCCCGCACTCTTGCGTAGCCATACAAGGCAAAGCTGAGAGCAAAGATAATCAATGGCTCTCGCATTTGAGAGGCGCCCAGCAAAATGGCATCCGGATATAACACCAAAACCCAAACCGCCCCGGTTGCGATCTTCGAACCAAATGTCGCGTTGACGAAACCCCACGTTGGAATAACAGCAAGTGCCGAAAGGAAAGCACACAGCAGCAAGATTAAAAATGGTCTGCGCACATCGGGAGACAAGCAGCGGTAGATCAGCGCACTTAGAAATTCGAAACCGCCATATTGATCATCGCCGCTCGGTTTTGTAAAAGCGTCGGTGAGCGGCTCCGGCGACCGAGCCAATTGGTAGGAGTCGACATCGCGACGGTACGCATCGGCGAAAACATACCCCACATTTTGTGGTTTTTCATCATACCCGAATTCAGGCAAGGCGTGATACAGCACCACGCCGATCACCAGCCGTATGACGAGAGCGATGGCGAATGCACGCCCAACGTTGGCGGGGATTCCTTCTCGAAATACAACCCGACCAGTACCGACGATCACGAGTGCGAGAATGCTGCACAGAATGAAGTAGGCAGACAATCCGGTAAATGAAACGCCTCGTTTGTCGAGCAAACTGAGTACCACACTCAGAAGTACGATTACGCCCAGCCAGGGAAGTGCTTTCCGAAATGTATTACTCACATAACCTCCATAACCTTGCGATTTCGAAATCCCATCCAGAATGAACGCACGACAACGAAAAAGACAAGCATCTGCAATGGAACGAGAAAGCGTGGATTATCGCCATGATCGACGATTGTCTGCACGATCGAAATCATAACGATAAGACCCGCCGCGGTACCAGAATATACATCGAAACTGATTCTTTGTCGCAAGCGTTTGCTCAGGATCGCAAACAGCGATAACAAAAGGAAAACAAGATTGGCAAGCACGGAAAGCCCGCGCCCAACCCAAATGAAGACCTTCATTATGTAGAGCAAGAGGGATGATTGCAGCGCCTCCGCACGCCAGTAAACCGGAGCTTTCCAAAAATTGATCCAGCCCTTGACGACGTTGGCCAGATATCGATTGGGATGGGCGCGGATCAAATCGATCGAAAGCCGGTGGAGTTCACGGCTTAGATCGTAGAAACCCAAACCGGAGGCTTCGCTCATCGCAGGGATCGCTTCCCAGATGGCATTGGTCTGCACCCCACGCTCGGCGATCTGTGCATCCCGGAAGTGAATATAGGTATCGCGAATCTCCGCCACATCGTCCGGCAAGAATTCAAAGTACTCGCCGGTGTGTTGGACCAGGCTGTAACCCGACATGACGGTTGGCGAGGTCATGTGATACGTATTCCGGATCCACAACAACCAACCGCCTTGTATCATTAACGGGGGAAGGGAGTAGATCGCTATTCTCAAGAGACGTCCTCGCCAATTCCCGTCACCGACAAACCAAACAAAAGGCAGGAAAAAAAGTGTTATTGGGAAGAAATAAGGCCGAACCATTCCGGGGAGGCAAGCATCTGTGCCAAGCATCAACGCAGCTAAAAATCTCTTTGGGGAGGATTTCGCGCATCCGAAAGCTACAAACGATGCAAAACAAAGGACCACAAAGAAAGTGGTTAACGTCTCGCTAAGTAAATTCGATTCGAACAGGAATTGACCGGGGATCAAATCATAGAGACCACCCACAAGGACACCGAGTGCCGGGGAATCCGTCGTTCTGAAAACAATCCAAAACAACAGCATCGAGATCACCAATCCTAAAACGAGCTGCAGAACCCAGGCAGTATGTTCATCCAATCCAGCAATCGCCAAGAGTGCAGGATACCCCGGAACGCGCGTACCGTCATAACCTTTCAGCGTTAGGTTGGACAGCGGCACAGCCAGGCGCATATATGCGTTCGTGTCGGCAAATGGGATGGGCTGGTAGAAAAGAAGCAAAACCAGTCGCTGCAATAAACCAAACAGCAGCAATGCGCATCCCCAACGAAATGCGTTGGAAGGTGCGAAAGTACGCAACCGAACCCCCATTTTGTGCAGCACGCTAAACCTCTAACCCGGCGAGAGCATTTTGCGCTCGCTGACGCCAGGAATACTTGTCTGCATCCAGGCCGGCTTGTTTGGCGAGCTTTTTTCGAAGGGCTGAATCCGACATCAATGTTTGCAGCGCGTTGTTCCAGGCATGCACGTCCTCTGGAGGTACCAGAAGCGCGTTGGATTCATTCAGCACCTCGCGCAATACAACCAAGTCGCTCGAGATAATCGCTCGTTTGGCCGCGAAGTACTCGAACACCTTCATCGGGCTGGCGAATCGAGCGGTATCTCCTCCACTGCTGACGGAGATCCGACGCGCGTACGGCATCAGAAAGGCATCACAGGCGGCATGAACGAGAGGCAATCGATCGTTGGGGACAAAGCCCAACAGCTGTACATTGTTAATATCCGCGTCCCAAAGCCTTTTTCGCCAGCGCTCGATTGCCACTGCCTCCCCTCCCGCCCAAATGAAGGCAATAGATGGGTTGAGGCGTGCAAGCTCAAATAAGAGTTCGATACCCCTCCCGGGGTACAAGTGGCCGGTATAACCGACTGTAAAGGTCTCCCGTAAATTCAAAGTGCTGCGAGCTTCTTTTGAATCCGGCAGGTTCTGATAACGCTCCAGGTCCACGCCCATCGGAGAGACGATCGAAAACGGCTCATCCAGAGTCGTTCGGAATTTTGCCTCCAGGTATTTCTCCAACGCAGCAGTTATGGGCAGTAAACGCTGCAATCCCGATCCTCGCAGCGCACGCCGAAAAAGCTGTGGTCCCAATCTGCCCTGTGGACGGTCATGAACTTCGAGAATCGTTGGGTATCCAAGCATGGAAGATAAAGCCGCAGCCTGCAGCGGCCAGAGGTAATGGAGATGTGCCTTCCAACGCTTCGCTGCCCGAACAGCACGAAGGCAAAAATCATACCGGCGGCCACTACGTAATGACCGCATCCAGACCACGTTGAATCTTTCTTTCAATCCATAATGCTGAGATAACGCCTCCCAGGATATCTCCGGGTTTCGACCCGGCAGCCACAAACATACTTCATGATCCAACTGTGTGAACGCCTGGCAGACTTTCATCACCTGGACCGAATTTGCTGTCCGGGAAGGAACGGCGGAAGTCGCAATACATGCAATTCGCATATTGATCTTAATCTCCCCTCACATCAACAGGTCGGATTTCTGCTTTGTGGAGCTCTCGAATACTCCTACCGACCAGAATACCTGTTGTGAATATAAAATAGCCGCTTAAGAGAACTGCCATACCGTTCGCACCCCAAAACGGCACGAGCAGGAAAGTACCCACGATTTTGAGAATCGCTGCGATAAACTGTATCTGCGTCGGGAACTGTGGCATTCCGAGTGGAAGCAAGACCACCTGATTCCAGAACAAGATATTAACCGGGATCACACCTACCAGTAGAATGAGCAGACTCGTATACGAAGTCGGCAAGAAATCCGCACCATAGAGACCCACAACCCAACGGCCAAAGAGTATGAGAGCGATACTCGCCGGTACTGTATACACTGCTGCGAGAATCGTACCGCTGCGTAACAGGTAGCGTACGTTCGACCAGGCACGATCGGATATTTCTCGCGTAACTTCACGATATGTCGTTGTGATCAAAGGCGTAACGGGCATCATCAGGAAATTCGTTATCGCTCGGGCGATCTTATAATAGCCAACCTGAAGTGGTGTGCTGAAGGCACTGAGCCACAGAATCTCACTGTCACGAGTCAACAATTTCAACGTCCCTGAAAGATTGGTGCTTACGCCAAACCGGATGAGTTCCCGGCGATAATCTTTGAGCAGTGAAAGGGGTGTGCGCCACCATCCTGGCCCCCACTTGCGACGCGCCTGCCAAAGTGCGACCAACGAAATACCCACAGCGAGCACAACCTTACCTATCAGATAGGCTGTCACCACTGCCTTCAGCGATTGATTGGAAACAAATGCAAATCCGATCAATATCAACGTCAGCGCGCTTTGCCCGATCGTAATTGCAGCGATTACTCGAAAACGATTGTAGAAATGCAATAACCCCGTCGCACTCTCATACATCAGATTTGCCAGCACCGACAATCCATAAAAGGCGAACAACCCCGCAAGACTCTCGTTCTTCGCAAAGAGCTCGGCACCGATTGGAGAAAGTGCGATCACGAGTACATATGCGATCGTCGAGCCTCCAATTTCAACCATGGCTGCGGCCTTAAACAACGCCGCAGCTTGATCGTCACGTCCATCTGCCGTGAATTTTCCCAGATAATTCACGACGAGTTCCGCCATACGGGAAGAAATCAGGCGATTGATGTTACTTGAGAATTGCGTGATGATCCCCACGTAACCCGCGCCTTCGACACCAAGCAGTCGCGCGGTAAGTATACCCTGCCCAAAACTCATCGCGGCCGATATGGTCTGCGCGCTGAATAAATAGCCGGTATTGCGGACGACACGTCGAAATAACGGATTGTCTAAGAAGCGTGCGAATAGGGATGACGCCCAATCGTGAGCAGATGACATTCTACGGCTTCAATCCGATGTATCGACTTCGCAGGCCCAGGCACGTTCAGACTGATACCAGGCCAATGCAGAATCAAGCCCTTCATCAAAGGAGACTTTCGGTTCCCAACTTAAAATTCGTTTTGCTTTTTCAACATCAGCCCAACTTTGTTGTATGTCTGCCGGGTGTGCTTCGCGGAATTTAATAGCTGCCCTGGATTCAATGCGTTCTTCGATTCCTCGGATTAACTCCATGAGGCTCACCTGTTCGTGGCCTCCCAGATTAATAATCTCATAACCGACGGATTGCAGCCCCATAATCGTGCCGCGCGCAATATCATCAACGTATGTAAAACCACGCGACTGTTTTCCGTCCCCATTAACATAGACCGTTTGACCTTCGCACATCCATTGGATAAAGCGAAACATCACCATATCCGGCCGGCCTGCTGGGCCATAAACCGTGAAATAGCGAAACACCGTCACGTCCAAGCCGTGCAGGGCATGATACGCATAACAGAGCACCTCAGCGGCTTTTTTACTGGCGGCGTAGGGCTGCACTGGATTATCGGTATTCGCAGTCTCCGGGGTTGGCATGGGAGCGTCGGATCCATAAACACTTGAGGAGGAAGCCAGGACGAACTTGGGGATGTCGTGTTCGCGAGTGTATTCCAGAAGATTTAACGTTCCATCGACATTGGTTCGGAAATATTCCCAGGGATTTTCTACGCTGTATCGCACGCCGGCGCGAGCAGCCAAATTGATCACCGCGTCGAAAGGTTCACCGCCATCCTCGAGAGTCCTGACCTGATCCCGATCTGCGACATCCATTCGTTGAAAACGAAATTTCGGATGGTTCTCCAGTTGTGTCAATCGATATTGCTTCATCCGAACATCATAGGCATCGTTCATATTGTCCAAACCATGAACGCTGTGTCCATCGTCAAGCAGCATCGCCGCCACACGGGAAGCGATGAATCCCGCTGCACCCGTGAGAAGGTAACGACCCATTACAACTTCACCACTTTTGAACCTTTCAAACCGAACCTGTCGAGCACATTGCGAGAATCGAAGATAAGTTTTGTATGCTCAAACACCGCTGCGTAATCAATGTCCGTGTGATCCGTGATGATCACCACGCAATCCGCCTGCCGGACTGCAGCGATCAGATCCGATACTGAAGTAAGACCCCAGTCTTCATGTTGGATCGATGGCACAAAAGGATCGTAATACTGCACTTGTGCGCCTTTATCCCGCAGCAACCCGATCACATCCAGGGCTGGGGATTCACGCATGTCAGAGACATTGGCTTTGTATGCCACACCAAGCACAAGCAAGTTCGATCCCCGTATCGCCTTGGCTTCATCATTCAATGCATTTTGAATCCGCTGAACGACGTACCTCGGCATGTTTGTGTTGATCTCACTCGCCAGGTCGATAATACGCGCGTTGTATTTAACGCTTTTTAATTTCCAGGATAAATACAATGGATCGATGGGGATGCAGTGGCCGCCCAGGCCCGGGCCCGGTGTGAATTTCATGAAACCAAAAGGTTTCGTTGCTGCAGCTTTGATCACTTCCCACACATCGATCCCCAGACGGTCGCACATAAGGGCCATCTCATTCACCAGGGCAATGTTCACCGCCCGAAAGGTGTTTTCAAGCAGCTTGGCCATTTCGGCCACTTCCGTAGAACTGGCCGGCACAACGTTCTCCATCGCCTGCGCGTACATCGTCGATGCCACCCGGGTACACACGGGTGTTATTCCCCCGATCACTTTGGGTGTATTGAAGGTGGTCCAATCCTCTCGACCGGGGTCCACACGCTCGGGAGAAAAAGCCAGGAAGATATTCTCCCCGACGACGAGGTCATCTTTTTCCAATTCGGGGAGAACCATTTCCCGCGTCGTCCCTGGATACGTTGTCGATTCGAGCACCACCACCATCCCCGGATGTAAATAAGGAACCAGAGACTGCGTTGCCGAAACGATATACGACAAATCCGGGTCGCCCGTTTTCCGCAGCGGTGTGGGCACGCAGATGCTCACACCATCGATATCCGCCAACGCATCGTATGTTGTGGATGCGGAGATACGCCCCTCACCTATCAGGGCGGCGATCTTTTCATTGGGCACATCCTCGATATAACTTTCACCGCATTGGATGGAATTCACTTTATCGCTATCCGCGTCCACACCCGTTACTGAAAAGCCGGCTTCGGCGAGCACGACCATCAGCGGAAGGCCAACATACCCCAAACCGATAACGCCCAAATGCGCTTGACGGCTTTCAAATTTTTCCACTAATTCCTGCGCGGCAGCCGGCAGGCTGATTTTATGATTCGACATAAGCCTCATGAACTCCCATAATGGGTTTTAGAATAGGTTGAGTTGTTCCGCATCGATGGATGGGGCATCATCAGACGGTAGGACACTCTCACCTTTTGCGATCATATCGGGCAGATGGGAAAAATCATCCTGCACGACCTGCCGCAGAGAGGGTTGATGTAAAGCGGCAGCCGGATGATACATCGGAACGATGAGCCGTTGCTGGACAACACGCGCCTGACCGTGAATCGCACTGATTCGTTCCCCGGGGAAATAACGTGCCATTGAAAATCGGCCCAGGGTAACGATCACCTTGGGATTGATCGCTCGAATTTGTCGCTCCAGGTATTTCGCACACGCTTCGATCTCATCCGTTTGAGGATCTCGATTTCCGGGCGGTCTGCATTTAACCACATTTCCGATGAAGACATCATCGCGATCTAAACCGATGCTTGCGAGTAACTCCTCCAAAAAACGCCCGGCAGCACCAACAAAAGGCCGCCCTTGTTCGTTTTCATGAAAACCTGGGCCCTCACCGATGAACATCAAATCCGCATCCGCAGGACCTTCACCGGGCACTGCTTTCTTGCGAGAGTGATGCAATCTACATTCGACACAATTTGCCACCTCGGCAGCAACTTGCTTTAGTTCCTCCTCCGGACTCACCTGACAGAACCTCCTGCCGTGACTCGTACCCGCCCCAATGGATCCAGCTTCATGATCCAGGCATCTTCTCGATTATTTTGATAGTAATTCTTCCTGCGTCCAACGACTTCAAATCCGAATTTGTTATACAAACCCAGGGCAGCCTGGTTGGAAGTGCGTACCTCCAGGGTTGCGATAACGCCACCCAGTCCGTTGGCTAAATGAAGCGCTCCTTCCAGCAACGCTTCACCAATACCCCGGCGTTGAAAATCCGGATGGACGGCCAGTGTACTGATATGCATCTCATCGACAACAAACCAGAAACCAATATACCCAACAAGTTGGATTCGATCCAGATGATGATAATCGGCCACCATCAATTGCGCGGCGGAATTATGTTCCAGCTCATAACGATAAGACCGTTCCGACCAGGGAAGAGGAAACGATAAACGATCGATTTTCATGACTTCAGGAATATCATCCAAGGTCATCACTCGAACGGTATATTCGGACTTTGCCTCGATCATCGTGTACTGCCATCTCCGGAGTCGATATATTCGGGTCGGATTTCCGCCGTATTCGTCAGCTTCCCTTTGCGTATTCGCTCCCAGGCCAATTCTGCAAGTATTCCGGGGCGCCGCACACAATCTGCGGGAGAGGCCAAACGTACGTTCGATAATTCGTTTAATTTCTTGCGGGCTTCGGCGCTGATCTCTCCGCAGATATAGCTCTTCTCCTCGAGCTGCGCGATCACTTCGTCCCAGGAATAATTGCCGGCTTCACCGCGAGCCTTCCAGCCACTCCGCCCCCATTTGTACCACATTCCGACGACCCGTTTACGTCCAGCTTCGATCAACGCCAGCATGGGTTCCGACCGCTTCGATTGACCTTGCGCAAGCACATCCAATGTCGCCACGTCGACCAAGGGGAGCTGATGGGACAATGCAAGCCCCTTTGCGAAAGCCATTCCGATTCGAAGACCGGTGTACGATCCGGGCCCAGATGCCACTGCGACAGCAGTGAGGTCCTCTGCTTGCGCGTCGATTTTTCGCAGCATCAACGCCACTTCAGGACCCAAGAGCACCGTATGGCGGCGTCCCCCCAGCCATAGGGATTCAGCCAGGAGATTCTCGCCATCGTGCAAGGCGATTCCGATCATCCGTGTAGCGGTATCCAGGGCAAGCAGCACGATCAACCCCCGAAAGTCGTTTGACGGAATGCTTGTAACATCCGTTCGTATTGAATCCCTTGCGCTTCGAAATGCAAACCACGCCGCATCTCGTCTACCCAACGCAAACTGATCCACAGGCGATCATCCGGCAGACTTTCTTCGATCCTCTCCGGCCATTCGATCAACACCGGCCCAGCTCCATCCAGTAAATCATACAACCCAAGTGCTACAGCTTCCGCCACACCGCTCAACCGAAATGCATCGAAGTGATACAGCTTCTTCGCGTCTGCACGATGATATTCGTTAATCAAAATATAGGTTGGACTGGTAACCGGATCCAACGACCCCCAACCGCGAGCAATCCCTTGTGCCAGGGTCGTCTTCCCAGAACCGAGATCGCCAGATAAACACAGCAAATCCCCGGATTGGATAAGTTCTCCCAGACGCACTCCCAATCGTCGAGTCTGCTCAGGACTGTGACTGAGAAATTCGAGGGTTCGTTCGTCAAGAATAGGCATCGACCGCGAGGCATTATACGTCAGCCAGGTGGTCATAACAAGCACGCCGCAAGTTCCCGCCTATCCTGTATTGCATATCTTGATTTCTCATTGGTTAAAAATCGATCAACTTCAGCAGCGCCGGATCTGCCAGGTGAAAAGAAATCGCCAAACTCACACATCTCTCCCCCTTTTCATCCCTGCAGCTCCGTGCTACTATCTTGACATGCGCGTACTTGTCATCTCAGACATTCATGCAAACCTTAGCGCGCTCGAAGCAGTTCTCGATGTTGCTGAGGCATACGAAGCCGTCTGGTGCCTCGGCGATCTTGTCGGCTATGGCCCTGATCCCAACGCATGTGTCGAAATCGTTCGCTCTCTCCCGAACTTGCTTTGTCTCATTGGCAACCACGATCAAGCAGCGATCGGTATGATTCCCCTCTCCCGCTTCAACCGCGAAGCTGGCGCGATTGCCGCCTGGACCCGACAAAAGCTCAGTGACGAGAGCATCGAATACTTGCGTTCCTTGCCCAGCAAAATCACAACCCTGAATTACACCCTGGCCCATGGCAGTCCAAATCAACCCATCTGGGAATACATTCTGGATCAACACACGGCTGATCGAAGTTTTGATGCCCTGAAGACGGATTATTCACTCGTCGGTCACACACATCTTCCCGCGATTTACCACCGCCCTCCAGGCGACACCTTCTCGAAGACGAAACGCATCCAATGGGAAGGAGAGATGGCGCTGCTGCCGAAAATGATCCTCAATCCCGGCTCCGTGGGACAGCCACGCGATCGAGATCCGCGCGCTTCCTACGCCATTCTCGACACAGAAGCCACTACATGGGAAATGCGCCGAATCGCATACGACATTGCCCAAGTGCAAGCCAGAATCATGGAGGCCGGCTTACCCGAGCGGCAAGCGCAGCGCCTGAATTCTGGTTGGTGATGGGGGAACTTTCATACGAAAATAAACGTCAATGTAGCGAATCGTGATCCTTTTATAAACGAGGAGATATTCGCCATGAAAAAAAACCGGCTACTTGTTTTCCTAATCGTTCTGGGGATATTTGCCAGCGCATGCGCATCGGCAAGGATGAACGCCGAACCACCGATGTGGGAAGCCGATCAGGGTTTCTCATCGGTTAGTTCCGTCGAAGGCTATGATTATGATGATATCGAAGAATCCTTTGATGATTCCGCTGGCGAGATCGCCGGAAACTCGACGACAACAAAAACAAACATCGCCACAGAGGCTTCGTTAACCGAACGTATCGTCATTCGTAACGCCAATCTCTCGCTTGTCGTAAGCGATCCTTCCGAATCATCCAATCAGATCGCCGCCATGGCCGAGGAAATGGGTGGCTTCGTCGTCAATTTGAATGTGTATCAAACCACATTCGAGAGCGGCGTCGAAGGCGAACGCGCATCGATTACCATCCGCGTCCCAGCGGAACAGTTGGATGAAGCCATCGAAACGATAAAAGAAATCGCCATCGAAGTCCGAAACGAAGAAATTTCCGGGCAGGATGTGACGGAAGAATATACCGACATGCAATCTCGTCTCCGGCATCTGGAAGCCGTCGAAGAACAATTGCTGGGCTTTCTTGAAGACGCTGACGACACCGAGGATGCCCTGAGGGTTTTCGAACAACTCGAGTACAAACAATCCGAAATCGAAGTCATCAAAGGACGGATCCAGTACCTGGAAGAATCGGCCAGATTATCACGAATTTCCATCGGTCTTCAACCGGACTTTGCTGACAGACCGCTGCAAATCGGGAGCTGGCGACCCGTTGGAACTGCGAAGGATGCAATTGAGGCGCTTGTCAGTACACTTCAGTTTATCGGGAACATAATCATCGTCTTAGTCCTGTACGTCCTTCCAGTCACTCTTTTGATTGGAATCATTCTCTGGCCGCTGCGAAAGCTGTATCGTCATTTCCGACCGAAGAAAGAAAAGGCGCCTGCTGAAGAAGAATAACGTAATCTTCACTGCGAACACAATCTTCACTGCCTATAATCTTGCGAGACCAACACAAAAAGGGGCTGCCCCAAAAGGGCAGCCCCTATATATTAGAATAGTTGACACTTGTAGGGGCAGGTTTCAAACCTGCCTGTGATGGCCGAAAAGTCTCATCCATGAGTAATCATAGCTAAATCCATCGAGAGAGATCAACCCGGACGTTTATTCATGGGGGACAAATCACAAAGTGATGGTGTTATTGGGCATTTTTAGAACGGATGTACATTTTCGGGGAGCACTGGATTTGAATCCGTAGCTATTCCTGATAGCGCTGGAATCTGGGGCAACAGTTAATACTGCTTTCCCTTTGCCTCGCATTCCGAATTGAAGATCGGCAGATAAACATCTGCCAGATACCGGTTGCGGATATGTATCCGGTGCCGATAGCTAGTGGATATGTATCCACGGTTATTCATGAAGGCATGAGAATCGGAGAAAAGTGATGAATCGGTAAACTGTTGTGGGTATCGAAGATCGGCAGATAAACATCTACCAAATATGGGTTGCGGATGGATTTCCGCAACCAGCATAAAGATCAAAGGAGACCAGAGTGCCTGGTTGGGCTACGGTGAAATTCAGTATGTATATTAACCATCCCTGCAGGTAGATAGACTTCGTCTCGAAGTATCTTTCCCAACCACAAGATAGCAGATGCAGGCTTTGCATGCACAATGGTTATGATAATGTCAGTTGTAAAGGAATATGCTTCGAGCACCATCGAATGCTGTGATGTTACAGCGGAATTATATAAGGCATTAGTTTTTCCACCGTACAGCACTAACCCAGGTAAAAACAAGGGTTATGCCCATTTACGTATGAATTGTTACAGTAACAAGTTTGATATGATGGTTCATTCACAATTATGGAAGCAAGTTCAATAAATATTGCCTTAATTAATTAATCGCCAAGCCGGACTAGTATTCTCTCTTAGAGGTTGCTCGATTTGTTGCAGGTGAGTACCATCAGGTTTCGTAATGAATATTTTATAAAATCCGTTTCTATTTGATTCAGATGTTCTATTAGATTCAAATGCAATCCAATCACCTTCGGGCGACCATGTTGGGGCATAATTATATCCAACGCCGTTTGTAATGTTTTCAATGCCATCAGGTTGAATAATTACATAAATGTCTGGCTCTTCTCCGACCTGAATTTTACCCACAAAAACCGCATTTCTGCCATCAGGAGAAAAATCAATACCTAAAATATCATAATAATCTGACGCATTTTCGGGCATCTGTTGAATTATCGTACCATCTAGTTTTCCGACAACAATCATATTAGCATCTGTATCGGGATTAGTCTTAATATACGCTAATTGGTCCCCATCCAGCCATAACACTCGACGTGGCGAGAAGACGTTTTCAAGGACGCGAGTCGTTTGACCGGTCTCTATCTCATAGATTCTTATTTGATAAGGTTCAATATCGGAACCGAAAATATATGCTATCTTCTTACCATCTCTTGACCACCGGGGCCAGCATTCACTCCCCGGGTCACTTGGAATCTTAATAATATTGCTTCCGTTCCACTCTGCGATAAAGAGATTGCCATCACTTTCAAAAACGACTTGATCTCCATTCGGAGACCAATCGATAGAATTTATTCGTTTATTCCATTCCTGAAGTAAAATCGATTCACCAAAGCATAAAACATCAGAATCCCAGCAGGAGACGTCCATAGAATAGATAGATGATTTTCCCGACCGGGTAGATACAAATGTGAGTTGAATGGGTGATGTCGGCATTGAAAGCGTGGGGGTTTTTGTGGCTTCTTCAATGGCTGGTATATCTTCTGTTGGTGTGGTTGAGGGCTCAATAATTTGGGATCGCGTCTCTGTGATCACAGGCACCACTGCTGTCGTCTGAGACGGCGTTTCGTTTCCGCATCCATTTATCAGAGTGAGACTAAAGGAAAGAACAACCAGTTTGTATAGGGTACGCATAGATCTATGTCTCATTTTCGTATCCTTATCTATTGCTATTGATAGTCAATTTTGATTTCAATATCTATTTCAATAATCTCATCTAGTAGTCGACACATTCAGTACTGTTTGGATGGTTTTTGCACCAGTCTTGATGACCAGTAAAGAACCAGAAATAATTTCCATACGCAGTCGGGAAATAGACCCAGCCGAGTGCTTTTCCGCCTGTTCCAGTTTTTGAAGGAATCCCAAGCATATTATGCCACTGCCATGGTCGATTTCCCATCTTTCCATCTATCCAACCTTCAATCTTTGCAGTCGTGTTGTCCAAGATATCCCCTATATCGTTTTCCAGATCTTCTCTATACGAATCATTCGCCAAGCTTCCCAATAGATCTTCAGCTCGCTGAGTAGGTGTATGATCCCCCCTGAACCATCCTTGATATCCAGCCATGAATTGGTAATCTTTACTTGAGTGACAAGTTCCTGTTCCGTTTTCTGTACATGCTTCGTATGGTTCCCAATAATTACGAGCTAATCCTTCCTGAAAATTATCATCAAAAGTACCAGATTGTTTTTGGCAATCGAAAATGGAGCCACCCTTTGGTCCACATCCACAACGGATCAACTCACCTCCTGTTCCATTCGCTGTCTGAAACGATAGGATTCACCCACCAGCTCCAAGATGTGAGCGTGATGCGTTAGCCTGTCAAGCAG
>DAOUDW010000084.1:0-54053 GCA_034430895.1 Anaerolineales bacterium | reverse complement strand
TATGTCTTCCACCTTGATCATCTCCTCGCCTCCGACCCTATTGGGGTTATCCAATAGTAGCCGAGACGTGTCTAAGGTGGTCCCATTTTCGATTATCACTTTTTGGAGAAGTGGGTTCAATTTAGATTATCATTAACAGTTGGCGGGAACGAAAAGAGCGGGAACGAAAGAGGCGGAAAGCGTAGCCCAGACGCAAGCTGCATCACCGATGTATGACAAGATCGTTGAATTGAATGCTTATGGCTATATCAAGGATGTTAGTGGCGAATATTATGGGATTGATGACTTTGATGAGTCAATGGCCATGATCAATTACATCCGGCCTTTTCCCACAGGTTTCTCACCTACAAATTTCGTTATCCGGGTTGATGCAAGTTGGGATTCTGCCAGCGACAGCGCCAATTGGTTCAATTCCGGATGTGGTTTTATCTTTCACAGAGTGGATCTAGATAATTATTATTTCGTCTATCTGGGATTGGATGGATGGGTTAATTTCGCAAGAAGATACAAAGATGAGTGGAATAGACTTGGGAAATCGTCATATGGCCCAGTTGACATTCCTGAGGGCGAAGCGAATCTCATGTTGGTGGTTGAGGACAATACCTTTACCTTCTTTGTGAACGATGAAAGAGTGAGAACGCAGCCTGATGATGTCATCCCGGAGGGCGAATTGGCTTTTACATTGGTTTCAGGAACGAACGCGGGGTTTGGGACACACTGCAAGATGGAAAATATTGACCTTTGGATCATGGATTAGGGATGTGAGGGAATTGCGCAATCAACGTTTGTTGTTGATCTGTTCGTGAAATCGAAGAGCAAAAGAGCGAATATTTACCGAATAAAGCATCGCGGTGAATGATTTTCATACTTCGGTGTTCTAATAATTATTGGTATGTTTGGCACGGCGGATGATCGCGGCTGGAATCGATCGGATTTCCTCGATTCCAAACAAGATCGCCAAACCGATATATACCAGACCTCCAATCATCAATCCACCAAAAAGCAGCATCAGTCTTCCTGGTTCGAGCAGGTGATTGAACAATAATATGGCACAGCCCATGGCGATGGATGCCAGCGCGGCTTTGGCGGTTTGGAGAAGGATACGACGAGCATCGACGCCTCGCCAGCGAACATGCAGGATCGTCAATCCGATCAGGGATTCGATTCCCACAGCGATGCCGTTGGCCAAGGCAAGCCCACCGTGTTCCAGGCCACCTTCGATAAGGGGACGGGAAAGCCAAATAGCCAGGCCGAGATTGAGTGCTGTGGTGAAGAAGGAAACCAAGAGGGGTGTTAGAGTGTCCTGCTGGGCGGCGAAGGCGCGCACGACAACTTCGAGAACCGACTGGCTGATCAGTGTAAATGCATAGAATTGCAGAGCGTAGTACACCAATTCCGTGCTTTGGGGGGTAAACTCACCACTTTCGAAGAGGACTCCAATGACTGGTTTTCCAAGAACGATGAGGGTCACGGCAGCCGGAAGCGCGAGCGTGAGAATCGCACGCAGGGCGCCACTCAGCGCTCGTCGCTGCGCGTTGATGTCTTTCTCGGCGGCAAGGGCAGCCATCGTGGGGAATACGGCGATCCCGATTGCTGTGCCGATCAATGTCCAGGGTGTATTCATCAGCTGAAATGCATACTGCAAAGCAGAAACGCGACCTTCGCCCAGGCCGGATCCCAGGTTGGCGTTGATCCAATCGATGCTCGCTCTCGCCATAAAGAGATCGATGACGCGCGGCGCCATGAGTACGGCGACACGGTGCAGGTCTGGATTTTTCCAGCCAAATGCCAGGCGCCAGCGCACGTTGTTTTTGAAGAGGGCGGGAAGTTGGATAAATAAGTGTAAAAAGGCGCCAAGCACAGCTCCCCAGGCAAGGCCAAAAATTCCCCGGGATGGCGCCAGCACCAAGGCACCGAAGATAATACCGGCGCTGTACATCGAGGGTGCAATTGCCGGCAGGAGGAAGTGTTGATGTGCGTGAAGCGTGCCGGTGAGAATGCTGCTAACGGCGAATATCACAGTGGAAAACAGCAGGATGCGTATTAAATCGATCGTCGTGGATTGCACTTCGGATGGAAAGTGGGGTGCAATTCCCCACGATTCGGTCACGAGTGTGTTTGCAAAGAGAACGATTAAGATCGCCAGAAAGCCGGTCAGCAGGAGAATGTTGTTAATGACTTGACTGAAGAGCGCATTGCCCTTGGCTGGGTCATCTCGATTGAGTATCTGGCGATAGACGGGGATGTAGGCAAATGCCAGCGCGCCCCCTGACAGCAAGGTGAAAAGTAATTCCGGCAGCTTGTTGGCAGCTGTGTAGGCATCCAAAGCTGCGCTCGTTCCGAAAGTGGCGGCGACGATGCGCTGGCGGATCAAACCAATAACAATCGACGATGACAGCCCACCCATGACGATCAGGGTTGAACGTACGATGTTTCCGCGTGAAGTGGGAGAATTCGAGGATATTGATCCGGCGTTTGTCATTGTGGAGTCCCTTCGAAAGGGCTACGGCACAGCGCCCAGACGGTCGAGTTGGTAGAGCGCCGGCTCCCAACCCGGATGGACAGATACCGCCTCGCGTAAATCCTCGATCGCTCCCGGTATATCTCCTAACGCTTCCTTGGCGAGAGCGCGCCAGTAGAAGCTTTCCTCCAGGATCTTCTTGTCCGCCGCGTTCAAGGTTATATTGGCCAGGTTGAGAACATCGTAATAGCGACCCGTGTAGTAATAGGCCCAGTAGGTACCGGTTGAGTACCACATGGCGCGCCAGGGAATAATGTCAGGATCGATTTCAGGATAGATTTGGAAGGCTGTATCGTATGCCGCAGCGGCACCGGCGTAGTCTTGAAGTTGGACCAGGCTTGCGCCCCGGTTGAACCAGGCGAAGAACTGAGAGCGGTTAGAAAGACTATAGATCTCATTAGATGCTTGTTGGGCTGCAAATTGGTAGTTGTATGTTTCGTCCACGTGATTGCCGAGAATGGAGAATATTTCCGATTCGCGTTCTGGCGGGTAAATTACCATGTATATGTAATTGAAATGGCGCCAATAGAGTTCAAATTTTTCATAGGTCACACGAAGATTGGGACCTCCTTCGTGGGAGTCATATGCTCTAAATTGCTCCTTTACGTCGTCGTATCCTGTGATGAGTTGATAGTGGCCCATCCAGCCCTTCTTGGGAACGTCATAGCCTTTCTCAACAAGAACTGGTAATCTAGCGGCGATGAAGCGCTTGAGCAGCTCGAGGTTCCCGCCAACACGGATGATGGCGTTTAAATCCGTATGCTCGTTGACGAAGGCGATCATCTCGCTGGGCATCACGTTATAATCGTCCTTGTTTGGTTTAAGAATTGCGGCGGTATCGTGTTGGTCTCCGTCCCATCCCCAGTAGGAAAGTGCCATCGCTAGATTGGTTGGACCGCAGTTGTTGTATTTTTGATAATCATGGGTGATTCCGCCCAACTGCACGCTTTCGGGGATCGGCGTGGGAGACGCTGTGGCGGTTGGCGTGATCGTAGCTGTTGCTGGATTTTCGATCGTCGCTGAGGGTGTGATCGGAGAAGCTGTCGGTGTGTATGCATCGAGCGTGGATTGTACCATTGCAACAACGGTGGGATTGGGCGTAAAAATGGCCTCCTCGGGAGGTGAGAGTGCGTATTTGATATTTGCGTGCAATTCAGAAATACGCCAGCCGATGCGTTCTTCTACAAAAGGAATGTTGTAGATCCCCGCCCCGAGTATCACGCAGGAGAGTATCGTGAGTGGGACGACAACCAACGTCGTGCGTCGATTTCGCAACATGTCGGGATTATACCTGAATCGGCTCAGTCTTGATTTGTGTTGTCGATAACTTGATCGCGTTCGGGGCCGATCGAGATCAAGCGAATTGGTGTATTCGCCAGCTGCTGTACTCGCTGGACGTACGCTCGTGCCTCGGCGGGCAGGTCGTCCCAATCTTGGGCGTTGGTGATATCGGAATCCCAACCGGACATGGCTTCGTATTCAGGTGAGAATTCGGCCAGATTGGTGGGATCGGATGGCAAGTCGGGGTAGCTTGTGCCCTCAAATTGGTATGCCGTACAAATCTGGATGGGGTCGAGGCCCGAGAGGATATCAAGCTTCGTGAGGGTCAATTCCGTGATGCTGTTGATCCGAATAGCATAGCGAAGCAGGACACCGTCAAGCCATCCGCAGCGCCGGGGACGCCCGGTTGTGGTACCGAATTCGTCCCAGGGGTGTTCGCCCGTGCCGCGTAGGTGCTGCGCGATTTTACCCTCACACTCTGTCGGGAATGCGCCGCTGCCCACTCGCGTTTGGAAGCTTTTCGTTACTCCGATGATGCGCCGCACGTGTTTCGGGCCAACCCCAAGACCCATCAGCGCACCAGCAGTCGTGGGATATGAACTGGTGACAAAGGGATAAGTGCCGTGATCGAGGTCCAGGAGTGTGCCCTGTGCACCTTCGGCAAGTACGATTTTCCCTTGATCGAGGGCATCCGCAATCAAGGCGCCGATATCCGCTAAATACGGTTGCAGGCGTTTGGCGATATCGAAATACGCTAGCGCGACCTCCGTAGGATTCGGCGCTTGTTGTTGAAAGACTTTCTCTAAGATGTTGGCTGCGTCTTGGGTATGCTTTTCGACCAGATCGGCAAATTCTTCGGGATTCGTCATGCTGCCTGCGCGGATGCCGCTGCGGGTTGCTTTGTCGGTGTAGGCGGGTCCGATGCCTCGCATGGTCGTGCCGATACCCGCACTTCCACGCTGGGCTTCTCTGGCCTTATCGAGGGCAATATGCGAGGGCGTGATGATGTGTGCGGCACTCGAAATTTTCAATCGCTTGGGAGAAACGTCAACACCCTCTGATTCCAGATAGTCCATTTCATCGAGCAAGTGAACCGGATTAACAACCATGCCGGATCCGAGCATGCAGGTTGTATGGGTGTGCACGATACCGGAAGGTACGAGATGAAGTTTGTACAATTGATCCCCGACGGTTACACTGTGTCCGGCATTATCTCCCCCACTAAAGCGAGCGACGATATCCGCTTTGGCGGAAAGCAAATCGGTAATGCGTCCCTTGCCCTCATCGCCCCACTGCGATCCCAAGATTACATCAAGCGGCATGCATCACCTCCTGCGGGAGTATAGCACGATGATCGTGGAGATGGGAGGGAACGATCGATATCACTCCAATCTAGACCTGTAAACGACGTGGCGTGAGCGGTTTGTTCCAGGATGATAATTGCCCCCTACACCATTGGGCGCAGAGAGGCTATAATCCAACTGTCGGGGAATGATGATGTCAATCCATTTGAAACGTTCGATGCCGATTCTGATCTTTTCGCTGATGGCGAGTTTCCTGGTGTTTCTTCTCCTTCCCGTGGAGATTGGATACGGGGAACAGGGACTATTCCAACCCACGCCATTTTTAACGCCAACCCCGAGAGGGGACGGACGTATAGTCTACATCGTCCAGGAAGGGGATGATCCATGGACCATCGCAGCAATTGCAGGTATCAGCCTCGAAGAATTGTATTCTCGTAACGGAATACAGCTAGGTGATTTCATTACTCCGGGAATGGAATTGGAATTGGGTTTGGCGGGGCCTGTGGTGTCCACCAGCGAGCCGCTCGGAGAAGTAACCCCGACAGAAGAAATTGCCACAGCAACACCTATCGTTGGCTTGGGGGAAATTTGCGTGGCCATGTTCCTCGATGAGAATGGGAATGGGAGCCACGACGAGCTTGAAGGGATGCTGGAAGGTGGCCGAGTAAGTGTTGCCGATGTAAATGGTGTCGTGGCCGGCGAGTATACAACGGATCTCAATCCGGAGAATGAGGACGGCTATTGTTTCACCAAACTTGACAACGGTGATTACAACGTAAGTGCTGCGGTTCCACCGGATCACAATGCGACAACGGTTATGAGCCTGCCTGTTCGATTGAATCCGGGTGAGATCAAGTATGTTCAGTTTGGTGCACAACCAAGTTCCGCTTTCCAGGATTTTCTTGGCGATGGCGGTGGAGGCCGTTCTACGGTGCTTGGTTTTCTGGGGGTTCTCTTACTCATAGCCGGATGCGGTCTGGGATATTATGCGGTACGAATGCGTCGCGGTACGCCTCGTTCTCTACGCTAAAAGATAAACGATATAATCTTGAGTGCCGGGCTGAAAGATGCCTGTCGAGAAATTACTTTCTTGTCCGGATCGAAATAAAATATCCGCTCGAAATCCGGGCTGCATCTTCTCCTGGATGACTTGTTGATCCACGAGAGAAGTATATTCGGTGGAGCATCGTTTTTTGCCTGCGAGGACTTCACTTACAGCCTCCTTACAATCAATCCATAATTCTTGAATTATCCATATAATGTGAGCAGAGCACATGCGGGGTTGAATCACCCGCTGACGAGGTCCAAAACTGATCTGGGATTCTCGTGGTGCAGGAGGTGGCTTACCGGGAACGCTAACCCCTCCAGGGTTGCTCGAAAGAGTGACCACAGAAAAGCGAGGCAACCTGCCGCCGCCTCGCTTTTCAGATTTAAACGAGAGTCGCTGAGTCTCATCGGGCAAATGAATAATTCTCCGCAAGTAGAATTGGATTCAAGTGGAGAACTCGATACAATAGTATTGGTTCAAACGCATATTGGGTGAGGCGCGATGGCGGTCAAGGCGGGCTTAAAATACTTCCCGTTGCATCAACACTTGAAGTGTTTACCAGATGAGCGTATCAAGATTTCGTTCACTGAAATCGAGCGAATTTTGGATGCAGCTCTACCTGATTCGGCGTACAGGAGCCGCTCCTTTTGGGGCAATCGGGTTCGTGGCGGGATTCAGGCTGCCGCCTGGTTGGAAGCGAATTATCGGGTTGTAGATATCGATTTGGTACAAGGATATGTCGTCTTTCAACGACCGCTCGTGCGATACACCGTACGCCGAGAGGGAGCTGATGTGCGTTGGGATGCGGATATGATCCGCGCACTGCGTGCATACCTGGGTGTAAATCAGCAGGAGATGGCTGAGATACTCGGTGTACGTCAGCAGACAGTAAGTGAATGGGAAAATTCGGCTTATACACCAACCCGATCTCGATCGAAGCACCTGACGATGGTTGCAGAGCAGAAGGAATTTTATTTGGGTGGGGGTGAGCAGGATGTTATCATTCGACCGATTGGCGATATTGACAAGGAAGACGCAACCGTGTAGAATGTCAACGAATCGCAAGTAAGTTCTGGCCCGGGGTGGTCGAGATGAAACGTGCACGGGGGGTGGATATGCACGAGAAACACGGCGAGCCGCAAGCTCTCTTCCTTTTTTCAAACGGTAAACTCATCGATGCTGATTTGATCTGCTCAGGAAATCTGGAGACTCAGTTTAAGGGTCCCTGCAAGTTTTCTCACGATGGGAAAATGCCTGGTTTGATTCGATTGGCATTTAATGGGGATACGCAGGAATCCAGGTTGGGCCGAAATGGAGATTTCGCGCCCAAGTGTGCGCTTGAACAATTGGGTAGTTTGGGTGCCTGGCAATTAACCATTGGTGAGAAATACCCACATCGATTTTGGGATATAAGGGTTTTTAAATGTCGACAAATGTTGATGTTGATCGTGCCGGGAATTCTAAACGAACAGGCGTCTGTTTTCCAGGATGATTGAGATCGGTCATGCTGTGAATTTGTTGAGATGCGGCAACAAAGACCTTGCAGTACCATTGCAAGATATTACAGTATGTGTATATTTGAATATATAGCGTTTCGTGGGGGTAATGTCCGGCTTGTGGCGAGTCCATAACGCAGGATAATTTTGGGGAAGATATGATATTCAATAGAAAGCGCCGAGGCTCATTAAAACGCGCTGTCGATCGGGCACAAGACCCTGAAATTCATGCTTTAAGAATAGAGATCGCAGATCGTAAAGACACAATTGCAGAGCTTGAATTGGAACTCTCGGACACACGCAACGAATTGGCTCGTTTCGAGATCGAATTCGAAACTCGTGTTGGTCATCTGCAAAGACGTTTGAAGGATACGGAAGATCAATTGCAGGATGCACGTCGACGGCTTTCGCGTCAGACGCAGTGGGGAGACGACTCGGATTCAGATGAAATCCCGGACGTGATGGAGCAATTCAAACGTACATGGACTCAACACGATGCACCTCCACCGCCCCCTCCTCCTGAAGAAGAACCGACTGAAGTTACCAAGGAAGAGCTGAAAGCCCTATTCCGGAAGCTGGCCAAACTGTACCACCCGGATTTAGTGACCGAAGTCTATGATAAGAATCGACGTGCCACAGTTATGACCAAGATTAATCAAGCGTATGCTGCGAGAGATGTGGTAACACTGCAATCTTTCCTGGAACCTCCCAGTACCCCCGAGCCTCCTCGCAGGAAGTCCCGAACGGAGACGATCCATGAATTGCGGGAGGAATTACAGCGACTCGACCGAGTAGTGCGTAATATGCAGAACGATCTTAACCGACTCGTCAATTCGGGAACCGTTCATTTGATGCTGGATGTCAGCATAGCACAGCGAAAAGGAAAGGATTTGCTTAGAGAGTTGGCGGAACAATTGATGGTCGATATCGAGCGTGTAGAGGCTGAATACCGAGCGTTATTATAACTGGAACAGCCAGCATATCATTCTGCTAAAATGGCAAAGCCCCCGAAGTGGAGAAGAAATCGGGGGCTTTATTCTTTTCGTATGAGTCGATTGCAAGTTCTCTAAAAGGTACTTATCGGTTGATTAACCCTTGGTGTCGACGATCATCTGTCGCAGCACGGTGTGGAGAATACCGCCATTGCGATAATAGTCGACTTCGATGGCGGTATCTATTCGCAGCCTGACATCGAAGCTCGTCGTGGTGCCGTTTTCTCCTGTCGCGTGAACGGACAACAACGAACCGGGCTGAATCTCATCATCCAGACCTTCGATGCTGAAGACCTCATGTCCGCTAAGGCCCAATTGTTGTGCATTTTCGCCCGGCATGAATTGCAGCGGCAGCACACCCATCCCCACGAGATTGGAACGATGAATGCGCTCGAATGATTCGGCGATAACGGCTTTTACGCCCAGCAGTAGAGTCCCTTTGGCGGCCCAATCCCGAGATGAGCCGGTGCCGTACTCTTTTCCGGCGATGACGATCAGTGGAACGCCTTCCGATTTATATTTCATGGCGGCAGTGTAGATGCTCACTTGCTCTGCATCTGGGAAGTGGAGCGTGAATCCACCTTCTACTCCGGGTACGAGAAGGTTCTTGAGACGGATGTTGCCGAATGTCCCGCGCGTCATCACGCGGTCATTCCCGCGACGTGAACCAAAGGAATTGAAATCCGCTGGTTTTACATCATGTTCTTGCAAATATTGCCCCGCCGGTTCGGATGCAGGTATGGCACCTGCAGGCGAAATATGGTCGGTGGTAATGCTGTCACCAAGCAAAGCCAGGACATGCGCGCCTTGGATTTCAGCAAGCGAGGGGATATCTTGGCTCAGGTTGATAAAGAAAGGCGGTTCCTGGATGTAGGTCGAATCCGGATTCCATGCATATAGGCTTTCACCTGTGACCGGAATCGCATTCCAGGTTGCGTTTCCGGAAAATACATCCGCGTAGCGTTCTCGGAAAATGGACGAGTTTACGGATTGCTCGATGACTTCAGCGATTTGTTCTTGAGAGGGCCAGATATCGCGCAGGAAAACCGGTTCGTCTGAATCATCATGACCGATTGGCTCGGTGTGGAAATCGATATCCACCCTGCCGGCCAGCGCGTAAGCGACCACCAGTGGTGGGGAAGCCAGGTAATTCGCCTGTACAAAGGGATGGACGCGGCCCTCGAAATTGCGGTTGCCGGATAGGACAGCCGCTGAGATCAGATTGTTTTCCGTGATGGCTTTGACCACTTCATTAGGTAGTGGACCGCTGTTGCCGATGCACGTTGTGCAGCCATAACCTACAACGTTGAAGCCAAGTTCCGCCAGGGGATCGATCAAGGCGGCTTTACTCAAATATTCCGTGACGGCTCTTGATCCTGGCGCCAGACTGGTTTTTACATAGGGCTTAACTTTTAAACCGCGTTCAACAGCGTTCTTGGCTAACAAGCCGGCGCCGATCATTACACTCGGGTTGGATGTGTTTGTGCAGGATGTTATCGCCGCGATCGCCAAAGCGCCATGCCCGACGGTTTCACGGTTACCATTTATTGGAATGGATGCATTGTGTTGGAGATCTTCATCTTGTAAACCGTAGCCACCCTGACTGGTTGGCGTACGTAGAATTTGGTGGAAGCGGGATTTCATTGCGGAGAGTGGAATACGATCCTGGGGTCGTTTTGGACCGGCGAGACTTGTCTCGACGGTGCTAAGATCCAATTCCAGTTCGGCGCTGAATGATGGCGCGGGTGCGTCTTCGGTTCGAAAGAGCCCTTGCTCCTTGCAATACCGCTCGACGAGGTCGATTCGTTTTTCGTCTCGTCCCGTCAGACGTAGATAGCGCAGGGTTTCCTCGTCGACAGGGAAAAAGCCAACTGTGGCGCCGTATTCAGGCGCCATGTTGGCGATCGTAGCACGATCCGGCAAGGTGAGATTGGATAAACCAGGACCAAAATATTCCACAAATTTACCAACGACGCCGAATTGGCGCAGCATTTGCGTTATCGTGAGTACGACATCCGTTGCCGTTGTGCCTTCCTGAATTTGTCCTGTGAGTCGAAATCCGACGACATCGGGAGTAGGAATCACGAGTGGTTGACCGAGGATGGCGGCTTCCGCTTCGATTCCACCGACACCCCAGCCCAGCACACCCAGCCCGTTGATCATTGTGGTGTGCGAATCAGTGCCTACCAGGGTGTCGGGAAAAGCAAGGATATGCGATTCTTCCTTCGATGTTCTCACCACCTTTGCGAGGTACTCCAAATTAACCTGATGGACGATACCCGTCGCTGGCGGGACGACGCGCAGATTGTCGAATGCTTCTTGACACCAGCGTAACAACTCGTAGCGTTCCCGATTGCGTTCGAATTCAATCTCGGCGTTACGTTGCAAGGCATCTGCAGAAGCGTAATAATCCACCTGAACGGAATGATCGATCACCAAATCAACCGGAATTTGGGGGTTTATCCGATCCGGATCTCCACCTGCTCTTGCAAATGCGGAGCGCATGGCAGCCAAGTCGACGATGGACGGCACTCCGGTGAAATCCTGCATGAGCACACGCATGGGTCGAAATGGTACGTTGTTTGGATTGGCCTCGTTTGCGTGCCATTTTGCGAGATTGACGATATCGTCCGGTGTTATCTCATCTGTATTCGCCTGGCGCAGTACTGATTCAAGCAAGACGCGAATCGTGAATGGGAGTCGATGAATTTTGGTGATCCCAGCATCATCGAGCGCGGCCAGACGATAATAGGAAATTTTCCCCATCTTGGTATCCAGGTGGGTGATTGCGTTGAAATTATCTACTTTCATGCACTTCTCCGGTTCTTCAATATCGTATATTTCACACTTTTTTCTTAGTACGTGTATACCGATTAAAAGAGTATAATCGATACGCATTCGAAACTGGACGTTCTCTTATCATCATTTGATCCATAGCATGAACGTTAGTATATCGCTACTCACTTGCCTGTGGTTGCTCGGGTTATTATTCGTTACCCTTCACCGCATTGGAATTCGATACACTCCGATGTTACTTCGGGCGTCGTTGTTCGCCCTGGTTGTGGTGTATATTTGGCGGCCGTTCTTAATTGCCAGCTTTCTAACCAATCCGTCCCTGATCCATCAAAATTCGACTCTTTCGTTTACTTTCGTTTCACCGATATTGGGCCCGGTGGTTCTCCTGACGTTGTTGATGGTGATCACCTATGAAGGACCGTTACGGGCGAGCCTGCTGACCTTCAATCTTGGCGCTGTTGCGCTACTCGCAGGATTGTTAACCGCCGTTGCTACGCAGTGGTTTGCAGCATTCGTTGTTGACCTTGCACCGAGTCTTGATGCGATTCTGGCTCTTCTCGGATATCGGCAATATATTGCCAGTATTATTTCATTCATCATCGGCATGTATACGAATGCCTTGATCTATCAGTTCATTCGCAAATATTTCCCGCGCAGGGCTGTATGCTTTGCATGCCTCGGATCCATCGTTGCCGGCTGGATTACTGCTTTGTTGTTTACCTTCGTGGGATATGCCGGTGAGACAGAGATTTCCTGGATTCTCAAGACCGAAATAACCGGGTGGACTTCATCCATTTTGTTCTTATTTCCCCTGGTAAGCATCTATCTTCATTACCTTCGAAGGCAGTTGTATCGAGGGCGGTGGGGCCAACTTCAAGGCCCCAGGTCGTCGTTGGGAATAGTCCATGGCTCCCTAAACTTGCAGATGGCGCTGAAGGATCTCGAACGACAGTTGCTGCAAGAAAGTGGAGCATTTCGCTTGCTGTATGAAGTGCGGGATCGAGTACTCCATGCAAATAATCCTGACAATTTAATCGAAGATGTCTGTACGCTTCTGGTGGAGTTTGGAGGATATAACCTGGTTTGGATCGAAGTTGCAAACGAGAAAAATGATCGCAATAAATTGGCAACTTCGTGTGGAGAAGATGTTGGAAAGCTGCGCTCTCTTGAGAAGAATTACGACAACCTGGCAGCATTGGATGATATTCCGATATGGGTGGATGAAGAGAGCTCACCTGTTGTCATTCATAACGTCAAGAAAGAACATCGATTCCAGAAGTGGTGTGCCGAGCTTGCAACGCACGGCGTTCATTCGGCAGCCGTTCTCCCGATGCGAATGGAAAACCGCCTCATGGGTTCGATCCACTTGTTCTCCGCTGAGACAGATGTATTCCGCGATGAAATTGTTGGTGTTTTAGATATCGTCGCAGATGATGTCTCGCATGGTATCGCCCGTTTGCAGATGGAAAAGCGTCGGGGAGAAGAATTTGAAGCGCTGCGTAGGGCAAGTCTGAGCATGATGTCGAGTCTGGAATCGAAGTCCGTACTGGAAACCATACTCAAACATACACTGGAAGTCGTGGACGCTGATGATGCACACATATTTTTTTACGACGGGGAAGAAATCATCTTTGGCGCAGCGAATTGGGCTGGCAGAGATCATCGTGAACCTTACGCAGTACCCCGGCCCCATGGTTTGACGTATACCGTAGCTCGAAGTGGGAAACTGATCGTGATCAACAATACTGCGAAACATGAGTTATATGCAGATGACCCTTGGGAAGGAGCCATCGTGGGTATGCCGTTGAAAATCGGTGAGCGTGTGGTGGGCGTGATGAATGTTGCTTATACACAACCCCACGAGTTCGAAGACATCGAATTGCAGATGTTGAGTATATTGGCCGATCAAGCTGCGATTGCGATTGAAAACGTTCGGTTGTACGAAGCCAGTGAATCCGAGCGCCGACGGGTGTATCTGTTACACGACATCGCGCAAGTAGTTACACAGACATTGGATCCTGCAGAGCTTTTACAGCGTGCTGTTACGCTGATCAATGAAAATTTAAATGGGGAGTCAACCGAGGCGTTCATGCTTGATCCGGATGGGGATCGAATGCAGCTGATTGCATCTGTGCGTCGTGATCGTATTCCCATTGCTAAACTGGATCGCCGCATCGATATGCGTATCGGTAAAGGGTTAATCGGATGGGTGGCTGAGTATGGCGAACCGCTTCTTAGAGCTGATGTTCGAGGAGATGACCTCTGGCTGCGGATACCGGGTGTGGGTGAAAATGTGCGATCGGCGCTTTGCGTTCCGGTTTTTGCGAATGAGGATATCCGTGCGGTTATTGCTGTTTTCCACCAAAAAATAGGCGCATTTCAACTCGAGCATCTCGACTTGCTTGTCTCGATCGCTCATCAGGTCGGTCTGGCGCTGGCCAACGCCGAACGGTATCAGCAGATCAATCGACGACTTTCAGAGATGACGGCTTTAAGACACGTGGCACAAGTCGTGAATCGCAGACTGGAAATGCAGTCCCTTTTGTCTGAGGTCGTTCGACAGGTGGGTGAGGAGTTGGGATACCCTGTCGTTGAAATCTATCTTGTAGAAGATGATGAACTCGTCCTGCGGGCGGCTCGTGGCACTGATGATGAGATTCCCTTTCGCATACCCATTTCGCAAGGCGTAACGGGTCGGACAGTCCGTAGTGCTGAAGCAATATATGTTCCTGATGTGAGTTTGGATCCCGATTATCTATCCAATGGCGACGGAACGAAAAGCGAAATCGCTGTGCCCTTACAAAAGGATGGTGTCGTTATCGGGGTGTTGAACGTGGAATCTCCGATTCGCAATGACTTGAACGAAGATGACATGCGTCTTCTGATGTTACTTGCAGATAACATTTCGATCGCCATTGAAAATGCTGCGCTCTACGAACGTTTGAGTCACCATGCGGAGGAACTGGAAGCAACCATCGCCGATCGAACGGTAGAGTTGGCGGAAGCATTGAAGCAAGCCCAGGAGGCAGATCGGTTGAAGACGCAATTTGTTTCCGATGTTTCCCACGAGCTGCGTACACCATTAAGCAACATTTTGCTCTACCTGGAATTGCTTGGCATGGGGAAACCTGAGCGATTTGAATCCTATCTGGCAACATTAAACCGTGAAACTGAACGCTTGGTTGTGCTGATCGATGATTTACTCACGGTTTCCAGGTTGGATGCCGGCACAATGGAGTTGAAGCCAAAACACGTCGACTTGAATACCATTGCCCGTGGTCTGGTTGAAGATCGGCAACGACTGTTTGCAAGAAAGGATTTACAGGTGGGTTTCGAATTGTCTGAGGACATACCCAATGTTGTTGCAGATGACCGTATGCTTTCCCAAGTTGTCGCCAACTTGATGACAAATGCGATGAACTACACGTTGCCAGGAGGTCGTGTGACGATTTCCACCGTACTTGTGAAGGAAAACGGGAAGCTCTGGGCAACATTAACAGTTAGCGATACGGGTTTTGGAATTAAGAAAGATGAGCAAGAACGCGTTTTTGAACGATTTTATCGTGGCGATGCTAGTCGTAAAGTCAGCGCTCCGGGGACGGGGCTTGGTTTGGCTATCTGTGAAGAAATCATTCAACGTCATGCAGGTCGGATTTCATTGGAAAGCGAGCAGGGAGCCGGCAGTGCTTTTACCATCTGGCTACCTCTCGAAACGAATTCCGCGTCTGGAACCCACAAAGCGTGAATATTCATTAATCAAGATTCCTGACAATTATTGTAGATTGCTTGAATATCAACGTTCTCTGACATGAGCTGCAGGAAAGTGTTGATCTTTTCCGGCTGTCCCAGTCGTGTTTTCCCATGTGTTCTTTCAATTGAATCGATGGTTTCCATTGTATTTTCTTTAACCAATAGAATGGGCACACCCAACGACTCTGCTTGCTGAATGATAAGTGGGCTTGGCTGCAGATGTCCCGTAAGGATCAAGACGACCGTTGAAGTTTCCAGTGCGGCGAGTTGGATATCCGTTCGGTCGCCACCAGTGATTACGGCTTTGTTTTGATAACGCCGGAAGCGTGACAGGGCGGCATCTGCCGTCATGGCGCCGACTGTAAATCGTTCAACCAGGGCGTGGGGATCAATGTGCTTGGTTAAAATTTCGGCATTCAATAAATCAACCAATTCGCCAATGCTTAGTGCAGATAGGTGTGGAACGCTGGGCAGGGAGCCAAGTACACGAATACCATGTTCTTCCAGGAAGGGTTGAGCATAGTCCTGGATGAATTCCATCCCCTCTTCAGGAACACGATTGATTATCACACCACATAGTTTTTCGCCGAGACGGAATTGTGCTGTGAGTACATCGTCTACAAGGCGCATCTCGCCTGTATAGGCTACCAATACCAGGGCTGGTGCGCCAAGCATTTCCGCAACACACAGATTAGAAAGCCCCATGGCATACCCTTCCCGTAAGCTGGCAAGCCCTTCCATGAGGAGCATGTCTTTATCTTTACTAGCTGCGACAGCCGCCTGCTTGATTTTATCCATCAAGTCTTCTTCGTCGATTCCCTTAAGCCGCTTGCGAAGCGTGGATGGGGTGACGATGACAGGTGCTGCCAGGGTTGGATCTCCCTCCAATCCAAGTGCCGTGTGCACGAATACGGCATCCTCGTCGGCGAGCTTCCCATCCGGTGTCCGCCAGGGCTGCGTGCTGACGGGTTTTAAATAAGCAACTTTTTGGCCATCAGATTGCAGTTGTTTGCCAAGCGCCAGGCAAACTGCCGTTTTCCCGGAATATGGTTCTAATGAGGTGATATAAAGTGAATTCATAATGAACTCCCTGATTGCCTACCATGAACCTTGCATGGTTAGGTTTTCATCTCTGGGTCTAAGATAAGCCGCATATCGATCGAAATGCCTCCATGGCCTTGTTCGTAGGTAATGAAGGGGTTAATGTCCAATTCGGCGATCTCTGGAAAATCCTGGACCAGTTGACCGATTCGGAGCAGTGCGTCGATGATCGCTTCTTTATCTACCGGAGGTTGACCGCGAACACCATCCAACAGTGCGTGAGTGCGAATTTCTTTTAACATTGCCTCCGCTTCCGCGCGTGAAAATGGTGCAACGCGGAAGGCGACGTCCTTGATGATTTCTACATAAATTCCGCCCAGGCCGAAGGTGACCAGTGGGCCAAATTGAGGATCACGGTTCATGCCGATGAGGATTTCCAATCCCTCCGGCACCATTTTCTGTACCAAGCAGCCCCAGAGACGTGCTTCCGGCAGGTAACGTTGGGAGCGATAGGTGATCAAATCGAATGCATCGCGTACGTCGGTTGCCTCGCGCAGCCCAACTTTTACCCCGCCAACGTCGGTCTTATGTAGAATGTCTGGGGAAGCAATTTTCAAAACCACCGGGTAGCCCATTTCCGATGCGATTTCTACAGCTTCGTCGGCTGTGCGGGCCAACTTGGAGGGTGGGATGCGCAGTTGATAAGCTTCGAGAATGGAGCGTGCTTCCGAGTCGCCAATGGCGACTCGGCCTTCTCCGAGTGCCTTGTCGATAGTCGCACGCACACGGTCCCGATCGACCTCGAAGGTTTCGAACGTTGGCAGCGGTTCAGCCTTGTAGCCACGATAAGTGCTCATCGATTTGAAGACTTGTGCTGCCCGCTCAGGAAAAGTGAAATTGGGTAGTTTATGTGCTTCTAGTACCTCGGCGCCTTCTTCGATGCGCGCCTCTCCCATAAAGCAGCCCATGATGGGTATATCTACCTTGTTGGCAACGTCAACGATTACTTCGGCTGTTTTAGAAATCTCGGTCATCGCTTGTGGTGTGAGAATGACCAGGATGCCATCGACGTTGGGGTCTTTTATAACTTGTTCCAGAGCGAAGAGATAGCGGTCCGCACGTGCATCACCAAGCACATCCACAGGATTGGCTGCGCTGGCGGCATCCGGAAGAAATTTCTCCAGCTGGTGGATGCACTCGGGTTCGAAGCGAGCGAGTTCCAGGCCCGCGCGTTCAAGGGCATCGGTGGCAAGAATGCCCGGTCCGCCAGCGTTGGTTACGATGGCAATGCGGTCGCCTTTCAACGGCGGCAGGTATCCGAATGCCAATGCATTGTCAAAGAGATCCTGCAGCGAAGTGGCGCGTAACACACCGGCTTGTCGGAATGCGGCTGTATAGGCCTGTTCCGAACCGGCAAGCGATCCGGTGTGTGAACTTACCGCACGCGAACCGGCTTGAGTCGTACCAGATTTGAGCACGATAACCGGTTTGTGCCTGGAAACTTGACGGGCGACCTCGATAAACTCCTGCCCATCTGGTAGTCCTTCAACATATGCAAGAATGACTTTCGAGTTGGAGTCTTCAGCCCAGGCGCGAAGAAGATCGGTTTCACTCACATCAGCCTTGTTGCCCAGGGAGACGAACTTATTCAAACCCAACCTGCCGGCTTGCGCCCAATCGAGGATGGCAGTGCCCAGGGCACCGGATTGCGACATGAAGTCCATTGGGCCGCCGGGAGGTAAACCAGCCGAGAAGGAGGCGTTGAGCGGCGTAACGGTATCGATAACCCCAAGGCAATTGGGCCCGATCAAGCGGATATTGTATTGTGTCGCCAGTTCGATCAGTTCGTTTTCTCGCTCCAAACCTTCCATCCCGGCTTCACGGAAACCGGCGCTGATGACAATGACCGCAGGGATTTTCTTTTCGCCACAGGTTTGCAGGACTTCCGGGACATATTGGTAGGGAATGACGATAACGGCCAAGTCGATCGGACCGGGCACATCCATCACGGAAGGGTAAGCTGGTAGATCCAGGATCGAATCCGCCTTGGGATTGATCGGATACACTTTCCGCTTTTTATCCAGGAATCCACCGTTGACCAAATTGTCAAGCACGGCGTAGCCGAGTTTTTCGGGATTGGTTGAGGCGCCGATAACGGCGACAGACTTTGGTATGAAGAAAGGATCCAGGTTCAAGTGATAATTCTCCCATGCATAGTTTAACCCCTGATGACGAGAAGCTCAAATGGAGAATGATCACTTTGTGGCGGAGGTTGTGATGACATTTATCCCACGACGATTAACTGTTCTACAATATGGTGATATTGTGCTTCAATTCAATCCTTGAAGCAAATCATTCGTGGTGAATGATGTACTCCATTCTTCCTATACATAATTCTTGGATATCAACCTTCGACGGGGATGATCAAACTCGAACGGGGACGGGTACCGATGGATAGATACGATGTCATCGTCGTCGGTGGTGGTCCCGCCGGGATGAAGGCTGCCGGTACGGCGGCTGAGGCCGGTGCTAAAACGATGCTTCTTGAGAAGATGGATCGACCCGGTCGAAAGCTCCGCATCACAGGAAAAGGACGCTGCAATCTAACCAACTCGGCAGCGTTGGAGGAGTTCATCGAACATTTCGGCGATAATGGCCGGTTCCTGTACTCAGCCTTTTCACGTTTCTTTTCCGACGACTTGATGGATTTCATGCATGAATTAGGGTTCCAAACTGTGGTTGAGCGCGGCGGACGCGTCTTTCCGGTCGATGACGATGCGCAAAAGATCGTCCTGGCTATAGAAGAATGGATGGCGGAAAAGGGTGTCGTTCTTCGGATTCAATCGAAGGTCGATAAGCTGATCGTCCGGGATGATCATATCGACGGCGTTTCCTTCGTCGAGATGCAATCCCGTTCGATCCATCCAAAAGCGACAGGCGAGTCAATCCATCAACGTTGTCATTCCCGTGCTGTGATCCTGGCAACCGGTGGCGCCTCCTACCCCGGAACAGGCTCGACGGGGGATGGCTACAGTTTGGCGGCATCGGTGGGGCATACGATCATTCCGATTCGTCCTGCGCTGGTGCCGATCGAGATCCACAGCGATGTACCGGCACGATTGCAAGGCCTGAGTCTGCGAAATGTCAATGTGCGTTTCATTCACGAAGGCAGTGTCTTTACCGAAGCGTTCGGGGAAATGTTATTCACGCATTTCGGCGTCTCCGGACCGGTGATCTTGAGCCTGAGCCGAAAGGTCGTAGATGCTTTGCGCGCGGGCTGGCATGTGGAGCTCTCGATTGATCTAAAACCCGCCCTGGATGAGGCGAAACTGAATTCTCGTCTGCTGCGAGATTTGGATCGTCACGGCAAACGTCAATTCCAAACCATATTGAAAGATCTGCTTCCACGCAAATTGATCCCGGTGTGCATCGAGGCTGTCGATATCCCGGCACGAAAACCGGCGCATCAAATTTCTGCACAGGAGCGCGAACGGCTTCATGCATGGCTGAAAGATTTCCGGCTTACAATTACGGGTCATCGATCTTTCAAGGAAGCCATCGTCACGGCAGGCGGCGTCGACCTACGTGAAGTCGATCCGCGTACGATGGAATCAAAACTTGTTGAAGGGCTGTATTTTGCTGGGGAAGTGCTGGATCTGGACGCCGACACAGGCGGCTACAATCTACAAGCAGCGTTTTCAACCGGTTGGCTCGCCGGAAAGTCGACGGCTGGACGTTGACGGGAATGGCTATGGATAGTCTGTAGGTTCTGCCGTTGGCGTGGGTGTGAGATAGGGAGGGATGTTGATCAGCACCCAGGTGGTGTAGCCGTGTTTTTCAGCGGTGTAAATTCGCGCGCTGGAAGATTGGAGGCAGCCCGGTTCGTCGTGCAAGAAAGCCGGAGGTCCATCGAAGTGAAGAGGCGTGAAGCGCAATTGGCCGTCTTCGCAGAGCCAGGCTTCGATGAGATAGCCGCGGTCGTCGTCTTTACTCATCGGTATCAGATCCCAGTTGACCATTATGTCTCCGGTCTCCACCCGGCTTGATCGTACATTACGTGGTGCATAGTAGAATTCGGTATAGGGGAGCAGCGTGCGGATCTGGACAAGATCGTCAACATTTCCGCGGAGTATTTCCAAAAACTCCGTCTTCACCCAGCAGTAGTCCATGTAGGTCCATGGATCGACGTAGACCCAGGTGCTGTCTTGATTGCGGCCCAGGATGGTAACCCGGTTTTTCGGGTAGAGCCCCCATTCAGGCAAGTAGGCTGAACCAGGACCGTAGCGGCAGTTGGACTGCACTAAAACCCGTGCCTGTACCACCTGTGTCGGAGCAATGGTGGGGGTTTTGCTGGGTGTTTGAGAAATGGTTGGTGTGGGGGTGATACTCGGGGTGAGTGTCTTTGTCGCCGTTAAGGTCGGTGTGGATGATTTTGTGGGCGTGTTTGTCGAAGAGGGGGTGATCGTTTCGGTCGGAGTCAGTGAAGGGGTGCGCGTGGGCGTCGGTGAGGGGAACAAGTAGTCATCCCATATGATCCCGGTACCGAGGCCAATCCCAAACAATAAAATACCAACAGGAAGTAGAACATACCAACGTTTCATGCGTATGATTTTCATCGTAGATTGTATTTCATGCAAGTGTACAGTGGTCCAGGTTATTCTTCTTCATAGGTGAATAAAAAACAATTGCTGATGCATGCTTGCGAAGAAAGCCGTCGAGTTACCAGAGCCAGTGCTTGTATCCGACAACGTGGTTGGGATTGGACAGATTTCATCCTGGGACTTTGTTGGTCGATCGGTGTATTTCTTCTACGCTGATTCACCAAGAAGCAAGCTGATCACGATCGAGATGCCTCCGGCAATTACCGTTCGAATGCCGTAGAGGATGACATTCTGACGGGATACACGCCCAAGAAAAACCCCCAGGCCAAACAAAGCCAGCAATGCTAAACCCAATGCAGTGAGGTAAACCCAGCGAATCGTAGGGAAGAGCTGCGAGAAGAAGAACGGGAGAAGGACAATCATGGCGGCTAAAAAAGGAGAGAGACCATCCACAATCGCAACGATAACCACGGCGGCACGAGAGGCTTCCCCCAAACGAGTATCACGCAAGCTGGTCAGGGTAATGCTTTCCAACTCGCTGAGTTCCCGCTGTCGCTCGGCGGCTTCGGTGAGGTAGGCGCCCCAAAGCCCTGATATTCCCATGGCGATGCAGGTGGTTAGACCGGTCGTCACGACGATATGGGGATCTTCTACACCCGCCGTATAGTTACCCATGAGCACGCCGATAATCGTCAGTACCCCATCGAAAGCATTCATGGCAAAGTAGCGGCGCGCAATCTCGCTGATGTTGGACAGCTGATTGTAGTGTTTGAATTTTTCTGAAAAACGTTGGAGATGGTTCACATGGATATCCAGTCAATTTCCCGGGAATATTAATCCTGCAGGGTCGAGGCGTCGTCGATAATCGATTTTCCAGCGACGGCTTCGTCAATCGAGTGGATCGAACCACCCAGTTCCCGGATGACATCCCGTACGGTTTCGAAATGAATATCAGACCCTTCGATGGTTATTTTTGCATTTTCTACTTTTCGATCGATCTCGTAAATGCTGATGTTTACCGAATCCACCCCGGGCAATTCGCTGATCTGTTGGGCGAGTTCGATAATTGTGGGCTCAAGCGGTTTTAGCGTATCGAGCACCAGTCGGCGTACGGCTCCCATTTTACACACTCCATTTCGATGCAAGAATCGGCCTTTATTGTAACAGGTTGTATTCATGAGGATCGCGCTATACATCAACTTATTTTTCTGTAGATGAAAATCTGGTCGGATATTGTGTGCGGCCATGTTGGACGGTTTTATTTCGAGGGTATGAATAATCACTTTCCGTGACATCAAACAAGCGCCTTTTGGGGCGCTTGTTTATTGCTCTACGTTGGTTTTTATGATGCGGATGATGGTTATCAGCCCGCAGTGGATGGGATTCTGCTTATCCTAGTCAAGCAGATCCATCGGAATATTGCCGCCATTTTCGGCGATCTTCTCAAGGACGGTCTTATGCAGCCAGGTATTCATTTCCGCTGATTCATCCATCAGATCTTCAGGGCAACCCAGTTCGACGGCGAGTTCCTTACGAGCATCAAAGCTGCTGTCGATATCCAGAAGCTTCAAAAGATCGACGATCGAGGTTTTCCAGTTGAGTTCTTGTGGATTGGCATCGGCCATCGTTTTTAGCTTGGCACTAACGTCGACCATGGGCACTTCTTTCGATTCTTTGGCTCGCATGGCTTTGATACGCTCGATGCGTGCATGTCGCTCAGCAGCAGCGTCCGCTGAGGTTTTCGTTGGTGCGGGTTTTGCTTTTTCGGCGGCTTCGGTTTTTTCTTTATCGAATCCCAACTTGTCCAGTATCTTGCTGAATAAACCCATTGAAATCCTCCTGTTGATTTCGCGTGAAGTTACTCGAATCCTGCATATCGTCATTATTTGTGTTGCACAGCTGCATTGCAGGTTGACAGCTGATATCCCAAAAGCCACTTAAAAATAACGGCCGTTGATATTGTTATTACATCGATGGGCTATTTTTTGCCTCCGAAAAGTCCACCCAGCAGATTGGAACCCAGCGACAATATCTCATCCGAGACATCGCCATCACCGTCCATGTCCAGAAGTTGGCTTAATCCGGACGATGAGTTTTCCACCGTTTTGCGTTCTTCCTGGAGTAGGGAGGAGACCCCATCCGCATCGAGATTTTTATTACGTTGGATTTTTCCCACTGCACCCAGCACGAGGGGAGCCAACATTGCAAAGATCTGTCCGGTTTGATTGCTGTCGACATTCGTGGCACGGCTTACGCTGTTCATGATGCCGCTGCTTTTGTCCCCGAAGATGTGGCCCAATATTGCGTTTCCGTCATCGACAGTCTCGCGCTTCGTGACGGCCTGGGCGATGTTATCGAGGATACTTCCATCATGATCGCGCTGTACGGCGTTGGTCAATGCTTCGGCGCCGGTCTTCGAAGAAGATGCGTTGCGGTTGAGTGCACCGATGAGCATCGGGAGCGCCATACCGATCACTTGCTGGACTTTTGAATCATCCATCCCGAGTTTATCGCTTATTTGACTCGTTGCGCCAGAGCCTAACTGCGATATAAGTAGGTTAATAATCGAATCCACGACTTCCTCCTTGGGTCTTTTCCGGGGGTATTTCCGGACGAAATTGCTTAATAAATTCTATCACGTCGAATTCGTGTTTTCCTAATCCAGGAGCACGACCTACATTTATCGTGAGCTTTAAATCTTTGGCTTGGGCACGATAGACAGCTATGGCATTGCATAAAGTAAAAGGAACCAAGATTGGATTTTGGTGTTTTCATTAGTAGGTAGGGGTATATCATCGAGGTATGAATTGCCAGGCATCTGGGTCAGTAATAGTCTGATCAAATAAGTCACGTGGAGGGCAATGACAAGATTTGTGGACATGGGAATCGAAGGATTTCCACAGATCCAAATCGTAGAACGATAAACGATGGTGCAATCATTCGTCTTTAGGGCCGACATCTAGAATCATTTCCATTTGGTTTCTGTATATCCAAAGGGAGGCATGAGATGAAACTCAACGCACCGAAGCAGATTACCTGGCTTATATCTGTCGCGCTCGTGGTCTTGGGGGTCATCGCAGAATTCGTCGAGATTGGCGTTGTATCAGACTATAAGTTCTGGATTGTCACGGCCGGTGCCGTTCTCCTGGCGCTTGCCACGTATCTGAAGGGTTTGTAAGTCTTCACCAGGGTGCGGGCTAACGGAATCGCGGTCGGCCCTAGTTAAGAAAAGCCTGCACCCATTTTCTCTTCATGGTCTTTTCTCAAACGATTGGAAATCTAATTGAATCTATGCAAGACGATGGATTAAGTATCCTGCTTCTTCACCGCGCAATCCTCGACGGGTGTATAAGACATGCGGTGAATCTCGCAAGGTCCGATGCGATGGAGCGCTTTACGGTGTGTGGTTGTTCCATATCCTTTATGGGATTCGAAGCCGTATCCCGGGTAGAGGCGGTCAAAAGCAATCATCGCCCGATCACGTGCCACCTTGGCGATCACAGAGGCTGCTGCAATGGAAAGGATTCGAGCATCGCCATGGGTGATGGCAGTCTGGGGGATATCCACTTCGGGCAATCGGATGTGATCGATGAGCAAGTGCTGGGGTTTGATACCAAGCTGCGTTATGGCGTGCCGCATGGCTTTGCGCGTGGCGGCGCTCAAACCCAAGGTGTCGATTTCTTGCGCTGTTGCAAAGCCAATGGCTGTGGCTTGTGCCAGTTCTTGAATACTTGAGAACCAGATGGCTCTTTGTGCGGGAGTCATCAGCTTCGAATCTTGAACACCGTTTAGTCGGTAGGCCAGGTCGAAGCGTTGAACGGGGAGTACAACAGCTGCGGCCACAACAGGACCAGCCCACGCGCCTCGTCCGGCCTCATCCACACCGGCGATCAACTTGCATCCCGATCGCAGCAATTCAAACTCGAATAACAGACCGGGTTCAGAGACTGTTACTTCAGTCCGGCGCATAGATACCTCGGACGGCGTTAATGCGGATGCGGATGATGTCGCAGAACATGGCGAGTGTGTCTTTCACGATACGCACACGACTGCCTGGGTGGTAATACCAGGGAATGGGGATCTCGACGATTTTGAAGCCCCGTTTTTGTGCGATAAAAAGGACCTCGACATCGAATGTCCAGCCGTCGATGACTTGTTTCTGGAACAAATCATCCACGATTCCCGCCCGAAAGCATTTGAAACCGCACTGTGTGTCATGAATTTTCAAGCCCATGAATTGTCGCACGAGGAAGTTGAATCCCCGGCCAATAATGTGGCGGTAGATGGGTTCGTCATAGCGAACCGCTCCCGGGAATTCGCGGGAGGCAATGGCAACGTCGTATGAGTCGAGTTGTGGCGGAAGAAAACGGCGGATCTCTTCGATAGGCATGGAGAGGTCTGCGTCGCAGATGAAACGATAGTCGCCCCTGGCGGTCAACATGCCGCGCCGTACGGCAAGACCTTTACCGGCTTGTGATTCACGAAGCAGATGCAAGTTGGGGTGTGCGTTCTGAAACTGCGCGACAAGTTCCGCTGTACGATCCTGGCTTCCGTTCTCAACGACGAGGATCTCAGATTCGAATTCTTGGGTTTCAAGGAAGGAAAAAACCTTTTCCAACGTTGCGGCTATTCGAAGTTCTTCATTGTAGGCGGGGATGATGATGGAAAGAAATGGCTGCAAGTTTATCCCTCAGCATTGGAATCAGTACATCTCAGTAGGCGATGTCGGCGATTACTATCACAGCCAGCACCGTTATGATAAGCAACTCGAAAAACGCCATGGCCGCAAGGAGTATGAATTGATTTCTTGAAAAACCCCAACGAGCGTAGAAAGGCGCGCCGAGAGATGGTGCTTCCGGGGCATGGGGGTCAAACATGGGGTAGTCCATCGGGTCTGTGTCGGGAAATGTAAAAGGCGGGAGTTCCTCGGATGCAAGCGGTTGAGGTTCTTCACCGGTTCGTGGAATCATTTCATCTGTAACAAATGGAGGAATGTCACCGATCAATCCTGGTGCCAGGCCATCGTGTGCTTCAGGAATTGAATCGGCTTCGGTCTTTTTACCTTTGGGATGGATAATCGAGTCCGCTATGGCGCGAATGTCATCCTGGTCCATGATCGGTTCGATCTTGAGTAAACTCGCTGCAAAGTGATCGATGGCATCTACTGAAACGATGCGCACACTTGGATTTACTTGATCGATGTGGGCGTTTACCTGCGTGAAGATCAGAACCGGCTCAATGTTGGTAAGTTCGTATCCTCGGTCCTGAATGGACCGCAGCAGCACATCGGTCATGAGACGGACATCGTTCATCGGATTCGGGCGGGTAGTTTTGAACCTGCGGCGACGCGAGTCGAATTTCTGCCACTCATCTTTTTTAGCGCGATAGCTTCCACGAATGTTGTTGGATACGATGACGCGCACGCCTTGTGGACTTAGTAGAATCATGGGGATGGTTAGTTTCGTTCCATGGATGAAAGCATTGCGGATCATGGTGTGCTCATGGTTGAGGGTTTTGGATATGCGCGAACAAATCTCAACTTGAGCTTGCATATTGTCGTACCAGTCCATCCCATAATTCAGCGAGCCTTTAAGGCGATTCACCAGACTGATCGTTCCGTCTTCTTCACGGAGGTCAGAGCGCTCGATGACCTTCATGGTAACTCCTCTACCGAATTCATGGTTGCGAGAGTAAGTCGCCTCTCCGGCTTGCTGAGTGGCAAGTGCGATATCACTCCAATCACTGTATATTGACGCAAATCATTCCTACACCGCGATGTCTAGTCTGATTATATGGCACTCGCCTGCTGGCACAAGTCTTGAGACAGGCGTGTACGTATGACATCGCCTTGAATTTACTTTGAATCCTGGATAGGTTTTTTTCACTGTGTTGTGCATAATTACGTTTATAATCGGAGTACAAGGTGGATTCATGCGACGTCTATTTTCACTTACAACATGTTTGACACTGTTTATCTTGGTATGCTTCACGCTTGTCGGAGAGGCGGAATCCGAAAAACGTATTCTCGTTCTCAGCGCGGAAGGTCCGCTGACGCCCGCAATGGTTGAATATTTGGATCGCGGGCTCCAACTTGCTGAACAAGAATCATATGCGGCGCTGGTGTTTCAATTGACAACTCCCGGCGGATCGATCGATTTAATGGATCGTATGGTTCAATCTATTCGTGCGAGTCGGGTTCCGGTCATTGTGTATATCGCACCGCGAGGGGCTATCGCCGGAAGTGCTGGGACCGTGATTACGCTTGCCGGACATGCTGCTGCAATGGCGCCCGAGACCGCGATCGGTGCTGCCAGTCCTGTTGGACAGCAAGGCGAAGATTTGGGGGAGACGATCGAAGCGAAAGCAAAAAACATCCTCAAAGCACAAGTGCGCAGCCTGGCTGACTGGCGGGGAGAAGAGGCTGTTGCCCTGGCGGAGGCGACGATTGAATCGGCGGAAGCCGTTTCCGCAATAGAAGCACTTGATGCCGGTTTGATTGATTTCATCGCATCGGATTTGGATGATTTGCTAACGCAATTGGATGGATTTTCAATCACAATCGCTGATGAAGACTTCATACTCGAGACCAAAGGTCATGAAGTTGTGTTCTTGCGGCAAAGCTTGATCGAACAGCTGTTACAAGTATTAACCAATCCCAATGTTACCTTCCTGTTGCTGACGGTGGGGTTGCAAGCGATCCTGATCGAGATTTCCAGTCCCGGAGGCTGGGTTGCGGGTTTTATTGGTGTCGTGTCTCTTGCCCTGGGAACGTTGGGACTGGGTGTGTTACCGGTTAATTGGTTTGGTCTGGTATTTCTTGTTACGGCGTTTGTCCTTTTCATCCTCGACGTCAAGGCTCCCACACATGGTGCTTTAACGATTGCCGGGATTGCTTCATTGATCGTCGGTGGCTTGGTTCTGTTTAATTCGCCCAGTACACCCTCTTTCCAGCGGGTATCCGTTGGGTTCGTCGTTGGGGTTTCGTTGGTGACCGCAGCGTTATTCATGACCGTGTTGGCTTTTGCGATCAAGGCACAGCAGCGGCCTGTCGAGATGGGCACTACAACGCTCGTTGGGAAGACCGCGGAAGTCCGATCGGAATTTTCGCCTATGGGCATGGTCCATGTCGCTGGGGAATTGTGGTCAGCTGTATTCGAGGGGGATTCTTCGCAGGTAACGATTGGGGATCGTGTAGAGGTTGTCCAAGTTGATGGATTGCGATTGAAGGTAGGCGCGATTCAAAAGAGGTCGAGTTGACTCGTCGCTCGACAGGCTGTACACTAACGCCGAAGCTTGCATAGGAGGTTGTTATGTCACCGTCCTCATATCGATTTATCGTCCGAACGGGTCCAAACCCAGGTATGGTGTTCGAACTTGCAGCAGAAATCATCATGATGGGTCGGGATGTCACCAACGATATCGTCATCGGTGATGCGGAAATGTCGCGTCAACAGGCGCGCCTCACGCGCACACCTGGTGGCTACGTACTTGAGGACTTGGGATCCACAAACGGCACGTTTATTAACGGCGAAAGGCTCATGGCGCCTCGCGTGTTGAATCCTGGCGATCTGGTTGGCATGGGTGAGACTGTTACCATGACATTTGATGCCGTCTCACCGGAATCGGCGGAGACTGTCGCCCGACCAGCAGGCGGTCCTGCGAAAGCAGCTCCCCCTGTGCAACAAGCGCCACCTCCTGTTCAGCAAGCGGTGCCTCCCGTGCAGCAGGCGGTTCCACATGCGGTTGTGGCAGCTCCCGCAGCCGGTGCCGCTCCGGCTGCTCCGAAGAAAAGCCGTACCACACTGGCAGTGGCTATGGGCGGATGTCTGCTTTTGCTGCTGATTTGTGGGGGCATATTGTGGTTCATGCCACAGGAGTGGTGGTGTGTTTTGTTGACGCCGCTGCAATTCCTTGGTTTTAGTTTCCCCGGCTGTTGATCTTTCACAGATTCAAGCATCCTCGGGGTGGTTCTAAGAACCACCCCTTTTTTTGTGTCTGGTTACATTCTGGTTCTCAGGTCGATGTAGCGTTCTCGTGCTTACTGTATACATGGAGATAGGAATCTATTTGTTTTTGGAGTGTTGAACGTGGAAATCACCCTTCCGGGTGGCGACGAATATATCTCAACCGGTTGTTTCTTGAAGTCCATTACCTATACAATCTATAGTGGAGGTCATCATGGGGAAAAGACTGTCCACGCTGATTTGTATTTGGGTCGGGCTGCAACTCATACTCGTAGGTTGTGCCCAGAAAGCGAAAGTTCCATCTACACAGCCGGAGTCTGTGCAATCTCCGACTATTGAAGATGTGGGCATTGACACACCTGCAACGGACGAAGCTGAAAAGTATGCAGAAGCGCGTGAATGGATGGTTCAAGAGGGGATTATTGCCTGGGGCGTCGTAGATGAAGAGGTTATCGAGGTCATGGGGATCGTGCCGCGTCACGAGTTCGTTCCGCAGGAGTACCTCGACAGGGCCTACTTCAATCATCCGCTGCCCATAGGCTACGGCCAGACCATCTCCCAGCCGTATATCGTCGCATTGATGACTCAGGAACTGGATGTGAGTGCGGGGGATCGCGTGTTAGAAGTTGGAACGGGATCGGGATATCAGGCGGCTGTGTTGGCGGAATTGGGGGTTACCGTGTATACGATTGAAATTATCGGCCCCCTGGCTGAAAATGCCGCTCAACGCATCGACGACCTGGGATATACCAACGTTCAGGTACGTCGTGACGACGGTTATTTTGGCTGGGAGGAAGAAGCCCCGTTTGATGCGATCATCGTCACCGCCGCGCCGGATCATGTTCCCCAACCTTTACTCAGTCAACTCATAATCGGCGGGGTCCTGGTGATCCCTGTCGGACCGGTGGGTGGCTACCAGGAATTGTGGCGCATCACCCGAATGGATGAAAGCGAGTATCAATCCACGAGTCTCGGGGGTGTGCGTTTCGTGCCGCTGACACGTGAGGTTCGGGAAGAGTAAGAATACCCAAGGCCACGGGTTAGTTCTACAAGGCCATTTGGGGATTTGTGCCGCGGCTCCTTCTCAAACCCGGTACAAATAACCACGCCCCAAAGTACGCCAACGTTCCGACGTAGAAGGTGACGCTGAACCCAGCATCCAACGCGATCATCGCTGCTGCAACGCCACTCAGCCCGGAAAGCGCGCCATTGACGGCCCAGGCCCACGGGGTCGATCCGGGTGAACTTTCATGCAGGATTCTCAATCCGCTGGCGAAAGGAACCCCCATCAATAGTCCACAAGGGATTAATGCCGCTGTAAAGAGAATCACTCGTGTGCCAAGTGACCATGCGAGGGATACGTGGATGATACTGGGGAGGGCAATGTTCGTCAGGATCAGGAACCCAACAAGAAAGTTCAAACTGCGACGGAGTGGCAAACGAGGGGATAGAAAGCTTCCCAGTCCCGAAGAAAGCAGCAACGTGAACAGCGTAACTGCCAATGCAAAAACCGGTCGTTCCAAGGGAAGAGCAAGGCGCTGAATGAGCGGAATTTCAACCAGTAAGTATCCGGCACCCAGGCAGGCGAAATAGAGCATCGCCCGATTGGCAGGTAGTGTGTCCCGTTGATCCTTTTTTCGGGCAATCCAGGCAGGTAAGGTGATCATGGGTATGGCCATCACCAGCATCAATGCCAGTAAGGCCAGCAATACGAGATATCCGCTCCCTCCGAAAGGCTGCCAGGTCAGTCCCAGGGATGCCAGCACTTCCGGGGTCTGCCGCCAGCGGAAGAAATGGTAGAAGAACGGTTTATCATCGGTCGACGGACGGAGATTGAAATCGTATTCATCGACTGTAGTCTTCGGGCTTTCGAGAAGGGCGAGGTAGATTTCATGATAGATGTCCTCCGGGAGTTGGTTGTAGCGATTTAATTCCCAGGATTGAAGATCCGGCAGGTAGATGGGGTCGAAGCCATTGCGATCGAGGAAAGAACGTATGGACTGCAGTTCGGCTTGCGAGAATGTAGTGCGTGCAGCGATGATGGTGGCGGTACGCATACCGCGGTATGCGATCAGTCGTCGGGAGAGGTTTTCTACATTCTCTTCTCGAAGTGCTTCCAACAAGGTGGACCAAGCCCGCGCGGATTCGCTGGCCGGTGTGCCCAACCAGCGCGTGATGACGAGCAGTCCATCTTCGCTAAGACGTCGATACGCATCGCCGAAAGATTGCGTGGTGAGGTCGTAATTCTCAGACAGGCTGAAAGCGCCCGAGGTCACGGGTCGGAATCCCTGGCTGAGCGCGTAGTAAATTACATCGTAGGTTTCATCTGTTTGATGCAGGATACTGCGGCTCGTGCCAGGATATACATTCAGCCTGGTTTGAAATAAAAGCTGCTCGCTGAAGTCTGCGTACTCATTTTGAAGGATTTCCCGGACGAGTGGTTCGTCGAGCGCAGTAGTGACCGTGCGGGTGTGCGAGGCGAGGGCGACCAGCAAATCGAGACCGGCTCCGGGTGTAAGCACAAGGACATTGGCATGCGGGCGGAGGTTATACGCCAAAGCGGGCGGCATGTAGGCAGCGATGTCTTTGGCCTGTGCCGAATCCGGCGACAGGGCGTTGATTGGAATGGGGCCGTCCCCATCGATGAAAAGCCCTGCTTGCCGAGGGGGCAGGATGGGTGCATTCAAGCTCAATCCCGGAAGCACATGGATGCTGCCGCTCTCCACGATGTCCATGCGTGCGGCGGCACTGGATTTTGAGACGGTGATCTGCGCGTCGGGTGCAAGGCGGGCAATGGATAGAGGTTTGTAGGGCGAAAGCTGTAGTGAAAGAAACGATGGTGCCTGAAAAGCGAACAGCACCACCAGCGAAACGATGGCGAGAATCAGTTGTGTTCTTCGATTCACTGAAAAGGCTATCGAAGCGAGAAGACCAAATAAGACCGCCAGGGTGATGGTGCTCTCTTCGCCGAATTGCGAAATCGTAAGCAGCGCCAGGGGGACTCCCAACGCTGATCCCACCAAATTCGCGGCGTATGGCCGATGTGCATCCGGGCCTGCGGAGGCCATGCAGGCGCCCACTGCCCAACCGGAAAATAGAAATGGACCACCGGCAACCGAGAAATAAAGCAGCAGGATCCATACTTGATCAAAATCCCAGGCGATGCTGTAGGAATCGAACGGCAGGAAGTTGATCGTGAGATACGAAATGGCGGTGGCCAGGACGAACGCAATCGCCAGCAGTGGAAGGGAAGTCGGCCGCTGCCTGAGCGAAAGCACCAGCCCGCTGGCCGCAAAACCCATCACCGCCAGGCTGACAACGACGAAGGCAAAGTGATGGAATTGCTGAATGGCGAAGATGCGCGTCAGACCGACTTCGAAGGTCAGGGAACCTGCGGAGATCAAGATAATGCCTACTGAAATCCGGTCGAGCCGTAGCAATCTCAACATCGCCTTCTTAATTTGTATTCGCATTGTATATCAAGTGAGTTGAACGAGAAACGCGCAGCGGAGTGTCCCCATGAGGACACTCCGCTGCGGGGTGAAAGAAGTGGATTGTGTACTACTCGTTTTAGGCGAGAACGGGCTCAGCATCTTTCATGGCGGAGAATTCCAGTCCAGCCTTCCCCTTTTCAACCTGCAGTGTCTCTCCAGGGATGAAATCGCCAGCCAGCAGCTTGATGGCCAGAGGATCTTGGAGCTCGTTTTGGATGGCGCGTTTTAACGGTCGAGCGCCAAAGACCGGATCGTACCCAGTCTCAGCGAGGAGTGCTTTCGCTTCTTCGCTTATGCGAAGACCGAACCCTTGCTCCGCCAGCCTGGTGCGAACCCGCCGCAGTTGGATGTCGACGATCTCACGCAGGTGTTCCTTCTTCAACTTATGGAAAATCACGATCTCGTCGATGCGGTTGAGGAACTCCGGACGGAAGTGGTGAACGAGCAGATCGCGCACCTCAACTTGTGTGGCCTGCTCGGCTTTGCTTTCGTCACTCCAAAGTTCGGTCCCCAGGTTGCTGGTCATGATCACGACGGTGTTGCGGAAGTCGACCGTGCGGCCCTGGCCGTCCGTCAGCCTTCCTTCATCGAGCAACTGCAGCAGGACGTTGAATACATCCGTGTGGGCCTTTTCGATTTCATCGAAGAGAACCACGCTGTACGGCCTGCGCCGAACCGCTTCGGTAAGCTGGCCGCCTTCTTCGTAGCCGACGTATCCGGGCGGCGCACCGATCATGCGGGCCACGCTGTGTTTCTCCTGATATTCTCCCATGTCGATGCGCGTCATGGATTTGGGATCGTCGAAGAGGAATTGGGCCAGAGAACGCGCCAATTCCGTTTTGCCGACTCCCGTTGGGCCGAGGAAGATGAACGAACCGATCGGTCGCTCGGGGTCCTGCAAGCCGGATCGCGAACGCCGTACGGCGTTGGACACCGCGAGGATAGCCTCATCCTGGCCGACGACGTATTGATGGAGACGTTCCTCCATGTGCAGCAGTTTTTCCATCTCGCCTTCGAGCAGCCTGGAGACGGGAATTCCCGTCCAGCGGGAGACGACACCGGCGATATCTTCGGCGTCGACTTCTTCTTTCAGCAAGGCACCTTCCGTCTGCAGCGCTTTGATCCGCTTTTCTTGCGTTTCGAGTTTTTCTTCCAACTCGCGCAGTGTGCCGTAGCGCAAGCGAGCTGCCTGCTCGAGATCGGCTTGTCGTTCGGCTCGTTCGACCTGCACGCGGGCCTGCTCGATTTGTTCCTTCAGATCGCGCAACTCAGCGATGGCTTGTTTTTCCGTTTGCCAGCGCGCATGGAGTTGGGAGGATTGTTCACGCAGATCGGCCAATTCTCCTTCGATCCGCTCCCGGCGGGTTCTCGAAGGCTTGTCTTTTTCTCTTTTCAGGGCTTCGCGCTCGATTTCCAGCTGCATGATTTGACGATCTACCTCATCCAAGGCCTGAGGCTTTGAATCAATTTCTGTACGCAGGCGGGCTGCTGCCTCGTCGATCAAATCGATGGCTTTATCGGGTAGGTGACGATCCGAAATGTAGCGATTGGAAAGCGTCGCGGCGGCGATGACCGCATTGTCCTGGATGCGTACGCCGTGATGGACCTCGTAGCGTTCCTTCAACCCTCGTAAAATACTGATGGTGTCCTCGACGCTGGGTTCCGAAACGAACACCGGTTGGAAGCGGCGCTCCAGTGCGGCGTCTTTTTCAATGTATTTGCGGTATTCGTTCAATGTCGTTGCCCCGATGGTATGCAGTTCCCCGCGAGCGAGCATCGGTTTAAGCATGTTGCTTGCATCCATGCTGCCTTCGGCTGCGCCAGTACCTACAACGGTATGCATTTCGTCGATAAAGAGAATGGTTTCACCCTCCGAGTCGGCGACTTGCTTCAACACCGCTTTCAGCCGTTCTTCGAATTCGCCGCGGTATTTCGCACCGGCGACGAGTGAACCCATGTCCAATTGGATGATGCGCCGCTTTTTAATGCCCTCCGGCACGTCTCCGTTGACGATACGCTGCGCCAGACCTTCGACGATGGCGGTTTTACCCACGCCAGGTTCTCCGATCAGGGCCGGATTATTTTTCGTTCGGCGCGAGAGCACCTGCACGAGCCTGCGGATTTCCTCATCGCGCCCGATTACCGGATCTAACTTGCCTCGACGTGCCAGTTGCGTTAGGTCGCGTCCGTACTTCTCCAACGCCTCATAGGTGTCTTCCGGATTGGGCGTGACCACGCGCTGTGAACCTCGAATCTCGGTCAGGGATTGGAGGATACTTTCCGGTGTTATACCGTAATCACGTAAACGTTTCGCTTCAGGGCCAGCGGCTAAAGCCAGAAAAATGTGCTCCGTGGAGACATACTCATCCTTCATCTTTCCGGCCTGTTTTTCGGCCATCGAGAGCAGCTCCGATGTCGCTTGGGAAAGTCCTGGCTGGACGCTTGTGCCGTGCATTTTAGGTCGACTGGCCACAACCGCCTGGAATTCTTCTCTCAATCTCGCCGGACTGCCGGAGATGCGTGCAACAATCGCAGCGACCACACCATCACTCTGGTTAACCAAAGCCAACATGAGATGTATCGGTTCGATGGCGCTGTTGTGATTATCTTGTGCGATCTGCTGTGCGGAGAGAATCGCTTCCTGTGCTTTTTGTGTGTACCGTTCCAGATTCATACCATTACTCCTCTTACATCAATTTCTCACCTGCAAGCGCCATGAGTGTAAAAAATCTTCCGTCATTCGGCTTGAAGGGTTCTCACAACTAGTGTAGTAGGACAGCATATGAAGCGCGTTTACGCTGTGTTAACAAGAGATCAACGCGGCCGTTAATAGATTTCCAATGTCGGATTTATTTCGTTCTGACAATCCGACGGTATCCTTTTGTTGTAGTAAAGCGAAGAAATCGACTAATCATGGAGGTAGAGAGATGGTTACGTATTATTTGGCACCGAGAAACTTGCGAAGAATTCGTCGCTACGAGCCGGTCGGGTTTAACGGCGGTCGCCGCATCCCGATGGACGTTCACGCCGATCAGGATGCTTATGTGATCACCGCAAACGTTCCAGGCTTGAAGGCAGAAGACATTTCGATCGAAATCCTGGATGACGTGGTCACCTTGCGAAGTGAAGTCGAAGATGAGAATAGCAATGGGAATGGCAAGTACTTGCTTCGTGAATTAAGTCGGGGTGGATTCAGCCGCAGCTTACAGCTGCCGACGAGCCTCGATCCTGATGCCGCAGAAGCAAAGGTTGAGGATGGCGTGCTAACCCTGCGAATCCCGAAATCTGAAGCGGCACGGCCAAAGGAAATCATAGTCAAGGCGAAATAAGGCTTTGGAAGATTTTCGATAATGGGCGACTTCAGTCGCCCATTGTCGTTTTGTATTTGCGTTGTTTCCGGTGGCGTTCATTTATCTTACGCATTAGGAAACATGTTGTCTGCTTTAGAAGATCTTCGCCCTTCCGTGGAGTTTGGTACACTTCTCAGCAACAAGCTCCATCATTCCAGCGTATAGCATATTGAAGAGCAGAATAGTTGGAATTGGTGTATAAAGTGTGAGGGAGATTTATTTTCGAAGAAATTTCAACGGTTTGCGCAGGTATGCTGAGCGTAATTTTAAGCCATTCACCCTCGCATCGAAGACGAACATGGGAAGGCAATGATGACACAAGAAGAAAGGGTTGTTGTCAATCCGAATAGCGCAGATCTCGAAACGTTGATGACACTGCCCGGCGTCGGAGATGCAATGGCGCAGCGTATACTGGCGGCTCGTCCTTTCATCGATGGCGAAGATATGCTGCGTGTCAGTTGTTTGGGACCTGCTACATTGGCCCGAATGGAACCGTTTCTAACCTTCGAGGCAAGCCCGGATTCCGACGCTGCAGAGGTTGGGACGACAGATGAATCGGTTGCTGATGAGGTCGTCTCGAAGCCAGAAGCGCCAGTGGATGGACGGCGGCCAAAGATCGCCGCTCGTACCAAACGTCCGAGAAGGCAAAAGCAGTCGATCACGGATCAGCTGTTGGCGATCCTTCAAGAACGCTTTGGTCTGGTGATCCTTACTGCGGGGATCAGTGTGGTGCTCTCCGTTCTGCTGACGATATCCATTCTCGCGGGCATCAATGGCACACTGAATATCGGCAACCATGCCTCATTGCGTCTCGTCGAAAACGAGATGTCGACACTCCAGGTCGAGGTAGATAACCTCATCTCGCGTCTTGAGGCGATCAATCTCCGCCTGGAAGCGATCGAAGGATTGAGTGGACGGGTAGAGACTGTAGAAGACCAGTTCACTACGTTGCGTGAGGATGTCTCCGGTTCGCTTGATGATCTGGCGGAGATGCAAACCCAGATTGAGGAAATGAACACCGATATCGATTCAATATCGCAATCGGTTGATCGGTTCGAACAATTTCTTCAAGGCTTACGGCAGTTGATCCAGGAAGCACTGCCGTTTTTGGAGACCACGACTCCCTAACAATTTTATTGGAGAGCCATATGGAAGAAGAAATGGAAAGTCTCGATTGGGAAGAAGTTGAAGATGAATATGAAGACGAAGATGAAGAAGAAGGCGTCTACGAATATGAAGATGAAGAACCGGGAATTTTTCGACGCTTTCTCCGTTTTCTCTTGCGGATCATCGTCGTCATCGTTCTCGGGATTGGGCTTGGTGCCGGCCTATTTTACGGAACGCAAAAGCTGTATCGGGATTTCATCGCCACCGCGCAGGAGAATCGGCAACGTCTCGATCAATTAGAGAACGATCTGACACTATCGGACGAGATGATCGAAACTCAGGTGGATCAGCTAGACGATCGCCTGGTTGATCTTGAAGGGCGTCTGGCGGTTCAGGGGGAGACTCTTGCAGCACTCGAAGCTCGCGTGGAGCGTCTGCGCAGCGTGCAGGACGAGCACGAGGACGAGGTGACGGAGTTGGCGCTCCTGCCGGATGACGTTACCGGGGTTGAAGTAACGATACTGGAACTGACGCAAAAAGTCGATGGGATCGAGGCGGAGCTCACGGCGCTGGGCATTCCGGCGCATCAACTCCAGTACCAACTGCAGTTGGTGCGTACAATGACCCTGCTAACCAGAGCAAGGGTTTCATTAATCCATGACAATCTGGGACTTGCCAGCGAAGATATCTCGGCGGCAGTAGCGTTGTTGCAAGCGATGATTGAGCAGGGCACACCTGAGGAAATCGAGACGATCGAATCAATTCTCAAGCGATTAGAATTGGCACTCGACGATGTTCGCAAATCATCAGTCATCGCTGCGGATGAGTTGGAAATTGCCTGGAAATTGTTAATCGAGGCGACGGAGTATACCGCTATACCTACACCGGCTGTGACCCCCGAGTTGCAGCCTACCGAAACTGTGCCGGAGGAGGATGACAATGGCTCCGAATGATGAGCGCGATGAAGAAAAGATGTCGAAGCCTGAAGTGAGTACTGGAGTAAGCGATACTGAGAATAAAGCCCGCGGGAAGAAAATGAAACCGAAGAAGCAGAAACCTCCTGCTGGGCGAATAGACAGGGCCAAGGGTTTCTTGCGCAAGCTGGTGATGTGGGTGGTTGGCCTGATCGGTGTCTTCGCACTTGGTGTGGGGACTGCCTATGTCGTCATGGTGCGCGATCTCCAGGCGGAGAGAGATGACCTGCAAAACCAGGTCGATGCACTTCAAGCAGAGCAAGCAACGATCGAAGACTCGATCCGCGCGGAATGTGACGCGGAGATGGAAGATGTTCAGGCAGAAGTTGACGAAGCGAATCTACACGTGCAGTTGGTGAATGCGTTGGTCGATGTGTCTTCCGCTCGAGTTGCGTTCGGGCAAGATGACCTGGTCGGGATTCGTGCTGCTTTGGCGGGAACGGATGAACGCCTGGCCAATTTGCAGGAGGGACTTGGTGCAGATGGCACAGCAGCTGTACAAGCAATCCGAGACCAATTGGCAGGTTTACTTGAGAGTCTCGGGCAAGATTCGCTCTCTCTCGATCAGGACCTTGAAAGGTTTGCGTCCAATCTTCTCGCGCTGGAGCGTTCCCTTTTCTCCGAATGATCGATTGCTTTCAATACTAGACCCGAACCGCGAGATGTTGTCCATCTCGCGGTTATTTTTTCCTGGCGATCGACACTCATTCGATGCTAATAACGCAACACGGCAGCGATGTTCCCTGCGTTTTTCAGCGCTTCGTTGTTGTGCAGTATCTCGACTTCGCCACCATCGGCCAAGACCTGGCGAATGGCGAGTTCGACGGCGTCTTCGATTTTTTCGATGGAACCCGAGCAGAAAGGACAGCGCTCGATTTTTTGTTCTGTGATGAATCGACAGGTTACGCAGCGATAGCCCGGCGCACGGAATCCTTCACTGACCACCAACGTCTGTACATTGCCGGCTTCTACGGCGCCTAACGTATCCCCCAATCGAATGACACCCTCGCGCCCTTTCGCTGCAGCCGTGATAACCGCTTCCATTAGGCGTGACTCGCGCTCCAGTTCATGTTTGCTGGATGCATCCATCGCTTTTTCGAGTACCTGCGTGTGCCCGGAGGTCATATCCATTGGAAAGGTGCCAATAACGAGGCACTTCCAACGTTTGGGCAGGAATTCTAAAAATTGGGCAACATTTTCATCCGTGCCGCCAATGAGAACGCGGCGTACTTGTCTTTGATTGAAAAAATCGGCTGCGAAGTTGGCGGCTTCCTTCAAATTGCGTTCGGCCACTTCCTCGGCGTATCTTGTTTGGCCGGTAGTGCCTCCCTTCCTGCCTGGGCTCTGTGACCCTCCGCCGCGTTTGGTGTGTCGAACGGGTTCACCCAGTGTGCCTTCAATTTCAGCCAGCACCCCGAGGTGAAAGTGAAAAAGCCGGGCACCTTGCTTGTCCACAAGCGCAACGGCGTAATGTCCGTAGCTGTCAATCAGATCGACGAGTGGTTTTACATAGGGGCGATTCAATCGGCGTGCTCTGCTGCGTAAAGGAAGTGGGAGGGAGAAAGTGCGGAAGAAATTATCTTCCACGCACGAGAAGATGACGAGACTCCTGCCACACCAATCATATTCATGTTGAATGAAACGCATGATTGCTTCGGTGTCGCGGTAGGCCTCCTCATCGAAGTCCTTTAACATTTGACGCAAGTGGAGACGATGGACTTCGTTCGATCCGGATGCGGGATCGGTGTCGAGAAAGACACTCAATACAGGATGTTTGGCCCGATGATCGATAAGCGATTTTAGATCTCGTTCTGTCAACATCTACCCCTCCGATACGTAGATTCGATTTCAATTCCTATGGACGTCGAATCAGGGACGAGCGCCGATGGTCAACGATAGATCGATCGTTTCACCGTCACGCAGCACGGTAAGCGTTACGACTTGTCCGACTTCTGTGTTCATTATCAGATACGAAAGCAGCTCCGAAAAACGACTGACCGTTTGATTGTCAATGGCGACGATCAGGTCTCCACCCGTCTTGAAGACTGGGTCGTCACACATTCCGGCGTCGATCAATCCAGCATCATCCGCTGGGCCGCCATCAGTTACGCAGGTGATGTAAGCGCCCAGGGCATCCGCTGGTAATCCCAATAATTCGATTGTGCGTAGATTCCATTCTCCCAGACTTGAAACGCCAAGGTAGGGGTATTCATAACTGCCTTCTGAGATCAGGTATGGCAACACGCGTCGCACAATATTGACCGGAATCGCAAAACCAACGCCAGAGTTCACGGGGTTGCCGGTGGAGCTGAAACTATCTGTCGAAATGGCTCGATTGACGCCGATGACCTCCCCGTTGATGTTGATCAAAGGCCCTCCTGAATTGCCAGGGTTGATGGCGGCATCTGTTTGGATCAAATCTATCGCCGAGAAGTACGATCCTCCGGGAGCTTGATTTATCGAATTCAGGATGCGTCCTTTGGATGAGACGATGCCAAGAGTCATCGTGCCTTCGTAGTTAAATGGATTTCCCACCGCGATGACAAAATCCCCAACCCGGACCTGGTCTGAATCTCCAAGAGGAATCGGGAACAGTCCAGCTTGAGGAATATCGACTTTCAGTACGGCGAGGTCGGAATTGGGATCAGTCCCAATCACTTCTGCCCAGGATTTCAAACCGGAGGGAAAATTTACTTCGATCTCGACAGCATCGTCAATTACGTGCTGGTTGGTCAAGATATAGCCGTCAGTGTCGACGACGAAACCGGATCCTTGTCCCGACGGTCGTGTGTTGTTGCTGCCACTGGCATCGGAAAACGTCTTAATCGTTACAACACCAGGGTAAACGCGATCGTATATGTCAGCCAGCATTGCATCGTCGATTTCGAGTTGACTCACCGTCTCCCCGTCCGCATGGTTTGCTGTTTCGGGATCGTCAACTTGTGAGACGGTTGTGGTATCCATACTAGGGATGCTTTCCTCGCTCAAGGTCGTCAAGCTGCTGCAGGAGACCATCGCCAGCAAAGAAATCAGGCTGACTGCCAATGCAATACCGTTTCTTGTTTTCATCACAGCAATTCTCTACCTGTTATATGCTCGATATGGATTTCATGCGCTCCGAAAAAATCTTTCTTGCACACCTACTTCGGGCAGCCATGATTGAGATGCCGGTTGGGACCCGAGTCCGTGTCAGCGGAGTTCTGATAATTTTTGAAAAAGGTCCTTTTCTTCATCGGATAATATTTCCGGTAAAGTGATTTTAAGGGTGGCAAATAAATCGCCGTTGGAACCACCGCGGACGTTCGGCATCCCTTTCCCTTTTAGGCGGAACACCTTCCCCGGTTGACTCTCAGAGGGTATGGTCAAGACGAGTTCTCCTTGCGGATACGGAACGCTTGCTTCCCCACCCAGGATGGCGGTGTAGAGATCGACGACTGCCTCTGTATACAGGTCGTTCTCTTTACGCACGAAGCGAGGATCGGGGTCCACATTCACTTTGATATATAAGTTGCCTGATCCTCGTTGACTTGTGTGTCCTTGCCCACTGATTCTTAATTTCATACCGGTCTTTGCACCGGCAGGGATAACCACCTCGAGTTTTCGCCCATCCTGTTGGAGTGTTCGTGTCGTGCCTGTGTAGGCCTCAATCAAACTGATGCTTACGGATTGTTCAATATCGTGGCTTCGCCTGGAACGGCTGGACGCATATGGTTGTCCGCGCAACGGCATGTCTCCGAAAATGGTGGAAAAGAAATCAGAGAAACCTCCCAACAAATCTCCCAGATTGCCAACATCCACGTGCACGCCGCCGGGCGAGCCGCCCATCCATTGTGACCAGTCAAAATTTCCGGCTTGACCACCCGTTCGTTCCCACGCTTTGTAGGAGCTGCCGAGTTGGTCGTATTTCCTGCGTTTATTGGGATCGCCGAGGACTTCGTAAGCCTCATTGATTTCTTTAAAGCGGTCTGCTGCTTCACTGGAGGGATTTTTATCGGGGTGAAGCTTTAATGCCAACGAGCGATAGACGCGCTTGATTTCCGCTTCCGAAGCGTCACGCTTTACGCCGAGAATTTTATAGTAGTCTTTGTATTCCATGCGCTGTGGAGTCCTTACTTGAATTCTAAGGGTCACCAAGAATGGGAGTCAAGATTCCGCGCAGGAAATCTACCACGATTCTAACAGCAGCCGGGTCTTTTCGCCCGAAAAGATGGATGTTCGCTTGCAGTTGAGTTATTCAGTTATATAAATACTTCTTGATCTCATGTTGCGTACCTGGTTTCGGGAGTATGTGGAGATCGATTTTTATTCATGTACGATCACTTGTTTCTCGAAATCGATCTTCGAGCTAAATTATTGCGGTACGAAAAACGGCGGAAGGCATCTGCAGGGAGAGATGGGTCGACTACTTGACTCCCCCCGAAAAATCTTCCGTGCTATTATACCGGCATGAGGGTTTCTACTGATATGGGACGGGTGCTAGTCGTAGACGAGGACCCGGATGTGCTCGATCTGCTTGAGAGGCAGGTACTCAAGCCCCTCGGCTATGAAGTGGCGATTGCTAGCAATGCGGCGACAGCAATCCAGCAAGCCATAAATTTCATGCCGGATCTCATCATCGCAAGTATGACCCTGCCGGGTTTAAGCGGAAAGGATCTTCTCGTTGCCTTGCGTTCGCAGGGAATCGAGCTGCCCACACTCGTTATGGCCCAAGAGGGTATGGAGGCGGATGCCATTGCAGCTTTCCGTCTGGGCGCCAATGATTATCTAAAGAAACCGCTGCGCGAAGCGGAAGTTGTTACTGCGGTGGAACGGGCGATTAACGAAACTCGTCTTCGAGGAGAGCACCAGCGTCTTGCCCAACAATTGGCGGAGAGCAACCGACAACTCGAGCATCGCGTGCGTGAATTAACCACCCTGTTTGGGATTGGCAAGACGGTGACTTCCACAACCCATCAAGGGCAGCTGTTTGACAAGCTTATGGAAGGCAGTCTATTTGTCACCGAAGCGGATATGGGGTATGTCCTCCTGGAAGATGAAACAAGCGGGCAATTATTGCTGCGTGCAGAAGCCGGCATGCCATCGAGTATTGTTACTAAGCTGCATCAGTCCTGGGATGACGGTGTCAGTGGTTTGGTGATGCTTTCGGGAGAGGCTTTGGCCATTCACGGAGAAGGCCTATCGCAATTCAAAATCGATAAAATTGCGAAAGCTCTTTTGATCGCGCCGGTCAAGGTCCGCAATAAACCTATTGGCGTATTGGTCGTCGCCAGAGAAGAGGGACGGGCTTTTTCCGAACGGGACCAGGCCATGCTCGAAGCCGTTACGGATTATGCTTCGATCTCACTGGTCAACGCTCGGCTTTTCCAGGCATTAGAAGCCAGGGCAAACCATTTGCAGCGCGTGATGGGGGAGGCCAATATGGATGCACAAGCCCGGGCAGAATGGCGTGCAGGATTGGAACGCGGGCTTCGTGCTGCAAGAGCGCAAATCAATGCCATCTTACAGCGCGTTGAGAAAGGCGGCCTTCATAAAGCCGTGCAAACGGTCGACGAGGATTTGGTGGCACTGATAAAGCAGGTAAATGAAGCGCCTGAGACTTATCCGGGCAAGATGAAGACGAAAAAGGAAGGATCTGCAGAGAAATAGGATTACAAGGCACCGAAACTCCTATTCAAACGTTGCGTGTGACTATGCTACGATTTATTCTATCGGGGATGTAATGAGTGAGAATTTGATCCTGATCGTCGATGATAACGAAGATTTTCGCCTCAGCCTCGAGGAAAGTATCCTCGCGCCTGCTGGCTATGAGGTCAAATCTGTGGCGGATGGATTATCAGCGCTGACGTTGGTTCAGGAATTCGAACCCTCGTTGGTGATTACCGACCATCAGATGCCGAATTTGACCGGTATCGAATTGATAAAGCGCCTTCACCGTCAACATCCGCAGGTCCCGGTGATCTTGATTTCCAGTGAGGGATCGGAAGCGCTGGCGATCGAAGCAATGCGTGCTGGGGCAACGGATATGCTTCAAAAACCCGTCGAACCGGATGAAATGCTGGATGCGGTCAAACGTGCCTTCGATGAGCGTGCGCGTAGACTTGGGAACGAATCGATTGGCGCCAAGCCGGATAGCACCGAGAATATCGAACATCGCATTCATGAGCTTGAAGCATTATCGATGATCGGACGCAAAGTCACAGCGACGTTGGAATTGGATGAAGTCTTGACAACAGTCGTGGAAGCTGCAGTACGGCTTACGGGCGCGGAAGAGGGAAGTCTTCTGCTTCTCGAGGATGAATCAGGCGAACTCTATATGCGGGCTTCGAAGAACTTCGACGAGGATTTTGCCACTGCTTTCCGCTTGGAAACACGCGACTCGTTGGCCGGGAAAGTGGTTTCGACCGGCGAACCGGTGATCATCGATGAGACGACGCCCCAGAAGATCAAGACTTCCTATTTGGTTCACTCTCTGATTTACGTGCCGCTTCAAGTACGTGGCCGGGTGATTGGCGTTCTGGGCGTCGATAATCGCAAGGCAGGCAGCGTTTTCTCCGAAAATGACATGGCCGTAATCGTGGCGATGGCCGATTACGCTGCCATTGCCATCGAAAACGCAAGTTTGTTCACACACTCGGAGATGGAACGGGTTCAGCTGGAGACCATTTTAAGTCAAATTAAGAACGGCGTGATCGTTGTTGACCCTGACAATCGCATCCGGCTCATCAATCACACTGCACAGGAAGCTTTTGGGATCGAAGGCGATTTTGTCGGGCGCTCGATTGTTGAAGCCTTTGACGAACCCAAGATATTGAAGATGCTCCGGGATGCCGGAAAGGTCCCCCATCAAGAGGACATCGAAACTTCGGATGGACGTATCTTCAATTTGCAATGTACGCCGATTGAGGGCGTCGGCCAGGCGATTGTGCTGCACGATATCACGCATTTGAAAAATCTGGATCGTATAAAGTCGGAGTTCGTAACCACAGTATCACATGATCTACGTTCTCCGTTAACGGCCATTCTGGGATATGTAGAGCTGATCGAACGGGCCGGCGAATTGAATGAACAGCAAAACGAATTTACGCAGCGGGTTCGGCTCAGCGTCAATCAGATCACAGACTTGGTGACGGATCTTCTTGACCTGGGGCGTATTGAGGCGGGTTTGGATATTGCTCGGGAAAACACGTCGATCGATATGCTTGCCCGTTACGCTGTGGAGAGTCTCCGTGGTGTGGCAGAAAGCCAAGGAATTAAATTGGATATCGAACTCACGAAAGGATTGCCGCTCGTCAATGGAGATCCGGTCCGTTTACGACAGATGATTGGTAACCTCCTCGATAACGCCATTAAATACACGCCAGAAGGCGGCACCGTGAGCGTGAAGGCAGATGCGGAGGGTGGGCAGATCATCTTACGGGTGGTCGATAATGGGCCGGGCATCCCTCCCGCCGATCAACCCTATTTGTTCGATAAATTCTTCCGCGCCAGCAACATCCCGGATGATATGCCCGGTACAGGCCTCGGTCTTTCGATCGTAAAGTCAATAGTCGACAATCACGGGGGCAGGATTTGGGTCGACTCAAAATTGGGAGAAGGGAGCACCTTCACGGTGGTGCTGTTGGCGGCTGAGGATTAGTTCGCTTGCATCTTCTCTGGTAGGCCATGTGATATTCCTCCGCAAGCGAAATGATCAAACCATTCAATTGATGTATCAATGAATTGGGGTGCGGCTGTGATCCGCCGTTTCGTTCGCGTTTCCGTGATCCTTAAATCCGTGTCATTGAGGTGTTCTGCATATGGATCAATCACTCGATCTTCGGGGGAATGTTTTCCTGTCTTTTCGAGCGATATAATGTTTTGTAATTGCAGTCTCAGACTTGCCATGGGGTCGGATGGACGATGAGTGATGATGCACTTCGCAGGCGCTTGAAACGATTGGGACGCAAATCGCGCAAACGTCAAGAGCCGCAAATCACACCGAAACAACGTGTGGGGTTGCCCTCCGGGGATGAAATTGAAACCCCACATGGGAAAGCTTTTCGCATTCAGGAATTGTATCCCCGCAGCCATCAGCACGCTGGCTATGCGTTGTCCAGGATACTTGAGTTTGAAAGTGAATTGGCGGCACGGGTCGTACGCCAGCCCGAACTCGAAGATGTCTCTTTTGAGGATATGCTCTTCCTGGATACAGAGACAACTGGTTTGGCTGGCGGCGCCGGGACGATTGCTTTCCTGGTGGGTGTTGGGAGTTTTAGCGGGGATCATTTTCGTCTGCGGCAATACTTCCTGCGTGAGCCTGGAGAAGAGGCGGGACTGCTGCATGCTTTACAAGAAGATCTCGAAAGCGCCGGGGCGATCGTATCTTTCAATGGGCGTGTATTTGACGTGCCTCTGCTTGAGATGCGATATATGCTTGGGCTGCGAAAATACTGGTCGCTAAGTTCTTTACCGCAAATCGATCTACTCCATCCATCACGACGATTATGGCGACGCAGTCTTCCTGACTGTAGTTTGGGTACGATCGAGCGTAATCTGCTGGGTGTGCAGCGTTCGGATGAAGATGTGCCGGGAGCACTCATTCCCGGCATGTATCTCGACTACCTGCGCACAGGGGATGCAGGGGGCATGACGCGGGTTCTTTATCACAACGCCATCGACATCCTTAGCTTGGTCGGACTCGCTGTCCATGTGTTTGAGCGACATAACAGCCAAGATCCGGGCGCGCTATCAGGCGCTGAAGCGTTGGCCCTGGCGCGTTGGCACCAGGATGCCGGCCGAATGAAGCAGGCGACGGCATCTTTCCAAGCGGCGCTCACAAGCAACAAAGTAGATATTCAAGTGGAGGCGTTACGCCATTATTCGGCCTTGTTAAAGCGTGCTGGGAAACGGGTGGAAGCAATTGAATATTGGGAAACGTGGCATTCTCTCGCTGCCGATGATCCCCGTCCTTGTATCGAATTGGCGAAGTATCATGAGTGGTATGCGCAAGATTTTACGGCGGCGCAGCATTGGGCACAAGAAGCACTTCAATGTCTGACACACTGGCCAGACGATTGGCGGCGAGATCAGAAGTGGTCTGAAATCAAGCACCGACTTAAACGTCTGGCGAGCAAGATACTGGCCAAGTGATGGTCAATCCCTTGATTGTCGATCGATAAAATACTGCAGTGAATGGGTGGTGTGAAATCGCGGGTGGGAGCAGTGGTTCTATTCGTTCACCCGGTTGATTTCCTGCCTCACCGCCATGTAGAGGTGGTCGGCACGCAGTTCTTGAAGCGTGTAACACGGACCTCCAAGATGATCGGCGAGCGCCTTTGCAAGCCCCTGGTCGAAAGCCGCATGCTCCATGTTGATCACCACGGAACGGATGCCGGTTTCTTGAATGCGATCGGCGATTCTATGGGCTTCTTGTTGCGGTGGTTGATTGCTCATGGAGACATTCCCCGCTCCGTCTGTCAGCAGGATCATCAAAGGGATTAGATCTTTATTCTGGTGTTGTTCTTTCTCGAAAATTTCGTGGGCCATACAGAGCCCGGCAGAGAGCGGTGTTTTCCCGCCAACGGGGATATCCGCCAGAGCCACCTGGGCAAGCTGGACGGAGTTCGTGGGGTTCAACACGGTGATGGCCCGATCCTTTTGGAAGATGACCAGGCCAACGCGATCTCTGCGTTGATAGGCGTCCGTAAGCAAGGATAGGATTGCCCCTTTGGTCGCGGACATGCGTTCTGCCACGGCCATGGACCAGGAGGCGTCGACAACGAAAAGGATCAGGTTTGCAGCTTTACGTACGCGAACTTTTTCTTGCAGGTCGGAGGGTTCAATAGCAAAGCGACGACGTTCTTGTTCTGATTTTCTTCTCTTCTGGAATGGCGCGGCGGCACGTAGGGTTGCATCGAAGGCAATGTCAGCGGTTTTCTTTTTTGCGGGTCGAGCCAGGATATAACGACCGCGTTTGCGATCGGTGCGTGTTCGTGTTCGACGCCCACCCTGGCGGCGGGTTAATCGATCGAGTTGGCCTTCCAAACGTCGTGGCGAGAAGGACGATCCTGTCTTTACTCGTTCTCCACCCTCCCACCATCGTGCGGTCAGCGAATCGCTGGGAGATTGATTGTGGGCTTCTGCTTTATCCTGGCGTTCTGCTTCCTGGGAAGCTTCACCGGTTAAGCTTTGACGTCTTTTTTTTTAGTACTGGCCGCATCGTCGTCGAAAATGGCTTGTTCGGTTTCTTCGCTTCCAAGTTCAGATTGAATGTGCTCGATCTGGGATTGAAGCTCGTCGATCGAAAATTCAACCTGATGGAAAGGACCGCGTTTCAGACGGTGCGGTAATGCAAGCTCTGCGGCAAGGGCAATATCTCGTTCTGTGATTGCGTTGCGGCCTTCGAATGCCGCATGGGCGCGTGCGGATTTGAGAATCACCAGATCTGCACGGTGGCCATCCACCTGTAATTCTGACGTGAGCCTGGCGATGAGCAGTAAATCGTGTTTCGAGTATTCTACGTGTTCGACGAGTTCCCGGGCTGCCTTAATTTGCTTGGAGAGTTCGTGTTCCTTCTCCATCCAATTCTCGCGGAACTGCTTCGGGTCATATTCGTAGGCCAGATTGTGCTCCATGATCGCCACGCGATCTCGAGCGTCCTGGAGACCGCGGATGTCCACAGAGAGTGCAAAACGATCCAGTAGTTGTGGACGTAGATCTCCTTCTTCAGGATTCATCGTTCCGACGAGGATGTATCGAGCTGGGTGGCTGAAGGATATCCCTTCACGTTCAACGATGTTCATGCCCAGGGCTGCCGAGTCCAGCAGCACGTCGACGACATGGTCATCCAACAGGTTTACTTCGTCGATATAGAGCATGCCTCGATTGGCGGCTGCGAGAACACCGGGCTCGAAATGGCGTTCCCCTTCCTTGATCGCCCGTTCGATATCCAGCGTACCGACCACCCGGTCTTCCGTGGCGGAGACAGGAAGGTCGACAAAGGATGTCTTGCGGGTTTCCACGGGCAGGTCTTCACCGCGGTTGACTCGTTCCCTGCACTCCGTGCACCATGTTGTCGGGCGCTCCGGATCGCACCCAAAGCGGCATCCTACGACTACCTTTACAACCGGCAATAAGGCGGCGAGTGCCCGCGCCGCGGTCGATTTGCCCGTACCCCGCTCTCCACGGATCAAAACGCCACCGATTCGAGGGTTGACGGCGTTGAGGACCAACGAGCGCAGCATGCGCTGCTGTCCAACAATGGCGGTAAAAGGATATACGGTTGCCATAATGCGATCTCCGGCTGGATTATACCGCAAACAATCTCTTGAAATCCAATAAAGGTTGTCAAGAGCGCGCTTCGCCTTTATAATGCCTCCATAACTTTAGGAAACGGAGAAAGCCGTATTTATGAGTCTAGATCAAGAGCCCGTTGGCGCTGAGCCACCTTCCCAGGAGTCAATCGAAGGCTCGGAGCAAGCGCCGATGAACACCCTCGAAGCAGGCGAATCCGAGGTAGAGGAGGTAAAAGAGGAGACCGAGGACACTAACTTCGAGGAAGTAGTCGATGAAGGGTCTCAACCGTCCAACCAGGATCGTAGCGACGAAGGCGATGAAGATGCCGACAAAATTACCCATCCGATGGATGTATTACTCGAAGAGGAATCCTATGATTTGGAGATGCCTCGACGAGGGGAGATTCGGGTTGGCACGATAGCTCGCGTTACTGAAACGGATGTTTTGGTAGATATCGGCGCCAAATCCGAAGGCGTCATTTCCTCACGAGAACTCGAACGCCTTAGTGATGAGCAACGTGAAGAGATGATTGTCGGTAAACAGGTGGATGTCTATGTGTTGCGATCGGGTGGGCGCGATGGACATTTGGTTTTGTCCATGTCCAAGGCTCGAGAGGAACGAGACTGGCAACAAGCAGAAACGCTTCTAAAAAGCCAAGATTTGTTCGAAGGCACGGTGGCCGGTTATAACAAGGGTGGTTTGATCATTAAACTGGGCAACGTGCGCGGGTTCATTCCCGCTTCTCAAGTAAGCCTTTCCAGACGTCGACGTGCGCATGGCAGCACGCCAGATCAACGCTGGGGCAAGATGGTCGACGAACCGGTGATCGCCAAGGTAATCGAAGTCGATAGAAGCCGCAATCGGTTGATCATGTCAGAGCGCGCCGCAACTCGAGAAGCTCGCGATGCATTAAAAGAACGTCTCATTGAAGAATTGGAACCAGGCGAGGTGCGCAGCGGCCACGTTATCAGCCTGGCGGATTTTGGCGCATTTGTGGATATCGGTGGTGCGGATGGGTTGGTACATTTGTCGGAAGTATCCTGGAAACGTGTATCTCATCCTCGCGAAGTCCTCAAGGTTGGGCAAAAAGTCGATGTGAAAGTCCTCGGTGTGGATAAAGAGAGGAAACGCATCAGTCTCTCGATCCGCGAACTCGAAGCGAATCCCTGGGATGAGATTGTTAAGGAGTTCGAAGAAGGCCAATTGGTCGAGGGTACAATCACAAAATTGACCGATTTTGGCGCCTTCGCATCTCTGGCTGGTACAGGGGATTATGATATTGAAGGCTTGATCCATGTTTCGGAGCTCGCCGAACAGCGCGTCGAACACCCACGCGAAGTGGTGGAAGAAGGGCAAGTCGTCACGCTGCGTGTCATCAATATTGATAACAGCCGCCGTCGGATCGGATTGAGCATGAAGCGCGTCTCATCCGCAGAGTATTCCGAACAGGATTGGCGTGTGGCGATGCAGGATATGCAAGCACATGATTCCGACGACGTTGCACAAAGTGAGGTGGAAGATTTTGATGCGGCGTTAGAGGCTGTTGATGAAGGCCTCCCCGCTGTTGATGCTGAGGCCGAAGCTGCTGAAACTTCCGGGGATGCGGTCGACGAAACCGCGGCCGATGAAACGCCTGCAGATGAGCTTCCTGAACCTGATGCTGAGGTTTCCGCTGAGGTGCAAACGCAAGCAGAAGCTGTTGAAACGAGCATCGATGTGGAAGTGGAAGCCGAAGAAGAATTGGAAGTTGAAACCATTGAGGATGAGGAGAAGATCCCTTCAGTAGAAGCTGAACCTGCAGACGGAGATGAACATGCCGCTGCAGAAGGCGCAGAAACGGGTGGCGATCCACCATCCGACGATCCCGAGAGGGATACGGTCGCAACGACTTAATCAGTCGGCCGGGCGCCTGAACAAGGAGCCCGGTCGTTTGATTTTGAGGGGTATTTATTCCTAATCGAACAGGTGTGATAGGATATTTTGGTAAAATGAGAAAAGCAAGCGTTGGTATCGTATGTTGATTGGGAGGACTGGGTCGTGAAGGATAATATGGAGCGTTTTACACAACGAGCCCGTCGTGTTCTCAGCTTGGCGCATGAAGAAGCCGAGCGGATGCATCATAACTACATCGGGACCGAGCATCTTCTTCTTGGTTTAATCCGCGAAGAAGGTGGGGTTGCAGGCCGCGTGTTGCGTGAATTGGGCCTCGAACCTGCCCGCGTTAAAGAGGTCGTGGAACGCCTAATGGGGATCGGCCGTCACAAGGGTGGAAAAATCGAGCTGGCTCCCGGAACCGAGCAGGTGTTGCAGATTGCGATCGAGGAAGCTCGCCGTATGGGACACCATTACATCGGCACAGAACATCTCTTGCTGGGATTGGTCCGACAGAAAGAGGGTGTAGGTCTCGATGTCCTGCGTCGCTTGGGAGTCACACCGGAGCAGATCCGTCGTCAAACTCGACGTCTTTTACAGGAAACTCCGACTCGCAGGATGGCACGTTCTTCGCAGCAAGAGCGAAAAGAGAAACGCGAGAAGACCCCACTCGTGGATCAATTGGCAACCGATCTGACAACGCTTGCAGAAGAAAGCAAACTTGACCCTGTAGTTGGTCGTGAGCAGGAGATCGAACGCGTTATCCAAATCCTGGCGCGTCGAACGAAGAACAATCCGGCTTTGATCGGCGAACCAGGTGTCGGTAAAACGGCTATCGTCGAGGGTTTGGCACAACGAATTATCGCTGGTGAGACCCCGGGACCTTTGCTGGGAAAGCGCGTGTTACAACTGGATGTGGGTTCCCTGGTTGCAGGGACAATGTATCGCGGTCAATTTGAGGAGCGACTCAAGCGAGTGATTGACGAGTTGACGTCATCCGACTCGATTCTCTTCATTGATGAGGTGCATATGCTCGTCGGCGCCGGGTCTGCCGGTTCTTCGGTGGATGCAGCCAATATCCTCAAACCAGCGTTGGCACGTGGTGAACTGCAGGTCATTGGGGCGACCACGCTCGATGAGTACCGAAAGAATATCGAGAACGACGCGGCGTTGGAAAGGCGTTTTCAGCCCGTCATGGTCGAGGAACCATCGATCGAAGAGACGATCGATATTCTTCGAGGAGTGAGAAAGCCTTACGAAGAGCATCACAAATTGGGCATTTCTGATGAGGCGCTCGAAGCGGCCGTATATCTATCTTCTCGCTATGTGACCGATCGTTTTCTTCCTGATAAAGCGATTGATCTGATCGACGAAGCGGCTTCTCGAGTGCGCATGTACAAGAGCCCGGAAGCTGTGTCACTTAAGCAGACGATCAGCGAATTACGCAGTACGCGCAAATCCCATACCCAAGCGATGGATGAAGCGCGTTTCGAAGATGCCCAAGCGTTAATCGAGCGCCAGACGGAACTCGAGGAAAAACTGAGTGAACTTCGTGACGCCTGGGAAAACGCAAACGATGGACCTCAGGTGACAGAAGAAGATGTCGCCGAAGTGGTCTCGATGTGGACCGGTATCCCCGTGATGCAGATGGCGGAGGAAGAGTCGGAACATTTACTGAAAATGGAGGACATGCTTCATCACCGCATTGTAGGGCAAGATGACGCCATCAGCGCAATCTCGAAAGCCGTGCGTCGAGCTCGGGCTGGATTGAAAGACCCAAAGCGTCCGATTGGTTCCTTTGTATTCCTGGGGCCGACGGGAGTTGGCAAGACGGAATTGACCAAGGCGTTGGCGGAATTTATTTTCGGCAGCGAAGACGCATTGATTCAAATCGACATGTCGGAGTTCATGGAGCGACACAGCGTTAGTCGATTGGTTGGTGCTCCTCCGGGATACGTCGGTTACGATGATGCCGGCCAATTGACGGAAGCCATTCGACGTCGCCCGTATTCCATCGTGGTCTTTGACGAAGTTGAAAAAGCGCATCCTGAAGCGCATAACATGCTGCTGCAGATCATGGAAGAAGGGCATCTCACGGATGCGCGTGGCCATAAAGTCGATTTCCGCAACGCGATCATCGTGATGACATCGAATGTTGGGGCGGAGATGATTCGCCGGGAAACGTCTCTCGGCTTTGACTTGCCTCGTAATGAGGAGATCGAAGAACGATTGGCGTATGATGAAATGCGTAAGAAATTGCTGGAAGCGTTGAAAAAGGTATTTCGCCCGGAATTCATCAATCGTGTGGATGCCATCATTGTATTCCACGCCTTGACCAAAGAACAGATTGTGGAGATTGTGGATCTGGAACTGGCGAAAGTCGCCGAACGTCTTGTCGAGCACGAATTGTCGTTGGAAGTGACAAAGGAAGGCCGCGAGCGGATGGCCGAATTGGGATACGATCCGGAAATGGGCGCTCGGCCGTTGAAACGAGTCATCCAAAATGAGGTCGAGGACAAGCTTTCGGACGCATTACTCGCCGGACGATTCCAGTCAGGAGATTGTATCCTGGTCGACGCTGAAGAGGAGCAAATCGTTCTGCATACGAAAAAAGCTGAGCCGGAAGATGAGGAACAGGAGGCCGTTCCTGCCGGCTAGCTGAAAGCTGGAACGAGACGACTGCATGATCGATCGTTCGACGGAGTGGTTTATTCCACTCCGTTTTTTGTTTAGTATTCGATAATAGGTAAATCGAAGAGACGGTGATTTGTGCTGGCCGAAAAATCTCATCCATGCGTAATCATATCGAAATCTATCGTGAGTCACCAATCCTGGCATTTGCTCAAGATTAAAAAAAGCAAAATTCGATGGTTTCAGAACAATATTGTATGAGATAAAGAGCTCGAAAGACTACACCGAGGATACGAATTCACCCTCGAATCACGCGTTTGAGCATCGAGATACATAATGGTATAGACCCCCGTGATTTTCTATCGGCACTTGATGTTTAGAGATCAGATCTCAAGCCGCGCGTCGCTGATAATCGTGATGCAAGCCACCCAATACCGGTATTGAAACAACCTTCCCGTCGGCGGCAGACTTGTCAACGCACATCGGGCGGCAAGGAATCTGCTGATCAATGCCCTGGTGGGGTCGAGCGAAGTTGTAGTAGTGCACGTATTGCTTCA
>DAOUDW010000083.1:0-31477 GCA_034430895.1 Anaerolineales bacterium | reverse complement strand
CGTAAAGACGGTTCTATCAAACCCGCCTATGAAGAACTGACGAAATTGGTCAAGGGAGAATGGTGGGTAACACCTATGAAACTCTTGACCAACAGCAACGGTGAAATCCATTTCTCCGGTTTTTTTGGTCAATATAAATTGTCTTATAACAGAAACCAAACATTAGTCACGATATCAAATGGAAAAAAGACAAGTATTTCTGTCGAATTGTAATTTTTAAGAAAATAATACCGGCTGATATTCCAAACGCAACTGACAACAATGAAAGTAATTCGATCAGTCCCCCAAGCGATAATGTTTCAATACTTTGGCGCGAATCTTCCACGTGCAGAACATGCCCTGCGGGAAGGTCACCAGATCACCCTTACCCATCTCGACCGGATCACCATCTTCCGGCGTGACGACAACATCACCCGCAAGAAAGTAGCAGGTCTCCTGATCGTCGTAGTGCCAGGGAAACTCCGATTCCTCGGCGCTCCACGTCGGCCAGACACGCACACCCAACTCATCCAATCGACCTTCGTCCACCCCTTTCTCGATCTCGATCGTGGACATGGTTTTATCCTCCCTTTCTATGGATCCATTGTATACAATGGGATCATTGTAGATGCTCTACGCCGGCTGCTTGGCCGGTCTCTTCCCACCCGGCAAGCGCGAAACGAACGGTGTTCCCACCAACATCAACACCGCACTGATAATAAATCCCAAGCGTAAACCGAAACCATCCGCAATGAGACCCAAAACGATCACCACCACGGCACGGATGATAAACGATAATGCCATATATACACCATTTGCCAGCGCGCGATGATCCGGATACGACTCCTGCACCATGGCCATCAGAACCGGTGTGGTCGAGAGCGAAACCAACCCCAATGGCAGCAGCACAACGAAACGCGCCCAATCGGACCAGGCCAGGAAGGCGAACGTGAGCAGCGGTGTCGCCAGCATGGAGATATACAGCACGCTACGGCGTCCCCAACGATCGCTAAGCGATCCACCCAGCAAGGCGCCGACGACACCGGCGCCTTCCAATATCGAGAGCGAAGCACCGGCGAGAAACAGATCGCTGCCTTCTTCGCTCAGGAATATCGGTAAAAAGGTGCTGAAGCAAACGCTCATGAAGGCGCGGAAAAAGAGGAACAGCGCCAACGGCAGCATCAACGCACGCATCTCCCGAAGCGTATCCTTCCAGTGAAGATCACTGACTTCTTCCGGACGCCCAGGGATGTTTCGCAATCGAAAGTACAGAATAAACGAAGCCGCCCAGCCCCCCAGCATCAGCCAGGCCAGTCCCTCCAGTGTGAGATAGCCGATCGCACTGACCAACAGGATCGGCCCGACCGTGCGCCCCAGTTCGCCGCCGACCATCCAGTAACTCATGCCCAACCCGAGACGTTCCCCCGATACCCGCCCGGCCATGACCGGGCCGATGGCATGGATACATGCAGAACTAAACCCCGCGACCAGAAGCAGAATGGGCAGCAGGATGTAAGCCGGAGCCACGCCCAATAAGCTCATCATCGTCGCCGTGAAACCAGGCGCCAGGATCACCAGGTAACGCAGGCTGACCCGATCGCCAATGTGGCCGATTACGGGCTGCAGGATTGAAGGTCCCTGCATGAAAACCGTAAGCAGTCCCGCTTCGGTCTTGGTTAAGAAGAATTTATCGATCAACGCCGGTAAAATCGGTGCCAGGAAGGCCGAATAGGTATCATGAATCCAATGGCCGGCAGCCAGGCTGAGTACATCCGCTGTTTTGAAATCACCTTGCAGCCCGGATCGATGTTTTCCGTCTCTTTCCGCAGCCGGATGGGGTTTTTTAGTTTTCGTCAATGATTTTCCCCGATCAACGCAGGCTATTGACCGAATAATTCTAACAGCATCGGATTGATCGCCGACCAATCGGGAAGCAGTACCTGCGCACCTTCCGCAGTCGTCGTACCCTGGACCATGTTTCGGTCAATCGAACGCATCTCGATCCCTTCGATCCCGGTCCGAGCGAAAGCGACCAGCAAACGCGGCATTTGCCAGACAGGGATGTTGCTGTCAACGAACTTCTGCATGGCGAAGAACGCCGCGGGCAAGCGCGGCCAGGTGCGCGGATCGAGGGCATGTTTCAACGTCGCCTGCAGAAAGACCTGCGCATGCCCCATACGGAAGAAATCATCCCCACCGGATCGATCGCGTACGAATGCCAGGGCGGTCTCTCCGTCCAGCAGGTATTCTCCCGGCGGGAATTTGCCCATCGTGGAATCCAATTCCAATGGAATTCCGCCCAGGGCATCCACAAAAGCCTGTAATCCTTCGAATTGGATGCGGATGTAGTAATCGACATCGACACCGAAATTCAGGCGTACGGTCTCCATCGCGGCCGTTGGACCTGTGCCGTGTTGTTCATTTTCGGCAAAAAGGTGCGCGGCATTGATGCGATTCTCTCCAACGCCCGGAACGACAACCCATAGATCGCGCGGGATGGAAAGCATGGCTATGTCACCCTTTGTCGGCTGGACTGACATTAAAATCATGGTGTCGCTTCGGCCGACAACGCTTCCCTGCGGTGTGCGATCGATGCCCAGGAGCAAGATGTTCGTGCGTATTGGGATCAATATCGGTGCTGTCAATACCAGACAGATGAAAAAACCCAGGATAACGATCAAATTCAGGCAACACGATCTTCGCCGCCGCGCGGGTTGAACGTGCGTCTGGGTTTCATTCATACCATCAAGTGATCTGGAGAGTGTTTTTAGATTCGAATCGTTCATTGACATAGAGACGCATTGTACCATCGCTTTGATCCCGAAGGTCTACAAATCAGGAGATGCGCAATTTGGCCAGGGATTCAGGAGTCGATTTCTGCTTTATTCGTTGCTACAATGGCAGTTGATGGACCTTGACGATCCACGTGTACGGGCACCTGAATTCCCTCCATCGGTGTGGCTCAACACTTACAGCGAAGTGTCGCTGCGCAGCCTGCAACCCAGCATCGTACTGCTTGATTTCTGGGACTACACCTGTATCAATTGCCTGCGCACCATGCCCTATCTGCGAGCCTGGCACGAACGTTACCATGACCTGGGATTTGAAATTGTGGGTGTCCATACGCCCGAATTCCGTTTCGCCAGACATCACGAATACGTCAAATCTGCCATCGGACGCCTGGGCATGCGCTGGCCGGTGATTCTCGATAACGATCGACACATCTGGACGAGTTTCGCCAATCGCTACTGGCCGACCATCTACTTGATCGACGCCCAAGGCTATATCCGTTTCCGATATGCCTGCGAGGGTGGCTACACGCAAATCGAAACGGCGATTCAGACACTGCTGCTTGAGAGCAAATCGGATTTAGATTTGCCCCCATTGATCAAAGCCGAGGACGCGCCTGGCGCGGTTTGCATACCCACAACACAGGAATTGCACATTGATTCGCTCACAGACCCCCTCCCTGACGATGACATCCCCAAAGCGTTTTCGCTGCCCTCCAACCTCACCGATGGGCACTTCTACCTGGAAGGATTTTGGCGTCTGAACGATGATGGCCTCACGCTCTCCGGCGAAAGCGGGACGATCACGCTTCCCTACCACGCGGCCGATGTCTACGCTGTGCTTTCACCAAATCCCCAAGATTTCGAACACACGCGTTTCGACCATAGCCCGATAAAGATCGAAATCCTTCAAGATGGACAGCCGTTGTCCGACGATCATTTTGGACAGGACATTTTCAAGATCAACGATCGATCGCTGCTGCGCGTCGACACCCCCCGCAGCTACCATCTGGTACACAATCCTGCAGTTCAACATCACCAGTTACAATTACGTATCCTCGAATCTGGACTGACCTTCTTCGCCTTCTCCTTTGGTTCCTGCGTTGCTCCCGGCACAGCTGAAAGCAGCGGAAATCAAGAACCCTGACGTGTTTTAAGAGCAGTCTTGTTGTATCTCTCCTACGCCACATGGATGCACCGTATCGTCGAGAACTGGCGAGTCGCCTAACGGGTTTCGTCCCGTTTTATTGCCGGGGAAACACTGGAGGATGCGCTTGAGGTCGTCCGCGGGTTAAACCAGAAGGGTTTGTTTACCTCACTGGATCATCTGGGCGAGAATGTTACCAACGCAGAGGAAGCAGAAAATGCACGTGACGAATATATCCACAGTATCTACAGTATCGGCGACCTCCAAACGAATGTGTCCCTCAAACTCACGCAGCTTGGCCTCGGCTTCGACTTTAACTTCTGCCTGGGCAACGTCTGCAGTATCGCCGAACGTGCGGCAGACTCTAGAATCCTAGTCCGCATCCATATGGAAGATGCATCCACCATCGCTTCCACGCTGGAGATTTTTTCTACGTTGCAGCGCTTTGGGATCCGTAACATTGGTCTCGTCTTTCAAGCTTATCTCTATCGAACGGAAGGGGATATGAAAGCCGTTCTGTCGATGGGTTCATCAGTACGCCTTTGCAAGGGAGCTTACAACGAACCCCGGAAATTGCCTTCCCAAAGAAGGCAGATGTGGACCACAATTTCGATCGCCTTACCGCCCGGCTGATCGATTTCACCCGAACCGCCGAGGAGGAAAGTAGACCTCCCGCCGGAAGATTTCCCCCACTCACAGCGATCGCCACCCATGATGAAAAACGCATCGACTACGCCATCGAACACGCCAGGAAATTCGGCTTTCCCCAAACATCTCGAGTTCCAAATGCTGTATGGAATCCGCGTCGATCTGCAATCACGCCTGGCGGCTGCGGCATACCCCGTGCGCGTGGACATTCCTTTTAGAAAAGAATGGTATCCTTATTTCATGAGTCACCTGGCGGAACGACCTGCCAATCTGGGATTCTTCATCACCCATCTCATCCGCCGTAAAGGATGAAAATCATGAAACCAAAGTGCATCTTCTTCATGCTGATTTTCTTGCTGGCCACAGCCTGTTCAGCTCCACCGACTCAGACCCCCGAAAAGATCGCTGCGCAACCATCCGCGACCATAACCACCGTTTCAAACACACAGGTCTTTCCCCCAACCTGGACGCCTACCGCCACGCTCGTTCCCACACTGACATCCACCATCACTCTCACCCCCACCATCACTCTCACCCCCACCACCACCCTCACCCCCACGATCACCCTCACACGCACGACGATCAACTCGCCCGCCCCAAAAGCGACAGGGACCGAACATCCCCAGAAGGCTCTTCTCGAGAAAGTTAAACTGAAACGCAGCGATCTCCCACCGGGATACACCGAAATGCCCCTCAGTGATAGTGAAATGCAATCGCTGTCCATGCAGGAGGACAGTCTCATCCCGGTAAGTTGGGCAGCTTTCATTAACGAAGCTAACAAGAGCAGTGTCATGTCGATCATCGCCTTTTTCGACAGCCAGGAAAGTCTGGAAGAGTTCGATCGCTCGATCGAGGATGCTGCGCAGGAAATGGCGAAAATGGGGAGCGGATTCGATCTATCCGAGCTGGGTATCGACCTCGAATTGGAAGTCATTGAGGATTTCCCCCGCATCGGTGACAACTCGACGGCCATTCGCATGACAGTAAAGGCCGAAGACGAGACCATAGCCATGGAAATGACCATGGAAATCGCCATGTTTCGACGCGGAAACATCTGCGCCATCGTACTGATCGTTGATGCCTCGGATAAGGGGCAGGCCCTCGACCTGGAGGAATTGACAGTATTGTTGGACAGCCGCCTCGTTGCAGCTTTGGAGAGTTAATCGCCGTGGATTCGCGAGGGAAAACGGCTCTCATCACCGGCGGGGCGCATCGTTTAGGCGGTGCCATCTCACTCGCGCTTGCGGAAAGCGGCTGTAACGTCGTGGTACACTTCAATACATCCGCGACAATGGCAGGGGAAACCGCGTCGAAAATCGAAGATCGCGGCGTAAAGTGTCTCACAGTGCAGGCAGATTTATGTCAACATTCACAAGTGCTGGCGCTTTTCGAAACCATCGACCGGGCGGGATGGGATGTGGACATCCTGGTCAACTCAGCGGCCATTATGGAGGCGGAGGATTTGCTCTCGGCGGATGAGGATACCTGGGCGCGTACAATCGATCTCAACCTGAAGGGAGCCTTTTTCTGTTTGCAACAAGCGGCACAACGCATGCAGGTACACGGAGGTTCGATCGTGAACATCTCCGACGTCGCCGCTCATCGTCCCTGGCCCCGCTACCCGATTCACTCGATCAGCAAGGCAGGGCTGGAAATGCTTACCCGGGTAGCTGCACTACGATTAGCGCCCAAAATCCGGGTCAATGCCATAGCTCCCGGGCCCATCGCCAAACCCGCATCGATGAGTGAGGCCCGCTGGCAAGAGATCACAAACGAATTGCCCTTGAAGCGCGGTGGAGATCCGCAAGATGTTGCACAAGCGGTGTTGTTCCTAATTGAAAATGATTTCATCACCGGAGAAACGCTCTTCGTGGATGGCGGAAATCGTTGGGTATAGAACGCTGGAAGAAGCAATCGCTTCTTCTCCATCCTATACGATGAGCCGCGATAATCGTCAGTCGAAGTAGAAAAGATCGTCCGAACAGAGACGCCAATGACTATTAATAAGAGGAATCTGCGATTATTCTTCCATTTGAGTAGGCCGGTCTTCCTCATTTGCGGCGCACTGATGTTCGGTTTGGGTGCAGCCATCGCCTCATTCCTGGATTACCCGATCGATCTCCGTCGCTACCTGATCGGTCAGGGAATGATCAGTCTCATACAGCTCATGATGCAGTACCTGAACGAATACCATGACTCACAAGTCGAGCGTGAAAACACCAATCGCACGCCATTTTCCGGTACGAGCGGCGTCCTGGGGCCGGATGGTCTACCGCGCCAGGTTGCGTTGTACGCTGCGGCAGCCTGTGTTGCCCTGACAGGCACCCTGGTATCCGTCTCCTTGTTTCAACGCTGGATTCCATTGATTGCCTGGCTGATCTTGCTCTCGATCTTCGCCGGTTCTTTCTTTTATAACGCCCCACCCATCCGATTAATCCGTTCGGGATACGGTGAAATCACAACCTCGATGCTCATCGCCTTTCTGCTGCCGAGTTTCAGCTTCGCGCTGCAAACCGGAAAGCTGGATCGGCTGAATTTGATATGCACGATCCCACTGGTTGCATTACACTTTGCCATGATGATCGTGCTCCAACTTCCAGACTACGCCAGCGACCTGAAATACGACAGACGAACCCTGATGGTTAGATTGGGATGGGCTACGACAATGCGACTGCACGACATCGCCATTCTCTTCGCCATCGGCAGCCTTTTCCTCGCCTATCTCAATGGACTGCCACAACGGGTTGCGCTTGGATCGTTGATCGTACTCCCATTGGCGCTGGCCCAGATTTGGCAGATGGAACGAATTCGCCGGGGTTACCCGGTTCGTTGGCGCACATTTACTATAAGCACCGTTGGATTATTCAGCCTTGCAGCTTACCTGCAGTTAATCGGTTTTCTGTATATATAGCCATGCCCGAATTTTTGAATCTCCTCCCACCCGACGCGGCAATAGAAGCATTTTTAGAGGCGATTCCAAAGGATCGAAACACCACTCCCGAGAAGGTGCCAACAGAAGACGCACTCGACCGCATTCTCTGTGAAACGATCGCTGCTCCCCACCCTTTGCCTCCCTTCAACCGTTCAACGGTCGACGGCTACGCACTGCGGGCAAGGGATACATTTGGCGCAAATCCTGGTCTCCCGGCCTATCTCACCATCGTCGGCGAGGTCGAAATGGGGAAACCGGCGCGGCATAATCTCGAGGCCAGTCAGGCGATCGTCGTGCACACCGGCGGGATGATCCCACCGGACAGCGACGCTGTTGTGATGCTGGAGGATACGCAGTGGGCCAGGGAAGGTGAAATTGAAGTTCTGCGCGCCGTCGCAGTTGGAGAAAACATCCTCCAGGAAGGGGAGGACGTAAAAACCGGCGATCCCATCTTCCAATCCGGCCAGCGTTTGCGTCCGCAAGAGATCGGCGGCTTGATGGCCTTCGGCGTCACGCACATACAGGTTGCACGGCGTCCCCGGGTGGGAATACTATCAACGGGCGATGAAGTTATTCCACCCGGCACTACCCCACAGCACGGGCAGGTGCGCGATATTAACAGCTACACTTTAAGCACCTTGGTCGCGCGCGCCGGTGGCGAACCGATACGGCTCGGCATCGTGTCCGATCGACGCCAGGAACTTGAAAAAGCCGCAAAAAAAGCGCAGCAAGAGGACGACATCCTCGTCGTCACGGCGGGCTCATCCGTCTCCGCGCGTGATATCACATCCGATGTGATTGCTTCACTGGGAACGCCAGGAGTCCTTGTCCATGGTGTCGCCATTAAACCCGGCAAACCGACGATCCTTGCGGTGGTTAACGGTATGCCCATGATCGGGCTGCCAGGCAACCCGGTGAGCGCTCTGATTTCCGCAGGTTTGTTTCTCGTTCCGATGATTCATCGGCTGCTTGGGTTCGAACGAAACGCGCTGAAAGCCTCGCTTTCAGCCGAATTGTCCGTCAACATCGCCTCCCAAACAGGCCGGGAGGATTATCTCCCCGTTCGTGTTGTCAACTCTGCACAAGGACCTATTGCAGAACCCGTCTATGGACGTTCGAATCTCATTTTCACCCTTATCCGTGCGGATGGACTGGTCCGCATCCCTGCCGAGTCGACCGGTCTCGCTGCCGGAACGAAGGTCGAAGTGCACTTGTTTTAAACCGGAACGCTGAATAATGAGTATCGAATGCTTACTTCCAGAAATCCGAGGTAACCGAAATCATGTCCACTAACCAGGAAACGGAATCGATCTACCTGGATGACATCCCCCTGCCGGATGCGCTCGAGCGTTTCCGACAGGCACTATCCGCAGCCGGCCTCGATGGCCCCCTGGAAAGTGAAACAGTACCTCTCGAACTTGCCCTCGGGCGCGTGACGGCTGAAGCGGTATGGGCCAAACACTCCTCGCCCCACTACCACGCCGCCGCCATGGACGGCTATGCGCTGCGTGCCGTCGACACAGATGGCGCCAGCGACCGTGAGCCAGTCGATCTATCCGTCAAATCCCGGGCCAAGTATGTAGATACCGGTGATGCCATGCCATCCTGGGCGGATGCCGTCATTCCCATCGAACTCGTCGAGCCCATTCCCCCAACTTCCGACCTGCGTAATTGTGAAACGATTCGCATTCGCAGCGCAGTAAGCCCCTGGTCGCATGTGCGTCTCATGGGCGAAGATATGGTGGCTACCGAATTGGTGCTGCCGGCCGAGCACGTTCTCAAGCCTATCGATCTCGGTGCCGTAGCCGCTTGTGGACACGATTGTGTATGCGTCTGGCGCCAGCCTCGCGTGGCCATCTTGCCCACCGGCTCCGAACTCGTGCCAACGGGAACACCGGTAAAAGCGGGAGAAATCATCGAATTCAATTCCCTGGTGCTTGCCGGCCAAGTCCAATCCTGGGGCGGCGAGCCTACACGCTTTCCGATTATTGCGGACGATCGCAAGAAACTCAAGAAATCAATCGCCAGGGCATCCAAAGACCACGATCTTGTGCTCGTCATCGCCGGTTCGTCGGCCGGAAGCGAAGACTTCACCGCCAGTGCGATCGGCGACCTCGGCCAGGTCCTCGTTCACGGCATCGCCGTTCGGCCCGGTCACCCGGTGATCCTGGGAATTTTGAAGCATGCGGCTTCTAAGAAGGTAAAAGATCGATCCGTACCGGTCATCGGTATTCCAGGCTACCCGGTTTCCGCCGCGCTGACGGGCGAGATCTTCGTCGAACCGCTGCTCGCAAACTGGACGGGTCGTTCACCGACAGATCGTCCCACACTTGAAGCTACCATCACCCGAAAAGTGCATTCATCTATGGGTGATGATGAGTATCTGCGTGTGACCGTCGGGCGCGTCGGTGAACGGATTATCGCTGCCCCGCTCACGCGCGGCGCCGGTGTGGTTACGTCACTCGTGCGCGCAGATGGCATCGTCATCATCCCTGCCGGCGTGCAGGGTCTGCAGGCAGGAGAAAACGTGCATGTGCAACTTTATCGCACGCTGGACGAGATCGAACGCACGATTCTGGTCCTGGGTTCCCACGATCTCTGCATCGACCTTCTGGCGCAGTTCATCGCTTTCAAAGGCGCTCGAATCTCATCTGCTAATCTCGGCAGCCTGGGCGGATTGATCGCCTTGCATCGCGAGGAAGCCCATCTGGCTGGCAGCCACCTGCTCGATCCCGAAAGCGGAGAATACAATCTGACCTACATCGAAAAATATCTGCCAGAGATCGAGACTGTCGTTTTGGGTTTCGTCTACCGCCAGCAGGGCTTGATTCTGGAACGCGATAACCCGCTGGGAATTCAAAGCCTCGATGACCTCGCCCGGAAAGATGTAAATTTCATCAACCGCCAGCGGGGAAGCGGTACACGCATTCTGCTTGATTATCATCTTGAATCCCAGGGGATTTCTGCAGCAATGATCCATGGATACGATCAGGAAGCAATTACCCACCTCGCCGTCGCCGCTTCTGTCGCATCGGGTCGCGCCAACTGCGGTCTTGGCATTCACGCCGCGGCCGCGGCGCTCGAATTGGACTTCATTCCCTTGTTCCAGGAACGCTATGATTTGATCATCCCCAAGGAACATTTTCAAGATCCGAAACTTCAACCCCTGCTCGAGCTGCTTCACGACCCCGCCTTCCGGCAAGCTGTAAAGGATTTGCCGGGTTACGACACCGCGCCCATGGGAAAACGGTTCGCTTGATCCGGTAAAATGTATATAAGGAATGGGAGGTCGTATGGATATACTAAAACCAGGATCGCTTGCACCGGAATTCGAACTAATCGACGATCGCGGAGAAACGGTTAAGTTGAGTGATTATCGAGGCCAAACCGTCGTGCTCTATTTCTACCCCCGCGCGGACACACCGGGCTGTACGAAGGAAGCCTGCGGATTCCGCGACGATTACCGCAGCTACAAAGAACGAGGCATCGTCATTCTGGGCGTCAGCCCGGACAGCGTCAAGAAGCAGGCCAAGTTCAAAGCCAAGCATAAGTTACCGTTTACACTGCTCGACGACACCCAACACGAGGTCAGCAATGCTTATGGCGTTTGGGGTTTGAAAAAAATGCGCGGGCGGGAATACATGGGCGTCCATCGCATCACGTACTTGATCGACGCGGAAGGAAAAATCATTGCCGCGTTCGAGAAGGTCAAACCAGACGAACACAGCCAGGAAATCCTGGAAGCGCTCGACCAGCACTTGGCGTTATGAAGACTTCATGCAGGAAGATATTTGGAATGAAAAATCGAACTCGTTCGATTTTCACAGCCGCGATTTAAGACTAGTACCGATGTTTCAGGTGACAAATGACCTATTGAACCACAAGACGCAGCGCGTATAATGCATATGTCGTCACTTGGCATTTGTGTCAGTGTTGCGACCGCCCCCGGGCTTGCCCCCCTCAGGTCTGGGGGTGCTTCTTTTAACCTGAGAGGATTCAATCCAGCAGCTCTGAAAGCTGCTCCGGTTCGAAGTCAAAAACCAGTTTGCCGTCAATATCAAACGTCGGCGTGATCAACTTACCGTTCGTCCATTTGCGTACCTGTTCCATCGCGCCGGGTGTGGTCCAGACATCGACCTCGGTGTACTCCAGTCCGCGTTCACCGAGCCATTCTCTGGCTTTCTTGCAATCGTGACACCATTTCGAGCAGTACATCACGATTCCGCCGTGCGGCAGCTCATGCGCTTCTTCATCCGGGACTTCGAGCTTAACTTCTGGATCGATACGCTGGATTTCTGCATAGAGTGTTTCGTTGCTGGGCTGGTCATCGATATCATGCACATCGACGTACTGAATTACGCCGGATTTATCAATGATGAATATCGCACGTTCGCTGTAGCCTTCCTCTCGTAAAACCCCATACTTCTTAGCCACAGCGCAATGCGGCCAAAAATCACTCAGCAGTGGATAATTAATACCACCCAGACTCTCAGCCCATGCTTTCAATACCGGAATGTGATCCACACTGATGCCCAGAACCTGGGCATTCAATCCCGCGAACTTGGCCCGTTCGGCCTCGTACGACGGAATCTGGCTGCTTCAAACCGGTGTGAAGGCCAAAGGAAAGAAGGCGAGTACGACATTCTTTCCACGCAAGTCCCTTAATGTAACCGCTTTATCCAAGTGACTCTCGAGAGTAAAATCCGGTGCTTGCTGACCAACACTCAACGCCATAATTAACCTCGCTTATACGGTATCCATTCAAGTTACAAACTGTACGATTATCCAATACTCGTAGAGTTATTCAAGGCGATTAATGCACCGATCTCTGCTAAGATGGTCGGACTATAATATAGTATCTCACAATTCACATCCGTTTGGTTTTCTATCCTCGAAGGTAAAGAAATCTCACGCCACAACGGAGAAGGGCAGCATGAGTATCATCGAGATACGCGTGATGGAACCCAACGACTACCAACTCGTCCACGCCCTATGGGATTCCTGTGAGGGCATCGGCTTGAGTGAGGCGGACTCAGAGCCCAGAATTCGCCAGTTTTTAACACATAATCCCGGCTTGAGTCACGTCGCTTGCGAGGGAAATCGTATCGTCGGCGCCATTCTTTGCGGAGAAGACGGGCGCCGCGGTTACTTCCATCATCTGGCCGTTCACCCTGCATTTCGACGACGCGGCATCGGTGGAATGCTTGTCAGGAATTCTCTCGAAACGTTAGCCCGCAAGAAGATTCTAAAATGTCATCTCTTTATCTTCAGAGAAAATCACGAGGGTATATAATTTTGGGAAAACGAAGGGTGGTCGCAGCGAGATGACCTGCACATCATGTCCATATTTATTAACGGCGTGTGATTCTGGTCCACAGTATTAATTTAGCAGCGCATCATCTGCGGGCAGTGGTTTCGTCGCTTGATCTAAAACAGCACCCTTTTTCAATCCCCCTTTGACTTGGCTGCCTCCCACAACGAATCCATCTCTTCAAGTGTCATCTCACTGAGCACGCGGCCTTGTTTCGAAGCCTCCCGTTCGATCTTCCGAAAACGTTTACGAAAACGCAGGTTTGCTTCACGTAAAGCGGCTTCTGGATCCACGTCCAGCCAACGCGCATAGTTTACGACCGCGAACAACAAATCGCCGATCTCCCCGGTTTGTTCTGCAGCGGTGGCAGCTTGATGCACTTCCTGCAGCTCTTCCTCGATCTTGGCCTTAACGCCCCCAATATTCGGCCAATCGAACCCCACGCGCACGACACGCGCTTGTATTTCCGCCGCCTGAGACAATGCCGGGAAATTCAGGGGAACGCCGTCAAGCAAGCCTTTATCCTGCTCATTCTCTTTTCTTTCAGCGGTCTTGATACTCTCCCAATTGTGAAGCACTTCATCCACATCATCGACATCCAAACCCGCGAATACATGGGGGTGGCGTCGAATGATCTTTTCTTGAACGTGGGCGACGACATCGGCCATCGTGAACGTCCCCGCTTCGGTGCCGATTTGGGCATGCAAGATGATTTGCAGCAGCAGATCACCCAACTCCTCCTCCAGCGAAAGCATGTCCTCATTATCCAGCGCGTTTAACGTCTCGTATGCTTCCTCCATCAAATGCGGACGCAAGGACAGATGCGTCTGTTCCCGATCCCAGGGACAACCACCTGGAGCTCGGAGGCGCGCGACCGTCTCCTGGAAGCTTTCAAAGGCCGAGGATTTCTCGAGCGCCGGGATGAATAATGCCGTAAGACTGCCGATCTGCTTACTCTGATCGATGCGATGCAACGGCAGCGCTTCGAGGTTAGCTTTCGAAGTGCCGGATTCGTGCAGCAGATAAACACCATGCTCGTCGGGATATTGATTCATCAAGGTCAACTTTACATCGGCCGCTACCATGCGATCGTACAATTGCCCGATCAATGCCGGAGAATCCGGTGGAAACATGGGATGATGCCTGACGGCTAATTCCAACGCATCGGCGATGAAAAGTCCGTCCAACGCATCCACACCCAGCAAATTCAGACATGGCTCGCAGAAACTCAGGCCGTGGACGATGCGCAGCGGGATCTCAGCCTCTTTCGCCCGGCTGCGAAGCGCAGCAACCGTCGCTTCTCCAACGCTTGGATCGCCAGGCACGCCATACAGGACAGCGTCCGAATGGGCTGCCAGCTCGAGCAAACGATCCACGATGGCTGCATATACCGCTTCGAAGCTATCGAGTTCATCATACAAGCAATCAAAAGTATTGATCTTCAGTTGCGATGGCAGCGCTTTCACAACGGGGTGAAGCCCGGTTCGCAAATACACTTCTGCAGCATGAGACAGCAGCGACCAGGCCTCGCGGGTCAGCAGATTCGCATCTCCGGGCCCCAGGCCAACAACGGTTATTCCATTATCCACATGACACTCCCATTCAAGAGAAAAAGCCGGGGAATCTGACTTCCCCGGCCTCAATCGTTTGCCAATCCAATCTATCCCTCCAGATCTTGAAGCAGATTAGCGTTTGGTGTACGTTGGCGCCTTGCGAGCTCGTTTCAAACCAGGTTTCTTGCGTTCTTTCATTCGAGCATCGCGAGTGAGATGTCCGCCTTTTCGCATCGTAGGACGCAGGGTTTCATCCATTACCAACAATGCTCTAGCGATCCCATGCCGCACTGCGCCCGTTTGGCCTGTGACACCACCGCCCTTGACTTGAACGGAAACATCCAATTTACCTTCCATTTCCGCATCGCGCAAAGGAGCCATTATGAGATCCATATCGCCAACGCGGGTGAAATACTCATCCGCAGGTTTCTCGTTCACCAAGAATTGACCGTTTCCAGCAAAGATACGCACACGAGCAGTGCTGGTTTTTCTGCGGCCAACTCCTTCATAATACTCTACGCTCATCAATCATGCCTCTCTTTTTCATACTTGGCCATCACAAAGCGGCCCGTTTGTTCTTTACTCTCGCTGTTGTAATAATTATTCCAATTCCAGCTTTTTAGGTTTTTGCGCAGTATGTGGATGTTCCTCGCCAGAATAGATCTTAAGATTCTTCATCAGCTTCCGTCCATAGCGGTTATGGGGCACCATCCCCCAAACGGCAGACTTGATGACCCTGTCCGGGAATTTCGCCAGTTGGTTCCGAAGGCTGATTTCCTTCATGCCTCCCGGATAACCGGAATACCGGTAATAAAATTTGTCATCGAGTTTCTTTCCGGTGACGCTAATCTTTTCCGCGTTGATCACGATCACGAAATCGCCCACATTCACACCAGGTGTGAATTGGGGTTTATTTTTACCAAGTAAGACTTGCGCGATCCGGGATGACAGCCGACCTAAGTTTTTACCCGCGGCATCGACAAGATACCACGTCTTCGTCACATCACCCGGCTTGGGATAATACGTCTTCTGCACTGTAGTAACTCCTCATCACAATCTCGTAGGATACGTTGCGAGATCTGTTTTTACCTATGTATATCGCACCGCTTCCAAGCATAACCCCTGCGCCGGGGCGACGGCACCTTCCCACCGAGCTGATGGATTATCGAGAAGGTCGGATACCTCTTCTACATCGATCCGACCCGCCCCAATTTCGGCTAACGCGCCCACAAGGCGCCGCGCCATCCGGTAGAGAAAGGCATTCGCTTCGATCTTGAAACGCAGTTCATCCTTCTCGCGCTTCCAATCCGCACGAAGAACGTTTCGCAGCGTATGCCCTCCGGGGATCGGTGCACTGCCAAAGGCAGCAAAATCATGCTCGCCGATCAACAGTCCAGCGGCTGTCCGCATCGCCTCGATATCAGGCTCAGGCCAAATACGCCAGCTGTAACGTGCTCGCAGCGGGTCACGCACCGGTGCCGCAATTAATGTGTAGCGATATTCACGGCTTCTCGCTGAAAAGCGAGGGTGGAAATCCGCTTCGACAGCCTCAGTGTTGACCACAGACACGTCCGCGGGAAGGTTCGCATTAAGCGCATCGGTCAGCTTTCCGGTGGAATGCTTCCAGGACAATGCGAAAGCAATTACCTGTCCTTTGGCATGTACACCTGCGTCTGTCCGGCCTGCCGCTTTGAGAGAACCTTCATCCCAGCCGACTGACCGCAAACCGTCTTCCAGAACCGATTGCACGGTCCGAATGCCCGGTTTCTGTCTCTGGAAACCCTTAAAAGCTGTGCCGTCGTAGGCGATAATCGATTTGTAATTTGCCATCGGTGCGCCTCGTTGGGCGCCCGTTTTCACCAGCCGAAGACTGGCTTATTCTTCAACCAACTCGATGATGGCCATTTCGGCCGAATCACCGAGACGCGGTCCTAGTTTAATAATGCGCGTATACCCGCCAGGTCGATCGGCGTAGCGCAGTGCGATGTCGTCGAACAATTTCTGTACGATTTCCGGATCGTTGATCCGGGCAGCAGCCAATCTGCGTGCATGAACCGCCTTTGCCTCGCCTGCGGCGATGCCGCGTTTGGCCGTCGTGATCAACTTCTCAGCTTCGCCGCGAATGGCTTGCGCTTTCGCTTTCGTCGTCTCCAGACGCTCATGGCGATACAATTCGGTTATCAGGTTTCGACGCAATGCATTTCGATGTCCCATCGAACGATTTAATCTGCGCCCAGCTACACGATGCCTCATCTTTTACCTCACTCAGCCTCAGCCTCTGCCTCAGCCTCTGCCTCTTCCTCTTCCTTCACATCCTCGTTATCCAGGTAACCCTTTTCCTTCAAGCGGTCCGCTAACTCCTGGAGACTTTTCTCACCGAAATTGCGAATCGACAACATGGCGTCCGATCCTCGCTCAAGCATATCGAGGATTTCTCCGACGTTTGTGATCCCCGTGCGTTTGAGCGAATTGAACACGCGCACAGATAAATCCAGGTTCTCGATCGGTGTATCATAAATTTCACTCGCCAGCCGAGGTTCTTCTTCCTCGGCAACGGCCATCATCAAACTCTCCTCCGTTACGCCAGCCAGATCTCGCAAATGTGCAATCATGATCTGAGCGCTGCGGCTTAACGCTTCTTCGGGTTTGATGGTCCCATCGGTCCAGATCTCGATTATAAGTTTATCAAAACTGGTATCCTGACCGACGCGTGCCCGTCCGACTTCATGCTTGACTCGGCGAACCGGACTGAAAATGGCATCGGTGGGAAGCTCGCCGATGGGCAAGCGGCCACGTTCATCTGCCGGAGAGTAACCCCGCCCATGCTGGACCGTCATCTCGATTTCGAGATGCGCTTTGTCGTCGTCTACGGTAAACAGGTACAGTTCAGGGTTAACGATCTCGACTTCGGCAGGAGCGATAATATCTGCAGCCGTTACCACACCTTCTCCCTTGACTTCCAGGCGAATACGAGCTGTGTCGGTATCGTGCAGAATCAACCGCAGCTTCTTGACATTGAGCATAAATTGCAGCACGTCCTCACGCACACCCTCAATGTTTGAGAATTCATGAGGAACATCGGTGATGCGAATGGATGTTACGGCAACGCCATCCAAGGATGAAAGCAGCACTCGCCGCAGCGCACTCCCGATCGTGATTCCGTAGCCACTTTCAAGCGGGCTGATGACAAATTTGCCATAGTTGCGCGCAACGGCTACGCGTTCGATATTCGGCATGACCATATTGGTGGATACAGACACTTCAACCCTCCACAAAACAATACCTTGCGGTTATGTTCGGGAATGAATGTGTCGCTCGACAGCAACACCATTCAATAGCGGATCAACTTTTCCATCGCGCCAAGAACACATCGCAGGGATTTCCCGGATGCGAACTTAGCGTGAGTAATACTCCACTATCAGCGACTCATTCAGAGTCATATCGACATCGCGACGCTCCGGCATCTGAGTGACTACTCCGTTCATCTTCTTCAAGTCACGTTCTAACCAACGTGGAAGCGCACGCGCTTCAGCAGTCTCTTTCACGTCCTTGAAATACGTTCGCGATTTCGATCCTTCTCGAACTTCGATCTCGTCCCCTGGTCGAACCAGCATGGAAGGAACGTCAGTCCGTCGGCCGTTCACGTTAAAATGGCCATGCGTGACCAACAAACGTGCTTGCGCTCGACTTTCGGCGTATCCAAGACGATACACGACGTTATCTAAACGCCGCTCCAGTGTTTGCAGTAAATTCGAACCAGTGAGACCACGTTTCTTTAAAGCATTTCGATAATATCGCCGAAATTGCCTCTCCGTCACGCCATAAATCCTGCGCGTTTTCTGTTTTTCGCGCAGCTGCTTGCTGTAATCCGATACACGGCGTCGTCGGAACTGGGCATCACGCCCATGTTCTCCAGGGGGATATCCTCGCCGCTCAAAGGCGCATTTCGGGGTAAAACAACGTTGACCTTTGAGGAAGAGCTTCTCGCCCTCTCGGCGACATAATTTGCATACAGGTCCAGTGTGTCTAGCCATTCAATCCTTCCGTTCAATTCTCCTGTGGCGCAGAGCGCATCAGGCATCCATTCGATATTTAATGAAATCCGATTCTGTTACACCCGTCGTTTCTTCGGTGGTCGACAGCCGTTATGCGGCACCGGTGTAACATCACTTATCGATCGCACTTTGACCTCAGAACCCTGGATGGCTCGAATCGCAGCTTCTCGCCCGGGCCCGGGTCCCTTAACCATAATGTCGACTTCCTGCAACCCGATCGATTTCGCATCTTCGATGACCTTATTGGCTGCAAGGCGAGCCGCATATGGCGTACTTTTACGCGATCCCTGGAAACCGGATGAACCGGCACTGGCCCAAATCACAACGTTTCCTTCTTGGTCAGTAATCGTGATAATCGTATTGTTGAACGTCGCGTGGATATGTATTTTCCCGTGCGACATCGTCCGCTTTGTTTTTCGCGAGCTTGCCCGCTGCGACTGTTGTCGTTTTCGTCCCATGCGATCTTGCCTATCCTCTCTCTTATTCTTACGCTGAACGTGATGCGCTTATCATCACAGAGTTCGCCGCTGGGGGAAGGACACCCATACTCCAATGATCGCAGCGCCTAATCTACTTGAGTGATTACTTCTTCTTCGTGCCGCGTCGTCGACCACGACCCGCAACGGTCTTTTTCGGTCCTTTACGAGTGCGAGCGTTTGTTCGTGTTCGCTGGCCGCGCACCGGCAAGGAACGTCGATGTCGCAGACCTCGGTAGCAGCCGATTTCCATCAAACGCTTGATGTTCATCTGCACTTCGCGCCGCAGATCTCCCTCGACGACGATGTTTTGATTGATGAAATCACGCAACGATGTAACTTCTTCTTCCGTCAGATCACGGATCTTCGTTGCCGGATCGATTTCCGTGGCCACGAGCGCCTTCTGTGCCGTGCTGCGCCCAATGCCATGAATGTAGGTTAATCCAATTTCAACCCGCTTATCACGTGGCAGGTCAACACCTTCAATACGCGCCATATGCTTATCCTTGTCGCTGCTTGTGGCGCGGATTTTCGCATATCACGTACACTTTACCGCGCCTGCGCACAATTTTACACTTCGGACAACGCCTTCGCACCGAGGCGGAGACTTTCATGATAAACCTCTCCTTTACTCGCTAACCGCATTCATGCGACCAGCAAAGTAATTATTATACTGTGACCTGCCCAATTCGTCCAGATTTTCATCCAATGTTGTGAGAATCCGAGGTCCTTCGGACGTCACAGCTACGCTGTGCTCGTAATGTGCCGTGAGTTCGCCGTCGAAGGAACAGACCGTCCAGCGATCGTCCAGCACACGGGTTTGTGGAGAACCCGCCAGCACCATCGGCTCTAAAGCGATGGTCATACCGGGTTTGAGCGCCAGGCCACTCCCCGCGCGGCCGTAATTAGGCACCTGCGGATCTTCATGCATATTTCTGCCGACACCATGACTGGTGTATTCGCGTACGACGTTGTATCCACGCTGCTCGACAAAATCCTGTATCGCTGCAGAGATGTCGCCCGTTCGATTGCCTTCAACCATTTGGGCGATCCCAATGTACAGCGCTTCCAGTGTGGCATCGATCAGCGCTCGGGCTTCCGGCGAAATTTCGCCGACACTCACAGTGAGCGCCGAATCGGCGACGAAGCCCTCCAGGATCGTTCCGCAGTCGATGCTGACGATATCGCCTTTCTCCAGACGGCGTTTTCCCGGAATACCATGAACGAGTTCATCGTTCACCGAAACCGTGGTAACAGCCGTGTATGGATCGGCGTCCTGCATCTGTACGCCGACGAAAGCCGGTTCTGCACCGGCCTGATTCAACACTTCGGCAGCGGCGGCATCGAGATCTTCCGTGCGCACGCCTGGCCGCACAACCGCAACGGCAGCCGCCAATGCACGCGCATTGACCTTGCCGGCTTCACGCATCAAAGCCAGCTCCCGTTCACTCTTGATCACAACTCCGCGTCGCCAACTCATCTCGAGAATTCCCTTTTAATCCTTTGCGCTCAGCGTACAAGAACCGCCGAATCGTACCCGCGCAATTTCAATTCGGCTTCGATATTGCGGTATGTATCCCGCACAACACCAACGACGATCAACAAACCGGAGGAATTAACCAGAAGCAAGCTCTGATTGGCGCCTCCGATCGTCGGATAAATCAAACCTACGAGAAAGGGCATGATGGCTACGATGCCCAGAAACAGTGCGCCCGGTAAAGTGATCCGACGCAATACCCGCGTTAGGTATCGTTGTGTCGCTACGCCTTTCGTCACGCCAGGCACCTGCGCTCCGGAGCGCTTCAAGTTCTCGCCGTAATTCTGCTGCGAAAAGACTACGTCTGAATAGAAAAACGTAAAAGCTACAACCATGAGGAAATATAGAATCCAGTATGTTTCGCTGACACCGCCAAACGTTTTCTGTAACCACAATGCAATGGTTTGGACGGTTTCATTCTCAGATCCGATGATGAACTGCGCCAGCACGGAAGGAAAGGTCAGGAAGGATTGGGCAAAAATGAGGGGGATCATGCCGGCCATGTTTACCATCAGGGGTAAAGTCCCCTTCACGGGCATGGACATGCGGTTGCCTACCCTGCGGCCCGGATACATCACGGGGACGTTACGCCGACCCTCCTGCACGTAAACAATGGCAAAAATTGTAAGCATCATGATGAAAACTACGAACCCCAGTATGGGGATCGCATTCGTCTGATCGGCCAATATGCGGCCCAGGTTGGCCGGAATGCGTGCCACGATGCCGGCGAAAATCACCAGCGAGAGACCCTGGTTACGTACACCATATTCTGAGATCAGTTCGCCAATCCAGATGGCGAACATGGTCCCCGCAGTCATGGTAAGGATGGTGGTAAAAGTTGGCAGATTGAAACCCAGCGTGTAATAAAGCATATCAATTCCAGAATCTGGGGGGACGAATTGCTGGAAGATACGGATTTGCCCGACGGCATTCAACGCAGCCATGGGTACAGCGAGGTAATACGTCCACTTCTCTTGCCACTTTCGTCCTTCGCGTGGATCCTCTTCCATACGGCGCTGCAGTGAAGGGACAATCGGTGTTAAAAGCTGGAGGATGATTTGCGCCGTGATGTACGGGTAGACGCCCATTGCCAGGACCGAGAAGTTGGAAACCGTACCCCCGGAGAGCATATCCAATAGCGAAATCGTCGTCGTACCAGCGCCTCCTGCTGTGAGAATTGCATCGATCGCACTTCGGTTGACCCCAGGCACGGGAACATGCGCCACCAAACGATACAACACCAGAAGTGCCAAACTGATGAGCAACCGATTACGAATATCGGCCGAAATGAACAGGAAACGCCATGCCGAACGTCTCATCCTACCCTCCTATCAAACGCCAGGACCATACCTAGCGCTCGATGATCTCCACGCTGCCCCCAGCCGCTTCGATTTTCGCACGTGCGCCGCGGCTTACCTTATGTGCGAGCACTTTGAGCGCAACTTTAACATCGCCTTGCCCTAATATCACAAGCGGATTTTCGCGATCGTCCAGCAAGCCAACGTCCGCAAGCGTCTCGGGGGAGACTTCACTATTGGCCTTGAAACCTTTCAGACGCGCCAGATTGACTTCATTCCACTCGATTTTATTGATGTTCGTAAAACCGCGCTTGAACGGTAATTTGCGGAACAAAGGAAGATTTCCGCCCTGGAAATAGAGCTTGCCGCCCCATCCGGAGCGTGCTTTCTGTCCTTTCATGCCACGACCGGCAGTCTTTCCCTGCCCGGCAGCGATGCCGCGTCCTACTCGCTTGCGATTTTTCTTCGCGCCAGCACGCGGTCTGAGATCGTGTAACTTCATCGTACCTTCACTCCTCGACCTTGACCAAATGACCAACTTTGGTGACCATGCCCCGGATTTCCGGGCTGTCCACTTGCTCGACGGTCTGATTTATGCGACGCAATCCGAGTGCACGAACGGTTCGTTTTTGCCGCTCGGAATATCCTATCGGGCTGCGCACCAAAGTGATGCTGATTTTCTTCCCGGATTTTTTCGAAGAACGCTTTGCCATCTTACTTTCGCTCCCAGAAGGGTTTCAAATCTTTCGGATCTTTGCCGCGATCGGCAGCTACCTGTTCTACCCACTTTAGACTTCGCAATCCCTTCATCGTGGCATAGGCAACATTGAGAACATTGGCGCTCCCCAATGATTTGGTGAGAATGTCGTGAACACCGGCAGCCTCAATAACAGCTCGCACGGCACCACCCGCGATTACACCTGTACCCAATGAAGCCGGTTTGAGCATGACTTTCGCACCACCGTGCGTGGAAATGATTTCATGCGGTATGGTCGTACCGACAAGCGGTACTTCCTCCATGTTCTTACGGGCTTTTTCGCTCGCCTTGCGGATGGCATCCGGCACACCTCTCGCCTTTCCAATGCCAAGACCAACCTTTCCATGATTGTCGCCAACCACGACGATAACGCGAAATGCAAACCGGCGACCGCCCTTGACTACTTTGGCTACACGAGTAATGTCGATGACGCGCTCGTCGAGTTCGTCACGATCATCCCTTCTACCTCGATAATTTGATCCCACGCTATTGCACTCCCTTCAGACTCGACAATGTTTTTAGGATTTCAGCAGAATGACCTGCCCGGAATTCCCGCGCATAGGCGCGATTCTCGCCGAGTCCTTAAAACTCCAATCCGGCTTCACGTGCACCGTCTGCCAATGCACGCACACGGCCGTGATACTGATATCCACCACGATCGAAAATGACCTGCTTAATACCCTTTGCCTTCGCACGTTCCGCAATGAGTGAACCGACCAATTTCGCCTGTTCAATGCGCTTCAAACCCTTTAGCTTCTTCTTGATTTCACCGTCCAACGTCGAAGCGGAGGTTATCGTATGGCCAGCAACATCATCAATCACCTGGGCGTAAATCTGATTCAAACTGCGATAAACGTTCAGGCGTGGTTTTTCCGCCGTACCTGAAATTGTCTTCCGCACCCGCGCGTGACGGCGGATACGCATTGTGTTTCTCGTCTTTTTCGCCATGATTAACCTACCTTACCCGCCTTGCCTGCTTTTCGACGTACGTACTCGCCAAAGTAACGGATACCCTTTCCTTTGTAAGGCTCCGGAGGTCGTATCTTGCGAATATCCGCTGAAATCCGACCGACGAGTTCCTTGTCGATTCCCTGCACCTTCACCAATCGAGCCCGCGTATCAACCTCAAATGTAATGCCCTGCGGTGGAGGGATATTAACCGGGTGAGAGAAACCCAGATGTAAAATCAGAGTCTCACCCTCCAATTCGGGCCGATACCCAACACCCTCGATTTGAAGCGTTTTTTCGAATCCATCAATCACACCGACAACCATATTGTTGACCAGGGCACGCGTAAGACCGTGGATCGCACGCATTTTAGGTTCGTCCGACATCCGTTGAACGGTAAGAACGCCGTCTTCAAGGTTGAACTTCATCGCCGGGTGAAATTCCCGCTTCAGTTCACCTTTCGGACCTTTAATCTCCACTCGCGTCCCATCGATCTTAACCGTTACCCCTCCGGGCACCTGGATGGGCATACGACCTACTCTCGACACAACATCCTCCTATCGCTTCGGCTGCCGAGTAAAAAGCATTCTCGGGTCAATCCGAACAATCAAGCGCAGAAACCCTGCCGGTTGAAAACCGGGGATCGCCGCGCAGAAACATCACCAGACTTCACAAAGTACTTCCCCACCGATTCCCTTCTTGCGAGCGTTGGCACCAGTCATCACACCCTTTGGCGTGGAAAGGATGGACACTCCCATACCGGATTGAACCCAGGGAATCTCGGATTTCCCTACATATACTCTACGGCCTGGTCGACTCACGCGCCGCAAGCCTGAGATCACAGGTCTGCGTTCACGACGCTCACCAACATATTTCAACTGAATGCGCAATGTCTCTTGTACCCTATTTTCAAGTGCGCCTTCTCCGTAGTTTTCGATGAAACCCTCTTTTTTGAGGATGTCGAGAATGTCCACCTTGATTTTGGCTTTCGGTATCGATACGGTCGAATGACCGGCCATCACCGCATTGCGCATGCGAGTCAACATATCAGAAATCGGATCAGATATCGTCATTTAGTTCTCTCCGGTTCTTGGACTACCAGGATGATTTCACTAAGCCCGGAATTTGACCTTCGAGCGCTTTCTCCCGGAGGCAAATACGGCACAAATCGAAACGCCGATAATATCCGCGGGGTCTACCACATATCCGACAGCGATTTCGGACCCGGCTTTTGAATTTTCTTCGCGTCTCTCGAATCGGCATACATGTCTTAGCCATCGTACTCTCTTCTCCCAAAGGGCATACCGAGAAGTTGCAGCAGACGAAGCCCTTGTTCATCGTTTTCTGCTGAGGTAACAATCGTCACCTCGAAGCCACGGATCTTGTCAATTTTGTCGTAATTGACCTCGGGGAAAATCAATTGCTCGCGTAACCCGAGTGTGTAATTCCCACGACCGTCGAAGCTGTCCATCGAAACCCCACGGAAGTCCCGGGTTCGCGGTAAGGCTACATTGACCAAGCGGTCGAAGAACGACCACATTCGTTCACCACGCAAGGTAACCTTCACACCGATCGATCGCCCTTCCCGCAGCTTGAAATTCGCAATGCTTTTACGGGATTTAGTGACGATCGGTTTTTGACCCGTGATGGTTGTAATGTCATCGAGTGCTGCATCAAGCGCTTTGGCATTGTCAATCGCCTCACCGACACCGACATTGACTACGATCTTTTCCATTCGAGGAACCCGCATGCGATTCCCCAAATCGAAATCCTTCCTTATCGTATCGACGATTTCTTTTTGATATCTTTCTTGTAAATAATGTGTCATTCTTCTTGCACTCCATACACCTTCAGTCGATAACCGCTTCACACTGCCTGCAGATCCGTTGTCGTTCGCCGTCTTCCAGCAGGTAACTCACTCTCACCGGGCGATCACATTTCGGGCACACCAGCATAACATTGGATACGTGCATCGAAGCTTCAAATTGAATAATGCCCGGATTCATCTGCCGGCTGCCTGCCTGGACCTGGCGTTGATGTTTCTTGCGGATATTCGCACCCTGCACGATAACGCGATCCTCTTTTGGTAAAACCCGGATCACTTCGCCGCGATGGCCACGATCTCGCCCGCGCACCACCTCTACGTTGTCACCTCGTTTTATCTTCATCGTTTCACGCCTCCTACAATACTTCCGGAGCAAGCGATACGATCTTGGTGAAACCCTTATCGCGCAGTTCCCTGGCAACAGGCCCAAAAATCCGAGTTCCTTTGGGATTATGCCCATCCGTATCCAGGATCACGGCGGCATTGTCATCAAAGCGGATATAGGATCCATCATCCCGGCGATATTCTTTCGCAGTACGGACGATCACGGCGCGCACGACATCGCTTTTACTTACCGCGCCATGCGGGGAAGCGGATTTGATCGTGCCAACGACAATGTCCCCAATACGCCCGTAACGCTTTCGTGAACCACCAAGTACGCGGATAACGAGCATTTCACGCCCGCCGGTATTATCGGCAACTTTCACACGACTCTCTTGTTGAATCATGCTTCCGTCTCCATCGCTTCGGGTTCTTCCTCGTCCACAGTTACCGCTTCAAGTAAAGACTCATCCACCTGCGCTTCCACCTGGCTCACCGTCACGTCCGCTTCACTGGCGGGCCGTACAACCTCTTGAATCACCCAGCGTTTTCTTTTTGAGATCGGACGGCTTTCCACGATCCTGACTTGATCGCCAATGTGACAACCAAGCTCATCATGTACAAGGTAATTCTTGTGCGTCCGAATGACTTTGCCATACAACCGATGGCGATAACTTCGATCGACGCGCACGGTCACAGTCTTCTCCAGTTTCGTTTTGGTGACCACACCGTCCAATCTTCGTCTCGTATTACTCATTCTTCCCTTCCTTCGAGCTCAACTGCCAATTCAAATTCATGCAAAATCGTCGCCAGTCGGGCAATTTCTTGCCGCGCAATCTTTAACTGTGAATGATCCGTCAGCTGGCCTGTGGAAACCTGAAATCGTAATCGGAAGTAGTTCTCGCGCGCTTCGTCCAATCGCGTCTGTATCTCTTCTATAGAAAGTGTGCGAATCTCTATTGGTTTCATCGCTTACCTGCCTCCACCAAGGTCAAGACGGCTCGTGAATTTGGTCTTCACGGAAATCTTGTGCGCCGCAAGCCGCATCGCTTCACGCGCGCCACTCTCATCCAGACCCGAGATTTCGAACATGATTCGTCCTGGTTTGACGACGGCCACCCAATGATCCACTGCGCCCTTACCCTTGCCCATGCGCGTTTCGGCAGGCTTCTTGGTAACTGGCTTGTCGGGAAAAATCCGAATCCAGACCTTGCCACGACGTCGCATGAATCGCACCAACGCACGACGAGCCGCTTCGATCTGACGGGCAGTAACCCATCCGGGCTCAAGCGCTTGCAGGCCGTAATCACCAAAGCTGACCTCAGCGCCCCGGCTGGCCTTGCCCTTCATTCGCCCGCGCATTTGCTTGCGATACTTAACTCGTTTCGGAAACAACATATCTACACCTCACCACTCACGTGATGCCCTATTCACTGACGTAAACATCCATGGCTTCAGTTTCTTGATTCTCTTCTACGAGGATATCGCCTTTATAAATCCACACTTTCACACCGATTTTCCCGTATGTGGTCGTTGCTTCTGCGCGAGCAAAATCGATATCTGCACGCAATGTCTGCGCCGGAACCCTGCCTTCACGCATCCATTCGTTGCGCGCCATCTCTGTTCCCATGAGACGTCCCGCGCACATGACTTTTATACCTTGCGCACCCTGGCGCATGGTTTGAGCGACCGAACGCTGCATCGCTCGCCGATGGCTGATACGCCTTTCGAGTTGATTGGCGATGTTTTCAGCCACCAACTGCGCCTCCAAATCCGGATCTTTGATTTCAGCGATGTCCAATTTGACATTCGTACCAGTCAATTCCTGCAATTTACGCCGTAGCTCTTTGACATTGGCCCCTTTACGCCCAATTACGATCCCCGGTTTAGCGGTATGCACCGTAATGTGAACACTATTAGGATATCGTTCGATTTCGATGCGGGATACTCCCGCGCGCGGCGTCATTTCCGTAATCAGGTTTCGAATGGCAAAATCTTGATGGAGCTGATCGGCATATTTATCCGGATCCGCAAACCAACGTGAATCCCAAGTCTTATTGATCTTGAGCCTGAAACCTTTTGGATGAACTTTACGCCCCATGCTTTCTCCTCTCAACTTGCTTCTTATCTCGCCGATAAAGCAATGTCAGAACGATAGTTATCGATAATCTCAAGCGGGTTCGAGTTCTCGCTCTCGCAAAATGACAGTAATGTGTGAGGAACGTCTGCGAATTCTCTTGAAGCGCCCTCGCGCCCCAAAACGACGCCAGAACCGAATCGGGCCCTTATCCGCATAAATCTGATGAATGTAGAGATCGTCTCGATTGAGGCCGAAATTCTCCTCCGCATTTGCGATCGCAGATTGCAGCAGTTTCGCTACCTCGCGTGCAGCTGCCCTCTGTGAAAATTTCAATACATCCATCGCTTCAACGACATCGCTTCCACGCACCAAATCCAACACCAGGCGGACTTTCTGCGGTGACATCGGAACGAATCGCGCTCTTGCGCGCACATCAAATCCCTCAGACATCTGAACCTGGCCCCACCCGCGTTGTGCGATCTCTGCCAATGTGACCACGATAGGTTCGCGTCGGTGCGAATTCGCCCAACTTATGACCGACCATGTTCTCAGTGATGTAAATCGGCACGTGTCGGCGTCCATCATGGACGGCGATTGTGTGACCCACCATCTGGGGGAAGATCGTACTTGCGCGGCTCCATGTGCGGATTACTTTCTTATCTCCGCGCTCGTTCATCAATTCGATTTTCTTCAACAGTTTCGGGTCGATATACGGCCCTTTTTTCAACGATCTCGACATTCTCTCGTCTCCGTTAACTCACTCATCACTTTATTTGCGGCGCCGCTTGGATCGATGACGGATAATATACTTGTCCGTTCGTTTATTACGGCGAGTTTTCTTGCCCAAAGTCTTCTTACCCCAGGGGCTCTTGGGACTGGGCATACCAATTGGCGACCGTCCCTCCCCACCACCGTGGGGATGGTCACGGGGACTCATCGCTGAACCCCGTACGGTCGGGCGAAATCCTATGTAGCGTTTCCGACCTGCCTTACCCAGCTTGATGTTGCTATGATCGGGGTTTCCGACTTCACCAATTGTGGCGTAGCAAGCTTGATGTACACGTCGAACTTCACCGGAAGGCAAACGAATCGCTGCGTAGCGACCTTCCTTGCCCAAAACCTGGGCGGAAGTTCCCGCAGCGCGAACAAGTTGCCCGCCTTTACCCTCACGCAATTCAATATTATGGACCTGCGTCCCGAGAGGTATATTCGCTAGCGGCAGGCTGTTTCCGGGTCGGATCTCTGCTTCCTGTCCAGCGACGACCGTATCGCCGACCTGAAGGTCCAACGGCGCTACGATGTAGCGCTTTTCACCGTCGGCATAATGCAGCAGGGCGAGTCTCGCCGAGCGGTTGGGGTCGTACTCAATCGAGGCCACGGTCGCGGGAACGCCTCGTTTATCGCGCTTGAAATCGACTACGCGAATCTGACGCCGGTGGCCACCGCCGCGATGGCGTACCGTAATGCGTCCCTGATTGTTGCGTCCACCATGTTGCCGCTTGGGAATCAGCAGCGAACGTTCTGGTGTAGTGCGTGTGATCTCCTCAAATGTATGGCCGCTCATTCCACGGCGACCCGGAGAGGTAGGTTTATATTTTTTTACTGGCATTTATCTTACCCCTTCGAATACATCAATCGTGTCGCCGGTTTTCAAGGTCACAATTGCCTTTTTATAGCCAGGGCGCCGCACGAGTAAGCGTCGATTCCTTCGACGGCTTCTTTTCGCTGGTGCATTGGTCACATTGACGCGGATTACATCTACGTCAAACAACACCTCGACTGCCTCTTTTATCTGCGCTTTCGTGGCCTTTCGATCTACTTCGAAAACGTACTGATTCAGTTTTCCACTCAGAAAACTGGTTTTCTCTGTAATGATCGGGCGGCGCAGGATATCGTAAATCGTCGTCATCACACAACTCCTCAAGCACCCAAATACGATTGAATTACATCAATAGCACCAAGCGGCATGATCACGCGATCGTATTGCAGTAAATCGCGCACGTTCAAATAATTAGCTCGCAGCGTCTTCGCCTGGGGCAGGTTTCGCACCGACTTTTCCAAGGCATCGTTCGCATCGGGAAGTAAGAATAATGCGCTTTCTTTCCCGACAAGTTTCGCCAGTACGGCAACCATTTCCTTCGTCTTTGGTTGATCCAGGGCAATGGCGTCCAGCACCATGATCTGCTTGTTCGATGCCTTCGCTGATAGCGCAGAACGTAGTGCAGCACGACGCATTTTGCGCGGCATTTTCTTGGTGTACTTGCGCGGCATCGGCGTGTGAACCTTGCCGCCACCAACCCAAATCGGCGATCGGCGTGAACCATGCCTCGCTCGCCCCGTCCCTTTCTGACGCCATGGTTTTTGCCCGCCGCCAGAGACTTCACTACGCGTCTTGGTCTTGTGTGTTCCCAGACGGGCATTCGCCATTTGGCGCACAAATGCTTGGTGCATCAAATCGGGTTTTATCGGGGCCTCGAAGATCGCTGCCGGTAAATCCGCAGTTTTAACCTTCTCGCCTTTTAAATTGATCACATCTACCTTCATCGTTGTTCTGCTCCCAAGCGTCTACTGCTTTCTGGCTTCCTTGATCGTTACCACCCCGCCCTTCGGACCTGGTACGCTGCCGCTAACACCAATCAGATTGCGGTCTGCATCGATCCAGACAACCTTTACATTTTGCGAGGTGACTCGTGCGTTTCCCATATGACCCGGACCACGCGCGCCCTTAAACACACGACCAGGGGTCGTAGTGGCGCCATGGGATCCGGGCGCTCGGGTACGATCGGATTGTCCATGCGTTTTCGGTTGCCGCCGAAAACCATGACGCTTGATCGCGCCCGCAAATCCTTTTCCTTTACTTACGCCAATAACATCTACTCGATCACCAACCGTAAATACCTCAACGGTCAGCTTGTCCCCTTCTTTGACACCCGCTAATTCCTTGATACGGAATTCACGTAAATACCGCAGCGGCGGCAGATCATTTCTCTTGAGGTGACCAAGTTGTCCACCGGAGAGTCGGCGCGGTTTGGCTTCACCGAAGCCAACCTGTACTGCACGATACCCATCTCGCTTCGGCGAACGCACCTGCGTGACGTAACAAGGCCCAGCTTCGATCAAAGTCACCGGTAGCGCCTTACCCGATTCGTCGAATATCTGGGACATGCCAACTTTCTTTCCAACCAGCCCTTTCATCCGTTTTCTCCTGTTTTGAAATCTTGACGGGACTGTCAGCCAGGGCTTTGGCTGCATCATCCCCGATCGCAGGGCAGTCAACCTTCTGTAAGCGTTTCAATAGTGAATTTCTATTCCACGCTTCTGCCAAAAGGCTCTTTCCCAGCCACCTTTCGTGCGGTTCTTGTCTAGATCTTAATCTCGATATCTACACCTGCCGGCAGATTCAACCGCATTAACGTGTCGATTGTTTTCGTCTCGGGATCGAGTACATCGATCAGCCGTTTATGCGTCCGGATTTCAAAATGCTCGTGCGAATCTTTGTCGATAAACGTCGATCGACGTACGGTAAATCGCTCGATCCGGGTCGGCAATGGAACCGGGCCAACTACTTTTGCACCGGTCCGCTCTGCCGTCTCAACGATACGTTTAGCAGATTGGTCGAGCACCCGATGATCGTATGCCTTTAGTCGAATGCGGATTTTTTGCTTGGCCATTTTACACCTATTCCAATATCTCGGTGATCACACCCGCACCGACTGTGAGACCACCCTCACGGACGGCGAAATTCGAGCCCTTCTCCAACGCCACCGGTGTGATCAACTCTACTTCCAGGTTCACATTGTCGCCCGGCATCACCATCTCGA
>DAOUDW010000082.1:0-12699 GCA_034430895.1 Anaerolineales bacterium | reverse complement strand
AGCGAGGCGATGCGGTCGGATTCCTTCAGACGCAGTTCGGCGGCCTGTTCGACCACGGTCTCACCTTCGGCCTGTGTGGCGGCGACGGCGAAGATAGGGAATTCGTCGATCATGCGCACCACACGCTCGCCGGAAATCCGCACCCCGCGCAGCTCGCTTCCATGGATTTCGAGATCGGCGATCGGCTCCGTGCCGGATTGATGTTCGTTTTCGATCCGGATCCGGGCGCCCATCTCCTGCAGCACGTCGAGCAGGCCCGTGCGGGTGGGATTGACCCCCACGCCCGGGAGTTCCAGTTTGGAACCGGGCACGATGGCGGCAGCGGTGATCAGGAAAGCGGCGGAGGAGATGTCCGCCGGAATGACGAGCGAGAAGGCCGATAAAGGCCCTGCTTCGGGAATCAACTGCACCTCGCCGTTGCTGGCGTTTACGGATATGCCCAGGCAGCGCAGCATGCGTTCGGTGTGATCGCGGGAAGGTCCCGGCTCGCGGATCGTGGTCGGGCCTTCGGCAAACAGGGCCGCCATCAGGATGGCGGTCTTCACCTGCGCCGAGGCGACAGAAAGTTCGTAGTCGATGCCATGTAATTTCCGGCCGCGGATTTTAAGCGGAGGCTGACCGTCGGTACCCTGGATGTTGGCGCCCATGAGGCGAAGGGGTTCCACCACGCGTTCCATTGGGCGTTTGCGCAGGCGCGGCGTACCGTCCAGTGTGGCTTCGATGGGCTGCGCTGCCAGTGCACCGAGCAGCATGCGTATCGTGGCGCCCGAGTTCTGGCAGTCCAGGGTTTCGCCTGGAGTTTGCCAGGGACGGCCGACGATGACCAGATCGTCGTCGTCCATGAATTCGGCGTCGACGCCGAGGGTCTCCAGGCAGCCGAGCATGGCATCGGTCACGCCGGCGCGCAGAAAGCCCTGGATGCGGCTGGTGCCCTGGGCGATACCGCCCAGGAGCAGGGCGCGATGGGAGATCGATTTGTCCCCCGGTGGGCGCACGCTGCCGCGCAGTTTCTTAGCCGGCTGGTTGATGCGAATTTCCATGGCCGTCCTCGGTTTCGGATGACGTGATGCTCAGGCTGGCGCGCTGGCTGCAGATCAGGGTCAGTTCGGCGAAAAGCTTGTCGGCGTCGCCGGAAGAAATGATCTTGGATAATTCCTGCAGGTGATGAATGGCGCCTGCGAGTGCCTTTTGAATCTCGCCCCGGTTGGTAAGCAGGATGTCGCTCATAATATTGACTTCGCTGGCCGCCAGGCGGGAGGTGTCGATGAAGCCGGATGCAATCAGATCCCAGATGGCATCATCCGTGGCGCTGGCTTCCATGCCCACGGAGATCAAGGTGACCGCCAGCAGGTAGGGCAGGTGGCTGGTCACAGCCACCAGGCGGTCGTGGCGTTCGGCGTTCATCGTAAGCGGTCGAGCGTGGATGGCGGTGATGAGTTCATCGACCAAATCCAGCATCTCGTCTGAAGTGCGCTCCAGCGGGGCGATCACGAAGGTTTTGTCTCGATACAGCTCGGCGTCGCTGTTTGATAGTCCCATGCGTTCCTTGCCGCAGAGCGGATGCCCGCCGAGGACATCGACTTCCTTGGGCAGGGCGTCCATGGCCTGCAGGATCTCGACTTTGGTCGATCCAATGTCGAAAACACGTGGGGGCGCGGGCAGATTACGTCCGATTTGTTTTAAGGTGTCGAGAATAGCGCGCACGGGTGTGGCCAACACAACCAGATCGCAGGTTTTCAGCGTATGGTTCAGGTCGTTGCTGGCACGGTCGAAGATCTCGAGTTCGTTGGCGAGTTCCACGACCTGGGGATCCCAATCCATGCCGATCAGCTCTGCTACCTTGCCTTGCAGCGCTCGGGCGAGGGATCCTCCCATCAAACCCAGACCGACGATCGAGAGGCGCGCTTCGGAGAGTCTCATCAGTGTACAGCGATCTTTCTGCCCACAGCCTCACTCAGAACCTGCGCTTCCTGCACGAGTCTGGCGAAGGTTTCCGGTTTGATGCTTTGGGCGCCGTCGGAAAGGGCTTCCTCGGGCCGCACATGGACTTCGACGATCAAGCCATCCGCCCCGGCGGCGATTCCGGCACGGGCGACGGCGTTGACGTAGGCGCTCTTCCCCGTGCTGTGGCTGGGATCGAGCACGATGGGCAAGTGCGTGAGCTCCTTGACCACGGGGATGGCGTTGATGTCCGTGGTCGAGCGCGTGGCGCGTTCGAAGGTGCGGATGCCGCGCTCGCAGAGGATCACGTGCGGGTTGTTCTTGGAGAGGATGTAGTCGGCAGCCATGAGCCATTCCTCGATGGTGGACATCATGCCGCGTTTCAGCAGCACCGGATGCCCGGATTCACCCACCGCAGTCAGCAGCGGGAAATTCTGCATGTTGCGCGTGCCGATCTGGATCACATCGACGTAGCGTGTGATCAGGGCGACCTGTTCGATGGTCATCGCCTCGGTAACGATCGGCAGGCCTGTCTCCTGCTTGGCCTCGGCCAAGTATTCGAGACCTTCCTCGCCCAACCCCTGGAAGCTGTAGGGCGAGGTGCGCGGTTTGAAGACCCCGCCGCGCAGGGCAGCCCCGCCGGCTTCTTTTACGGCGTGCGCCGTTTCCAGCAGCTGTTCGCGGCTTTCCACGGAGCAGGGACCGGCAATGATCACGATCTCCGGTCCACCGATTTTAACACCGTTTAAGGCCACGACGGTGTTCTGTGGGTGCATCTCGCGCGAGGGCAATTTGAAGGGACGCAGCACCGGGAGCACTCTTTCCACGCCGTCCATCAATTCCAGCTGGTTGAGGTCGACGGGGCGTTCATCACCGATCACTCCGATGATGGTGCGCTCTTCGCCTTCGCTGAGATGCGTGCGGTATCCGAGGTCCTCCACGCGGGAGACCACGGAAGCCACCTGTTTGGCATTGGCTTGATGTTTCATTACGATAATCACGGCCACCTCCTGGCACGTTGTTTCCAAATGGGTTTTTCGAGTCGTGCCTGCTGTCCCGAAAAACGAAAAAGCGCCGAGCCGCTGCTCCGCGCTTGGGTAATCCGACAGTCTCGTACTAGGGTCTAGTCAACGCGCAGCAACGGTGGGACCTCCTCCCACCAAAAATAGTAGTAAAAAAAGTACTTCTTGCTGTTCGTTGCTTGGTCCATAACAATCTTTTTCTAGGCTTGGTGCATCATAGCACAAAGGGGCAGTGGAAGTCAACACTTGACTACTCCTCGATCCAGCCGTGTCCGACCGTCGTGGCGACGGCGCCAAGAAAGCCCAGGAACCAGGCGATCAGGAATTTGCGTTTAAGTAACGCCAGCGGCGCGCCGAACACCTGCCCCACCACATTCACTTCCTCGTCGGGTGTCACCACGGGTGGCTTTGTTCTAAGCCTTCATTCTATATTGGAATGGGGAGGTACAAATCATTCGATGCTGATAAACAGATAATCTGTTTTCCAACGGTAACTTCCTTCAATGAGCGGATCGATTAACGTCGTAGTCCCTCGCTCTATATCATATAGATGTAGGGCGTCGTCGGCAACGAAGAAGAGGCCGGAAGCATCGGGAGACCAGATTACCTTGGTCACGCCACCCTCGAAGATCGTTAAAGTCGATTGATCACGAAGGAAAAAGATATCCAATCTGGCGTCTTCGTCAAGATAGTCATTGCTGTAGATGGCAAGAATCTCATTGCTTGGTGATACTTCGATTCCCCAACTCATGTCGGAGATTTCCTGCATTTCGTATTCCGTTGTGACAAGGTAGGAGACATCATCATAAAACGCAATCGCACAAAGGTAATCATCGTGTTCAAGAGCTTCACCAGATGCGATACCTGTCGCGATTCTTGTGTAGTTTGTGTTGTTTACGTTGACTAGAAAAGCTCCTGGCTCTAACTCTGATTCAGTTGGATGTGTAGTGACAAGAAGTTGATTGCGTCGAGCTATGAAATCTATCGAATTGAAATTGTCTGGCCAGATTAGTCTCACAGTACCTTCATGTGTATCGAGAAGGGTGATGTCGTACTCTCCCGGTCCATTCGCAGCTTCATAAACGACATACTGGTAATCGTTCAACCAGCCTCCTTCAAATTCACCCTTGTCGTATGGGAAGGAGATAGCGTTCGTGCCATCCACGGAAACGACGTGGTTTGTCGTGGGCGTGTGTATGCTGAACCAATTTGCACTGGCGTGCATGATCTGCTTGCTGTCGGGGGACCAGGAGAGTCTTTGAATCTGCCCGGGACCGGAAGTGAGCTGCGTTACCGAGTTGTCATGCGTGTCGAATACGTATAAATCCGATGAGAGACCATCCATTTGACCCGCAAAAGCCAGGTAACGGCTGTCTGGAGACCATTCGAGAGATCCAATTCCTTGCAGGAAGGCATTGTACAGCTCACGAGCTGCATCTTCTGCTGTAGTGACTCCGATCTCTTCATATAGTTGTTCCAGGTTTTCTACAGCTAGCATATAAAAATTCAATGGATAGGAAATCGACAGAAGGGGAATCTCGATTACTTCGGTGCCACCCTGGAGAGAGATGATATTCAATTGGAGGTTGAATTTCTGTGCAGGATCGTATTCCATGAACATACCTGCGTATCCAGTATAAAAGGCGAAGTATTTGCCGTCCGGTGAGACGCCATCGAGGGGCTGCATTACATATGGAGGGAAATGCGGGAATCTCCGGGATACCATGCTGCTGCCGTCGGATTTGATGAAAATCAACTCATCCCCCTTTTCGACATTTTTTATGTAAACAAGATAATCGCCGGATTCAAGTTGAAGAACTTCGGGGATAGGCATCTCCGTGGATTCAACGAATTGGGTGGCGGTTGGTGATTGGATAGGTGAAGTGGCTGTCGCGGTGGGAGGGGGAATCGTTGGCGTTGGTGCAGTGGTCGCACTCGCTTCGGGCGGGGCCGTCGTCGGGATGGCGGACTCTTCCGGCGAACAGGCGACGAGAAACAGCAGGACGAGCAAAGCGGTTATTTTTCGCCGATTCATTATTAATCTCCCCTTCTGCTGGGGATGATAGACTCGAATTTAAATAAAGTCCATCGAGGTCGATAAACGCAACTCCGCGCATCGTAAGATATCGGTTCGAATTCAAGCGACTGTAATTGGATATTTCGGGTTACTCGATCTCGACGAACTTTGAATATGGAGGAAATCCAAAATATTCGATCGAATCATCGACTTCAATCGTACTGCCGCTGATCAGATCGTGGAGACAAAAGGATTCACCAATTTCCAGGAAGAATCCGGACGAATCGGGAAGCCAATCAAAGTCCCGAACCTCACCTTTGATGATCGAGCGTGTGGTTTGATCATCAATCCAATATATATCAAGACCAACATCATTTTTGTAATTATAAATCGCGATAAGTTCATTATCCGGGGATGCCGAAGTCCACCCGATTTTTTCGGAAATTTTCTCGATCTTATAATCTGCGGATAGCAAGTATATACCTTCATCCATTTGTTCCAATACCAATAAGTAGTCTTCCCGATCAAGCGCTTGGACGGACCAATACTCTCCATCGGCAATGCGGCTATATTCCTCGGTGAGTGGATCGACCAGGTAAATCCCAGCTTCGAGTTCGGTAAACTCCGGATACGGCAGGTTTACCAGGAGTAAATTTCGGCTGTCGAGATAAGAAACGCTGCTGAATTTGCGCGGCCAGATCGCTCGAGCGCTCCCTTCGATCGTGTCGTACAGGATCAGGTGATTGTTGCCGGCTCCGGTCGATTTGTTATAGGCGAGGTACTGGTTGTTATTCAGCCATCCTCCCCTTCGTATCCAGTGGTCAGGAAATGAAATCACCCGGCTTCCGTCGAGGCTGGCGATATGGTTCGTGTATGCGCTACCCGCTGCAATTTCGTTTGTGCTGGCATGGGCGATGTGTTGGCTGTCAGGCGACCATTTTATGCTTTGGATCTGCTCGGGACCGGACGTCAAACGACAAATCGAACGGTCCGCTACATCGAATACGTACAAATCGGAGGATAGTCCCTCCATCTGCCCGGCGAAGGCCAGGTAGCGGCTATTCGGAGCCCATTGGAAGGATGCAATTCCCCACTGGAAGGCTGAGAAAAGTCCTTGGGAGATCGACTCCACCGTGGGCTGTTCGTAGTCCGATTCGAATTGGTCTTGATGATTCTGCGCGTACTCCAAAAAATTGGCCGGAAAGGAATCGGAAAGCAGGGAAATCTCCGCCACGATAGATTGATCCCGCAGGGAGACGATGTTCAACTGCAGCTCGTACTCCTCATCGAGATCGTAATCGCTCATCCAATCGCCTTTGTGACCGGACAGGTAAGCGTAGTATCTGCCATCCGGGGAGACACCCTGGATTATGCTGGCTTCCACACTGTAGAACTCGAAGATCAGGGGGAATGCTCGGGAGACTTTTATGCTTGCGTCGGATTTGATGAACGTCAATGCGTAGCCGTCTTCGATTTCCTCGGGATAGACCAGATACGTGCCCGCCTCGAGTTGATCGACCTCTTCGGGAGTCCGCTTGATGATTTCCATGAAAGGTGTGGCGGTTGAGGTTACTGTCACCGTCGGCGGCGGAATCGTTGCCGTTGGCGTAGTTGTCGTGCTTGCTTCGGGCGGTGCCATCGTTGTGAAGACAGTCTCTTCCGGCGAGCAAGCGACAAGTAGCAGTACGGCGAGCAAAGCGGTTATTTTTATTCGCATGATTGAATCCCTCTTCTACTTTGGATATTAGACTCGAATTCTCGAAAAGTCCATCGGTATTCTCTTTCGATTGGCTTCGATTCCAGAGAAATGCCATACTATCCCAACCGCTGATAAATCCATACATCTTCCAGGAGGCGAATCGTGTTCGCTCGTTGCCTGAAATCCATCCTGCTGATCGGGGTCGTATTCGCGCTGGCGGCCTGCGGGACCAAGACGTCGCGGCCGACGGAGCCCGAGTCGACGCCGAGCGAGACTCCCAGCCCAACAGCGACTCCGATTCCCACGCCCACACCGCGGACGGCCTGGATGGCCTGGGGGTTCGCTGCCACCAGCGATCAGTACGACCGCGTGTTTCCTTGTCCGGCCTGCGTAGGCGGCGAAGCGCCGCTGGCCCGAGGGGCGCGCGTCCTGCATGTCGATGCGGAAGGGATTGTCTGGGCGGCGCACGTCAAAGAAGGGCTCAGTGTGTGGGACCCGCGCAGCGGCGCAGTCGAAAAATACGATGAGAGCGACGAGCTCCTGGATGATAACGTCTTCGACATCGCCCGCGCGCCGGACGGTGCACTCTGGCTGGCGACTTACGGCGGGGCGAACATCTACCAGGATGGCGTCTTCCGGGAGGGATTGAGTCACCACACCGGGCTGGTGGGGCACACGACCTGGGATCTGTGGATCGATTCCACGGGAACCGTCTGGGTGGACACGAGCAACGGCTTCGTACTCACGGCCTACGACGGCGAATCGGTGTTTCATTTCTCGGACGCCGAGACTGCATCTATATTCAGCGACCAGGATATCGCCGCCGTGTTCCCCAAACACACGCAGTTTAACTCCATGGCAGAAGACACGGACGGCAGCTTGTGGTTCGGGACGAACGGCAACGGCTTGATACATTACGACGGTGGCGAGTGGCGCATTTACAACGAGGCCGACGGGCTGGCCGGCGGCTCGGTGAGTTGTGTGGCCGTCGATGGTGACGGGCTGATCTGGTTGGACGTGTCCAACAGCAACCTGACCACTTTCGACGGCGAGAGTTTCACGCCCGTCGATCCGCTGACGTTCGACTACGAATGGATCATCTTCCCCAACGTCATCCGACTGGCGCCGGACGGTGCCATCTGGATCGGAGGGTCGATGGCGGTCTTCCGCTACGCGGACGGCGAATGGAAAATCTGGGAGAAGAATTTGGGCGGTCTCGCCATGGACAGCGTGGACGAAATGGTCATGGGCGAGGATGGTTCGGTGTGGATCTCGACCACGCGAGGCTTGGCCCGCTACGGGCCGGTCTTCGAACCTGCGCGGGAGTGAGGATTGTAGGGGCGACCCTATACATCACCTATAAATACGTTGTAGGGGCGGTTCGCGAACCGCCCCTACACACACGCTTCCTCTCCCCATAGGGGAGATGATGGAGGTGATGGCTAACGTAAATCACCCTCATTTTTTTATTCATCCTGAGCGGAGAGAGCTTCGCAGAAGCGAACGAAGTCGAAGGACGGCATGTGATCTTCCGGTTGTGGGAATAATCGCCCTCCTTCGACTGCGGACTCGAACCTCATTTCATTCGGTTAGAGTCCTCCACTCAGGATGATTGTTAAAGTACCCTCTCTATCAAAGGGATAGGGTATGTCGGTGAGGGCGGACACATAGGTCCGCCCCTACACGTCTCTTCATTCCTTCCTCAAACGATGACGACAACATCCAGAAAAGAAAGTAGAATTCGATGCACGAACTATCGAAGGGATTGAACCATGAGTGAATTCAGCGAAAGCTTTCACCTGCGGGCCGAGAAGGCGCAGCAGGGAATCGATCTTCTGAAGGCGGCCGGTTTCAAGGGTGTGGTCTTCAAACCGGAAAACGGCTGGGTGACGATCATCCCGCAGACCACTCCCCTCGAAGCCGTCAGGGCAATGACGTCCCATAATCCGGGAACGCTGCTGCACTACGTCTTTGGGGAGGATCACGGATGGGCGTTCAGTGTGTATGAGAAAAGCGAGTCCGTGATCCACTATGAGTGCACCTGGGATTCGAAACTAACGATTGACGATTCACAGGTCGATCTGGAGGCGCTTGGTGCCTTTGTCGACCCGTCACGTCGGTCCGAACTCAACAGCGTGCTGCATCCCAGTCCGGAAGACGTTCGATCCGTACATCACATTTTCACCGATCTCATCGGCCTGAAACACTACGAATGGCTTTCCGGCGGGTATCTGGACGGGATCGACCAGGTACAGCCGTCGATCGCCTACAACGACGCTGATCCAGCCGGGGAGGACGAAGACCAGGAAGGCGATTTCCCGACCTGGCAGGAGTTGTGGGCGGAAGCGGATGACCTGTTGGCGGCGGAGCGCCATGAGGAGGCCTTTAAACTTTACCACCAATCCGTGGTTCAGCTGCATTACTTCCGGGACGACGTGAGGCTCGGAACGGGCGGGCTGATCTTCGAACGCGATTTTCTCGCGCGGGCGATCACCTTTGCGACACAACGCGGGGCGATGTGCCCCGCGGCCGATAAAGCGGGAAGCTGCGCGCTGGCGCAGGGAATCCTGCGCGATTACGCCAATGACCTGGACGGTGCGCTGCAGGCCTACACGACCGCCCTGGCGGTGTATCGCAGCACGGGCAACCGGGGATTTGAGGGCCGGGCGCTGTATAACCTCGGATTGATCCATCTCGCCCAGGGACGGCATGCCGAGGCGCGGGAACATTGCCAGGGGGCGCGGGAGATTTTACGCGAGGGCGACCGGATCATGGAATACACCGCCTTGAACGCCGTCGGCGCCATCTACGAAGCCCAGAAGCAGTACGAAGATGCGCTGGAGATCTACCATGAGGTGCTTGCCGTCTGGCTTGAAAAAGATCAATTCATGGGAAAACTCATCTTGCTGAACAACGTGGGCCGCGTTTACGAGGCCTTGGGGCAGGAGGCCGAGGGACACGAGTATTACCGCCAGGCGATGCCTCTCCAGCGTGAATGGGAGGCCCAGGAAGAGTCGCTGCGAAAGGCACGCGAGGGTCTGCGAGGGTGACATTGTCAACCCGTTGATCCATTGTAGGGGCGACCCGCCGGGTCGCCCTTACGTGTTATCTCGGAGGAAGCACGCGGCTTCCCCCGACAGAATTTTCATTCAGCATTCGTAACGTGGAGCGTGTAGGTATATGTCGTATCGCATGGGAAAGGATCCTCGATGTGCTCCGTAGATTCAAAACCGGCACCGTCTTCCATTCGAAGGGAAAACTCGGCGCTGTAGGTAGTGGGTGGCACGTCCCAGGATTGGCTGCCGCTATCCGGGCAGGTCATCGACCCCATCCAGGTGTGATACCAGGTTTGATCGAGCAGGAGGTTCAGGGATGGCTGGCCGCCGACGTCCGATCCGATGCTGCCGGTAACCGTAATCTGCGCGGTGCCCTCGCCCCCGGTCAGGGAACATAAACCGACGAGGGCTTCCCCCGTCATCTCCACCTCACCCTCGCCCTGCACCTGGCTCGTCCCTGCGTCTGCGGAAATCGTGAGTGGAATCCGGCCGGCGATCTGAATTTCGGCCTGGTAGCGAAAGGTCCCCTTTTGCACGCAGCTTGCATCGTAGCATTCTTCCACGATTTCCGGACAGACGACGTGGATATCGATCTCGAGTTCGTACGTGGTATCGCATTCGGGCGGTAGATTATCCGGTTCGGGCAGGCTCATGGCGGCTTCCGGATTCAAGCCCTGCGCCGCCCGCCAGACCTTGGACATCACCGCATCGTAGCGGCTGTCCCCCGGCCCCTGTGATCCTGGAACGTCGAGAAGCATCGCCTGGGCAAGTTTGTTGAGTAGATCGCGGATGTCCTGCTCGAGGATCTTGTCGTTCGGCAGGCAGGGATCGAAGTCCTCGATGGCAGCGTCCAAGTCCTCCCCCAGGATGTCCTTGGCGCGCTCGAGCGCCTGGTCGGCAATATCTTCCTGGCCCAGGCGCTGGGCTTCTTCGGAGAGGCGCATGCTCTCTTCAAAGCCCGCATTGGGAAGCTCCGTTCCAGCAAGGTCGTTAAAGGTGGCGTTGGCGGCGTCGAAAAAGCCTTGCCCGTCGCCCAGTCCGAAGCTGATTTCATTGTTCCCTGCAATGAGCAAATCGGCGATGGCCTGTCTCGCGCCACCGGGCGTATGTAAACGGATCGACATCAATTTCGCGCCGGCCTTCGCGCCGCGCAGATCGGCGAGCAGGGTGGTGAGAAGATCGGCGGCTTGGTCCGTTTGGCCCGAAGCTACGAGCTCATCGACCTGGTCGAGCACGGCCTGTGTGGCGGGGGAGGCAGTCAGGCTGCAGAAGGTATCGCCGGGCATGAGATCCGCGGCCAGTTGCTGACCCCCATCCTCACCCAGCGCGGCGAAAACCAGGTCATCACCGGTTCCAACCAGGCTCAGGGCTGCAGATGCTGCATCGATGGCAAATGGGAGGCCCGCATCCCCGGCGCACGGGTCGAGGCGATCGTCTCCGGGTGATTCCTGCAGCGTGAATTGGTCTCCCAAAGGAAGATTGCAGGCCTGGGCGGCTACGAGGATCAGGATCACGACTATGATCGAGCGTTTGCTCAGCATAGAAAATAGCTCCCTTTCGATCTTAAAAGGACCGTGTGTTGCTATGCAATGCCGCAGTGATGAATTTTTAGGGGAAGTTCTCGATCCAGTATAACCCGGTCGGGGCTCGATGAATAGAGTCATCGCTACCCATGGTGAACTCTCCCGCCGGAATAAGAACCAGCGTCATACCGTCGACGAACTCGTCATCGGCGATGATGGCTCGGTGTGGATCTCGACCATGAGAGGCCTCGCTCGTTACGGTACGGTCTTCGAATCCGCGAGGGAGTGAGGATTGTCGGGGCGACCCACCGGGTCGCCCTTACGTGTTATTGTCACGGGATAGATGTCGGGGCGACCCCCTATGGTTTCCCCTACACGAATGATTCGGCGGTTCACTCCACCGCCGACGCCCCGCAGCGAAAGCCGAGGCTTGGGTTCTTGTCCAGCGGCAGATGCAGCACTTCGCGTTTGGCGGAGCGCACGGTGCTGGGGATGCTGTAAAAGCCGCCGCCGCGCAGCACCCGGCCGGCGCCGTTGGTGGCGTAGGGATCCCAATCGTAGACCCACTCCCACACGTTGCCGGCCATATCGAGCACGCCGTAGGGGCTGACGCCTTCGGGTTTACTGCCCACGGCCCAGGCGGAAGTCCCCCAGCCGCAGCCGTCGCCGAGTTTGAGGTCGTTCATCACGGCGTACTTGCAAGTGGCGGGTTCGTCGCCCCAGGGGTAGATGCGTCCGTCCGTGCCGCGGGCCGCTTTCTCCCATTCGATTTCGGTGAGTAAACGCCGCCCGGCCCATTCGCAGTAGGCTTTGGCGCTCTTCCAATCGATGCACACCACGGGGTAGTCGTCGTCGCCGCGCACGCACTCGGGTTCTTCGCAGCCTTCGATGTCGCATTGGGCGTACATGCCCTGGGTCACTTCGGTCAGGTCGATCCAGAAGGCTTCCGTGGTTTCCTTATGTTCGGGACGTTCATCGAAATCGCCGTCGTCGCTGCCCATGAGGAACTCGCCCGCCGGAATGAGAACCAGTGTCATGCCGTCGACGGTCGAGGTCCACAGATCGCCGGGTTGGGCGTTGGCGGGTGGGGAGGCGGCGAAGACCGGCGTGGGGGTGGATTTGGCGAACAAGGACTCCACCAGCGCGCAGCCGGCGACGAACAGGCTGAGGATGAAAATTATTAAGATAACGAGTTGGTGCTTGGAATGCATGTCCCCTCCGGATTCGAGCGTGTGCGAGATCGAGGTATCGTATCACATGGTGGTGTGATTTTTAATAGATAGGAATTAATTGTAAACATATTCGCCGCCTTCTATGATGGCGCTGTTGTCAAGCCCCAATTTCTAATTCGATAGTACACCCTCTTGAGCTATTCCTCGCAACTGACCTTGCTGGCGGCTTCCTTTGGCGTCGGGCACTTTGTGCCTCGAACTACCTTCTA
>DAOUDW010000081.1:0-2947 GCA_034430895.1 Anaerolineales bacterium | reverse complement strand
GGGCACGAAAACGGTAGTGTAGGTTCCCCCAGGATAAGCCCGGATACCGACACAATGAAGAAGACGGGCTTATCCATATTAATATTATCACAATGAAGGTAATAATAATATTAATAATTTGTAAAGGGTCTGCGATCTCATCCCTCTGGATACCGCTTCTATGTAACCAAGGAAGGGTGTGGTTGCCATTCAGGGATGAGGCCGGCGCTCATAGAATGCGGGGAATCCACTGGGTTTCCCATTTTTAGTAACCTGTGCTATGCTACGCGGCGATGGGTAGCGTACGACGAAGCACCTGGAGACAATATCTCATCTATCTGCTGCTCAACGCGGCTGTGTCTGCGTTTGTAGTATTGCTGATCCTCAACCTATGGGATGGCAGCGAGCGTGATGCGGCGGTCACCCCCACAGCCACGGTAGATGTCATGGCGCGCCTGGCCAGTGAGGTGCCAACGATAACGGCAACGACTCCACCGTCGCCGACTCCAGTGACCTACATGGTGCGCGCAGGTGACACGCTCACGGATATCGCCCTCTTGTATGAAGTGCCCATCGAGAAACTAATGGATGCCAACAATCTCGACAATCCCGATGCGCTCGAGGCGGGAACGACGTTGATCATACCTGTTGATGCAGCTCCTCCAGAGGCGGATACATCTTCACCGGAAGATACCTCACCACTCCAATCCACAGACACGCCTTCCCCAGCCGGAGAAGGGCCTAACGTTACAATCACGGGGATACAGGGTGCGGGGGATGTCGAGACCGAGACGGTACGGTTGGAGAATTCGGGTGGCGAAGTGTCGATGGCTGGGTGGACACTCGATGATGGTGGTGATAACGTCTATCCATTTCCTGTATTTACTTTCTACACCACGGGCGCGGTGGATATCCACACCGCGGAAGGCACGGATACGTCTATCGATCTGTATTGGGGATTGGATGAGGCGGTATGGACTCCCGGCACGGTCATTTACCTGCGAGGCGCGGATGGAGCCTTGCATTCTACCTTTGTAATTCCCGATTGACCGTTCGGCATCTCTTCGCAGCGCATGCCCCTAGGACGTAATCATTTCACGTTTCTATCATCCATCAACTCTGGATTGGATGTCATCTTGGATTCGGCATTGTCCCATTCGATTGCCTTTGATACACTTATCCCGGCAGTAATCTTCCTGTATTGAGAGGTTCCTTCATAAAGGCGATGACACGTTTGAAATCCTATCATTTTCATCCGTTCTTATTTGCGATCTTTCCGGTGCTTTCGTTATTCGAGCATAACATTGAAGAAGTGGCCATTGGAGTCGCAATTCGTCCGTTTTGGTTTTCGATAGTCGGAATGCTTTTAATCTTCGTGTTCGCTCTTGTGCTGCTGAGATCGTGGGACAAGGCCGCGCTGGCGACAAGTTTTCTGTTGGTGATGTTTTTCTCTTATGGCCATGTATACAACGCGATACGATCCATCCCGGAGCATGGTCTTAGCCTGGGACGACATCGCTATTTGATCGTCCTGTACGGGCTGGTCATCATCGCGGGTTTATGGTGGATGGTTAAACGGCTTCGTGATCTTCGGCAGATCAATCTATTCTGCAGTTTAATCGGCCTGGTTTTATTTATTTTCCCTGTCGTTCATGTATTCAGCCATGCTCGGAAAGTGTCGATTGCTGAGTCGATCGATGTGGATTATGAAACGCTCGCCGAACCACTCAGCGTCACGGCGGGAGAAGAACTGCCGGATATCTATTACATCATCTTGGACACATATACCCGGTCCGATTGCCTGTTGAAGAATTACGACTATGACAATTCGCCTTTTCTGGATGACCTGCAGGCGATGGGTTTCTACGTTGCAAATCGAAGCCGCTGTAACCATTGTTATACACATGGGTCCCTCGTCTCTTCATTAAATATGAACTACATGAATGCTTTGGCTGCCATTCTCGAAGAAAACCACCTTGGGGATGATATCTGGGTACTCCTGAAACATAGCATTGTTCGTGAAAGTCTCGAGCAAATCGGCTATCAAACCATCGCATTTGACACAGGCTTCGAATGGAGCCGCATCCGGGACGCGGATACGTATCTCGCTTTCGATAAGGACCCACTTTTTTTCCAGACCATCGATCCCTTTGAGGCCTTATTCATTAAAAGCACCATGGGTCGGATATGGATTGATTTGCAATATAAATCCATCATGAATGAGAATAAAACACTTTTTGAAGTAGTCAACAGCGTTAATTTTCCCTACGAGGGGTATGCCAAGCGGCAGCTCTTTATCATAGAGCAGCTGCCGCAATTGGCGACTCTCTCGGGTCCCAAGTTCGTCTTCGCACATGTACTTATCCCACATGTGCCGCGAGTGTTTACGCCCCAGGGCGAGATTCAGTCGGATCCGGGATATTATTCCGGCGAACTTGCCGGACCCGTTGATGACGTGTACGACAAACAGGGTTACGTGAGCGAGATCGAGTTTATTAACAATCGAATGCTTGATATATTGCCTCAGATTATCGAAAACTCGAGTTTGCCGCCCATCATCATCCTTCAAGGCGACACAGGCTCACGGCATGATGTTACCGAGATTCTGAACGCATACTACTTGCGAGGCGAGCATCCTGATGTTCTCTACGAATCGATTTCTCCTGTGAACACGTTCCGCTTGATATTCGACACGTTTTTTAACAGTGGCTACGGATTCTTGCAGGACATCACGTATGACGGTGGCGAGCAGATTCCCGAAACATCTCCGGCATGTGTTCGGTAATCTGATGTATACGATTGGATGATTAAATCCGATCGAAACCGATGTTAAAAAATAAAACGATCATTTTCCATACATTTATGTTCGCAGCATTCCCCACGCTTGCCTTGTTGGCATACAACGTGGAAGAAGTTACTCTGGCGGTCGCAGCAAGGCCTCTGCTGTACTCTCTTATCGCTGCTGTGA
>DAOUDW010000080.1:0-1514 GCA_034430895.1 Anaerolineales bacterium | reverse complement strand
AATGGGACAAGCGCTTATGCACAATCCGCATTCGATACAGTCCGATAAACGTACGTAACCTCCGTCGCGTTCAACCGGCCCGGTCTGAATGCCAGCTTGGGTGGGTTCTTCTTCAAGCGGGATCACCTGGCGTTGGCCTACCATGTCCATCCGGCTGTAAAACAACCCCATATCCACGACTAGGTCGCTGATCACAGGAAAATTGCGCATCGGCTCTACTTTGACAACGCCGCTGTTCTGCGTTATCTCGCGAATCGGCGTAATGCAACTCAACTTTTCAAACCCGTTAACGACCATGCCGCAAGCGCCGCAGGTTGAATGGTGGCAGGCATGCCGGAAGGTTAACGAGCGATCGTGAAATGCCCAAACTCGCTCCACTCCGTCCAAAACATACTCATCTGGACTGACCTCCAGTTCGAAATCCTCGAACTTGGATGACTCTGTCCCTTTTTTGCGGAAGATTCGATAAGTAACCTTCCATTTCTCCTGGCTCATTATCCCTTCCTTGTCGGTCGGTGTTGAAGTATGGTTCTCCTCAGTTCGGAGAGGTATAAAAATCTCGGTAAGATCGGAGAGGGCGTTCTGCAGTCGTACATTCGGCGGATACGCCAAGTTTTTTACAGACCAGATCAGCGGTCTTTTCAGCCATCATCCGTAGGGTGGTGGCTTTTCCACCGGTGATGGTGACGAATCCGTCCACCCCATTGGTTTCCTTGTGGTCAAAACACTTGAAAGTGCGCGCAATACTGCGCCCGGTATTGCCCGCCCCTACCAACGGTCGCGAGGCCATGTAAGCCCCGCGCTCCTTGGTTTCTCTGATCTTGGGGACGAGTTCTGCCCCCCGCGCCAACATTAATTTCACTTGATCCTCATATACCGGGATATAGTCCAAATTATCCGCAGAAAACGAAGTGGTTCCTACCACCATCATTCGCCTTTGAGGGACGATGATGTCGCCATCGCTCGGTTTGTTCAAGCGGTTGATCGCCCGTTGTACCATTCGCTCGTCGTAAGCTACCATCACGCCAGGCGTAGGTATGACCGGTACACTGACGTCCGCCATGGCAGCGATCTCGCCTGCCCAGGCGCCAGTCGCGCTGACCACGATATCGCCCCGTAATTCGCTATGAGTGTCCGTCTTTCGATCCCAAAACTTTACACCAGCGACGTTTCCTTTGCCATCGATGATTAATTCCTTGACCTCGGTGAATAACAAGAATTTCGCGCCATTATGTTTCGCGGTTGCAGCAAAAGCCAACGCCAGACGCAAGGGGTCAAAAGTGCCATCAGGAACGGTGAATGCCGTCAACACTTTGGGGTTCAAATTCGGCTCGAGCTTGAGCGCTTCTTCAGATGTAATCTCCTCGATCGGTATTCCACAAGCCTCGTTTCCCTGAATGAATTTCTCCCGGTAGGCCAGGTCATCCTCGTTAATGGCAACGAAAAGCCCGCCGTTCTGCTCGATCATCTGCGGGGCGATCTTGCGCAGAATCATGTTCTCTTCGATGCACTCG
>DAOUDW010000079.1:0-83904 GCA_034430895.1 Anaerolineales bacterium | reverse complement strand
TGAGTGAGTTTGAACAACAGCAACTCCTTCAACTCCGTGCCGAGCTGGGCTTATCACAACCAACTCGTTCCGGAGAAGTTGTGAAGAAGGTCGCATGACTCATGTCGCTGTTTTTACAGCAAATCCAGGACTTGACCTGTGGTCACCGGATAACCGGTGGTATTCCTTGCATCGCTTCAATATATAATCGGTAGTGTCCGAAGTATGTCTTCTCGTACCAACATTTTTTTATAAGGAACGACATGAAAAATCACAAAGCGCATACGCACCTGTTCCTTTGCCTAGTTGTTCTCACGAGTTTTCTTGTCGGTTGCAGCTCTGGTAACAGATTGCCCTGTCCGGCGCGAGGCGAAGAAGCAGCCTATACAAGTCCTGGGGAAGAGCTTGTCGCCTTAACGATTCAAAACGACACCTGCATGAGCATATGTGTTCTGCTTGTCTCTCCAGACCACTGTGAATATATGGGGGGAGAGAATTGGGTCAAGGACCACCCGCTCCGCAGCCAAGAGTCGGTTACGATGTACGTTCCCCCAGCGAAATATGCAGTTTGGGTGGAATTATGCACCGAAGAGTTACGCGCCGATGAACACTTGAAGGTTTACTCCGATTACGAACATTCCATCATCGATCCTGCTTTCGGGAGTACACCTCCGTGTGACACCTCACTGACTATCGTCAACAATACTGCCGCTCCCATCTGCAACTTATGGATCGGCAACTCCGAGAGTGTTTACACCGGCTGGAATTGGGTTGGCGTCGAACATATCCAACCTGGCGAGTCGCTGGATCTCACGCTTAGACCCGATACCTATTTCATCCGAGCCGAGGCTTGCGATGGCACCTGGTTACGCTCCGAAGTGGATGTCTCAATATCCGGCCACCAGACCTGGACTGTGCCGTAGAAGAATCCATAAATTCGTGTAGATCAATAAATGTGCCCTGTTCATTCTCGATCAATGTCACACGCAAAGCCAATATCCATCCTCATACTTATTAGCCAGGGGATGGTTAACTACGCTATACTGTAATCAGGTTCATCAAGCTTATTCGACCGTGGATGCTGCTTGATGGCACATGCATCCCTGACACATAAAGGCAGGGTTTCATGACTTCCTTTACAACAATCGACTACCACGTCACCTCGCGCTGCAACCAGGAATGTCGCTACTGCCGGGGACCCCAGGGCATCGAAGACGAAGCCGACACCGCAACTGCAGTCGAAATCGTACGTAAGATCCATTCATTTGGCACCCAGCGTATTGTCTTTACCGGCGGCGATCCACTCCTGCGGACGGATATCGGCCTGCTAATTCGCCTCGCCAAAGAACTTGGTTTAGAAGTCGCACTCTCCACCACAGGTGATGAATTGAGCTATGGCCTGTTGCGAGGTTACGGCCGCTGGATCGACTTGATTTCGCTCCCCATCGACGGCCCCTCCGAAGAGATCTCCAGTCGCACAAAGAAACCTGGCCACTTTGAAGATATCCTGGGCGATCTTGACATGCTGAAGGAATTTACAGCGATCGATGTAAAAATGGCAACCCCCGTCACCCGACACAATATCGACTCCGTTCCGGCGATCGTTAAACTACTGGATGAACGCGCCAGTCGAATGGATAACCGTTTCTTCTACAATGTCTTCCAGGCATATCCACGCGCTATGTCTGAATGCGATTGGGACGATCTCATTGTAAGTGACGAAGCTTTTGCCGAATTACGCAAGAACGTAGAAGCCAATTCGCATGAAATCAAGATCAACTGGCTCGACCACAACACACTCGACCGCCTGTACGTCATGATCTTTCCCGACGGAACGCTTTGTGTGCCCTCCGGATCAGAATATCTGAATTATGGCCCGATTTTAGAAATCGATGACCTCGAAGCGCTGCTCGGTCAGACGGATTTCGATTCCCCCAAACATCAGCAGCACTCGCGCGTTTGGCAGAAGACCACGTCCGAATCAAAGAAATAGGCAGTAAGAGCTACCGGTTTTATAAATAGTCCCCTGCGCTTAGGGTAGCGATAACACTGCTTTGTCGTGTAACAGGTTTTTGATCGTAGATCGGCATTAATCCTCAAAGCATTGGATTATACGCGCTACGGCGAAGCACCCAGATATTCGAGTGCGTACTGTGCATCGAAGTAATATGGATTCACGACGAGCGCGGCTCGAAAATCCTCGATAGCACCATTCACATCCCCAAGTTGATGGCGTGCCCAGCCGCGCCAGAGCATGGATTCTTCCGCCTTGTTCGTGCGCCTCAATGTCGCATCCGCCAGGTCGATTACATCCTGATAACGGCCTTGATTGAAATAGGCGATGTAAGGTCCGAACTGATAGCGTGTAAATCGCCAGGGCAAACCCAGCGCCAGCGCCGTATCGTACGCATGCGCTGCCTCACTATAGCGATCGAAATAAAGCAGATTGGTCCCCAGGTTGAACCAGGCGTACGGATCTTCAGCATCACGCTCGACCTCTGCGCGGGCGGTTTCCAGCGCCTGCTCCCGATTGGTGTCTTCATCCTGGTCTTCCCCGAACAACCCTTCGATGATCGGCCGCTGCTCAACTGGATAGATAATCATAAATACACGGTTAAATGCCTTCCACCCTTCGTCCAGGTCCGAGTAATTCACCTCTCGATCTGGACCTTCGAAGCTATCTTGGGAGACAAAAACTTGGCGTCCATCATCGTATCCGGTCAGCAAAAGATAGTGCCCCGCCCATCCCGCATCCGGCCCGTCACTTACAATGACGTACCCCTTTTCAACGATCACGGGATAGCCGGCCGCGATGAAACGCTTCAATGTTTCTATCGTTCCATCGACGCGATATTCAGCGCCCATCCATCCTGCACGCGTTCGTACGTAGTAGGCCAATTCATCGATGTTCACGTTGCGGTCGCCGCGATCCGGTTTGATCAGATCTGAGATCGAGAACTGATCCCCCTCCCATCCAAAATACCGCAATCCCAGGGCTAACGTTGTGGGGCCACAATTGTTCCAATCCTGTTTTTCCCATTCAGGGGAAGTGAGTAAAACGGCATCCGGTATGGGCGTTGGCGTCAAAGTCGGTGTAGGAGATGCATCCTCTGCAGTTGCCAACGCAGTGTTTGTCGCGGTCGGATAGGGAGTCACGACAGCCGTAACCGCGCTCGATGGGACTGGCAACGTATCCCCAGGATACAACCACCCCCGGATGATTCCCGAAGCGGCATCCAATCGCCATTCCAGTTGTTCTTTTAAAGGTGTAAACTGGTAAATACACCAGAGCAAACCTGCCGAGATGATAACTCCCGACAGGAACCACAAGATTTTTGAACGCATGCGTGCATTATACCGCTCGGGAAAGGTTCAGAGCCCCACCGATCATCCTGTGGAAGGAATACGAATTCGATACGATGGAGCACTCACCTTTCATCCTAACCCTTCAATCCAGCCGGGAATGCGTTAAAATACACCCCAGCTTCACAACACCGGAGCGAATTTAAGTCTGATCGGAGAGGGCAGAAAGATATATCTAAGAATACGAGATAGGTTGATGGTTTGTAAAGCTACGGATACTTATCATCCCATCTATGCTGAAGCCCATACCTCCCAGGTGAACCGTGAGTTGCTACATGAACCTTGAAAGCACTTTACTCATCGTTCCACCTCGACCTGTTCAATCATTCGCATTCCCGATTCGGGAGACCCATGATGCGGAATCATTCAACCGCGTTCCCGCGCACATCACCTTGCTATACCCGTTTGTCCCACCGGATCAAGTTGAAGAAGCAGAGAAAGTGCTGGCCAAGATCTGCAAAAAATGTACGCCGTTTATGCTAACCCTGGATCGATACGGACAATTCGAAGATGCACTCTTTCTCGAGCCTTCGCAACCTGAGAAGATCATAGAGCTGTTCACGAAAATCTCGGAGGCCTTCCCGGATTATCCCCCCTACGAAGGCGAACGTGGCAAGGGATTCCACCCACACTTGACATTGGCTAAGTTAGACAAACCTGCCCAAGCCAAGAAGATCAAGCTGCCTCCGGAACCGGAATTTACTTTCGAAGTAAAGCAAATTCACATATATCTTGGCGCCCCGGACGATGATACACCTTTCATTCCGCGTGCGGTAATTCCCCTGGGGGAATAACATGGTTATATGGAATGGAGACCAGCGGAAGCGAAGCATCCGCCAGATGTTCGCACGCCTAGCCCCACGATATGACTTGATCAATCGCATCATATCCCTGGGCCAGGACCGACGCTGGCGCAGGGAGACCATCAAGCACCTTGAGCTCGATGGACATAGCCGCGCACTCGACGTAGGGACCGGCACCGGCGAACTCGCCTTCCAGATCCTTCGTCGTGCCCCCCAAACGAAAGTCATCGCCGTTGACTTCACGCCCCAGATGATCCGTCTTGGGCAAGAACGCGATCACCACGCCGATGTCGCCTGGGTCATTGCCGATGTCAGCCAACTTCCCTTTGTCAATGAAAGTTTTAATGCTGTTGTATCTGGATTCGTGCTCCGCAATGTCATCGATATCGAACGCATGTTGGAAGAACAAAACCGAATCCTCAAACCCCGAGGACGCATCGCCTGCTTGGAGACTTCACCACCGACAAAAAATATCATCAGCCTGCTTATCGGTGCCTACATGCGCTACATCATGCCCATTCTTGGTTCTTTCATTAGCGGTGATAAAAAAGCCTATCACTATCTCGAACGTTCCACGCACGCTTTTCTTTCCATGGATACGTTATCCCGACGTATCCGTGACGCACATTTCGATGCGGTCCAATTCTCACACCACATGTTCGGCAATGTAGCCATTCATTGGGCCAGAAAAAACCATCAAGGAAGTTGATGCCGTTATGGAATTCATCGTTGAAATCGTCAAAGAATACCTCCTGCCCGGATCACTGTCCTTACTTCTCTTGGGATTACTCATCGGTGTGATCCTTCTTTTCAGCGGCGAGAAATGTAAACAGCGGGGAAAACGCTGGCTTTTTTTACTGTTATTGACCTATTGGATATTGAGTATGCCGCTCTTCGCCCGCGGCATTGAATCATTACTCGGCCGAGGATTCGAACCCCTGAACGACCAGGATATCCCGGAAGACGTTAACACCATCGTCATTCTTGGCGGCGGGAGTAACACTTTCCGCTATGGTGATTTAGAGATCAACGTACTGAGTGAAGCGGGGATCCTGAGAGCAATGGAGGGCGCGCGTCTATACTTCCGTATGGATGAGCCATTAGTGATTGTCTCCGGTGGAACGAACGAGCGCTCGGGCGTTTTGACACCAGAAAGTGAACCGCTGCACGATGCTCTGGTCGAATTTGGTGTTCCCGCCGCACAGATTATCCTCGAATCTGCGTCGGGCGACACCTACGAACAAGCGCTCAACCTTGAATCGCTGCTTGCATCACGTGGAATCGACGATTTCATCATGGTCACCTCTCCAACCCACATGCGGCGCGCCATGAACACATTCGAAGCACAAGGTCTTCAACCCATCCCGGTCATCGCCGCGCAGCATGGTGCGGGTTTCCTGGAGCACAGTGTCGCTTTCTTGCCCAGCACCGACGCGCTGCATGCCAGTCGGATGGCGATGCGGGAGATCTTCGCAACGCTGTACTATGCACTGGCGGGACGGTTCTGATCGGATGGACACAACTACACCAACCGGTTCGGGACAAGCCGTTTATAATGAACCACTGAATCGAAAACACAAGAGTTGAAGCGCGATCAAATTCTAATGACAAGGCTCACGAAATGCCCGAATTGGAACCCTGGCGAACCCTGAATCGGAACTTGCTGCTCGACCGTACTCCCTGGTTGCGAGTTTACGCTGACGATGTCGAATTGCCCGATGGACGCATCGTCGAAGGATATCTGCGTCTCGAATCACCGAGTTACGTCATGATCGTGCCAGTCGATCGGAAAAACAGAATTGGCCTCGTCCGTTCCTACAAACGCGGTGTTGATGCGATCGACATGCAACCCCCGGCGGGAATCATCGAAGCTGATGAACCGCCGTTGGAAGCAGCGAGACGCGAGCTTCTCGAGGAACTTGGCTGTACGGCAGACGAATGGCACAACCTCGGGGCGTATGTGCTCGGCGGCAACTTCGGTGGAGGGCCGGCGCACATCTTTCTGGCCACAGGCTGTGAACAAATCCAGGCACCGGATGCCGGAGATCTGGAAGAACAAGAAGTACTCTGGTTTTCGCATACCGAAGTTGAACAACACTGGATGGCGGGCAAATTCCAACAACTGGGTTCGGTTGCCGCTTTGGGTTTGGGTTTTGCGCATCTCGGACACATCTCAGCCGGCGCAAACGCCCCTTCGATGGAGGACGAATAATAATGGTACGCGACTTGCAGAAAGCCGCGCTGCGGGGCGAACCATCCTACGTTTGGCGCGAGGGGCAGGAACGACGCCTGCGCATGATCCTCGATCACGCACAAGAGCATCTGCAAGGGGATTTATTGGATAACGGCTGCGGCGTGGGAGTCTATTTAGAACACCTTGCGCAAACCGCGAAATCCGCAGTCGGAGTCGAATACGATCTCCAGCGGGCTTTACAAGCTTTGCAGCGTGGCCTGCACGTCATCTGCGCTGCCGGAGAGCAGCTGCCCTTCCCAGAAGGCAGCTACGATCTTATTCTCTCGCATGAAGTGCTTGAACACGTGATTGACGATCGCGCTGCGCTGGAGGAAATCGTGCGCACCCTGCGCACTCCCGATCCTGGAACGAACACGCCCGGTGGGCGCTTGTTCCTCTTCATTCCCAATCGCGGCTACCCCTTTGAAACGCACGGTATATACTGGCGCGGCCGCTATCGATTCGGCAACATTCCTTTCGTGAATTATCTTCCGCGCAAGATACGCAATCGCCTGGCGCCCCACGTGCGAGCGTATTCCCACAGAGACATGAAACGCCTCGTCCATGGGCTTCCATTACGGATCATCCACCGGACGGTCATTTTTGGCGCATATGACAACATCATCACCCGTCGGCCGAGATTTGGTCGGCTGCTGCGGGCGATAATGCATTTCCTCGAACGAACCCCGCTCAGGTTTTTCGGTTTATCGCATTTCTGGGTTCTGGAACGGACACAATCGGGCAACTTGCAAGATACGTAGCTCAATATCCAAAAATCTTCAGATGTGAATCGCATGCCCCTCAGCGGCATGTGCGGCTTCCATGAGTGCTTCACTCAGCGTCGGATGCGCATGTACGTTGCGGCCAATTTCGCCTGTCGTGAGCTCCATCATCTGCGCCAAAGTCAATTCGGGCAGCAGTTCCGTCACTTCCGGCCCGATCATGTGCGCGCCAAGAATCTCACCATACCGCGCATCAACGATCAATTTTACCCACCCGGCGTAATCATGCAGACCTAGCGCCTTGCCATTGGCCTGGAAAGGAAAGCGCCCGACTTTTACTTCGAATCCCTGATCCTGTGCCTGCTGCTCGGTTAACCCAAATGAGGCAACCTGGGGTTGGGAATAGGTCGCACGCGGCATCATTTGATAATTCAATGTGGTCGTCTCCACACCAGCAATGTTCTCGGCGCAGATGATGCCCATCGCGGAGGCAACGTGGGCGAGCATGAGCTTGCCGGTTACATCACCGATTGCCCATACGCCAGCAATATTGGTGGCCATACGCTCATCGACTTCAATGGCACCGTTCTTGGTCAGCGACACTCCGATCTCCTCCAGATCGAGGCCCGCGCTGTTGGGTTTGAAGCCGATCGCCATGAGCACCTGCGCCGCTTCAAGCGTTTCTTCCCCGTTAGGCGCCGAAACTGCCACCTTAACCTTGGTCTTCAATCGCTTGATGCTCTCCACCTTCGTCCCGTTCATTACATTAATGCCGCGCTTGGTGAGTGCTTTCGTTAATTCTGCACTGACCTCTTCATCCTCCAGGGGCGCGATGTTAGGCAGCATTTCGACCAGCGTTACGTCAACACCATAAGAATTCCATATCGTAGCAAACTCAAGCCCGATCGCACCACCGCCAACAATGATGACACTCTTGGGAAGCTCATCCTGTAAGATCGCCTCCCGGTAGCTCAACACCTGCGCGCCGTCGATTTCGACACCCGGGATGTTCATCACCGAGGCGCCGGTGGCGATGACGATGTCCTTGGCTTTCAACGTTCGAGTCGACCCATCCTCACCAGTGACGAGCAGGGTGTCCGATGTTTCGAATTTCGCTGTACCCATATGCACGTCGATTTCGTTCTTCTTCATCAAGAATCCGACGCCCTTCGTCAACCGATTTGACACTTGGCGACTCCGCTTTAAAGCAGCAGCGTAGTCAAGTTGAAGACCTTCAATTTTGAAGCCGAAATCCTTGCCGCCCTCGCGCAGCAGATGGGCGACTTCGGCGTTTTTCAATAACGATTTCGAGGGAATACAGCCGATATTCAAGCAAACACCCCCAAGAAATTCTTTTTCGACAATCGCCGTCTTTTTCCCCAACTGCGCCGCCCGAATGGCGCTCACATAACCACCGGGACCGGCACCGATCACGATCACATCATAGTCAGACATGGGAAATCCTCCACCTGATCAACTTCTTTACATTCTATCGCATCCTCTCGGCAGACGTGCGATCTTTCGAGGTTGAATACGAGGAATTTACCCCCGCGAATTCCTTTTACCAATGTCCTTCAACCAATTCAATTCTTCCTGAGCGTTAAGCCGTTCATCGATTTGCAGGCGATCCGTCCCCAAAAAACGAAGGAAGCGTTTGAAGCAGCGGGTCAATTCCAGACCCATCGTTTTCGAAGGCGATACCCCCGTTTCCCACCACCAATTCTTGATCACCAATGCTCCACTGTCTTTATTCCGACCCGGTTCGAATCGGGCGATGAACCGATCCCCATACATAACAGGCAGCACATAATACCCATAACGCCTTTCCGCCGCCGGCTTGTACACCTCCCAGACGTAATCAAATCCAAACAACGTCTTGATAAAACGTCTATCCCAGAGCAGGTTGTCCAGCGGCGCCAGGATCACCGCTCGCTTGCGTCGGGATTGTAGAGTCACTATGGCCTCGAGCAAGCCCCGATCTTCATGCCGGATGTAGAGCGGCGAATCAATTTTCTCCACCTGAACTTCGATGAGTTTACCCGCCGCCAGCAATCGCCCGAAAGCTGCCTGCCGCTGTGGGCTTTTTATCCCCAGCATCCCCAGCCATGCATCGCTTGCCCGATTCCAGAGTAAACCCACAGCACCAACGCGACGATAGACATACCAATCGTGATAGGCTTCATCGCTTTGGTTGGGATCTCCAGATTCCAGTAAATCTGACGGAAGATGACGACTGGCAAAATCGTACACCTTGCGGGTGTGTACCCGGTGATGAACCACCAATTCCCCCCAGGAATACATACTTTCCAAGGCCGCGCGGGCAATTCGCGTCGGTGCCCACGACCAATCCACGTTTCGATCGAAATCCAGATCGATCGACGACAAGGGTCCGCGTTGTTCAATCGCCGCGCGCACCTGCGGCATGATCTGCGTGGCCGGGCGATCATCGCCGCCGAAGCGGTGGTACGCATGATCCCGATTACGTTGAAAGTAGGGCCAATCCCCCACGGAATAGATGGACATATTCTTATCCCATCCATTGAGTAGTTTTCGATCCTCATACAGCAATTCCTGCAGCATCAACGGCTTGAAATCCATCACACGAGCTTGCAGCACCAACTCCGGATTGTTGCCGACGATGTTCAAGGGATCAAACTGGATGCAGCCCACGCGGCGGATGTAGTCGAGGATTCCTGATTTTCCATTAAATACGTATCCGCACCCCAATCCATGGTAAGCGAGGATAAAACGACGCGCCTGCCTATTCGTTAATTTAACTTTTCCCCGCATACCGTACGGCACTCCTCATCGTTGGATGATCGAGCGACCCAACCAGGGTTCACATGGATATGGCTGTCAACACGACTCAAGAGTAGCACTTCCCTACATCCCCTCATCGCCAACATATTCGAACCAATCGAAGTCGGCTACATTCTCGCTGGGTTTGCCGCTGCTGCTGGCATACATACCCACATAGGCGCCGATAAATCCACCCGCGACAGGGGTGCTTAAGATACGTCCATCCACACCGGACGCAAACGACTCCCAGTTTTCCGCCACGTTCGAGTAGGAGAAACGGTAATCCTGCCCTCGGGCTGAAACCATCAGATAAACCCGCTCCCCTTCGATGGGGTTCTCCGCCAATATGGTCTCGTCGCCGTCCCGTCGCTGGATCAAGCGCAAGAGATTGCCCTTCTTCACGTCCTGTGAAACAACGAAACGATAGTGGAAGTTATTATTCTGCAGTAAGACCACACCGGCGGATTCGTTTGGACTGCCTGGCGAAAAAACCATGCAGGTGCGCACGGTGAAGTTGAAGTGTCGCTGCCTTCGACCGATGAAGCTGGGATTGGCCAACTCCGAAAGCCGCTCCGGCCGCAAACGCAGTCGTAGAAAGCCAGGGCGATCACATAAACTCCAGAACGCTTCGCGCGGCGTACGCAGAAAATTCCAATCACACCCCAAAGACTCTGCTTCGAAATGATCGCAGGTCGGCCGAGAAGGCCAACGCCGTTCAGGCAAATTGGGGAATGTATGCGAGTACTCCACTCTGCCGATTCCCGGGCTGACGATCGGCCAACCCTCCTCCCAGATGACCGGGACCAGAAAAGACTCGCGGCCCAGATTATAGAAATAGCCACCATACGGACGCATCGCCAATAACACCATCCACCACTCGCCATTCTGGGTCTGGACCAGGTCAGCATGACCGGTTCCCACGATAGGATAATCGAGACCCAGATGTCGGTGCGTGAGGATGGGATTGCGTGGGTTGTTCTCATACGGGCCGCTGATCTTTTCGCTGCGGGCGATCGTTACTGCGTGGTTGTGACCGGTTCCAGCCTCCGCCACCATGAGGTAATACAATCCCTCGATCTTGTAAAGATGCGGCGCCTCGGCGTGTACAGCGCCTTTGACGGCACCGTCCCAGAGGGCGTACTTCTTCCCCTTTAACTGCATCTTCTTCAAGTCCAATTCCTGGAGCCAAATCTCACGCTGGCCGGTGTAGCCTTCCCCCTGCGGCGGAATACGGTTGCCGGTGTACCATGCCCGACCGTCATCGTCGAAAAACAGGGAAGGATCGATTCCCGGCGCGTCATCCAACCAGTATGGCTCTGACCATGGCCCTGCGGGATCAGTCGCTGTGACGATATAGTTACCCGATTCCTTCAGCCCGCGAACGAGCGTGTTGATAACGTAGAAAGTGCCTTCATGATAGCGAATAGTGGGTGCGTACAAACCGGCGGAGGGTTCGATGCCATCCAGCGGCAGCTGCGATGGTCGATCGAGGACATGTCCAATCTGCTGCCAGTGTACGAGATCACGGCTGTGAAATACGGGCAAACCCGGGAAGAACTCGAAGGTCGATGTGACCAAATAGTAGTCTTCACCGACCCGACAAATCGAAGGATCGGGATAAAACCCCGGCAAGATAGGATTGCGATACATTTTTTGAATAGCCCACCTCCGATTTATCATGCGTTTTCTTCACTCGATGGAAAAGCGAGATTAACAACATAGTATAACGGAAGTTGTTAGAGCTTTGGTTGATTGGCGATTTTATCCCGGGTGGAATTAAGGATCCACTTCACGTCACGGAGAATGTGGATACTTACTATAGATTACTCGGTTTGAACCAATCGTACGAGCACCAGGTCATTCCCCCCTAAAATCGTATTGCGTTCCGTTTTGAAATTCATGATTTCCTCATAACTAAAACTTCCGTCCAAGGCCTGGCGGAACACAACCAGATATTCGGGCTGGTATTCATCGATCAGTTCACTCATCGGGCGTCCGATACATTGCCAGCAGTTTAAACCGGGAAAATCGATCACCTTATTTACCGGATCGCTAAAAAATCGTACTGCCCCTGCGTCGGTGAGACCGATAATCGTCTCACCTTGTAGATTTTCCCCCAACCAGCGACCCATGGCGACGTCGACTTCCTCGATATTGCGCGCGTTCCAGCTACATTGTTCGATGAAGTACTCATTCAGACGCACCACATTTACCACACCCACCGCCAAACACAGCACTACGATAACCGGCGCGGCGATCACCAACCAGCGTTCCCGCCGTTTGCGCATTTCCTTCCACAAAAAATCCGCACCGAGAACCATAAGGATCACAATCATCGGCAACAGATAGTCCAGATAACGACGAGTGAAGTACGTCCATGGATCGTCTACTGCCTGGACCTTGATGTTAATCGAGAAAGCATAAACCTGTACCAGCGGGATCAATAGCAGAGGCAGCAGCTTAAGCGTTGTTCGATTGCGATAGATTGCCCACCCGGCACCGACCAGGAGGATTACACTAAAAAGGAACAAGAACCCCTGGAACATGGCCAGATGATGGAAATACCCCCGCAGTACGTTCCACAAATTCGTAAGGTTGATAATCCCGAGCCCAAAGTAGTGCTTGACATAGTAGCTGTTCGGCAGCCATTGGCCGCTGATGCTGTAATTGTAGATCGCCCAGGCACCGCCGAGAATCAAGGGGGGAAGGAAGAGACGTGTGGCGATGCGTCTTTCACGCTTGGTGATTATCGAAACGCGCTTGCGTCGTAAATAAAGCGGCACCAGCATCCCTGCCCCGATTAACAGGGCGTTTAAAACCCCTTCTCCTCGTGTGATAACCAGCAATCCGAGCAACACACCTGTGAGGATCTCCTTTTTACGCCAACTGGATAACAACGCACCCAAGGTGAGCAGACTGAACAAAGGAACTTCCATACCGGCGACGGAACCGTAGGCCAGATTGGGCTCACAGGCGACGAGCAATCCGGCAATCCAGGCCAATCTCGATCGCAGGCGCAGGGCCAAAACGAGGTGGTAAACCACAATGGGCACACCCAATGTGAAGAACAAACTGAGCCCTTTGGCACACCACTGAGGGGAAACGCCGAGAAAGGTTCCGATCTTATAAACAAGAGCCAGTAACACAACCCACAAAGGGCTCGACATCCCGGCTTCTGCCACACCCGGGTTGTAGTAAAACCATCCATTCTCTGCGAGAGATCGAGCGTAAACCAAGTGGATCCAATTATCATCGAGTGGCAATCCCTTCCATGCCCAATCAGATCCAGCCGCATCGCCAGTTAGATACAAAGCGGAGACGACAAGTGATACCAGAGTCGCAACGATATAAAATCGCACGTGCTCCCACGGTAGAGCTTGTCGCCAACGTTCCCACTTAGTTTTTGTCTCAAGCATACCGGTCAACCCTCTCATCCGATACACAAGATAATACTGAACTGTGTTGAAACGCGCAAAAGCAAACGATGCTTGTGGCTCAAGAAATTATTTTCCCTAAATATCGCCCGAAGTTGGGATGATCATTATCGCCTGAGATACTAAAGTAAAAGACGGCGCCGTAGAACGATCGCCGTCTTTTCGAGCCCATGCGTGCACAGAAACACCTTATCATCCTGACCCCTGGACAAACCCGGATGATTACATCTGTTGGCCTCCCCGAGAACTATCTATTGCCAGTATTTACATTTTGGCAATATTTATTGCACAAAGGCGGTTTCGAGATTCAGTTCTCCGACTGCAAAGCCATGCGTGCGTATCACACGCCTACAGCAGACTTTGCAGTCCTAAACACAAACTCACTTATAAATACGCAGACTCCGGACGATGGATTGAAAGTCATCCGCATGTTGATCGAAATCATCCATTCCATCCAGGCAGGTACATGTCACTGTCCACGCATTACTGCCAGCCATGGTCATCAATATGAGGGCATGAACGGACCCTAAGCCGGGAAAAGTTGCCTCGTATTCAAGAATGTATGCATCTCTTCCGCCAACCTTCACCTTTTCGCGTGCGATTTCATGGAAGTCCTCAGCGAATGATTTAAGCCCGGTAACCTGTCCATTTACTACACCTCGAATGGTCCGTATACTTCCCGGCAAGGGTTCAATGACGATATTGACATTCGGGTGGTAGCCAGAGCCTTCCGGGATCCCCGCAAGGAAGAGTAATGAAGTCTGGTCTACGGGAATCTCTTCATCGATTTCCTTCATATATTCGCCAATGTAACTTTCTAATTGACTTATGATCTCTAGATTCGCCCGCCAATTCGAGGGGTACGAGATACTGAAAAACCCTGAATCGTCCTCAAACGTATTGAAATCTTCTGGAATAACCCAGTCGGCTTCAGGCGTACACGCTGTAGCCAGGATAGCTACGATACAAAGTAAGACGAAAAAAACCAGACGTGATTTCATGATGTACTCCTTGGGATGTTTATTGGCCCCGAAGAACCCGCTAAATTATACGTCGGTGGCTTCAGGAATCAGTTGTTAGCCTTGTCGATTGCGTACTCTAGATACTTTTCGATGGAATATCTCCAAGATTACGTAAAAAGAGATTCTCGTATATTGTATGGACATATTCAACCAAATGCCAGTGCACTAATAATACCCTCACGACACAGATCGTGTTCCGCCTTTTACGATCAGCGTGACACCATGTTCACTCTACAGCCTTTATATACGAAATGCGATTAATAGCTCCGGCATGTGGGTTGACGGTGCTATAATTCATTCGTCACCATCCGACAATAACTGACTGAGGGGGTTTCTACGGCGTTTTCCCCCGATACGCCATTCGTGATGTATCGCCCACCCCTTGGGCATATAATGTACGAACCATTGGAGCCAAAGGAGTCGACAAGCACCATGATCGCTGCCATCTTCGATCTCGATGGAACGCTCTACACCGGCCATCTCACCTATGCCATTTCCGAACACCACCGGACACACCGAATGCAACGCGTCCCACTTTATGCATTTATGGCCTTGCATTGGCCCATGTGGGGATTCGTGAAGGCCGGCATTCTTTCGGAATCATCCGGTCGTGCCATCTGGGCACGAAATCTGAGTTGGACGTTGCGAGGCATGAAGATCGAAAATGCGGCAGCCGCATTCCGTTGGATCGCCGAAGAGTACGTCCGCCCTCGTGTACGAGAGCACATGATTGCACGGCTGCGGGAACACCAAGACGCCGGTCATCGGGTGATCCTGCTTTCGGGAACCTTTGTTCCCCTCCTGTCAGAAATCGGACAACTCTGGGGTGTGACCGAAGTTGTAGGGACGCCCCTGATCACCCAAAATGGCAGGTACACGGGCGGCAGCAAACGTCCTGCCTGCCAGGGGCAGCACAAGGTCACCTGGCTAAAACGACATCTTGCGGACGATTCGAAGATCAATCTAGGGAAAAGCTTCGCCTATGCCGACAGCATCACCGATCTGGCCGTCCTCGAAAGTGTCGGCCATCCGGTTGCTGTGCATCCCGACCCACTCCTGGAAGACGTTGCCCAAGAAAAGGGGTGGGAGATCATCGCCCGATCATAGTCGGTGACCAACACCCTTAACACCATATTATTCCAGGCAGCCCGTCAATCCTGTTGCGCAGCAACGTCCTCTATCATTCTAGGGGATGCCTGCGAAAATCGCTTGGGGAGCATAGGCAACGCCGATCATACTTGGACCTGTATGCGCACCGAGTACCAGAGACATCGGACCGACCGGCAACCACGAACAGTCGAAACGCTGATTTATCTGCTCCTGCAGCATGGCCGCGCCTTCAGGGTTGTGCGAATGCAGCACCTGGGTTCGCAAACTGCTTCCCGGCGCATGCTGCTTGGAGATCAAATTCACAAGTCCTGCGATTGCTTTCGTAAACGATCTCGCCTGTCCACGCTGAACGTAAGTCCCACCTTCCTTCTCCACACCGATCAGGGGCAAAATGTGCAACAAGGAAGCGATCAAGCCTTTCATGTGACTAATACGTCCACCGTGAATCAGATACTTCAATTCTCGCAAGGTATACAAGCTGTCGCTGGCGTCACTGATACGCTTCATGAGCGTTAGAATCTGTTCCTTCGACCAACCGACCTTCGCTCCCCGAGCTGCCGCCTGCACCTGCCAACCTGCAGCTGCGGATAGGGTTTTTGCATCGACGACGGTAACATTGGCCTCTGGAACAAGCTCAGCTCCCGTACGTGCCGCGTTGTATGTGCCGCTCAAACCCGAGGAGATGTGAATCGAGAGTATTTCGGGGTCTCTCTCGGCCAGACGGCGATATGTGTCCGCGAAATCGCCGGATGAAGGTTGAGATGTTGAGGGCATGCTCTCCGTTTCTGCGAGCAAACGATAGAATTCATCCTTTTTGATATCCACGCCCTCACGATATGTTTTGTCGCCAAGAGTCACGTTTAGCGGAACAATGTGGATATCCAATCCTTCCAGTTCTTCCGCGGGCAGATACAGGTCAGCACCACTATCTGTCACGATTTGCATATGTTATTCTCCATTCTACATGTTCTATCTCTAATTTTATAGAAAATATCTGCTTAAAACAACGAATTCGAATGCGACCCGTAGATCAGATCCATATCCGACTTCTCCGTGGCATAGTAATGAACCCAAACGTAGGCATGCTCGAATATCGCCAGAATCAAGGCGGCTGCGGAATTGGCGAACAATGCAATCGACCAAAGGCCCAAGAATACAAAGGCATACATTGCATTCCGGCTCCAGCGGAATGCGCTCCGGGGCACGAGCGGCATAGCACGATATTTCAACCGAAAGTGATCACCTCCGAGCGCCCGGGCCACACTAAAATATCTACCCGCCGACCGGAAGTTGTACAGCGTGAGCAGCAGCAAGCTACAGCCGATTACCCGACCCACGCTTGTGTCGAGACCGAGATCGCCAATCCCAACAAGATGATTGACCGCACAATCAACAGCGGAAGAAAAACCGAGTAGAGTTTGCGCCATCGATTACGACGTCATCCACTGAAATTTCTACATCTCCCTTATCCGAACCAAAAATAAATATGCCGATCGCTGCACACTACAATTTTACAGAACAGAAATATGCCACATGCCATTAAATCATCATTGAAAGCATATCCCGGCATCTTGTCTCACATCGCATTTGCTCTGGAAACACAAAAAGCGCCAAAAGGCGCCCTTTGTGTTCGTGGATCATGATTCGCATTAAGCGGCTTTTGCTGCCGGGGTTTGTTGTACACCCTTGCCGGGTTCCATCTCTAAATGTGCGATCACGTCATCCAAAGCTACATTGTAACAATGGATCAAATCCTCATCGGGCGGTTTATGCCTGCGCAGTGTCTGATGCGTGCAAGCCAGACAACCTCGCATCGCTCGATAGGAGTCCGTCTCGCACTTGAGACAGCCATTCAAGCGGATCATCATCAATTGAAAGGCGAGATTCTCCGGATCGTCCTGCGGCAGTCGGGAAACCCGATCGACCAAATCTCGCCATGGCTCACCCCGCGCAGTGCGCAGTCGCGGGATTACGCTGGGTGGAAAGAGTAATTCATTCTCTGCATACATGATAGCGCCGACCCCCTCTGACTAGGATAAAAGAGTTCCAATTTGACTACATTTTAGAGATTCAACCTTATCTACAGCAGAGTACTTTAGTACCAAATTCACTTTTCGACCTTAAATCAAGTTTCCTTTAATATTTTACATTATAGTTTTAAGATTCGCCTAGACGCCGCCAGACCCATACGCATTCGGATCGGTCGGTGTCTCGCCGGATGGATCGAATATGTGCACCCACGTTCCCACTTGTGCCCAATTGTATATCCAGTGGGAATCCGGCAAAGAGAGATTAACACAGCCGTGCGAACGCGGATAGCCAAACCCGTTGTGCCAGTATGCACCATGCAGCGCGCGCGATTCGTCGAAATACAGGATCCAGGGCACGTCCTCCAGGTAGTAATAATCGGAACGGTCGGCTTCAAAGGCACCTCCCATGAAATCGCGTTCCAATTTCTTGTATACCTGGAAATCCCCGGGTTGTGTCCACCATCCTTGTAAACCTGTTGAGACCAACGTGGCATAGATCATCTCACCCGATTCGTAAACCATCATGGTCTGTTCATACAAATTGATCGAAATCCAGTGATCGTCCGGGACACCCTCCGGTTGGTCGGTATCGGGGAAAACGATAGCCAGCAAACGCTGCTCAATCCAATCCTGCGGTCCGATCTTGTACCAATCCAATCCTCCCACATTCTCGACATCGAAAATCCAAACCATGTTGTAGCGGTACTTCCACCGTCCCGTATTGGCTTGATCAGAACCTGGGCCGACACGAGTTTCCACGTTTGTCATCACCCAACCAAAAGGTTGGACAGGCGTATGCGTCAACGTCACACCGCGGAAGTTAGGGATCGATACACGACTCACCCCATCGCCACGGATATAGACACCCGGGGCAATCATGTAGGCCACCTTGCCATTTTGCTCGATGCGATCAATCCAGGAAAAATAGACGAAACCTGACTCGATCGTGCGGTAAGCATCACGACCTTTAATCACCGAATCGAGACTGTTGTAGAGCGGCGTTCCATCCTTACGGCCGGAACGCAAATAGGTAAAATCCACCTGACCCAACGACAAGTCCACTTCACCAACCGGAATAGGATGCTCCGGATAGAGACCTTCGTTGGCCAGGGCGGTTAAGGAACTCCGCGCGGTACCGTTGGCACATCGTTGTGGATGGCGTAATTGCAGCCGGTTGGTACAGACTGCAGATCCATTATCGATGGCTATAGATGGCATCCCTTCTGCCATCGCCATAGAGAAGGCCAGGAAAGCCAACAGCAATCCGACACTCAACCCCAGAAAACGTTTCAGCATCTGTTCTATTTCATCCCATCTTTTCCCAAGATGATCTATATTATATCCGCAACATATGCGCAGCTCCAAAAGCTGAAGCACTCAATTTGCCCCATCCATATCCGCAGCGTCCTTCTCCTGGCAAGTTTGCCGAATGACTTTCACCATCCAAAATATTCGGTACAAATAAGCGGGGCCGCACTGAGCGCGTCCCCGCTTATTTGAACGTTGCTTTCTTCGTTCCCGGTATCAAACACCCGCTTGAATATCATCCTGTATTTTTGAGAGCAGGTCTTCGATCGGCATGGCACCCAAATCCTCTTCGCTGCGCAATCGCACCGCGGCTGCCCCGGCCTCCGCTTCACGATCTCCCACGACGAGCATGTAGGGTATCTTTTGAAGCTGTGCATCGCGAATCTTGGCGTTCATACGTTCGCTTCGCGAATCGACTTCCACACGATACCCGGCACCGCGAAGTTTCTCAGCAACCTCATCAGCGTAGTCAATGTGACGGTCGGCGATGGGGATCACGATCGCCTGTACCGGCGACAACCACACCGGAAAAGCTCCGGCGTGATGTTCGATCAGGACTCCCATGAAGCGTTCCATCGAACCCACCAGGGCGCGATGGATCACGTACGGCCGGTGTTCCTGGCCATCCTCTCCCACGTATGCCAAATCGAATCGCTCAGGCAGCGTGAAGTCGAATTGAATCGTCGTAAGCTGCCACTCACGGCCCAGACTGTCGCACAACTTCAAGTCGATCTTCGGGCCGTAAAACGTGGCTTCGCCTTCATCGACCTGGTAGGGCACCTTCGCTCGTTCGAGCGCCTGACGCAGCGCTTCTGTGGGTGCTTCCCACGCCTCGGGTGATCCCGCGGCTTTCTCCGGATTGCGCGTGGAGAGATAGGCCTGGAAATTCTCGAAACCGAAGGCACGCAGTATCTCCAGGCTGAACTCCAGTACACGGTCGATTTCTTCGGGCATCTGATCCGGTCGACAGAAAAGATGCGCGTCGTCTTGCGTAAAGCCGCGCACACGCATCAAACCGTGCAGCACACCGCTGCGTTCATAGCGATAGACTGTGCCCCACTCGGCGTAACGCATTGGCAAATCGCGGTAAGAACGCGTGCGGCTTTTATAGATATGCATGTGGAAGGGACAGTTCATCGGCTTCAGGTAGTATTGTTGACCCTCGATTTCCAATGGGGCGTACATGTTTTCCTTATACCAATCCAGATGTCCACTCGTCTCCCAGAGATTGGCCTTGCCGATGTGCGGCGAGTAAACAAATTCATAACCACCGCGCTCGTGCTCGTCACGAAGAAAATCCTCCGCAAGCTTGCGTACCATGCCGCCCTTGGGATGCCAGAGAATCAAGCCCGCCCCGACCTCTTCGTTGATGCTGTACAAATCAAGTTCACGCCCGAGTTTGCGATGATCGCGCTTGCGCGCTTCTTCCAACTTCCAGAGATATTCTTCCAATTCGTCGGCGGACGTCCAGGCTGTGCCATAGATTCGCTGCAGCATGGGACGACTTTCATCGCCACGCCAGTAGGCGCCGGCGACGTTGAGTAATTTGATGGCGTCCGGGTTGATTTCGCTCGTACGGTCAACATGCGGCCCCCGACACAAATCGACGAAGGTATCCTGGGTGTAGATGGAAATCTCCGGCTTTTCCTTGATCGGTTCGCCGTATTCATCCAGGCCACCTTCTTCGAGCCCGTCAATCAATTCGATCTTGTACTGCTGATCCCTGAAAATCTCCCGCGCTTCGTCCGCCGAGAGCACCCGCCGTTCGAAGGTAAAATCACCCTTGATGATCTCGCGCATTCGTTGTTCGATCTTCTCCAGATCCTCCGGTGTCAAAGCACGCGGCAGATCAAAATCGTAGTAGAAACCGTCATCGATCGGCGGCCCGATGGCGACCTTTGCCTCGCCAGCCGGAAACATCTCTGTTACCGCTTGTGCCATCACGTGCGCAGCAGAATGACGCACACGATACAATTTTGATTCCTCGTATTCGGCCTTCTTTCTTGCAGCCATACACTTCCTCCTAACACCATTAACGTAAAAAACTCTCGCTTCTGGGGCGAGAGTTTACACTCACACGGTTCCACCCAGATTGATCGCATTAAACGACCATCTCGGACAGCCGATAACGGGGCTGAACCGTTCACCATAATCACCCTTCATCTACATGCAGGGCTTTCCGGATCAGGCTCGCGGGGGGTTTTCACCAGCTCGACTCCGCAGGGGACTCTCAATCCACGATCCCCTTTCCCTGTCGGGTCAGCTGCCGGTTACTCGTCCCGGTCATCACCTATCGTATTCGTTTGATGGCTACATTATAGCGGACGAAAGGTCGTTGTCAACACAAACGATAAAATACTAAAGCCGTCGGAACTCGACGGCTTGTGGGCGGTATTGGATTTGAACCAACGACCTCATGCATGTCAAGCATGCGCTCTAACCAACTGAGCTAACCGCCCTTGTGTGAGCATTATAATGGTCAGTGAGTGAAACTGCAATATGAGACAACTTACCCGTCACCCCCATGGTTCTTTTCCGATCAAGGCAGCCCCCACAGGATAATGCCTCCCCCCTCCAATCCGGAAACGAGTAAACTCCCATCCGCCGAAAAATCCAGGCTGGTCACGATTTCTCCATCACCCTCGAGATAACGAAACAATGTACCGCTCTCGACCTCCCAGAGTCCAATCCTGCCATCACGCGAAGCCGATGCGATGATCTCGCCGTTGGGTGAAAACTCGAGATCGTTCACGCGCAGCCTGTGTCCTTCCAGAGTGCGCTGTGGCTCATCCCCCTCCATGTCCAACAGCCAGAAGGAAGGGCTGCCCACCAGCGCTACGGCCAATGTCTCTCCATCCGGTGAGATCGCCACGTCGCGGATCACCAGATCGTAGCCGCGGATTAACGTCGGTTCGACCGATTCCTCCACCTGCCAGCGCTGCAGCGAACCGCCACAGCATGGTCGCCCTTCGCCGGTGATGATCTGTGAACCGTCTGCGCTGAATGCCAGCCCCCAATAATCAACCTGCCCTTCTCCCGTTACGCTGCAGAATGGCTGGGCCAGCGTGCGCCGCAGCGTTCCGGACCACGTCGAGCGCAGTTCCACAATGCAGCGATGACCGCCCATAGCGATCAGATTGCCATCTGGTGAGAAGGCAACCTTCATAACCCGTCCCAATAATTCATTGCGCACGCTGCGGACGAGCGTGCCATCCGCTACACGCCAAAGCCCTACCGTGCGATCGTCGGAACCGGACACGATCAGCGATCCATCCGCTGAAATATCGACGCTGTGCACTACATCCGAGTGCCCCGATAGCTCCTGGATTAACTTCCCGTCGGCGATTCGCCAGACACGCAGCGTACCGTCCCGGGAAGCGGAGACAAGAAGCCCACCATCCGCCGAAAGCGCCACATCGGTCACGTCTGCGTCGTGGCCCATCAAAGTTCGCAGTGGAGAAAGTAAGGCAACGTTGCCGGTTGAAATGCGAATCGGAGTCGCTGTCGGTACGGGTCCGGAAGTATCAGATGGCGTTTCTACTGCCGTCGGAGGCAGACGCGTTTCGGGCGTGACGACGCTTATGTTCAAAGTCGACGTCGGTTGCTTTGTTGCATCCGGAGAGCCGATCACACCGCACCCGGAAACGACAAACACAAACAGCAGTACGAACAACAATCTGTTGCAGCTCATACTTAACTCATGCTGCATAGGGCAACTCCACAATCTCCAGGTTTTCGAGGTCGCTGCGGCCCAGACCCATCTCCACACCGGCGTTGATATAGCCCAATTCGTTGGGCTGCATGCCAAACAAGCCAGCAGCATAACTGTCCGCGGCCACAATGTCGGGGCTGGCGATCACGGTGTCCAATTTCTGCACGTCATCCAGATTCCCGCCTGTGGGACCATGCGTTTTGAGTATACGCACCGCATCCACGACGGTCAGCGCGGGTTGGATGCGGCTTACCAGATCGGCCAGGCGCTGGCCCAAGTTGATGTGCATGGGCGGACGATCGCGAATGGTGCCCATCAAATTCTTCATCCCCAGTGTCAGTCGCGCCAGGCTGTGATGTTTGGCGATGGGCACATTGATCACGGTATCTGCCTGGAGTATATCGTCATAAATCCAACATGTGCGTAAGTCCTGACCCTGGGGGATCTCTGTCTCGACGAATTTGATGCTCGAGATGGTCTCCATGATACCCCCGGCAGCCTGAACCTGCTCCGCAATGCCACTGCGTGCGTAGGCTTGTTCGCAGGTGCCCCCGAAGGGATAATCCATCACGCGCACTCGCGCTGCGCCAGCTTCGAAACAAAGTTTAACCAAAGTCGCAACCACCCAGGGATTGGCCGTTGCGGCGTATTTGAAGGTGTGATACGAGACGCAGATATTGGGCTTGACGATCACGTCGTCTCCCGGGTGAACGAAACGTCCCATGCCGCCCAGCGCCGCCAGCGCGCTGCGTACCAGCGCCTCGGGCTCTCCGCCTCGAGCAACCGTCAGGTGCGGATACACCTCTGGTGTTTCCGTCGCTTTCACAGATTGGATATCTTGCAGAGCACCATCATCTGAGGATGGGGCAGCGATGGTTTCCGTAGGAGAACTTCCCGGCACTCCATCTCGAACCTCTGTTGAAGACGCTCCCTCCCCGCAGGCAGCCAAAATATGGGCTCCGGTCAAAGCGGCAATTTGAAGGGAGATCCAACGTAAGACTTCTCTTCGACTCAGCTTCTGCATACCGACATCCTCCTCAACGTGAGACTTTTATACCGTCAGTGGATTCACAAAACAATAACCAAATCACCTCAAGACTGGCATTCATTGTATATGGGCATAAACGGATCTTCCATCTGCAACTCGTACCTTATCATTGAGGACATTCGTATGGGAACGATGACCCGATGGAGGATGTTATTCATGCCGATTCACGTCCTGTCGGATATTTCGCCTCCCATGCGCCGAGAAACGCAAATGCCTCGATCTCACGTCGCGTACGTGGTGTCGATTCCTTCGACTGGACATCTTCCGATAGATCATCAATCCTTCCCTGAAAACCGACAGCGATCATTACCATAGGATGGTATTCATCAGGAATGTCAAATGATTTGCGAGCGCACTCGCGGTCGAATCCTCCCATCGGACGACAATGCAATCCCATGCTGATTGCTTGCAGTAACAAATTTTCATTGGCTAAACCCAGATCGTGAGTGGCCGTCGAAAGGATCTTGCCATTAGGGAGCATTGTCTTTGCCGCGGCAAGCAGAAGGACAGGAGCCCGGTTGGCCCACTCCTGGTTTCCAGGATCAAGACAAGCCCGCGCTTGCGCCAGGGCACCTTCGTTGCGCTCGTCGAAGACAATGTAACGCCAGGGCTGTCGATTACGACCGGAGGGCGCCCAGCGGGCTGCTTCGAGCAGCCGGTCGATCATCTCCGCTGGAACCGACCTTTCAGGATCATAATTTCGCGAAGACCAGCGATCCCGGATCAATTGGTTTATCTCATTACGCAATTCGCTCACCACGATCACTCCTACGGAGTAAAGCCCACTGCAGCGTTAATCTCGATTCGAAGAACGGTCAGCTTTCGATCTTCTCGATCTTGAAATAGACCGGCCGGGTGCCGTCGGAGCAGCAGGCGATGATCGTGTTTGGATTTTCGTACCACATGCCGAAGTTGCCGTCCGCAGCGAAACCGACCAGCGCCTTATAAATATCGTCCCACGCCCACGGGCAGAAGCCCTGCGGAATTCCCGACCACACGTCTGTGACGAATTCCTGTCCCTCTTCGAACACCTCACACGGGCCCAGGGTCTTCTTCCGTTCTGACTCGACATATTCATCTACCAGATCCTGGTTAAAAGAAGTCTTCAGCACGGTGATTTTACAGGTGATCATCTCGGGCCGTCTCCTCTTCTGCGATCACCGCGCCCTGTGAGTGGGGATCGCCTCAGATATTCTTAATTGTACTCCACTGCACCACACAGCCCTGACGAGTAACGGCTTCCCCCGCAGGACACCAATCGAGAAAGTTTATTGAGTTCGATAAGCCTTCGGAATTGAAAAACGCTTCCTGATTTCACGCACCTGCTTCTCCCAATCCATCGCGGGTATCGCAGCAGAGAGATGCCCATTCGTATTCAGATTTTCGGACAAGCAAGATTATGGCAGATTGGGTATGGTCGAGATGGAAAGCTTCGTGTACAATAATACCGATATTCCCACGTCACTACATATTGTTCCAAAACCTGAAGTTGATCGTAACTTGCCTTGCAAGTCAGGATTTTGGGGAGCAAGCAGCGAAACCGACGGTATCCGGTTTCGCTTCATATTAAATCGTGGATAACAACGATGAGGAATGCCGTTCGTGCAATCGTATGCGCCAGTGTGTTAATCCTCTCCTTTATCTTCCCTCCACCAAAAACAGCTTATGCAGTAACCGTCCCGGCCGAAATTAACAAGAGTTTCGATCCGATTGCCATCGTCTCGGGAGGAACTTCCACATTGCGGGTTACCGTATACAACCTCAATCAAAACCCGCTCACAGACGCCAGCTGGACGGATGATCTGCTCAGCATCCAGCCGGGACTTTCGATCGCCAGCTCAACTATCGTGAACACCTGCGGCGGTACAGTCACCGATGGGGGAGGAGGAGCACTTGGCCCCGGGGACACTTCGGTCATGTTAACCGGCGGCACGGTCCCCGGAGAATCGGGTGGCCTCCCCGGCCAATGCTCGGTGGAAGTTACCGTCACCTCCACCACTCCTGGAAACCTGATCAATACCATTCCTACCGGTGCATTGTCCTCATACACCATTGACCCGGAGGATACAGGCATCCCACCCACACCGGTTTTTATTTCGAACACCACGCCAGCGAGCGCTACGCTGAACGTGATCGAGGTAGATGAGCCTTCCCTCTTCAAGAGTTTTGCCCCCAACACGATCTTTGCCGGAGGGACCAGCACACTGACGATCACTATTCAGAACAGCGACCCCAACAATCCGCTGACAGAAACTACGCTCACCGATACGCTGCCCACAAGTGGAAATGGCGATATTCAACTGGCTGACCCGGTCAACGCCAGCCTCAGCGGCTGCGGTGCAGGAACCCTCAGCGACGGCGGTGGGGGTTCGTTGGATCCCGGCGACACTTCCATCAGATTGAATGACGGCACGATTGCCCCAAGTTCCAACTGCGACATAACCGTGGATGTCACTTCCGCAGTCCAAGGCGCCTATATCAATACCATACCCGCTGGCCCTGGCGGACCCGGCTCCATTCAGACTCGCGAAGGGGTGACCAATACCGATTCAGCAAGTGCTCCTCTCAATGTCCAGGCCTTCACGCTGAATAAAGCATTTGGGACTTCTCCGATCGCAGCCGGTGATACCAGCCCGGTGACCATCACCATCCAGAATCATGCGTCTTTCGACTACACCGGCGCCGCGCTGGATGACGTCTTGCCGGCCGGATTGGAATATGTCATCGGCACCGAATTGACGACCTGCAATGGCGGGGCGACAGTGTCGATCGTTACCACGACGAACACCAATGATACCCTCCGCTTGACAGGCGGCACGCTCCTCGCCAACTCAACCTGTACCATCACAGCCTTTGCAAGAGCGTTGATTAGTACGGCGGAAGGCACCTATACGAATACAATCCTGGCCGGCGCATTGAATACCGACCAGGGAGCGACCAATCACTCCTCGACTTCCGACAGCGTGGATGTCGAATCGCTCTCGATTACCAAACTCTTCTCCCCAGACACGTTTGCCGCGGGACAAACGACCACCCTGACAATTACGATCAGCAATCCATCACCCTATGCATTTACCGGCGCCAACCTCTCGGATACACTGCCGATCGCTCCCAACAACAACCTGGAATTCGTTCCCGGAAGCGCAGGGACTACCTGCGGCGGTGCAGTGAACTTGACGGGTGGACCTCCTCCACGGACGGTGGAATTGACAGGCGGCACCATCCCGGGTGGATCGATCGCCGCTCCCAGCACCTGCACCATCAGCGCCACGGTGACCACCGATCCGGGCAACCCGGCAGCCAGCGACTACACCAACACCATACTGCACGGTACTCTCACTACAACCCAGGGGGGAACGAACGCATCTCCAGCCAGCGACACGGTAAATGTATCTACCATCAGCGTAGCGAAAAGCTTCTCTCCCCTCACGGTGTCTTATCCGGATGCCAGTCTATTGAGTATCACGATCAGTAACCCCGCCACGGGCGGCCCGCTTACCGGAATCACGCTTACCGACAACCTTCCGGCGGGAATCGAAGTTGCGCCCCATGCTGTCGAACTTCCCCCAGGACCATCACCAGCCCCATCCACGACATGCAGCGGCGGCTCGATCACCGACGGGGGAGGTGGCTCCCTCGAGTCGGGCGACACGTCAATTCGACTCACAGGCGGTACGCTTCCGGCTGGGCCGTCATCATGTACGATCGACGTGTACGTCCGGCCGACTCAAAGCACCTCAAGCGGCACATACACGAACATACTGGGACCCGGATCTGTGACGACCACCGAGGGCCCAACGAACAGCAATACCGGCAGCCGGAGCCTGCTCGTCAATGCTGTCAGCGTCAGCAAAGCTTTTCAGTATTCCGCTTTTCAGGCGGGGGATACCAACCTCCTGACCATCACCCTGACGAACTCGACCGACTCAGATTACACAAACGTGGCAGTGAGTGATACCCTGCCGATCGCTCCCAACAACAACCTGGTGTTCACGGGCACCCCCAGCACCCCCAGCACCACCTGCCCCGGGGGATCGGTTGCTCTTTCTGGGGCGCCCACTACCCGAACTGTAACCCTGACGGGCGGCACCATCCCAGCCAACAGCACCTGTGTCATTACCGCCACAGTGACAACAGCGCCGGGTGCGCTCTCGGCTTCCTATACCAATACCATCCCCGTCGGCGGCCTGACGACGGCAGAAGGCCCCAGCAACACCACAGCGGCGTCCGCCCCTGTGAGTGTATACACCCTTACCACCGGCGTGGCTACTACAAAGACTTTCACACCAAGCACAATCGACATAGGCGATGATTCGACTCTACAGTTGACTTTCACCGCTCCTGCGGATACCAATCTTACCAATTTCACATTTTCGGATACCCTGCCCACCGGGGGAGATGGAGACGTATATGTCAGCAATTCCACACCTCCATCAGCTTCCCTCGAATGCGGCCCGCTGGGCGGCGCCTGGCCCCCGGCGAATGGGGCAACCACGATTGCGGGCAGCGGCGGTTCTATTCTGGCAGGGGAGACCTGCACGGTGGAGGTGTATGTAACCAGCGACACCGGCACCGGACCGGGCATCGTCTACAACAACACCATCCTACCCGGTAATGTTACCAATAACGAGAACAGAAACCCTCCGGGCGATGTCAGCGCTGAGCTCACGGTACACACCCCCAGCACCTTGACCATCAGCAAGGCGTTCTACCCCGATATCGTCAATCCAGATGGGCTTTCGACCCTGACGATCACCTTGGAGAATTCGAATCCGGCCAACCTGGTGGATGCGACACTCTCGGATACGCTCCCGGGGACCACCACAAATGGTGTGGTGGTTGCACCAATCCCCAATACCAGCACAACTTGCGGCAGTGCTGTGATCACTGCCACTCCCGGTTCTCAGACAATATCCATGACGAACGGCACGATCCCAGCTCAAGTGGGTGGTATCAACGGCATTTGCACCATTAATGTGGACGTTCAGGGCAAATCCACCAACGGGGCAGTTCCAGCTACACACACCAACACCATCCCCCCCACGAATGTGGTGGCACGCATCGAGGAATCACCCTCAACAATGAATTCCGATGCGCCTGCAAGCGCTCCGCTGACCGTTCGCAACCTGGATCTCGAGGTCGTGAAAGGCTTCAATCCGCAGCTGGTCTATGGTGGTGCAAACTCACAGATGAGTATTATTCTGCGAAATCCAAATACAGGAGCGGAATTAATCGACATTTCGTTTACCGATAACATGTGGCTCGATCCTCCCGATCCGGACGCTTATCCTCCCGGCGAGATGATCCTCGTCGATCCTCCCAATTTCGATGCCTCAGATTGTGGCCCGGAGGCAACTTTGACAGGCACAGCCGGTTCGAGTACGTTTTCGTTCAGCGGTGGCTACCTGGCGCCGGGCGATGAATGTACTCTCACGCTGGATGTGACTATGGTGGTCAACGGGAACCGTACCAACACAATTCCCGCCCTGGCCGTCACCTCCTTCAACGGGGCCCAGAATCAGACCCCCACTGCCGCCACACTGACCAACTTGGCAGGCGCCAGCATCAGCAAGAGTTTTGCACCCAACCCGATTTCCGCAGGCTTGAGCAGCTATTCCATTCTGACAATCACCATTCGCACCACTGCTACTGTGGCAATAACCGACGTAGGCCTGGTTGACACGTTGCCCGCCGGATTGCAGGTCGCGGGTGGTGCGGCGCCTGCACCGACCAATGGCTGCGGGGGCACGCTTTCGGCATCCCCAAGCGATACCACGATCCAGCTTTCCGGTGGTTCCCTGCCGATAGGATTCGACAACTGCCAACTTACTATTCCTGTTACGGGTGCGAATCCTGGCATCTATACGAATACAATCCCGCCAGGCAGCCTGACGAACGAACAGAATGTGACCAACATCCAGCCGGCGACAGACACGCTGACCCTAACCCCATACAGCCTGGGCAACCGGGTCTGGTTCGACACGGACAACAACGGCATCCTGGATGTAGGTGAGATCGGAATTAGTGGTGTACGTGTAGAGCTATATCTGGATGACGGAACCACACCGGGCGTCTTTGACGCGGGTGACACATCCATCGGTTTTCTCAACACCATTGGTAATGGATACTACCGCTTCGATGATTTGGGCGCAGACGACTATATCGTGGTCATCCCCGCTGACAACTTCCGCGATGTTGGGACGGGCGATACGAACCCGAGCGATCCGTTGGCTGGTTACCTGAGCAGCGGTACGAGCATCGCCGCGGGTGGAACAACCACGGACAGCATCGGTCCCGATCCGGATAACAACACAGACAGCGACGATAACGGGGTGACCCAATTCACAGGGAATACGGTCAACTACGTTTCGGCGCAGACCGTCACGCTCGGACCAAGTGGCGTCGAGCCGACCGGCGAGATCGACCCAACGACCAATCCCCAAGCAGGCGAAGCAGTGGATGAGCAAAGCAATCGCACGGTAGATTTTGGTTTCTACCGCCAGGAATTGGGCAACCTGATATTCCAGGACCTCGACGAAAGCGGTGCTTTCGACGGCAGCGACTCACCGCTGCCAGGCGCGACTGTACAATTATTTACCGGCAACGGCACAACTGAACTCAACGTCGGCCCGGACGGAATCTTAGGAAGCGCGGATGATGCCCCGGGTGGAATGCTCTCCAACGGGAGTGGGGAATACCGCTTCAGCGGGCTCCCCGCAGGGAGTTATGTTGTCAGAGTCTTACCCACCGGTTCTCCCAGTACCGTAGATACCGCCAATCCTGCTGACACCGCCAACCCGAATAGCAATATAGACAATAACGACAACGGCGTTGGGACGGGCAGTGGTGTCATCTCCAGCAATCTCGTCACCCTGACGCCCGGCAGCTCCGGCGCTGCATCGAACAACGTGGTCACGAATGTCACCGGAACGACGTACAACCCTACGGTTGACTTCGGGTTTGTCACAAATCTGTCGAAGACGATTGTCTCTACCGATGCCAGCCATACGACCGACCCCAACGTAACCATCGGAGAGATCATCACCTACGAAATCGGCATGACCATCCCCGCCGGAGCGAGTTTGGACGCTGTCCAGCTGGTGGATACGCCACAAGCCGGTCTCGCCTTCACGGATTGTATCTCCATCACCATGCCCGCCAACGTCAGCAGCAGCACCTTCGGAACAGGTGTCGTTGCCTGTGGTACGCTGGACGGAACAACTCCCGGGAGCAATCCGTTGATCGAAAATTCCGGCGAGCTGATTACCTTCGATTTCGGTACCATCACAAGTACATCGGCATCAGCCCAGGTTGTGAGAGTTCGATACACGCTGATTGTTTTGGATATCCTGGCCAACCAGGACGGCGACAGCCTGTCCAACGACGTAACCTGGACCTGGCTAGGTGGAACGAGATCAACCAACGCGCCGCCCGTACAGATTATCGAGCCAGAGTTGGTAATAGATAAAGACGCCGCACCGACTTCGGTTTCGATTGGCGAATCCGTCACGTTCACGATCGATCTCACCCACGATGCCGCCAGTACCGCGGATGCCTTCGACGTGGTTGTTCGAGATCAGATCCCCACCGGCTTGACCTTCCTTCCGGCTACCCTGGTAATCGGGGGCACAGCTACGGTCAATCCAGAGCCACCGCCCTACTACGATGCTGCCACCAATACACTCACGATTACTTGGGACGTGATCCGTCTCACTGAGACCGCAAGCGTAACCTTCCAGGCGACCTATCTCGGACCACCTCCGGTTGTCAATTCTTCAAGCGCGGAATGGACGAGTCTGGAGATCGATCCTACCACTCCTGGACCGCCGCCAGTCCCGGTGCAGAGATCACCATACAATCCAAACTCAACGGAACGTTGGTATGATCCCACTGCGCCTGCCGGTGTCAACAGTTATGGAATCAGCGATTCGGTAACGATCGGGACCTCGAGTCCGGTGGAGGAAATACCCGAAACTGGCTTTGCACCCGGGCAAGTAACCGTATTGCCTGCACAACCGCCAGAAGTTGTCTATACGCCTCTCGGTGGTATCTGGCTGGAAATCCCAAGCCTGGGTGTGAATACAACTATCATCGGCATTCCCCGATCGGGCACAGGCTGGGACGTAACCTGGTTGTGGGATCAGGCCGGTTACCTTCAGGGCACCGCCTTTCCCACCTGGTCGGGTAATTCAGCCATCACAGCCCACGTCTATCTGGCGGACGGATCTCCTGGTCCATTTGTCAACCTGCACAAGTTACGCTCGGGCGACCAGGTGATCATCCACGCCTTTGGCCAACGATATATTTATGAGGTACGCTCCTGTCGAAACGTCACGCCCGATACGAACGTCTTCGAACATGAGGAGTATCCATGGATAACGTTGATCACTTGCCAGGGCTACGATGAAGCCAGTGATTCATATCGCTATCGCCTCATCGTGCGAGCCATTCAGGTAAAGATCGAACCGGAATAGCGACTAACGTACACGTTCTCAGGCGAATTTTCAGATTCAACAATGGACTGCCCATGAAGGGCAGTCCCTTTGTATTCGATGCACTCATCTCCCAGATTCAAGAGAACTTCGCCGCGTTCTGGGGATCGGAGAAGAACGCGGCGGCGTCTTCCATGGACTCCGGAAAACCATCCAGCCACTCGGGGTATTGCGCGTCCATCGCCCGATCCGACATGGGCAGGTAGGGCTTGATATCCAACAGGGGTGTACCATCGAAGGCATCGATCCATGCAAGATCAACCGTTCCCGCATCTTCGTCTACATTCAACAGAAAGCACGTGGTGATGGCGATGGGATTCGGCCGCGCCTCGGACCGGTTGGCGAACACACCGCTTTTCACGCCCGGGGCGTAGGGCAGTTCGACCACCAGATCCCCCTCATCAACTTGATCGGCCCACCAGATTACGATAGCGTGCGTGCAGCTGCCCAGTCCCTGCAGTGCAGGGCGATAGGCTTCCTCGATCTGCAGTTGGAAAGGCCCCTGGCCATCCGCGGTTTCCACCCTGCCGATCGGCTTCAGTTCGATTCTTATTTCATCCATTTCATTCATCTCCCGGGTTTTCATTCGTCTTTCGCTCTATCCTGGGATTCGCCGGCCATCTCCTCCAGGCGGGTGATCAGGTCCGCCAGGAAAGTCAGTTCGGCTTCCCCCAGCACAAAACCGTATTGAAAAAGAACATCGAGTGGAAAAACGGGCTCGCCAAGTTTTTCCAGTTCCTCCCGCTGGCGTTGAAGATCACTGGCCAACCAATCCCGATACGTACGCACAGCCTGCAGCGCATCCTCGACCGGAATGCCCCACAGGTTGTGCAGCCCCATGAGGAAATTGGTGTAGGTGATCTTGGGCTGTGTTAACGCCTGCAGCGTGGACCCATGCCACTGCTTTCTACCAGCGGGCGTGATGCGATAGACTTTACGCGGCACGCCCGCAGTATGCGTTTGATCCTGGCTGCGTTCGATGAAGCCCTTTTCCTCCAATCGCTGCAAGATGTAGTAGATCGAAGACGTGGAAAGATCGGTCCACGTGCGCATGTTGCGTTGGGTGATCTCCTGCTCGAGCTGGTAGCCGTGCATGGGCTGCTCGCTAATCAGGCTGAGAATCACCAATTCAGCATCGGTCAGGGCTTCTTCTGTCATAGATACTCCAGCTCTGGAATACTCCAGCTCTGGAATTTTATGGGAAATCACAAAATCTGTCAATACCTAAATCCGCAGCCAGCCCCTGGCGATCGGGAAACCCTGTACATGTCATCGAATGGGTTCTTCCCGCGGTACACTCGTGATAAAGATTGTGGAGGTAGAAAAATGGAAGCGCGCATCATGACCCGGCACCCCGAACATGGAAAACAGGGCGTGAACATCAGCCAGCAGAAGTACGATCTCACGCATGAAGCGATTGTCACTTCTCTTCGCGAACGCGGAGAACTCACTTTTAGAAACCTTACCGAAGAGGTCAAACAAAAACTACGCGGAAAATTAGATGGTTCTATACCCTGGTATGTGACTACAGTGAAATTGGATCTCGAAGCGCGGGGCATCATCAAGCGCATCCCCGGCAGCCGGCCGCAGTTGCTGCGATTGGCTGGGGACTAATCCTCTACAGGAGCATACTCATGGACACAGATCTCGTATTTCGAATGCTGGTCCTGATCGTTTTAATGCTCACCCTTTCGATCTCGGCTTACTATCGGCGTCAGGCACGAGAGACCGGGGAGGTGATTGCTCGGCGGGAAGAAGGCACGCTCGTCCTGGCCGCTCGCATGGCTTTCGGCCTGACCTTCCTCTCCGTGTTGATGTTGAACATATTCTTCCCCAGCACCCTGACCTGGTCTAAATTCGAACTGCCCATCGTAGTGTGCATCCTCGCCGCAGTTCTTGCGCTGTTTTACGTACCCTTCATTCGCTGGGTTTTTCTCAGCATCGGGCGCAATATTTCTGAGACGGTGCTTACCAAGGGCGATCACGCTCTGGTCACGCACGGCGCTTATGCGAGGATTCGCCATCCGCTATACAGCGCATCACTGCTGATACTCATCTCGGTAAGCCTGATGCTTGGCGACTGGATCATTCTCGCCTTCTGCCTGGCGGGGACGCTCGTTTTTCGTTTGCTGGTGATCCCTGCCGAGGAGAAGAAGTTGATCGCCGCATTTGGGGAGCAGTACGTGGAATACATGCGTCATTCAGGCGCAATGATCCCCAAACTGTTTTAAACACCATCCGAACGGTACATATTTCTTTCACGATCCAACGGGCCTGATCAACTGTCGGTCGAATGTTTCTGTAAGCCCATCTAGAACTGGCGAATCTCCTCTTCTTCAATTTGATCTTCACCTTCTGTCACAATCTGCACAACGAATCCGTTCTAGAGGGTAGAGGCGCAAATACTGACCTCATACGATCGATCCGCTCTTGACTTGAAGAAGAGCCAGGGGATTACACACTTCACCATTCAAACCTCCAAATGCCCATCTGAAAGCGGAGCAGGATCAAGACTACGTATCACGATAAATATTTCGTAGTACACTCACAAGCAGGGAGATCAAAAATGCATACCAAATTATTATTTACCATCTGTATTCTGCTTGCCTTATGCGCTTGCGAATTCCCGGTGATCGAGACCATCGGCTGCGATGTGACCGAATTGATCGACGCCATCAACGACGCCAACGCAACACCGACAACCGGGGACAATATCGCGCTGGCCGCGGACTGTATCTACGAGCTCACAGCCGTAGACAACAGCGACACACTTGGCAACAACGGCTTGCCGGTGATCACTTCGCCGATCGCCATTATCGGCAACGGCGCTTCGATCCAACGCGCTAGCGCCGCAGGAACGCCCCAGTTTCGGCTGTTCAAAGTCGCTCAGACGGGCGAACTTCTCGTCTCGGACATCACATTGGCGAACGGCGCCGCAAGCCCGGCGGACGATACGGGAATCATCATCGGCGGCGCGATCTCGAATCAGGGTGAATTGACAGTCGCCAGCAGTACATTCTTAAACAACCAGGCCGATCTTGGAGGCGCCATCCGCAATTTTCTCGGCACGGTGACAATCACGAGCAGCACCTTCACGGACAACGTCGCCAATCAGAGTGGAGGCGCCGTCTACAATCAGGGCGGCGATCTTACGGTGAGCAATTCACAGTTCAGCGACAATATCGCCTCCACCGGCAGAGGCGGCGCCATCAACAACAGCCATCAGGATACAGGCACGATGGCGACGATTATGGGCAGCACCTTCACCGGAAACGTGGCTTTCACCGGCGGCGCCATTGGCAACAGACAAAACGGCCACATGGACGTCGACGATAGTTCGTTCTTCAACAACCAGGCCTCGCGCGGCGGCGCGTTCATCAACTACGCAGCGTTGGACATCCGCGGCAGCACGATTGCCAACAACACGGCTAACTCAGGCGGCGGAATCCAGAATATCGGGGATCTATGGCTGGTCAACTGTACATTATCCGGAAACTCGCTCACCAGCGCCCCAGGGCCAGAAAACCAAGGCTCTGCAATCATCCATGATGTCGGACGTTTGATGATCAGCTTCACGACGATCACGGGCAATTCGGGATCCGGGGACAGACCCGCCGTCGATATTAATAGCGGATTCGGCGTAGCGTTTAATAACTTGATCATCGCTATGAACACCGGAGGCGATTGCGATTTTTCTGCTCCCTCAACAGCATTCAATATCACGGGGAACAACCTGGACTCCGACAGCAGCTGCACCGGCTTCAGCCTAACCGGAAACCCCTTTCTGGGACCGCTCGCCGATAACGGCGGCCCAACGCAGACCCACGCCCTGCTGACCGGCAGCCCGGCCATCGACGGCTCGGCGCCATATGACAGCCTGCCTATCGATCAGCGCGGCGTCTTCCGGCCGCAAGGTGCGGAGTGCGATCTGGGCGCGTACGAACTGGAAGTGCTGACACCTGTGGTTGAAATCTCGCCCGTCGTCACCCTGCAGCCCCTGCAGCCCCTGCTGCCGACTGCGACTCCGACGGAAGGTCCCCCGAGCTTCCACCTCGACACGAATGGCTTCTGCCGGCTTGGTCCCGATACGCGATACCAAGACGTGACGGCTTTCACTGCCGGAACCGTGCTCAACGTCGATGGGCGCAACGAGGACAACACTTGGTGGTGGATCGGGGAATTCAACTGCTGGATCTCTGATTCAGTAGGACAGTTCCATGGCGATGCCGAATCCCTGTCGGTCATCATACCGCCTGAATTGCCGGAGCCCGAGCCGGAGCTGACCTGCAGCGCGGATCTCAACGAGGAGTTGTGCATCGAGGCAGGAGGGACCTGGGTCGAAAGCGTTAACAGGTCACCGTACTGCGCATGTCCGGATGAGGATTAATCCTCGTCGTTCCTCAATGAGGAATCAAAAAGACCTGAAAGGTTTCTAGAAACCTTTCAGGTCCTTCAAGCAGATAATATTCGATCTCATCTGCTTCAGGATTCGCCTGTATTCCGATCGCAAGTCAACGCGACTTGATAGACAATCTCTTCCAAGGTCAGCGTTTCGAGGCATGCATCCAGCGATTCGGCGTCCGAGCAGAGCGCGTCATCCGCCGGTTCAACTTTCACGACGAACCCGCATCTCGCCGTATCCTTGGTAAAACACAGGTTGATCGTGCCCTGCCCGAAACCTTTGATATCCTGACAGGAGCTGCCATTTCCATCTGCAGTCCAACCGTCCCCGGTCAACGCCTCACGCATGGTCGTTTCGATGCAGGCGGTGTCAGTAAAATCGAGCCCGGTTGCATTCATCGTCGCCTGACAGACGCTTCCCAGCTCCCCCCCAAAATCGTACGAAGCATAGGCTTGCCCCACCGAAAGCGAAAACGCTTCCTTTACAACAGCGACCAACGCATCGCATTCTTCAGAACTGAAAGGCTGTAGATCTTCTGCAGATACATCGGCCGGCATTTCCCTGTCTCCCTCTCCAGCGGTGACTGGCGTCTCGGCCATGTCGCTGGCATTGGTATCATCTTCCATTGAGGGTGTTGCCGGAACCGAATCACATGCAGCGAGTAGAAATGCGATTAACAAGAGAACAGATATGTGTCTTACTCGAATTTTTATTTTCATTGCATCCTCCTATCGGCATTTCTATACAACACAAATGATTTTTGATGAGGAAATGAAACTGACGAAATCCAGAGAACACTAGAGAAGTCCGGTTCGCCATCCGTTCTGACAATACCAGTCGAATCATTCAGACCCTGAGGGGTTTCAACCTTCAGGGTCTGTATCCACATCTGAATCGTCTACGGAATCGAATTCAGGATCGCCGCGTTGGCCAGGGCGACTACGTCTTCGAGCTGCCCCCCTTTGAGCCCCATCATGTATTCGTATCCTCCGTAGACCCAGCGTACGCGGCTGTCGTCGCAACTGGCGCCGCATTCTCCCTGAATGAAATATCCTGTGAGACCGTAGGCAAGTTCGACGGGCTGTGCCTCGTCGATATCGAATTGAAAAGTGCTCGTCCCAACGGGAACCGTGGAAGCCGCCTTTTTGCCATACGCAGTGCCGTAATGGCAGGCACCCGCCCCATGACAATCCGTTCCATATTCCAACCCAAGTTCGTAGAGATCGCCCAGGGTAAGCAGGTCCGCCACGATCGCGAGTTGACCTTCTTCCACAGGGAATTCCGCCGGCAGCATGGGCGGTATGCCGGTAATCACGATGGCCTGCATCTCGCCGAAGGGGAAGGGCTCTACTTTGGGAAACACTTCCCCAGCGCCCTCGGGCGGCGGGATGATAACTTCCAGAATGTAGGAGACCGTCTCCGCGCTGATCGATTTCACGTCGATGGTGTATTCCTGCGTGAAGGGCAGTTGCCCAGCCCAGGTGAGGGCATCGGCGTGGTCCGAGATTAGCACGGTACCGTCAGCGCCCCAGATGACCAGCACGGCTGTGTCATAGGCGATCTGTGCCCCACTTGGATCGAGCAGGTTCACCGTCATCTCCTGGCCTTCCATGGCCGTCAGAACATACCGGTCGATTCCACCGGCGGGCACATCGCCAGGCACACGCAGGCTGTCGTTCCCCGGCGCGAAGTAAATGTCGATCGGCTCCGGATCGACGATCTCATCCTCGGCATCCGCGGGACCGATCGTAGTATCTTCGGCACAGGTGAGGTCGATGGAATAGACAATCTGCTCGGGATCCAATTCGGAAAAACAAACCGAGATCGGTTCGTCGTTCGAGCAGAGCGCCGGGTCGGCCGGATCGATGTGCACGAACACTGCGCAGTAATTATTCGCGCGGGAGTAGCAGGTGACGTCGGCGCCCGGCCCCCAGCCCCCGATTCCCAGGCAGGCCTCAACGCTTTGATACTCCGCCCAGCCGCGCACTTCCAGCAGGCCGCGCATTGCCGCTTCGACGCTGGGCATGTCTGCGAAATCGACGCCCGTTCCCACCGCAGTGGCCTGGCAACCCCCGCCTGACTTCCCCTCGAAATCGACGGCGACGTTGGCCTGGGCCACCGATACAGCCAGCGTCCCGGCCAGCGCATCCGCCAACGCATCACATTCGGCCGCATCCAGCGGCTGTAGATCGCCTTCGACCGCCGCGCCCGTATCCTCTACATCTCCGGCGGCTGCGGTTTCGGCCGCCGCGGCCGCCTGTGTCTCAGCCACGCTGGTGGAGATGGCGTCCTCGTCGAATTCGAGTGTGGCTTCATCCGTGCCGCAGGCGGTGAGTAGGGAAGCTGTAATCAATATCAAGACAAATATGTTGGATTGTCGAAAAAGATTCATAGGCTCCTCCTCATGATGCGCTCTTACTATACACCGATTATGCGATGAGGTGACGAGTAAATAACAAAATTGCAGGCTTAAAGGATTTCCTTGTCCACCCTGAGGAAATCATCAACTGCATCGATCCAATACGATCCAACACAATAGCATTAATCTCAATCCGCGCTTGACATATCATAATCTTAGCTTATAATGTTAGCAAGCACTTACATACATTGAGTTAATACATGTCTCCAAACCCGATCAAACCCACCGACACCCGCCAGCGCCTCATTCAAGCCGCAGCCGAGCTCTTCTCCACCCTAGGTTACGCCCGAACGACCACGCGCAAGATCGCCGCCGATGCCGGGGTCAGTGAGGTGACCCTCTTCCGACACTTCGGGTCCAAGAAGAATCTCTTCGCCGCCGTGCTGGAAGAATATGCCGGTACGCCGGATATGCGCTCAACACTCGCCGGTGAATTCAGCGGCGATTATCACCAGGACATGCTCACCCTCGGCCGCCACTTCATGCGCGTGCTCATCGAGCGGCGCGAAGCCATGCGCATGATGCTCTGCGAGGCAGGGCACTTCGAGGAAGTCAGCGAAGTGTTGGGACAGATGCCGCGCGGGCTGCGCGACGGACTGGCCGCCTACCTGCGCCGCCAGATCGCCGCCGGGAACGTCCAGGATATGGATCCCGAAGTGATGGCGCAGGCCTTCTTCGGTATGTTTTTCTCCTACAACGTCGCCCAGGCCATCTTCGGCGAAAGCATGGCGCTGGAAACGACAATCGACCATTTGATCCAGCAATTTGTAGATATTTTCGTCAACGGAACGATTCGGAGCGGAGATTGACACTCCGGTCTTTGGAGGAACCGATGGAATCCACACAACCCGCCGTACAGGTAAACTCGGTCACACGCCGCTTTGGTTCACTGACCGCGGTCAATGAACTCTCTTTCACCGCCCAGGAGGGCGAGATCTTCGGACTGCTGGGACCCAACGGGGCCGGTAAAACAACGGCCATCAACCTGATCACCGGCTTGCTCAAGCGCCACGACGGTGCGATCCGGATCCTGGGTTTCGACCCCCAAACCCAGGCCCGCGAGGTGCGGCGCCGCATCGGTCTCGTACCGCAGGACACCAACGTTTACACCGACTTGAGCGGCACCGACAACCTGCTGCACCACGCCGCGCTGTACTGCGCTGATCTCTCCGGCATTGAGAAGCACATTGAAACCATGCTGCGCTTGATGAATCTCTGGGAGCGGCACTCCGATCCCGTTCGTACGTACTCCGGCGGCATGAAACGCCGTCTCGCCCTGGCGCGCGCTTTGCTGCATGACCCCCTGGTGATCCTCTTCGACGAACCCACCCTGGGCGTAGACGTGCAGGGCAAACACGTCCTCTGGGAACACATTAAAAAGCAGCAGGCACAAGGCAAGACCTTCATCGTCTCCACCAACAACATGGAGGAAGCCGATACCCTCTGCGACCGTCTGGTAATTATCGATCACGGCAAGGCCATCGCCATGGATACCCCCGAGCGCCTCAAAGCTGCGCTGGCGCGCGACGTGATCATGCTGCGAACGACACCCGTCATCGAAGACCCGGAAGACTTGTTCCGCGGATTGGGGGTGCAGGCCGCCACTTACTCCCAGGCCGATCAACTCCGTCTGGAAGTAACCAATGCGGAGTCGATTGTGGGCGAGTTGGTCGCCCGCGCCACCACCAGCCACAGCCTCGATTCCGTCCGTATCACCCGACCCACGTTGGACGACGTCTTCCTACATCACACCGGTCGAGCACTGCGGGAGTAATGCGATGAGACGCTTACTACTGCTGATCCTGAACGAATTAAAGATGGTCCGTACGGCGCTGCCGATTCACCTCATCGCTGTATTCCAGCCGGCATTGATGTACCTGATCATGGCCAGCGTGCTCGTACACCCGACGTTCGAGGTTAATATCACCGAGCCCACCGATGATGCCGGGAAGCGCTTACTGGAGGCCATGTACGACGTCGGTTCACCGGACGGTGTGCCCTACATCAACCCCGTGTTCCTGGACGATAACGATCCCATCGGCGCGGGGATTGTCACGGTCGAAGAAATTGGCGATCAGCCTACCGCCATCTACCGCTACGGATTGATCGACAGCAATATCGTAAAAAACCTGCGTAACCGATTGACCGCGGCGGCATTACGCGTGTGGGACGACTCACTCGACGGGCGTGCGGTGACCATCATCGAACGCCCCTGGCTGCCGCATGATCCTACGTACAACTTGTACTTCGGAATGGCCATGCTGCCCATGACCACCTTCCTGGCCGCGTCGCTGATCGGCGGTTTCCTCACCGCCCAAGAGTTCGAATTCGACACGATCCTCGAATACCGCCTCTCCCCCGTTTCACCGGCAGTAGTGTTGACCGCACGACTCGTCCGTTTGGTTCTAATAAGCTGGCTTTCGGCGGGAATTCTACTCACCGTCATCGGCCTGCTCAACGACGTTTGGCCGGCCTCCATCCTGGCCGTCACCCTGATCCTCATCCCTATCGCTCTCGTCGGTGGAGGGATCGGCATCAGCGCCGGTTTGCTGCTGCGCAGCAGCTTGCCGGCATTCGTAATCGGCTTGGGTTCAGCATTCGCTTGCTGGATCCTGGGCGCCGCCTTTGGACTGCCCGCCGGTTTTAGCGGGGCGTACGAATTCGTCAGCCGGTTCGTCCCCAATTCCTACGCCGTGGAACTGCTCTTCCCTCTTTACTACGACACCACCATTGGCGACAGCATTCGCCCGATCCTCGCCCTGACGATTTTCAGCGCCGTGGCTTTGGGTTTGGCTGCGCTTGCCTACCGTCGCCGAGTACTGACTTGTCAGGAGTAACAAAGATGAAACGCTTCCGCATCCTGCTCAGCACGGAGTTCAAAGCCTGGCGGCGCGACCCGATCACCGCTCTGGGCGGCTTCATTCCCCCCACCTTGATCCTGATCGCTTTCGGTCTGCTTCTGGGTGGCCGCCTGAATTTCAAGCTAGCCGTGATCAACCACGATGCGGGATCCTACGGCGAAGTACTTCGTGAGACACTCGCTGAAGTGGAGTCGCCCTTCGGCGTCCCTTACTACGGCGTCCTCGAACTCTCCGAAGAAGAAGCCTGGGAAACCTACCGCGCCTACCGCATCGACGGAATGTGGATTATCCCGGAAGACTTCTCGGCAAAACTGGAAGCCGGGAATAACCCCGAGATTGAAATGTATTTCATCAACTACAACAACGACCGTGCCAAGAACCACCGCATCTACTCGGCCGAAATCCTGTGGCATTTCTATGAGAAGATCGGCCAGCCTGCGCCGACGATCGAGCTGGCCGAGGAATATCCCCGTTCGGAAATGGTGCACTGGTTCCCGGTGATCGCCGTTGGTGTGACTCTGCTGGCGGTTACCCTGGGCGGCGCGTTCAACGTCTACGCCTTGACTTACAAGGAACAGATTTCCAGGCTGACGCTTGAGTTCGGCCTGTCACCCCGCTCGCTACTCTGGGTACTGCTACCCAAAACCATACTGGCGCTGCTTGCGGGGATCGTCACAGGCACAGCTTTTCTCGGGATTCTGTATCTCTGGCTGGGCGTCTGGCCAGGGATTTATTTATGGGCGGTGTGGCTGCTTTTCGGATTGGTGGCGCTGTTCTGGATCGCGCTGGCCCTGGTCGTTGGTCTCCGTGCCCGTAATTACATGGCCGGCGCCATCGGCGCTGTGCTGGGGGCACTGCTCGTCTTCTTCGTTAGTGGGGGCTTAAATCTATGGCGTTGGAACGCACATAACGTCAACTGGTTTTCGTGGCTCTTTCCCTACATCTACGCCGTCGATCCCCTGCGGGACATGATCCTTTTCAATGCCTGGCCTGTGGATTGGAAGTCCGCGCTGACGATCACAAGCGCCTTCGCTGCGGGGGCATTGGCTATAGGCTGGAGCTTCGCTACCCGTAAGCTGCGGCGTATGGGGTAGATATCGTCCCACCGGAGTCACATCCACGCCATTGGCATTTCCATGCGGTAGAAACGATCTTGCGGTCGCTCGCTATTCATCCGCTGAGATCTCCGGATGAATGATCTGCCAACTCGCCCCCCCATCGACCGTGTATACAAGAGCAGTCTCAACTCCGCTTCTGGCGATCGCCCAGCCGTGATCGCGGTCGACGAAACCGAACTGCCCATCCCAAGTTACACTGTTGATCTGCTGCCAGGTTTCCCCAGCATCTTCCGTGCGCCACATTGTTCGACCCAACAGCAAACCATAATCCGGATCAAAGAACTTCAACTGTGTATCCATCTCTTCAGATGAGACTGGCAGCACGTACGTCTCCCATGTTTCGCCGAGATCCTCACTGGCATAGATATAATCCACCGCTTCAGGCTTTGCATCGGGCTCATATTGAGAACAAGAAAGCTTCAGGCGAACAACGTTTTCCGTCAATAAATTGAGATTGTAAGGTTGGCAATAGAAATACTGCTCGTAGAAGCGCGGGTTGTCCGTCGGTGGAGGCAGATCACGACGGTACCAGTTTTCTCCTCCGTCCGTACTGACGTAGAATACGGGTGGTGGTACGCCTTCGTTCGATACAATGTGGCCGAACCAGTTTCCCAGCAGCCATCCGGTTTGACCATGGAACGCCCTCTCCGAAATCCACCCGGGTGGATTAGAAAAGCACGAATCCTTTAACTCGTGCAAGCACCAAGTTACTTTGAGTGGTTTCCAGGTTTTCCCACCATCCAAGGTTCGGAATAATTGCATATCCTTCTGAGGGCCGGCTTCGAAATACCAACCATCGAGGCTCATCCACCCCTGTTGGGCGTCCATGGTGATAAAAGTCGCCTCACAATCCTTGTTCGACAATTCATGCATGAGCGGCTGGCTGGCATTCCAGGTCTGGCCGCCATCCGTGGTGTACCAAACCGGCGCGTCAGCGGCGACGCAGCCATGAATCGAAGCAAAAGGTTTTGGCGCATAGAGCAGCCAGGCATGCTCGGCGTCGGTTGCCGCAAAGTACACCTTTGAACCATATTCTTCGGTATATTTCTCCGGGGCTGCGGGAAGCCGCAGCTCGTGCCAGGTTTGGGCGCTGTCCCGCGTGATTAAAAACGAGTCCCCGCTGGTGCCCCACCCCTGCGTATCGCTGAGCATGTGGATCGATTCCAACTTCACAGGATTCCCAGCCCTGAAAGCGGGCGTCGTCGTTGGACGGATTAGTGGAGTTGAAGTAACCTGCGGCATCGGGCTTGGTGTGGGTGTAGCTTGAAAATCGGTGAACGCCGCGGTTTGGGCGGCGATTTCAGGAATACCGCTCTCTGCAAGTTCATCAGCGTATTGACAGATAGATATCAAGTAACCCCCAGAATTATCCGACGTGTATTCATCCCTTACCCCGAAGGTCAATACACCGCCCGGGGCATTGATTTCAAATGTATAGCGATGATCGGCGTTAAACGCGGGAATCTGCCCATCCGGAATATACATCTCCGCCACTTCACTGTTGATCGCCAGAATCCAATCATCATCCGGGTGTTGCGGGGATATCGAGGTCCCCTCAAAGTCAGTAAATACGTAAAACGCATCCGTATAGGATGTCGCCGAGGCCTGTCCCGTCCCCATCACGGTCAACAAAAGTGGCCCCGAATAGACATCCTGCGTCGTAATCGCATTCAATCCGGATGAGAAAGGTGCCCTCAGGACCTCCGTGACCCGGCACGAGTTTGAGGACGGCGCCTGATGGAGCCGTCGCATAATCTCATCCACGTTGATGCTGAACGGCATGTCCGTTAATCCCGCACAACCGCCGATGAACGCGACAAGCAGGATAACGAAACCAAGTTTGAAACTCGTTTTTCGGAACGATTTCTTTCTTGCGAACATCTTCTACCTCACCGATGCTTCCTCATCGCCCGCAGGCGAAATCCTTGTTGGACACCTCGCTGAAATCTTACTCGTAAAAAGTTACCGTTGAGTTACCGAAGAGATGAACCCCCGTATATCAATCCTCATGGGACCACCACGGGATTCAGGATTTGCCAATCCGCGCCACCACTAGCCGTAGTCATGAGACTAATCGATCCACCCTCCATTGCAATCGCCCAACCTCGCGAGCGATCCACAAAACTAAATACACCCTCCCAGTCAACGGTATTTATCTGCTGCCAAGTTGCTCCGCCATCGTATGTCTGGAACATTTCTTGGCCAAGAAACAGACCGAAATCCGCGTCAATGAATATCATCCGTTGGTAATACTCGTCGTTATCTGCAGTCGAAAGTGGAAGCGGGTATGCATTCCATGTATAGCCAGCATCATCACTGGCATAAATATACGCGATCGGATCTGGCCCCCGTTTAAATTTCTTCCGACACGTAACCTTCAAACGCACGGTCTCCTCTGTGAGTAAGTTAAGCTGGTATGGTTCACATTCCTCAAATTCAGAAAATAGATCCGGTGCATCCAAGGGAGCCGGGAAAGAAAGGCTTCTCCATGTCAGTCCCCCGTCAGTGGTTACATGATATACGGGCGCGAAAGGCACATACGGATCCAATGTCTCCCGGAGTATCCAACCGGTTTGTTCTTTCACAAAGTCTATGCCCGAGGGATCTAGCCATTCCGGCGTCGATTGGGCGTAACACGAATCCCCCGAGGAACCACACCAGGACGGCACCAACATCTTCCAAGTGGCACCCCCATCCGTTGTGTGGAAATATTGGGTGGGGACATGTCCTCCGGCACCCGTATACCAGCCCAAAATCCGCAGCCAACCTGTTCGTGTATCGACCATCCTGACTGTCGCCGCACAGGGGAACTGAGATAATTCATGCATAAGTGGGCTGCTGGCTTTCCAGGTTTGACCGCCGTTCACTGTATAGATAACAGATGCATTGGACTTCATACAACTCGTATTGAGTAATGGGTTCCGTAATTCTGTGCTAAAGAGCAGCCAGGCATGATCCGCATCGATAAAATCGCCATACACTTCAATGGGTTTTCCGCCAGTTAGACTTTCCGATGGCGTTACATCGAGCCATGTTTGACCGCCATCTCGGGTGATCATAACAATCGTTTTATTGATTCCCCACCCTTCCGTTTCGCTGGCCATATGGATAGAAGTCAGTTCGAACATTCTCTCCGAAGGAATAGACGTGGAAGATGAGAAACCGCAACGAAACCCGATGTCAATGGCGGACATATCCGGAAGGAGGTCCAGGCTAATGGAATTCTTCATGTATTGAGGATTGTCATTCCACGAGCCTCCACGGATCACCCGCCTGTATCCAGTATTGGGTCCGGGTGGGTTCTCCGCAGGTGACTCAAAATAGTAATTGCACCCATGCCAATCCCAAATCCACTCGCTAACATTCCCCATCAGATCCAATGCGCCATAAGGGCTTTCGCCACCCGGAAAACTTCCAACGGGTGATGTCCGTTCGAAACCATCACAGCCTGCTGCACTGCATGTGGTGGTATCGTCATTGAAATTCGCCAGACTGCTTTCGAACTCATTCCCCCATGGATACTCTCTGCTATCGTTCCCACGCGCCGCTTTCTCCCACTCCGCCTCCGTCGGCAAACGCCGTCCCGCCCATGCACAGTAAGCCTGTGCACCATACCAGTTCACATTGACTACCGGATGATTCTCGTACCCCGACAACGGGCGCCATACCCCTCCCGACTTTTCAATGAGCGCACCATCACCTTCTGTGTTCAACCATTTCATCCGAGCCCCACTCATCTGGTTCCCCTCCGCATTCAGGAAATTTGCGAACATAGCATTGGTGACCTCGGTGCGGTCAATCCAGAATGCATCGAGATGAATCTGATGTCGGTCATAATCGTCACCCATCCAGAATTTTCCCTCCGGCACGTACACCATCTCCATCCCATCAATCTCGGATACCGTAGGGGCAATAGGCTCTGTAGCTGTTGCTGTGAGCGTAGCTGACGGGGTGAGCGTCGGCTTGTCTGTCGCTGTTGGTGTCGATGGAGCCGGGGTGTCAGTCCATCTTGGGGGTAATGTTGGGGCCTTGCGAATACTGCTTATATCCTCCTTATGAGCTGTGCAAGTAACGCAAATCAATGAAGCCAAACCAATGAGAATTCCTCTTACGAAAGGATCCCGAAAACGCTTTACAAGTAGATTCATGGGACAACCTCTCCGCATAAGCGTTCAGCTTAGATATTACAGGACGATATCTTTCCAGACAATATGGTCGATCTCGGATGGATACTTAAGCATTCCTACACGCCGAAAGTTACCGGAAAGTAACCGTATAAACTACTCGAAAGCGATGTTTTTAATTAGCCTTCACCAGAAAAAAATGGAGCCGTCCTGGACGGACAGCTCCACAATATTGAATCGCTCAGATGGCGACCCGAGTCATTCTTCTACAACGCTAAAGACCACATCCGCCGGCATGCCGGGTTTGAGTGAATCACCCGGATCATCCACCGTCAACTCGACGGCGTAAACCGTTGTGCGGCGGTCCTCCTCGGTTTGCACGTTACGTGGTGTGTACTCCGCCCGATCAGCGATGCGGACCACGACGCCTTCGAAGGTCTCATCGGGAAACGAATCCACACTTACCTCCGCTTCGTCCCCGAGCGAGATCTGGCCGTAGCGATCCTCCGGCAGATAAACCGTAATGGTCAGGCGCTCCAGTTGCCCGATGGTCATCAAGGTCATTCCAGGCACGACCACCTCGCCGGGTTCGACGCTGCGCGTCATCAGCACGCCCGACACAGATGCTTTCACAGTGAGTTTATCGAGCTGGATATCGAGCAAATCCAGGGCGGCCTGCGTCTGCGTCACGACGGTATCCGCCTGTATGACCGCAGCCTGCGCCTGTTCGACGGCAGCTTCCGCCACAGTCAGGTTCGCTTCGGCTTGCACGATTCCAGCCTGTGCGGCCTGCACGCGCAGCGAGTCCCGTCCGACCAGAAGTTGATCGCGTTGATCCAAAGCTGTTTCGAGTCGCTCTATCGCTACAGCCAGGCGAGCGCGTGCTTCGAGTACTTCTTCAGCGGCGTCTTCGTTGAGCAGTACATCGTAATCATCCTGCGCCGCTTCCAACTCATCCTTCGCCTCATCGTAGAGATCGTCGATGAAATCATCCATGTAGCTTCGTTTCTGCGAAGCGACCTGTCGATCCCAGAGTTCCTTGGCAACTTCAAACGCAGCCTGTGCTTTTAACAGCCGCTCTTCTGCGGCGATCAAATCTTCGGAGCCCGACGTTTCCAGAACCGCTTCGTAATTGGCCCGCTCATCCGCCAGCATTTCATTAGCCGCTTCAATCTCAGCTTCGGCGCCCGCGAGATACTCCGATTGCTCGAAGTACCAGGTGGGAAGATCGAAGCTGTAGGGATACACCTGCGCCCAGGCCTGCGTGCGTGCGGGAGATTCCTGCGCTCGAGCGACCGCCAATTCCATTTCATACTGCACGCCGGCCAACTCCATACCCGCCTGCGCGGCAGACAATCCCGCCTCCGCCGAATCGAGCATACTCTGCGCCGCATCCTGACTGGCCAGCGCGGCTTTGTAGCCCGCTTCGGCCTGCGCAACTTGTTGGGTTATCACCTCATCGTCCATTGAGAAGAGTGCATCTCCCTCCCGGACGGCATCTCCCGCCTCTACAAACACTTCGATCACACGTCCGCCCAATTCCGGCGCCACAACCACCTCGACGGCTTCGACCACGCCGGATGCGCGCAGGGTATCTGACCCGCTGCTGTCACAGGCACTCAGCGATCCAGCGATCAGGACAATGCCAATGAGCAGCCAAAGGATTCGTTTCTCTCGCATGTGAACCTCCTGGATTCAAGCTCGGCGCATGCTGGAACTCCGTCCGAGCGAAGTAAATACATCAACGCATACTGGCGATAAACACGTCTTCCAACGAGGGCTCAATGACCGATACCGCACCGCAGTCGATATTCGCCTCTCGCAATTCATTATTAATCGCAGCCTGACTTGCCTGCACATCCTGCACGGTCGCATGGATTAATGACCCATATAATTCCACGGCCTGCAGCGCCAAATCACCCGACTCCTGCGCCGCGCGCAATACCTTCATCGCACGCTCGGGATCAGAAGGGGCGATCTCCAGCACCTGGCCGCGCATCATACTTTCCTTGATCGACCTTGGAGAACCGCGGGCGATGATGTTGCCGCGCTGGATGAAAGCCAGACGATGGCAATGTTCCGCCTCATCCATGTAGTGTGTGGTTACGAAAACCGTCACACCCTCGGCGATCAAATCGTAGAGCAAATCCCAGAAGGCCCTGCGTGAAACCGGGTCGACGCCGGCCGTGGGCTCGTCCAGAAACACCAATTCAGGTCGATGCAATATCGCCGCACTCAGCGCCAAACGCTGGCGCCAGCCTCCGGAAAGGTCTCGCGTTTGCGAATGTTCATGCTCCTGCAGTCCCGCCATAGCCAACGCCGCTTGAATGCGTTCTTCCAGTTCCGCGTTACTCAATCCGTAAACCTTGCTGTAAAAAGTCAGGTTTTGACGCACGGTGAGATCGTTATACAGGCTGAAACGCTGGGACATATAACCCACACGGTTGCGAATGCGCTCCGGATGTTCAAGCACCGGCACACCCAATACATTCACTGTTCCCTGTGTGGGTGTCAACAAACCAAGCATCATACGAATCGTGGTCGTTTTTCCCGAGCCGTTGGGCCCCAAAAAACCGAAGATCTCGCCTCGTCGAACCTCGAAATCGATCTCATCCACAGCGGTGAAATCACCGAATTTTTTAGTCAAGCTGCGGGCGATAATCGCCCTGTCGTTTGAAGTCATATTCATCTCTATTAACTCAATGCCCGTCGTACGTAACGCAGGGAAAAGGTTCCAATTGCCAACCCAAGCAGGAGTAAGGCTAATAAGTTGGGCCACAATACTTGCAGGTCCGCTCCTTTGAGCATAATGCCGCGCAGAATCGCCAACCAGTGCTGCGCGGGGATGAACTGCGCCACGCCTTGCAGGAACTTGGGCATCGACTCCACCGGCGCGGCGTAGCCCGTGAACATGAAGTCCACGAAGCCCAGGATCATGACCAGCAGGAAGGCTTGATGCTGGCTGCGCGAAAAAACGGATATGGCCATACCCTTGGCCAACTCGACCAACAAGTAACCGAAAGCAAGCAGGAGTAAAAGGGGGAGCGAACCGCGTATGGGCACACCGAAGACGAAGTGCACCATTGTTAACATCAAGGAAAAATCGATAAAACCAATCATGACAACAGGAATAGATTTACCGATGATGATCTCCAGCGAAGTGAGCGGCATCACCAGAAGTTGCTCCAGGGTTCCCAATTCCCGTTCACGTGAAAAGGACAAAGCTGCGAAGAGCAATACCGTGAATTCGAGCATCAAAGCCAACTCAGCCGGCGTGGTGTAATAGGCCTCGCTGAGTGATTCGTTGAACCACGTGCGAACGCTGAATTCGAAACCGGCGAATTCCTCCGCATCGATCCCCAGGCGCTCGACGGCGATTTCCTGTCCCATCTCGCGTGCAAGCCCCTCCACAGCACGCAAAGCCGCCGTGGCAGGGATACTCTCTGCGCCGTTGAGCAAGACCGCCAAATTGGGAATCTGGTTGGTGGAAGCCATCTTCTCCGAAAAGTCGGGGGGAATAATCACCGCGGCGTAGATTTCCCCACGCTCCATGGCTTCACGGATTGGTTCTTCATCCGGGACGAGTGCTTCCAGGGAAAAGGTCCCCGTGTTCTCCAGCATTGTGATCACCTGTCGACTGGCAGCGCTGCGATCGTCGTCCAGGATCATCAGCGGTAAATTGGTCATGGGACGGGAAGTTGCCCATCCCACCAAAATTAATTCCAGCACGCCGCCGAAAAGCATGAACGCGGGAAGCCACCAGTCATACCGCAGGTGATAGAACTCCTTGACCGCCAATGCCCAAATCCGCCGGATCATCTGCACCTCTTAAGCCAATTTTTTGTGGAAAAACAACGCAGCTACCGCCGAGAAACCAACGCCCAATCCAAACAACATAACCGCATACGGCCAGAGCACTTCGAGACCCACGCCGGGCAAGAAAATGCCCCGTGTGATGATAGCGAAGTGCGTCCCCGGGAGAGCCAACGATTCCATCCGCATCACTTCCGGCATGGCAGCGATGGGAAAGAAAATCCCGGTCAGGAAAAACGCGGGGAAGAAAATCACCAGGAAGGAAAGCGCCAGGGCCGCAGGCTGAGTGTGGATGAACACACCGATAATCGTTCCCATGCTCAGAATGGCGAAAAGGAAGATCGCCGACAACAGGAAGAAGAGAATATAGTTGCCCTGAAAGGGAATGTGAAAGGTGGCGATGGCAATGGCTGGAATGAGAATGACGTTCACCAAGCCCACCATGATGTAGGGGAGCATCTTGCCCAGAATCAATTCCGCCCGCCCGACGGGCGTGGCGATAAGTTGTTCCAACGTGCCGTGCTCTCGTTCACGCGCCAGGGTCAACGCCACGGAAAGCGCAGGAAAGCCCAAAACGAGGGAGATCAAGCCTGGAATCACGTCGTTCTTCGATTTCAAACCCGGGTTGAACCAGGTGCGCACCCGCAAATCCAGCGTCTGCAGCGAACCACGCGGCATGCCCAACGCCTCGAGCTCCTGCCCCAAAACCTGACTGATGAATTCTTCCGTGCGCCAGGCGATGTGATCGAGGGCATGCGCGCCGCTTTGCGGTTCAGTGCCGTCGATGATCACTAAAAGCGGCATGCTGCGCATGGCCAGCAGTTCCTCGGCGAAACGCGGGTTCACCACGATGGCCGCCTTGATCTTGCCGCGCAGCAGCAACGCATCAATCTCCTCGAAGGCCTCCACCTGGGCATACAAATCGAGATCGTCCCCTGCCGTCATGCGCTGGATGAAAGCACGCGAGGTCGGGCTGCGATCGTAATCGAGCACGGCAATCGGTACATGCTGGATATTCACCGTCACCGCGAAAGCCATCACGAAAAGCACCACCGTCGGGGCCAGAATGACCAAACCCAACGTGATCGGATCGCGCATGATGTGGTTGATCTCTTTTACGGCAACAGCCCATAATCGACGCAAGGACACCTCAAGCCTCCTGTGAGCTTTCTTGAGCAGCCTCCATCTCACGGATAAGCGAGATGAAAGCCTCTTCCATGCGAGCCGGGGCGTGACGGATCTCCGCCGCGCCCAAACCCTCCTTGCGGAGTGCCTCTTCGATCTGCGGTATACGTTTCTCGGCCGAATCCACTACCAGATGAAGCGCTTCTCCATAGGTCTGGACTTGAAGCACGCCAGAGATTTCCTCGACCGCATGCCCTACCTTACGCCAATCTTCGTGGCGGACAATGACAACATCGCCCTGGATCTCCGCGCGCAAGCGGCGCGGCGTATCGCAGCGCATCATGCGCCCGGCGTACATCAGACCGACCCGCGAGCAGCGATCGGCTTCATCCATGTAGGGCGTGCTTACGACAATCGTCGTTCCACCCAAGTGCAATTCCGTTAGAATGCCCCAGAATTCGCGTCTCGAGACAGGATCAACCCCAGTGGTTGGCTCATCGAGCAAAAGGATCTCCGGCTCGTGAATCAAGGTACAGGCCAGGGCGAGTTTCTTCTGCATACCGCCGGAGAGATGGATGCCGCGCCGATCCTTGAAATCCGTCAATCCGGCGAATCGCAGCAAACGTTCCATACGCCGCTCGATCTCTCCATCGGGAACGTCGTACATCTTGGCGAAGAAACGCAAATTCTCCTCGACACTCAATTCACCATACAAGCTGAATATCTGCGCCATGTAACCGACGCGATGCTTGATTTCCTCGGATTGGCGCTTAAGATCGAATCCGGCGACGCTTGCCGATCCGTCAGAGATGGTTAACAAACCGGCCAGGAGACGCAGGGTGGTTGTTTTTCCGGCGCCATCCGGGCCCACCAGACCAAACAGCTCGCCCGGTGCGATGGCCAGATCGAGGGAATCGAGCGCACGCACCTCTTTAAAAGTACGCGTCAATGCATGCGTTTCGATGATGGCAGCGTCGTCTTTCATCATTGTAGAATTACTGCCTCGCTCTGCGAATACCCCAGAGCACGAGTAACGCAGCGAGTGCCGGTTCCGTAGCAATGCCGACATATTTCAGCGTGTCGCTGAACTTCATGGCCGGGATCACATACCAATCGATCAGCCCGACGAGAATACAGGTAACGATTGAGGCAACGGTATTTCCTTGAGTACCGAAAGGAAGATCGTCTTTCCAAATTGCTCCCGCCACCTGCCCCATAATCACACCGACAATGATCATGGCTACGATCAATACGATCAAGATGATGATGTCCATCTTTAGCTCTCCTTTTCGATAATAAGTCGAAGATCGACATACACTGCGAACCCCCGCATCGATCTCCGATTATTCATGCACCGACAACGAATCAATGATCAAATGCGTACCAGCACGGACATGTCGCTCCAGTTCGACCATATCCGGAATGGCAGCCCACAAAACAAACAGTCCTTCAATGAAAGCCCCAATGGTCACAGCCACATCTGCAGCATTCATCTGGCGAAATTCTCCGCTGTCGATTCCTTGCTGGATAATGGGGATAGCAATATCAAAAAAACCCTGGTAGTAACTGCCGAGCACTTGTTTGACTCGTTTCTTTCGTAAAAGCATGGCCCAAAACTCATACATGATGGGCAACAAGGATTCAAATCGAGCGATGTCTTCCACCGTCATTTCGAGGTAACGTTCTAATTTTTCCCTGGCGGGTATTTCGGCATCGATGAAAGCGCCCATCTTCTCGAATTCTCGAGAGAACATAAGGTCCATAATCCCCTGGATGATGGCGTTTTTACTGTCGAAGTACCAATACAAAGCGCCTTTACTCAGCCCAGCCTGTTTTGCAATATCGTCCATGCGCGCCTTGTGGAAGCCAGCACGACTGAAGACTTCCGTGGCGGCTTCCAGGATCTGTGCTTTGCGTTCTTCACTCACATCAGGACGTGGTGCCATACCCACCTCAAGATATTATACTGACCAGTCAGTCAGCTACGACTATACAGAGAACCAGGCGCTTTGTCAAGCGCGGCATGTTTCCATGCAACCTCAATCGAAAGGCGAAATGCGATCCGGCTTTACAATTTTGCTGGCGAACCAACTTCGCAGCTGGATCCAGGGTTTTTGGGTAAACCGCAGCGGTTCCGCATCGAGCTGCTGTTCGGCACACGTCCTCCCCATTTCGATCAAGCGATCGGCCTGTGTGTAATCCCAAAAGGCGATATCCGTTGGCGCAGGCAGTCGAATCACACGCAGCGAAGCGCCAGATGTTTTCGCCCAAGCGATTTCACGGGCAGCTTGTGCTTCCACCATCAGTGAGACTGCATAGGAGGACATGCCCAGAATTCCTTTGGCCGTCTCCTTCGAACCCATGGCGTGAGATACATCCAGCGCAAGAATCTGTGTAGCGCCTCGTTCGATGGCCACTCGGATGGGAAGCTTGGAATATACACCACCATCCAAATAGCGCTGATCACCAACCTTCCACGGAGGGAAATAGGGGGGTACAGCCGTACTCGTCATGGCGCCGTCGATAATGCGATCATCGTCGAGATCACCGAAGACACGCAATTCGGCTGTTTCGATATTCACAGCTACAGCGTAAGCCGGAACCCCAGCGCTGTCGCGCAGCTGCCCGAAGGTGTCCACTTCCTGTGGCAAATGCTGACCCAGAAATGCCGCCAGCGCATCGCTCGGTACCAGGCTGTCCTCTTGCCGGACCAATCTGCGAACAACGCCAATCGCTGAAGGTATGCCCACTTCCTTGGGCCCGGCCGCCCGCCAAAGATCCTGCATACGAGCGACCCCGCCCGGGCTGGGATCGTATGCCATATAAATGGCGTTCAACGCGCCCGCAGATGTTCCCACCACCATTTCGGGCCGAAAACCGGAGGCGAAAATCGGATCCAACGCGCCAGCTTGCAGGGTACCGTAATTCGCCGCCCCACTCATTACTAGTGCTCTCATTGAATCAACCCCTTAAAATCGTATTGAAAAACCTGTCGGCTCCAACTACTGCTCAACCGGACGGATGGCTACAATCGGCATCACGTCTACCAGGGCGAGATATCCCTCTGGCGTATGTTCCAGCTGGTAACCAATCAAACGACCCAATTGCCGGATGGCCGTCGGATGTCGTCGGGCATAATCCAGCACTTCCTCTTCCGCTTCGTCGAGCGGCAAGCGCTGCGCCAACGCAGTGAAGCGCCGGCGTCCGACGGTCACATCTACCCGCGGTGTTTTACTGATGTTCTGAAACCAATCCGACTTCTCTCCCCATCCGGAAGCCACAATATAGGTATCCGTATCCCTATCGTGGCGCATCACTTCCAGCACCACACGCCGCGCAAGACCGCTGACACGCCCTGTGTGAGTCATCATCAACGCACGCTCACCCAGCAGCCAACCCAATCCCGCTCGATACAGTAAGATGGGGAAACGGAAGAAAATGCGCCTCAGGCCGCGTGGAGGTTTTACCTCATGTACCTTTTCAATCATCGGCCACCTTCAATTCGATCGCCCCTTCCGGACACTGCAGCACGCAAGCGCCGCAGGCGATACAGCGTTCCCCATGTTCAAAGGCAACAACTCGCTTCTCATAATCCGGCCGCCAACATCCAACCGGACAAACTTCATAGCACTGCCAGACGCCTTTGCAGCGTTCGGGGTAAAAATGAATTTGGAGTACACGCAAGCGACGCGCCAGATCGATGTGTTCTGTGAGCATCTCAAGCATGGAAGGGGATTCAGCCATACGCCTACCTCCAACCCATCAAACGAGGGATCAGCCAATACGCCAGCCCTAATAATACAGCGATGATCGCCTCCCAACCCCAGTTCGCCTGTTCACCACGCATGCGTGGGGACATTCCTTGTAATTCGGCACCAACGAAAACCGAGAGCCCGGTTAATCCTACAACGCGATTGAAAATGTCCGCCAATGCCGTGGAATGTACGAACCACGAATAGAGCAGCATCCCCGCCAGTGCAATCAACCCCAACGGCAGACTCTTCGCCAGACCATCAATACCAGGCAGCCAGGGAAGCGTGATGGCGTAAAACAGCGACAATCCAAGCATAGCGGCGAGTAAAGGCCAGAAACTGGATGGCCAGAGCAACGCCACCGGGATGAGAATCAGCATCGCATAAAAACCCATCGTGGCTGCTAACATCTCCAACCGATCACGCAACGGAAACCGTACCTGGCGCATGTCCTCGGTTTTTTTCCTCCCGGCCTGGATATAGGCTGGTAGATCAGCAGCGCGGACGGGCCCCCAATGCACACCCCATTTCGTCTGTTTACGGATCAGCCAACCATCCACACCGTTGGCACAGAGCTGCGGCAGAATCAAGGCTCGATGGTTAACCACTTCGTCCAACCGGCTGGTGCTTAAAGCGCCGATAATACGCTCGGCGGTAAGAAAACCACCACCGGCCGCACACCAGACATTGATGCCGCTCGAGTCAACCACCAGCAGCCAGACATGCAAATGATGATCGATGGCTTTCACCAGGCGCCGGACAGTGAGTTCGAAATTTCCGGTTACCAAAACGGGCGAGTCAGGAGTCGGTTGGCCAATGGAATACAAGCCGGGCTGCATCTTTGGATAAGGCGGTATGATGCGAAAGAAAACCGCCCAGAGATCGACCAACAGGGTTCGCAAACTCATCCGATAGCGAAGGCGGCCTTTGAACGAAACCGGCAATGGTTGAGACCCGTCATCGAGTTTGGGTTCCGCCAGGAATAAGCATAACGAACCCAGCAAGGTTCGTTCGATGACATCTGCGCGGAAGCCAGCGCGCTCGAGTGTGCCTTGAAAATCGCGCAATGGATTTGTCGTCGTGCGTGTCAGCATCCAAGTGATGAAACGCAAGGGGATGTGTACCATGGCAACCGCGAAGCGGGCGGTCCATCCGTGCGGCGACATCTCATCTAAGATAGCCAATCGCCCGCCGGGTGCCAGCAAGGAATGACAAGCCGAAAGCACATATGCTTGTGTATCCCGGGACATTTCACTGAAAGCCAGGCTGCTGACAATGAGGTCGAAACTGTTTGGCTTAAAACGCTCGGCGATTAAAGCGGCATCCACATGTTCCAGAACGACGTTTTTATACAATCCCGAAGCAGCCAGTCGATTCTCCGCTTGTGCCAGCATCCCTGAATCTAGATCGATCCCCACAACCTCGGCACCCTTCGCCGCAATTGCAACGGTGAGCGCACCAGTCCCGCAGCCAATCTCAAGCACACGCATGCCTGGCCGGACAAGAAGCCCGACAAGTCTATCCTGCAACTTGTGAAGCTTTCCCAAGGTAAGCAACTGAATGCCGCGATCGTACTTCTCAGGCTGAGTCTCCAACCACTTCATAAAGACGGTTGCCATTGTGCATCCCCTTGGTAATGGATAATAGACTGACCAGTCAGTCTTTTAGACTATATTCGCATTTCTTTTTTTAGTCAAGCACGATCAAACATGTCATTGTGCTATAATCCCTGCATGGAAAAACAATCGCAAACACAAGCCGCGAACAGCGCCAATGGTACTTTACCAGAATCCAACGTGATTCTCTTAAACCGCAGCCAACTTTATGCCGCCTTGCTGCCACTGGCATTCGTCACGGGAATTGCCGTCGGTTTTTTATTTTGGGGCAACCAAACCCCGAATCAAGTCAAGACCGTCGAAGTGCAGTCCCCAAGCCCCCAACCAGAAAGCGCCACAGCACAACCCCAGACTCGCTTCGACATTGACGTCGACGATGATCCTGCCATAGGTCCCGAAAGCGCGCCCATCACGATCGTTGAATTCAGCGACTATACTTGCGGTTATTGCCGACGTTTCCACGTACAGACTTTCCAGACACTGCTCGAAAAATATCCGGACCAAATCCGATTTGTCTATCGTGATCTCCCCGTCTCCGGCGGCTATGAAGCCGCACAGGCAGCAGAATGTGCTGATGAACAAGGTGCTTTCTGGGACTTTCACGATCTACTATTCTCAGGCGGGCTCGGATTTGACGAAAACGCTTACCGCGACTATGCAGAGACGATCGGCATTGACGCCGATTCACTCATGGAATGCGTCACGGAAGAACGATATGCCGAGGAGGTTGAAGCGGATGCCCAGTATGCGTTTAATTTGGGTGCCAATGGAACCCCGACTTTTTTCATCAACGGCATTCCCCTCGTTGGCGCACAGCCCATTTCAGAATTTATGAAAATTATTGACAACGAACTCGAGAACTAATCGATACGACAAGCCTGGGAGATAAACGTAAATAAGCGTCGATTGCAAATTCGACGCTTATTATTTAATTCATCCATCTACAACCGAGGTCAAGCAATTTTTCGGACAGGATTTCCCTTCCTGGTTCTCTTTAATCCCGGCTGCGTTATCTCTTCAGGAGATTCTATGCTTTCGATCAGAGAGCCTTTCGCCAGCACAGCGGGAATGTCCTTTCCATCGATAGGTCTTCCCAGATAGTACCCCTGCGCAGCATCACAACCCTGGGCATAGAGGATCGAGAGCTGATCCACCGTTTCGACCCCCTCGGCGATGACCTCCAATCGCATACTGTGAGCCATAGCGATGATCGCCTTCGATATTGCCGCATCGTCCGAATTATTGGTTAGATCCTTCACGAAAGTTTGCGCGATTTTCAGGGTGTCGATGGGGAACCTCCGCAGATAGCTCAAAGACGAATAACCGGTGCCAAAATCATCAATTGAGATGCGCACACCCAAGTCTTTCAGGTTCATCAACGTTGAACTGCTGGTTTCCGTTTGTTCCATGAGTGTGCCTTCCGTGAGTTCCAATTCTAAGCGTCCCGGTTCGAGTTCGGTATCCAGCAAAATTCGCTCGACGACATTATAAAATGCACCCTGTCGGAATTGACGCGCCGATATATTAACCGAGATTCGAAAAGGTGTTAGGATAAGGTCCATCCACTCCTGCACACTCTCACAAGCCTTGCGAATAACCCATTCCCCGATAGGAATAATCAACTCGGTTTCCTCTGCAAGATCGATGAAGCGGCCTGGTGATAGCAATCCATAATTAGGCAGATTCCAGCGCAGCAATGCTTCCAGACCAATGATTTTGCCGCTGCGCATGTTCACGATGGGTTGATAGTGAAGTACAAGCTCGTTGCGATCCAAGGCATGATAAAGGCTGCTGCGGAACGTCAGCCGTTCCGTCGCGCGCAGATTCATCTCTGCAGCGTAAAATTGGTAATTGCTGCAACCCTTCTCTTTTGCGCGGTACATCGACCGATCCGCAAATTTCAGTAAATCTTTGGCGTTGTCGGCATCCATCGGATAAAGAGAGATACCGATACTCGTGGTGATAAAGACCTCACGCTCGCCCACGTGAAATGGCGGCGCCAGCATATTGTTGATCTTCTGCGCCACGATAACCGGCACATCACCCTTCGAGAGACCGTCGAGGATAATGATGAACTCATCACCGCCCAATCTGGCGACGGTATCGGTCACTCGTACACATTTCTTCAGTCTTTCGGCAACAGCTTGCAGGATGATATCTCCAGCATCATGCCCGAGCGTGTCGTTGATCACCTTGAAATTATCCAGGTCGAGGAACATCAACGCCACCTGTTCATTATTTCGATTGGCATGCGCCAGCGCCTGCGTCAAACGGTCTTTGAATAACGTACGATTCGCCAATCCGGTTAGATGATCGTACTGGGCGAGATAAGACAGTCGCTCTTCGACCTGCTTGCGCTCGATGGCGTAACGCAGCGACCGCGTGAGCAGGTTGCCGTCCCCCTGTCCCTTCACCAGACAATCTTGTGCCCCTGCTTTGATCGCTTGTACAACGACCTGCTCATCGGAGACATTACTCAAGGCCACAATCGGCAGGTTTGGAAATTCGGAATTGATCACACGGATCGATTCCACGCCTTTCGCATCAGCCAGGGTAAGATTGAGTAATACAATATCGAAGGAGTTCTCCCGCAGACGATCAATCGCTCGCTTAAAGACTTTCTCATGATGAAACGAGAAGCCTTTTATATTCGATTCCTCGAGCATTCCTTGCATAAGCCCGGCATCATGAGGATCACCCTCGACGACCAGCACCTTGATCTCGTGCGAGTTCGTCATCTCACCCACCCTTCAGAATCTAATGAACTTCGCCATGTGTACTCCATTCACACACTCTCGAACGCATGAAGATCCGGGCTATAATGTTGGGCCATTCCAATGAATGCTGCGATGTTCAGAGGACGCTTCACGACACCACCAACGGCATATACGATCACATACGCATTACCAAGAGTTCTTGGCGCAGAAAAACCTTACGGCTTATAGCAATACCATTTACAGATATAAATTATCCGTGTTAGACCACTCCATCGTACAAGAAACCCACCAGCTACCGACCTTACGGAAACCCTACAAACCTGGTTCTACATCATACACCAGGTTAAGCATGGTTTGTACAACAAGCTATCCCGCTTCGGCTGGGCTACGACATTATTCGGAAGTCCATTATGGCGACGGACTTTCGATTTCCACAACAACCATGCGGTGATCGGATGCCAGTGAAGTTGAAACCCATGCGGAAGTGGGGTTCAGGTCACGCAGCCAGACGAAGTCGATGCGCGAACGTGGATCGATCGCCGGGCTGGTTAATGGAGCCGGGTCGATACCTAAAAGCATAAAAGGGTCTTCGAAACCGGCCGTCAGGATCGCCTGCGGGATGGGTTCATGGTAATCGACGTTGAAATCGCCGCCAAAGACCGCATTGGGCCGATCGCCGATAAATTCCAGCGCTTCCGAAATTTGAGTCTGGGTGTCTTCATCACTCAATCCCATCCAGATCCCGTAGGCGTTCAAAGGCTCTCCGTCGAATTCAAGATTCACCTGGATGATGCCCGTCTGTTCCTGCAGACTCGTCAACCATTGCTGTTCAGAAGACGCCACGGGTCCTCGATACAGAACTGCGATACCTGTGAGATGTTCAACCGTAGGCAGATAAACCTGATTCATATTCAATTGGCGGGCAAGATAATAAGCATCGTCCACACCGTAGCTGGTGATACGCGCCGTATCCACTTCCTGCAGCACAACCACATCGACCTCAGCTTCCCCGATCGTGCGCGCCGTGTCCGCCAACGTAAAATGCCATAAGTCATCATAGCCATAATGGATGTTATACGTGGCGACTCGCACAACATCATCGGTGTGGAAATCCTGCGCCGGCTTCGGCCAGGTTGTCACCAGCGTGAAAACGAGTACGCCCAGGACGAGCACACCATCTGTAACGAGACGGAACTTCGGATGCGAGAAGTAAGAATCGACAACGCCCTGCACAACACTTCCCACACCAACCATCACGCCCGCCGTTAGAAAGACGACCCACCCATACCCTCGCAAGATGGGAAGCGTATAAGCGTAGGTGAATGTAAAGGCGTATATAAAATTTAGCAGCAAGAACAACAACATACCCAACGCTATGTTACCGCCAGAAATCCGACGGGTTTTCGGTGTGCTCTCGAAGGCGGAACCGAAGTTGAGTAAAGCCGCAAACTGTGCCAGGAGCAAGGCCAACAAACTCAAGCCACCCTCAGAGAAATAGCCTACGATCAATCCTAAAAACAGCAGCAAGGATATACCAATACCAGCCAGTGAAGTTTGGGAAACACGCACGAACATATCTCGTATCGATGTTATGGCAAACAAGACCAACATTCCCATAAGTGCTGCAGCCGAAGTGAAATACGTGGTTGAACTCCAGCGCGCCACAGCGTTGGGAAACGATAGCAGCGAGATCTGTAAGAAGAGAAATCCACACAATGCGATTCCGTCCACGACACGGATACCAGTGACTTCGATCTTCTCCTCATCTGGTTGTCGGAATAGCATGATGGCTAAGGTAATTACAGCGAAACTCCACAGGATCTGCACAGACAGCCAGGAACTGCGCAGGCTGATATCATACGTATCCCCAGCGGCGCGCAATAACTGATCCAGGACCAACGCGCTGAGCATAGTTTGCACAAACGATCGTCGACCGGTCTGCAAGCGGGTCGTCAGGTAGAGACTCCCAAAAGCAACGGTGAACAACGATCCCCAAAAGCGTACACCGGCAAGATTGACCGACAGGCTGACACGGGCAAGCGCCGTCATTGCTGCAAAGACCAATGCCCACCGGTTTCGATTCTTTTTCGGAGTCCAGAGCGGCGCAGCAAAGGCCAGCACCACCAGGAGATTACTGATCACGAGCCAGGCATCGGCAGGCCCTTCGAATATCTGATCGTAGATAATGCCAAACAACACGGAGAAAACCACCCGCAAAGCTTGCAGTAAAAAGAGAAAGACAGATACAGACACGACCGAATCAAGGCCTCGCAGCTTCATCGTATTCTCCTTTCATGAAGTTTGAGCTGACCTGCGAATCATAAACACAACCCGAGATTCGCCCCGGGCTAGGATATCGATGAGCTAAAGGATCCAATCACGGATAGAAATCCTTCAGTTCGTTCACCGGAAGGGTAATCAAGCCTTCGTGTTGTTCGCCCACCTGAGTCACTTGACGTGGCTCTTCTCCCACCAAAAAGGCGGTGTAGGCAGCCACCAAAGCATCTAAAGCATCTGCTTCGCAGAGACCATCCAAGGGCAGATTTCCCGTCAGCAGGTGATGGCGAGTCATTTCTTCGAGCACGCGCAGGGGATTAAAAATATCGAATCCTTCTTGATAGAGAACCAACTGGCGCTGCATGCGTCCTTCGAGGGTTCGCTTCAACAACGGCCGGTGCTCCAGGATGACGGAAAAGCAAGCATGCGGATTGACTTCCAGGAGCGTATGCCCAACAGGTTCTTCGCCGATGAGAAATTGCTGAAAGGACATTTCTTGCAAGCGGCGAAAAAGACGAAACCCATTCCGAACCCATCCAGGTGCCTTTTGTTCGTCTGCCGGTGTATTGTAAAGGCGTATGTTCCGCTGACGAAGTATAAATTCACACACACGCCACTTCGCCCAGGTTTTTCCATCCGGTTGCAGATTGTGTCGACGACGGATTTTAGATTGTCGCATCAGACCTATATTTGGACCTTGTGGTGCGGCTATAGCGACGATGACGTTTTCCAGTCCCGCCACGAATGCCAACACGGATTCGATATCCCCCTGGTCCAATGCCAATATTTGTTTTCGTTTATCGATGACAGCGTAGTTGATAGGACGCGTCCCCGCCGTTGGATCGATTCCCATATATGCGACATCTGAAAAAAGCATCATGTCCTCCCACCCCAGACGTGTTTACGAAACACGTCATCGTCAAACGGATTCAGCCCGACAGGCGACAGCGAATGCTTCCCATACTTCCCGATCGGTATGGTAGGGAGCAAGCCAAGGCGGTTCCGCTGCCGTACGCAGCGCCGACTTTACTGAACGTCCAGCCATGATTGAATAGGCCACATACGCCCATCGGGTCCGATGAAGGCCTAAACTGCTGTGCAGCAAGACACGCAATCCTGCGGAGACGGAAGTATGTAGAAAAACGGCCGCCAACAAGCGCTCGTCAAGTCCCGCTTGTGACTCATCCGCCACATCCATCCAGAGGAATTGTTCCGGAACCGATCCGGAAAAATCCTCCGGAGATTCTGGTTTAAAATGAAGGATGACGGATATCCCCGTCTGATCCATAAAATCATCCCACGTTGCAGGAATGTGTTTTCCACCTGCGGCGTAGATTTGATCGTGAATCCAGGTCATCTCACCTTCCCGCACCCGTCTTCTCAGTATACATTGACCTTTTGACGACGGCGAGGCTCGCGGCTATACTTTGCATTCAGGCGGGAATACCCATCAGGAGGAGATCATGACTAAAAAGAAATCCAAAATGAAGGATGGAAAAGCAGCGGACGGTTTCAAATTAACCTATGCCACGATGTTCGATCCACCCGAAGAACTCCACGAAAGTTACGAAAGTTCTCTCGCACAAATCAAAAGCAACATGGGCGCCGAACATCCAATGATCATTGACGGCAAGGAAGTCAGTGCTTCGGAGAAGTTCGAGGTCCGCTCACCGATCAACCAAGATTGGCTGCTGGGAACCTTCCAGCAAGGAACGGACAAAGATGTCAAGAAAGCCCTTGCAGCTGCACGCAAGGCGTTTCCCGCCTGGTCACGAAAACCCTGGGAAGAACGTGTCAAGCTGTTGCGCAAGGCAGCCAAACAGATCGATAAACGCATCTTCGAATTTGCCGCCGTTATCTCGCTCGAAGTCGGCAAGAATCGCATGGAAGCCCTGGGAGATATTGCAGAAGCAGCAGATTTGATCCGCTACGCCTGCAAGCAGATGAAAAAGAACAACGGCTACATCGTACGCATGGGCAAGGATCCCCTCAAGGGATACAAAGCAAAGAATACTTCCATATTGAGACCGTACGGCGTTTGGCTGGTTATTAGTCCATTCAATTTTCCCGGTGCTTTAACCGGCGGTCCAGTTGGTGCAGCACTGCTCGCCGGCAATACCGTGGTCATGAAACCGGCCTCAAACACACCCTGGACAGTTCGTCTCCTGGCTGAGTGCTTCCACGACGCGGGCATCCCCGCCGGTGTGTGTAATTACGTCACCGGCCCCGGAAGCACAACCGGAGAGGCATTAATTTCGAACAGCGAAGCGGACGGAATCACTTTCACGGGCTCGTACGACGTTGGCATGAAAATTTATAAGTCGTTTGCCGAAGGCAAATACCCGCGCCCGATCATCCTTGAGATGGGTGGCAAAAATGCCGCCATCGTCTCTGAAAACGCCGACCTCGATCACGCCGCGGCCGGAATCGTCCGCTCCGCATTTGGTTTGCAAGGACAGAAATGTTCCGCGAATTCACGCATTTATGTCGTCAAAAACGTCTACGAGACGCTCCTGAATAAGTTGATTGAACTCACCGACAAACTTTCCGTCGGCGATCCGACGGATCGCACAGTTTTCATGGGACCGGTGATCAACAAGAAGTCCTATCAAGATTTCAAACGCTTCTCGAAGCAGTTGGCCGACGCAGGCAGCATCACCACTGGCGGCAGCGTCATCACCGAGGGCGAGATGAAGAAAGGCTATTTCTGCCAACCTACAATCGCCGCCAACGTGCCGCTGAAGCACCGCTTGTGGAAACACGAGATGTTCCTGCCGATCACCATGATCCATCCGGTCGCCGATATCCAGGAGGCAATGACTCTGGCCAACGATAGTCAATACGGCTTGACGGGCGGCTTCTATGGATCAAAGAAAGAAGCCCGGTGGTTCTTCGAAGAGATCAACGTCGGCGTCGCTTACGCCAATCGACCGCAGGGCTCGACGACGGGTGCCTGGCCGGGGTTCCAGCCATTCGGTGGGTGGAAAGGCTCGGGATCTTCAGGCAAGAACGCCGGTGGTCATTACTATCTCACGCTCTACATGCATGAGCAAAGCCGAACCTTGATCCGACCGGTTTAATATCACACTCCGACGCCTGAGAGACAGATCTTCTCGGGCGTCGCACAACCTATGCTCACATGGAGGAAATGTTGTCATGCGGGAGTGTCACAAATCGGAACATTCACACCGGACCCATCACCGCGGTCTGAAATAACAGGACTTTCATGGCACATCGTGTAAGTTTGGCGCTGATCTTGATCGGGTTGATCACCCTGCTGGTTTACATCACCAGCGCATCCAATCAAGAAGGAGACCCCCAGGTACTTTTGGTGGGAGCTTGCATCTCCTTGATTGGGTTGTTGTTACGCCGACGTGCGATCCGCAGCAGGGCTCGACAAGCACAACGCTTTCGATTACTACGGCGCGACCAACCGGATGAAATGGAAGAATGAATCCAACCACGATTAAAATGCCTAATTTTTTACCGACAACCTCTTCGAAGTCTGGTAGACTACGGAGGGCTAATAATTCCACAATGGAGGATCGACATGGCTGATTTAGTCGCCTATAAAATTTTCGGAGATGACCTGCAACTCGTCGAGATCGAACTTGACCCCGGGGAAGGGGTCCGTGCAGAGGCAGGCACGATGACGTACATGGAAAACGCCATCGAAATGGAGACTTCGACCGGTGGAGGTCTTTTTAAGGGCTTGAAGCGCGCCGTTACAGGCGAGAGTTTTTTCATCACCACATTTCTCAACAACGGCAGCGGCAAATCACACGCCGCGTTTGCAGCTCCCTACCCGGGCAAGATCATCCCGATCACCATGACAGATTTTGGCGGCAGTATTCTTTGCCAAAAAGATTCCTTCTTATGCGCCGCTCAGGGCATCGAGATCGAAGTTGCTTTCACCAAGAAAATCGGCGCAGGGATCTTTGGCGGCGAAGGTTTCATCCTGCAACGCCTCGAAGGCGATGGATTGGCCTTCGTGCACGCCGGCGGCACGGTGATCGAAAAAGACCTTGCTGCCGGGGAAACACTGCGAGTCGATACCGGCTGCCTGGTTGCCTTTTCGACCAGCATCGACTATGACATCCAATTCATCGGTGGTTTCACAAATGCCCTCTTCGGTGGAGAAGGGTTGTTCCTGGCGAAAATTACCGGACCTGGAAAAGTCTACTTGCAGAGCTTGCCCTTCTCGCGAATTGCAGACCGCGTTATGGCAGCCACACGCCATCAAACTGGCGAACGCAAGGGCATCGCCGGACTCGGCGGTCAAATTCTGGGAGACCTGATCAGCGGCAAGTAAGAAGTAGATTCGCACCCGCCAACCACACGAGTGCAATCTAAAACCGACATTCGCTCGAACGGAAATACCCGTATCAGGCGACGTTACTCCAGCAACGCTCGCGATATCTATCGATCGGTCAACAATGCCGATTGTCCGGGGAAACAGAGACTGTTTCCAGGAATACATCCGCATGCCAGGACTAACGGACCAAACAGGAGATCACCACGCTTCCGGGGAAGACATCGTCGATCAAGCGCGGCAGGCATGGCAGGAAAGCATGCTGCGCCGTTTGGACGAACTGCGCTCCGAACTGCATACCCGCCAACCTCAAATCGTAGCCGATCGATGCGGCGGATTGTATCGAGATGGCAGCATTCGCTTCGAGTATTGGGGGCAAAACATCGCCATTCCCTGGGACACCTTGGCACCCGTGTTCGTGGAAAAAGGCAAACCCTGCTCTATATTCGATAGTGCGATGTTGATTTACTACCTGCACACCGCCAAAGGAACCAGCCTTGCCGACCGGTGGATTGCCTTCCGCGAACTTCCCGACGGGGCTTTTTACCACCAGGCATTCCAGGGATACAGCGGAAATCGATTGGCACGTCGATTCGGAGAACGCCCTGAAGATTTCGATCTCGCTGCACAGAAACTGGATGGCTGGCGCCTTTCCGCACTTGCGTCTTTCGCCTATGCATTTCAACCCTTACCGCGCATCCGTATGGCGGCAGCACTGTGGCCGGGCGATGAGGATTTCCCTACCCATGCATCCATTCTTTTCGACGCAGCCTCCGATCAGTACCTGACCACATACGGTTTGGCACTTATCGGATCCGGGCTGGCGGGTCGTTTATTGCACGCTGGCAAGGCCACTTGAGCTAAATAGCCCGGTCAATCCAGGAAGTTACAACGTAATTACACTGTCGGCTGTGTTCATTGCAGTGATGATATCCGTCATACCACCGACGATTCCAACACGGACAGCATCACTCAATCCCAATCGGTTAAGACATGTATTGCACAGCACCAGGTGGACACCTTGCCTCTCCAACGTTACTAGTTCTTTCAGAACGGGAGATCCCTCACAAGCCAGTTTCACGCCATCCGTGTAAAAACATACCGCTTTTGGCAGTGGATCAGCCATCATCAACAACTGGAATAGCTTGCCCGCCAGCATCTGGCGCAATTCCTGATCGTGTGTCTGCCCCATTCCATCGCTTGTAAAGATATAAACGATAGATCGCTCCATGGATATTGACCCTCCAAATGATAACTCATGCCCCAAAGTCACACTTCGAACGACTTTCGCCGAAAAGACTCGATAAGTATAATCGAGTCAAACAAGTAAATATTAACAAGTACAAATGAGTTCTATCGAATTGTGTAGCGCCCTGGCGATCGTTTGTAACTATCCCGGAAGCTACACACCCATGAAATAGCCCTCCGCATCGAATGGGGATTTCGTCAACGGACGGGTATTTGCCATTACAATCGTTACGATCGACAAGACATTGAAATTGCCATCGTCCGTGGGGTTTCGTCGGAACAAATGTCCATTTTCTGCGCAGTGAGATGGCGGCATCTTCATTTCACGTCGCCAGCATCGCAGCTTCATCGAATCGCACGCATTCGAGTAGAGGCTTGTAATTGATCGTGGACAAAACGACACGCTCTCACCTGACCTGTAAAAAGGGAACATTTTGACAGCGAATAACTTGACCCAAGTACAACGAGCGCATATCAAAACGCACCTTGCACAGCTCTACTCCGAAGAGCAGCGCACGATGGCCTTTACGCGGATTGAGAACGCGCTCGAAAAACACCTGCTTACCGCTGGAGAAAAACCACCTGCTGCCAACCCACTATCCGAACGCGACGCTATTCTGATTACCTATGGCGAAATGGTCAGGCAAAGCGGTGAAAAACCGTTAACAACATTGTTTAATTTGCTGTCGAATCAGCTTGAAGGAACAGTCAACGGCGTTCACATTCTACCTTTCTTCCCGTACTCTTCAGACGACGGATTTTCGGTGACCGACTATCGAGCTGTGGACAGCGATCTGGGAGATTGGTCCGAAATCACAAAGATCGCCGATGTGTTTCGTCTGATGATAGACGCCGTCATCAACCACGTATCTGCGCAGAGCGACTGGTTCCAGAAATTTCTCTCCGGGGATCCCGCCTACCTGGATTACTTCATCCGCCTCGATCCCAACACCGATCTCGACGATGTCGTTCGCCCGCGCGATCTGCCCTTGCTGACCCCTGTCAGGACATCGCAAGGGGAACAATACGTATGGACGACATTCAGCGCCGATCAAATCGATCTCAATTTTGCCAATCCTGACGTTCTCCTGGAAATTCTGGAACTTTTGCTCTTCTACATTCGCCGCGGTGCCCAGATCATTCGCCTGGATGCAATCGCCTTTCTCTGGAAACAAGTAGGCACATCCTGCATCCATCTACCCCAGACCCATCGCGTTGTGAAAGTGATCCGCTCTGTGCTGGATACCGTCGCGCCCTGGGTACACATCGTCACCGAGACGAATGTGCCCCACTCCGAAAACATCTCCTACTTCGGCGACGGCAACGACGAAGCGCATATGGTCTATCAATTTGCGCTGCCGCCGTTGGTGCTGCACACATTACTCTCCGGCGACGCGTCCCGCCTTACGGATTGGGCTGCCGGTATTCACCTTCCCTCTAAAAAGGTAACCTTCTTCAACTTCCTGGCATCCCACGATGGTATCGGCCTTCGCCCGGTCCAGGGTATCCTCGCTGCGGATGAGATCGAGGCACTGATCCGACAAACGAAAGCAAATGGTGGCGGCATCTCCTATCGGCAAGTAAACGAAGACGAGCGTCAGCCATACGAACTGAATATCAATTATTACGATGCACTTGTCGAGCAAACCGCGCAAAATCCCGGATCGGATCGACAAGTGGCGCGATTCATGGTTTCACAAGCGATCATGCTTTCCCTCATCGGGGTGCCGGGAATATATTTCCACAGTCTGTTTGGCTCTCGTAGTAACCTGCAAGACGTAGAAAAAACCGGCAAACTGCGCAGCATCAATCGGGAGAGACTCAAGCTTGCCCAGCTCGAAGATCAACTCGCCGACCACACTACTATTCGTGCTCGAGTATTCCGTGAATACAAACAACTCCTGCGCGCACGCCGACGCTTTGCGGCCTTCCATCCGCATGGCGAACAGCGTGTCCTCGAGGTCGATCCATCCATCTTCGCACTCATGCGATATGCGCCAAACAGCCCAAGCATCATGCTCTGTTTGCAGGAAATTTCAGGGGAGGCGTTCCGCGCGAGGATAAACCTGCCTGATTACTCACTGCCACGGGCGGAAGACGTCCTCTCCGGTGACACCGTTTCCCTCGATAACTGTCCCCTGGATCCCTATCAGGTTCGCTGGATAAAACTCGATGGGAGCGACTAAAGATGAAGATCGGGTTGTTACACTACAGCGGTCCTCCTACCATCGGTGGAGTCGAGCAAACCCTGTATCACCACAGCTCACTCTTAACCGAGTTTGGACATACAACGCGGTTGATCGTGGGCGCGGGAGAAAGGTATGATCAACGCATCCCCGTGGATGTGGTTCCAGAACTCTATTCAAAACACCCTGCCGTTCTCACGGTTAAACAAGAATTGGACCGAGGTGAATGCAGCCATTCATTCGAAAAATTGCGTGCAACCATCCAAGAGCGATTGAAAGCCGTCATCCAAAACCTCAACATCTTGATCGTGCATAACGCAATGACGCTGCACAAGAACCTCCCGCTCACAGCGGCTCTCTGGGAACTGCATACCTCTCGCCAATCGCCGCCAATCATCGGTTGGCATCATGATTTCGCCTGGGATCGAGAACAGTATCGGGATGAATTGAAGTGTGCATACCCCTGGGATTTGTTACGTAAACCCTGGCCGGAGACAATCAACGTCGTTGTATCCAAAGCACAATGCACTCGTCTGGCAGAAATGTATGAGATGGAATCCACTTCCATTCATGTCATCCCGCCAGGGATCGACCCCAGCGTGATCGGCAATTGGACCGACCGGACGCGCTACCTGGTGGCAGAACTCAATTTACTCGAAGCGGATGCGATCCTTTTACTGCCCGCCAGAATCACTCAGCGTAAGAACATCGGTTTTGCGCTGCAGGTGCTTGCCGAGCTTCGTTCACTTTCGCAACAAGATGTTCGCCTGATCGTAACGGGCCCTCCAGGGCCCCATAACCCGGCCAATGTTGCTTATCTCGAGCGTCTGCTCGCGCAACGGCGTGCATTAAAAATTGAGAAATATGCCCATTTTCTCTACGAATCTGGCACACAGGAATATCAGCACATCGATCAAGCCACAATGGCGAATCTATACGCCTTGAGTGACGCGCTCTTTTTTCCAAGCCTTCAGGAAGGATTCGGGATTCCACTCTTACAAGCAGGATTTACACGTCTGCCCATTTTCTGCAGCGATATTGAACCGTTCCACGAAAGTGTGGATGATCGCGCAGATTACTTTGCTTTGGACGATTCACCAGAAAGCGTGGCGAAGGACATCGCAGAGAATTTGTTTACAAAAACCAGTTTTCTCCTGCGCCGCCATGTGTTAAACGAGTACACGTGGGAGACCATCGTTTCCAAGATGATCATCCCCCTACTAGAGAGTGTAGACAATGACTGAGAGACAGATAGAAAAAGCAAAACCACGCAGAGGTCGACGCAAGCGAAGCCGCGTTCTCGTTCCGATTTTCAACAACGTTCTTGGCGAACCGATGATCTCGCTTGCACACCAATTAAGTGATGGAAAGATGGTGCAGGTCTTGGGTGTGGTTGCCGTTGAGAGCGATGAGACTTTGAGTCTGGCATCATCTCTCACGCAAGAATTACGCACACGCGTGCGTAAAGCGATACGAGCCTATGGGGGTCAGCAGTGGCCCAAGATCATCGCTTCAACCCATCCGGCATTTGACCTCACCACATTTATCAAAAAACAAAACGTCAATCTACTTGTGCTGCCATGGACAACGAAAAATCCCGAGTATTGCGAGATTGTGGAATCCTTATTGAAGTACGCGTCATGCCCGATAGCGCTTCTTCAGGGAAGTGCACCATCGAAAGGGGATCGCATTCTCGTTGTCCTACGGCCCGGCCCCGACAGCGAGTTGGCCTTACGCCTCGGACTCAATCTCGCTCGCAGCGGCGGTTACACATTGTCCACCATCCGTTCAGAGACCTCGATCGACGATCTCAGTACCGGCGATACCATCCCCGGCCTCGATCAAGTACTCGAACACTTACCTCAAATTGAAGATGCCTTACTCATCTCCGAAGACCCTGTAGATGCCATCATCAAGCAAGCCGAGAAATTCGATCTGCTTATCGTCGGCGCGTGTGAAACCGACGATGTGGGAGATGGGTTGTATGAGCCACTTAGCTCTCGCCTTTTTAAAGAATCTCACATCCCCATCTTGTACACATGTTCAGGTAGACAATCAGTACCCCAGCCACAACCGGATTTTGAGGGCATCGAGGCAATCTCGATCCTTGTCGACAAGTGGTTCGCCGAGAATACATTTTCAGCCAATGAATTCGACAATCTCGAGCGCCTATACAATCGTAAACTGGAACAAGGTCTGACAATCAGCCTCGCTCTACCCACGCTCAACGAAGAGGAAACCATCGGAAATGTCATCCGTACCATTAAACAAAAGCTAATGGATGAAATTCCCTTACTCGACGAAATGATCTTGATCGACTCAAACTCAACCGACGGCACACGCGAAATCGCGCGTAGATACAACATCCCGGTTTACACTCACCAGAATATTCTCCCACAATACGGCGAACGCCACGGCAAAGGTGAGGCCCTCTGGAAGAGTCTCTACGTTACACATGGAGATATCGTGATCTGGATCGACACGGATATCACCAACATCCATCCTCATTTTGTTTATGGATTGATCGGACCACTTCTTCACCGACCGAACTTGAAGTTCATCAAGGGCTTTTATTTAAGACCTATTCGAGTAGGCGATACGACCCACGCTCGAGGCGGAGGCAGAGTCACCGAACTAACCGCTCGGCCGCTGTTGAACCTCTTTTACCCTGCCCTTTCCGGATTCATACAACCTCTCTCCGGTGAGTATGGTGGCCGCCGGCAAGTGCTGGAACAGCTCCCCTTTTCATGTGGCTACGGGGTGGAAATCGGACTTTTGATTGACATTCTCGATCGCTATGGACTCGAAGCCCTGGGGCAAGTCAATCTCATAAAACGGCTTCACCGAAATCAACCATTATCCTCTCTCAGCAAGATGTCTTTTGCAATCATCCAGGCGGTTATCCGCAAAATCGATCGACGAGATGGGCTACAATTACTACAAGATGTCAACCGAGCCATGAAACTGATCCGCCACGAGGAAAGTCGTTTCTTCCTCGAAGTTGAAAGGATCGCCGAGTTACAAAGGCCACCGATGATCGAAATTCCGGAATACCATACTCGCCAGGGGGAAGACAGTGCGGCATAATTAAATAATGACAACACTGATCCTGATACGACACGGTGAAACAGACTGGAACATCGAAGGCCGTTATACAGGTCAATCGGACATTCCCCTCAATACACGCGGACTCCAGCAAGCCGATACACTCGCTTCGAATGAATGTGTAGACAAAATTGATGCAATTTACAGCAGCGATCTGCAGCGTGCCAGTGAAACGGCGATGCGGTTGCTAGCCGCCCGCGCTGTTCCACTTTACCTCGATCCACGCCTACGCGAGATTCACCAGGGCGAATGGGAAGGGCTTCATTTCGATGAAATCCGCGCCCGATATCGGCAAGCCTGGGAAGAACGAAAAAACGCGCCGCTGGAAGTCGCTCCGCCCGGAGGGGAAACCGTTGGAGAGGTTCGGCAGCGCGTGCTTGAAGCGATACGTGATATCATCAAGCACCACCCGAAGGAAACCGTCGCCATTGTCTCTCACGGCCTGGCATTGGCGATCATCCAGGTGGAAGCGAAGGGACTACCGATCGAAACCGTGTGGGATCATATCCCCGCCAACGCCAATCCCAAATCCCTCGAAGTGGAGCAATTATGAGTAAATATGCCAGGAATATTGGATTTGTTTCTACACGATTTGCAGGTACGGACGGCGTTTCCTTGGAGACGAAAAAGTGGGTTCAAACCCTCAATTATCTGGGGCACCAATCATTCTTCTTCGCCGGCGAATCGGATCACCCGGAAGATCGGACGCATCTCGTCACCGAGGCACATTTCAATCACCCGGAAATCCTTTCGATCACATCCGATCTTTTCGATGACTACATCCGCTCTTCAGAATGCAGTGGGAAGATCCAACGCCTGCGGTTTCATTTGAAGAAAGAACTCTATCAATTCGCAAACAAATTCGACATCGATATTCTCATCGTTGAGAACGCACTCGCGCTCCCCATGAACGTTCCACTCGGGCTTGCATTGAGTGAATACATCGCTGAGACCAATATACCCACAATCGCCCACCATCATGATTTCACCTGGGAACGTCGACGTTATTCAACGAACGCCGCCCAGGATTATCTATGCGCTGCATTTCCACCACTCTTACCCTCAATTCGCCACGTGGTGATTAATTCCTTTGCCGCCCGCCAACTCGCATTACGCACGGGCGCCAGTTCAACGCTTGTGCCCAATGTCATGGATTTCGAGAATCCTCCTTCACCACAAGATGATTACTCGGAGGATATTCGTGAAGCATTGGGTATATATCCGGAGCAAAATTTCCTACTCCAACCTACTCGAATCGTGCCTCGAAAGCGAATCGAACTCGCCATTGAGCTGACAAGAAGACTAGACCCTGACAGCGCCCTGGTGATCACACACACTTCCGGCGATGAAGGATCGGCGTACGAACGCTATCTACGCGACTACGCCGAGATCCTGCGTGTACGGGTTATCTTTGGATCCAAGTACGTCAACCACACACGCTCGACGCATGCGGATGGCCATAAAGTCTATTCCTTGAAGGATGCATACCAGGGCTCCGACCTGGTTACCTACCCTTCGACGATCGAAGGCTTCGGCAACGCCTTTTTAGAAACGATCTACTATAAACGACCGATTGTCATCAGCAGCTATGAAATCTTTAAAACCGATATTAAACCCAAGGGGTTCAAAGTCATCGGCTTCGACGATTTCATCGAAGATGAGACGGTTCATCAAGCGCGTGAAGTTCTACGGGATCCTTCTCAAGCCGAAGAAATCACTGAACATAATTACAAAATCGGCAAGCGACATTACTCATTTAGGAATCTCGAAACTCAACTCGCGACGCTAATCCTGCAATGTGGCATCTAATTCATCCAGAATCCACCTGCAAGAGCATTTCGTGCTCATTAGCAATGGGTTATGATCCGTTCCAGAAAGCACTCACATGATTGAAAACCGATCCATCTTGCAAAGGATTTTCATTTCAGAAGACGAACCCCGCCTTCGAGCTGGTTGGCGTTTGATCTGCCATGCACTGCTATATTTCTTCTTTGCCCTCCTGATTGTTGCCGTCTGGGGCATCTTAATCATCGCATTCAAGCTTGCCGCACCAACTGACAATATTGGTAATAATCTACGTTCGGTCAACTTCGCCTCGATCGCGCTCGAGGTTCTGGTATTGACTATTGCCACCTGGATTGCCCGTCGTTATCTCGATCGCCGTTCATTCATCTCTCTGGGACTCTCACTCCGTCGAACCGCCTGGTCCGACCTCATCGCAGGTTTTTCCTTGTCCGCCTTCCAATTTTCGTTGATCTATCTCACAACAACGATCATGGGCTGGTCGCAGTTCCAATCCTGGGCATGGGAAAGCGAGAAACTGGGAACGGTTATCGGCGAGACAGTTTTGATGTTCTTTTTATTTTTCGGAGTCGCCTATCACGAGGAGTTATTAAGTAGAGGCTACCACCTCCAGAATCTGGCACAAGGAAGCAATCTTCCCCTGGCTGTATGGATATCATCTTTCATTTTCAGCATCCTGCATCTTTCAAATCCCAATGTCAATGGAATGGCGGTTCTTGGTTTGTTGGCCGCGGGATTGTTCCTGGCTTATGGCTACGTACGTACGAAATCGCTTTGGCTGCCTATCGGTTTACACCTCGGCTGGAACTTCTTTGAAGGCACGATTTTCGGGTTTCCGGTTAGCGGCATGACAGATTTCAGCCTGATCCAGCAGCAAATCAACGGTCCGGAATGGATCACCGGTGGATCGTTTGGTCCCGAGGCAGGTTTGTTGCTGCTCCCCACACTGCTTATCGGCGCGTACATCATAAAAATCTACACGCGAAAAAGATCCCTCTGAATCTTCACTTTCAACCCCGAAAATCGACTTGACAGCAAAGAACGTTTGTTCTATACTGCTGCCTACCAGCACATTTGTTCTGTATGGAGGTGTTCAATGTCAACCTATGCACAATACTCCCATGTGGATGAAACCGACAGTGCGTTTGGCGCACTCATCAACAAAATCTCGCCACACCTGCGATTTAATCGCAAACAATCCTTCGGGATCATGATTTTCGGTGCACTCGTTGCCTTCGAAATATTCAATTACAGCACTACCGAGTTCGCCCTCTCAGACCTGCTAGGTCCACTTAGCTTCGCAGGATTACGATGGTCTACAATCCTCGCACTCGCCTTTTGCGGTATGGACTTCGCAGGAATCGCTCGTATCTTCACCCAGGAAGACGAAGAGCTGAAAGCAACGACGACCTGGTATCTTTTAGGCGCATGGCTGATTGCCGGATCGATGAACGCCACCCTCTCCTGGTGGGCCGTTTCCCTTGCTCTCCTCGGGCATCAAGGCCTCGGAAATGAAGTGATTGGCCGCGATGCATTGCTCACCGTAGTTCCCATCTTCGTCGCTATTCTCGTTTGGCTGATTCGCATTCTCATCATCGGAAACTTCACCGTCACCAATGGGCATCTCTTCACTTTCTCTTTCGTACGAAAGCCGCAGAGCGAGCGCAAAGTCCGACGCGTTCCCCAGGCCGCTGCTGCGTCTCGACGGGAATCCCAAAACGGCAGTCAAAATCGACCTGTACGTCCGGCACCAAAACCGATGTCTGCTGCTCAAAGTCGTATTCCCGACATGGTTCAGCGCTCTTATTCCGCCCAGCCGCCACGACGCAGGTAAGCAATGCAGAGGCAAATAATCCATCCTGCACCTTCGCAATACGGTCGTCCGTCACCCTCTCTCACAAGAACGCTTCGACGGACGACCGTGTACTCCCTGCCGGTTTCCGCGATACCCATCGCCCTGATGGTCCTTCTCATTATCATCGCGGCATGGTCCTGGAGTGTTATCCGTCCTGAGTTAAATGCCACGTTTCGTGAATCAGGAGATTCCTCCACGATGGAAAATGGCACACTGCAAACTTCTGCGGTTATCTCAAATGTTGACATTCCTGATGCAGGTTCTCTTTCCTCCAACTTTTCCCCTCAAGTCTTATTTTGGTCCGACGACATCCTTAAATGGGCTTATGATTTTCAACTTGATCCCAACATCATTGCCCTCGTCATGCAAATCGAATCTTGTGGATACACTCAAGCTCATTCACATGCAGGCGCCATGGGATTATTCCAGGTCATGCCATTTCATTTTGGCCACGATGAAAACCCTTACGACCCATCTACAAACGCTACCCGGGGATTAACTTATCTTGCCCGTTCATTGGAACTCGCAAATGGAAGATTGGATCTTGCCTTGGCTGGCTACAATGGTGGACATCTCATGATACAAAATGCGCCGTCTCTATGGCCGGAAGAAACACAGCGCTATGTGGATTGGGGGGTTCGCATCTATAACGAGATTGGCAAGTACGATTCCATGCCCCCTTCCCTTCAGGAGTGGCTCGACGCAGGTGGAGATCAACTCTGCAAGCAAGCCACGGATGCGCAATAACAATGATGTGATGACTCTAGCTCATCATTGTGTCTTAATCGACACAATCTTCACCCACCCTGGGCAACCATATTGTAAATTCAGAGCCTTTACCTTGTTGTGACGACACCTCGATGCGACCCCCATGGTTGATCACGATCCAATTGGCGATCGATAAACCCAATCCCACGCCACCACTCGCCTTTCTCCGACGCGAACGATCCACTCGATAAAATCTGTCAAAAATGTGCGGCAGTTCTTCTTCCGGGATACCCGACCCTGTGTCCTCAACACTCAAACATACCCACTTATTAACACACTTCATGTTCAATGTGATTTTCCCCGCAGGTGGGGTGTAATCCAGCGCATTTGACACAAGGTTAAGAACGACCTGTTTTAAGCGATCTCGATCACCCAATACTCGAGCCTGATCCTCTTGACCAATACAGATATTGACTTGATTCCGTGCAAGTAATTTCGCTTGACGATATACCTCAAGCAGTAAAGTGTCGAGTTCGACGATTTCATTACCCAATGATAATTTTCCCGATTCCGCTTTTGCCAGCAATAGCAGATCGCCTACCAAACGCGTCATGCGATCCACTTCATCGGTAATTGCGTTCAGCGATTCTTCATCAACCTGTCCAGTATGACGGATGAGATCGACGTTCCCACGAATCGCGGTTAATGGCGTTCGCAATTCGTGGGATACGTCAGCCAGAAAAAGTCGCTGCACATCAAATACATCTTCCAATCGCTCAAGCGTTTCGTTGATCGCCTGGACAAGCCGACCGTCTTCACTCGTTGGCGGGACCGAAAGCGAAATCCTTCTGGAAAGATCATCTGCTCGAGAGATTTTCAATACGGTTTCTGTTACTTGATCGATGGGTCGAAGCGCTGCACTTGCTGCAATATATCCGATCACTGCCGAGATGATCGTTGCGATCAAACCTGCTGCGATCAATACATCGATCAACATTCCCCGCACCAGATCAACTGCATCCAACGGACTGGCAATCTGCAGACGGGCAACGACACGTCCATCCATTTGCAGCATCACCGGCACGGTGAGCACGCGCAAATGCATCCCTGACACTTCTCGATGGGTGAACACATTCTCTTCAAGTATTAACGAATCCGGATCGAATGCACCCTCCACACTCGGCGAACTCGTCGATTGCCATAAAAGCTGTCCTTCATCATTCCATACTTGTACGTACGTATTTGAGGTAATGTTCAAAGCGCGCAGTGTAAGCGGTAAAGCTTCCGGACTCCGATACACGCGGATGATTTCATTGGCTACTCGGCTCAGCGTATGATCGATCTGAGTGGTTAGACTATATGTAAGCGAGAAGTATACGACTCCCCCAAAAGACAACAATACAAAGACCAATACCAGCGAATACCAAAGTGTCAATCGTAAACGAAGAGTCACTCGGGTTCTCTCAGGACATATCCCACACCACGGACCGTATGCAACAGTCGGGGCGAACCTTTTGCCTCAGTTTTTTGGCGCAGATAACGAACGTAGACTTCGATGATGTTGCTCTCACCCCCAAAATCGTATCCCCATACCCGATCGTAAATTACGTCACGAGTTAATACTTGTCTTGGATTCCTGACAAACAATTCCAGCAGTTCATATTCTTTGGCCGTCAATTCGATGGATTTTTCCCCCCGAAATACCTGGCGAGTCCCTGTATCCAAATGTAGATCTTCAAATTTCAATACCTCAGGTCCGACGGGTTTTGCTCGACGCAATAGGGCACGTACTCTTGCTAACAACTCATTCAACGCAAAGGGCTTCACCAAATAATCATCGGCTCCTGCATCCAATCCCACCACTCGATCTTCAATCGAGTCTTTGGCGGTCAACATGATAATTGGAACGTCGCTCTCTTCTCGCAGCCGGCGACATACTTCCAAGCCATCCAATCCCTGCTCAATTTCAGGCAGCATCCAATCGATGATCACCAAATCCGGAGCATGATCATACACCAAGGCAAGACCCGTGGATCCATTCTGAGCAGTGTCAACGAGGTAACCCTCAAACTTGAGACCTCGCTCCAAGAATTGAAGTATTCTATTTTCGTCTTCGATGACAAGTATTCGTTTCCTCATGCCACCCCCCATTTTCGAATATACCACAACAACCTGCTCATTAAATAGCAAGCGCCGCCTGCGATGCAGGCGGCGCTTATTGTATTTACTGCTAAGTTATGCTAATTCTACCGTTGCGCCAGCAGCTTCAAGCTTGCTTTTCGCATCGTTTGCAGCTTCTTTACCCACCTTTTCCATTACCTTTGCGTCTGCAGTTTCAGCCATAAGCTTTGCATCTTTAAGACCCAGGGTGGTAACCTGTCGAATTGCCTTGATCACATCGATCTTTTTCGGCCCGACATCCTTGATGATTACATCAAATTCAGTCTTTTCATCATCTGGAGCTGCCACATCGGCAGTCGCCGCAGCCGCCATTGCTATCGGCGCAGACGCAGAAACACCCCACTCTTCCTCGAGTATTTTTGTTAGTTCCGCTGCCTCGAGTACAGAGAGAGCACTCAAATCCTTTGCTAGTTTTTTCAAGTCCGCCATCTTAAGTTTTCTCCTTGTAAACAGCTTTCTATTAAATTGAATAGTATTTTTGTCTTCCGAAATTTCCACATTCAATGTAGGAACATTTTATGCAGGCACTTCCGAATCCGAATAAGCCTTTAACACATTCACAACCTGGCGCACAGAGCTTGCAAGCGCGCGGGCGATGTTCCCCGCCGGAGTCTGAATAAGACCCAGCAATTGCGCCCGTACAACAGGTAGAGGCGGTAATTCTGCCAATTGATAAACCTGTCGACTATTAAAAAGGGAACCATCGATGATCGCCCCTTTAACAGAGAGTATCTCTGTATCCTTGGATACACCGACTATCGCTTTGGCAACATCAACTGCATCCTCCGATGCAAATCCAATCGAAGTAGGTCCATCGAGTGCATCTTCAGGCAAGTCTAAGTCGATTTCCTTAAACGCGAGGGCAGCCAACGTATTCTTGACGATGTGGAATTCACCACCTGATTCACGAATCTGAGATCGCAAGGATTCAATTTGCTTTACATTCAAGCCGGAGTGGTTGGTGATAATCATTGCCGTATTGGATTCTGCCAGGCTCTTATATTGCGATACCAGATCGAGTTTTCGCTTTTTTGAGATTGCCAACCGACATCACCTCCTTCAAAATCAAAAAGTCTTTGCTTCGCACAGTTCACCTCAGCAAAGACTTGTAATAGCCTAATTGGCTCTGCGATGATCTTAATCGCAAGTCTCCACCTAGGCAGGAAATTAAGTCCCGATATCGAGACACCTGCTTTCTCGGGCGAAGCATGGAATTATTGGCCTATTAATCTTTCAAACCGAAATGATTATACCTCTGTTTACGCTGCGACCAAAGAACTTGGTTCGACTCGTATTCCCGGACCCATGGTGCTCGTCACGGTAATCTTACGTAAATAGGAACCTTTTGCAGATGCGGGACGTACGCGCTTTACCGCATCGATCAGCGCCATAAAGTTTTCCAAAAGCTTTTCATGGTCGAAGGATGCTTTTCCAATCGGTACGTGAAGATTGGCTGTACGGTCGATTCGAAATTCTACACGGCCCGCTTTCAACTCATCGATAACTCGAGTAATATCATCTTCCTGAACGACTGTGCCGGCCTTTGGATTTGGCATCAATCCACGCGGTCCTAAAATCTTGCCCAACCGCCCGACCTTTCCCATCATATTCGTGGTTGCAACAGTGGCGTCAAACTCCATCCAGCCACCCTGAATACGTTCGATGGTCTCATCGTCTGCAATATAGTCCGCACCTGATTGTTTCGCATTTCGCGCAGCATCACCTTCGGCAAAAACCAACACCCTCACGGTTTTACCGAGTCCGTGAGGCAGCATCACTGTGTCTCGCACTTGCTGTTCCGCATGACGAGGATCTACCCCGAGTCGTATATGAACTTCGATCGTGCTGTCGAAGCGCGTAATGGATGTGTCCTTCGCGAGTTGAATCGCTTCCTGAGGTGAATAGAGTGTATTGCGATCCACCTTTTCACTTGCTTCTCGATATTTCTTTCCACGTTTTGGCATTTTCACTCCTTGTGGTGCAAACGGATCATTTGAGCTGATCCTCCCACGTCAATTTATCCTTCAACAATGATGCCCATATTACGCGCTGTTCCTTCTATCTGGCGCATGGCACCTTTGATATCGATCGCATTGAGATCTTTCATCTTAATCTCCGCGATCTCACGGATTTGATCGCTGGTCACTTTGCCCACTTTCTCGCGATTAGGTTCTGCAGAACCTTTTTCAACTCCTGCGGCTTTTCGCAACAAAACTGCAGTAGGGGGTGTCTTCAGTATGAAATTAAACGAACCATCGGTGTATATCGTAATCTCCGCGGGGATAATTTCTCCCGCTTTACTTGATGTTCTGGCGTTGTATTCCTTGCAAAAGCCCATCAAGTTAATTCCATGTGGCGCCAATGCTGGGCCTATCGGCGGCGCCGGATTTGCCTTACCAGCCTCAATCTGAAGTCGAACAACTGCCTTTACTCTCTTTGCCACTTTCCAGCTCCTTTTGTGGTCATAACGGACAAGTTTTCGCCCTGCCACATTTTCACAATAACGATCATTGGTTTATGCTTTTTCTACCTGTAAAAAGTCTAGTTCGACAGGAGTCTCTCTTCCGAAAAACGAAACCATTACCCTAACCTTGGCACGATCCATGTCAATTTTTGAAACCGTTCCGATGAAATCATTGAATGGGCCATCGATTATTCGCACTTTCTGACCTGCTTTATACGTCACTTTAATTCTCGGCGCCTCGGCCTCCATGCGTTTCACGATCTGACTCACTTCCTCGGGGCGCAGTGGTGTTGGCTCATTTCCCATTCCGACAAAACCCGTTACACCAGGAGTGTTACGCACAACGTACCACGAATCCTCATCCATGATCATCTGTACGAGAATGTATCCAGGAAATACACGCCGTTCTACGGTTCTGCGTTTTCCTTCCTTGATTTCGATTTCTTCTTCCGTCGGCACAACAACGTCAAAGATTTTCGATTTCATGCCCATCGTCTCAATCCGTTGCTCGAGATTGTGACGCACTTTATTTTCGTAACCCGAGTAACAATGAACGACGAACCAATTTCGTTCACTATCCTCATCGGTATCTACTTGCGTTTCAACCGATTCGGGAACTATCTCGCCTTCTTCCAAGTCTTGTGGAACTTCAATCGCTTCACCTACAACATCGTCGTCTGTTGCAGCCGCAGGTTCCGTTTCCGTATCCTGGGAATCGGGTATCTGCTCAGCCGTAGATGCCTCATCCGTTTTTTCCAGATCTGCATCTTCGTCCTGCTGGATCGCAGAGGTTTCTTCTTCCGATGATTCCTCTACTGCCTCCGGTCCCTCCGCTTCCACTTCCACAGGGACTTCCGCTTCCATCTTGGAGGATTTCATTTCTTCAAGCTGTTCACTTTCATTTTCAGCCATGATTACTATTCCAACCTGTTCCTAGAAATACAAGCGTCAAACCCGAGTTTCAAGGTTTGCTATTGTTCGTCTCGTTAATATCGCCTTCTATCCGAGTCCTACAATCAACCCGAATAACCGTGAGAAAAGCAAATCCAACAAGCCCAAGAGCATGCTCATTAGAAATACGACAACGAGAACGATCATGGTTAATTGTGTGGCTTCTTGACGAGAAGGCCAATTAACCTTTCGCAATTCTGCGATCGTTTCCCGAAAATAGCGCACTATTCCCAATTGGCGCTTGCGAGCAACTGCTTTCGATTTTGCCAATCCAGCACTCCTCAATCTAGTCCTATTCAGTTAAGCGACGCCGATCGTAACCGGCGTCGCGACCTAATCAGGCAGGCCAGGTAGGAATTGAACCCACAACCCCCGGTTTTGGAGACCGGTGCTCTGCCAAATTGAGCTACTGGCCTTAGCGGGCATGTTGCCATGCCCTTCAGTTTACTACGGCTTACTTCGTTTCACGATGCAGCGTATGTTTTCGACATCGTGGACAGTACTTTTTAAACTCTATTCTGCCAGGATCGTTTCGCCGGTTTTTTTCCGTCGTGTAGTTTCGCTCCTGACATTCTGTACATTCCATTGTTACAACCGGACGAACATCCTTCTTTGCCATTTGTCACCAACAACGCGATCCAATAGCTATGGAACACGTTTTCCTTTCGTTTAATCCAATATCTCGGTGATCACACCCGCACCGACTGTGAGACCACCCTCACGGACGGCGAAATTCGAGCCCTTCTCCAACGCCACCGGTGTGATCAACTCTACTTCCAGGTTCACATTGTCGCCCGGCATCACCATCTCGA
>DAOUDW010000078.1:0-1665 GCA_034430895.1 Anaerolineales bacterium | reverse complement strand
GTCATATTCACCCCCAGTACGGCCAGACCTTGCGCTTCGAAATCCTCGTAGACCGCCTGTAAGGCAGGCATCTCCGCGCGGCAAGGTGGGCACCAGGAAGCCCAAAGATTGACCACGACGACCCGTCCACGCAGCGTAGAGAGTGTGACAGCACCATCGTCGATGGTTTCCAGTCGGAAGTCCGGCGCCAGAAAACCCTCCTGCGGACTGGCAATCTCCTCGCCTGGTATTTCTGCATCGGGGATCCTCGACGCTGCCGCCCAGGCGATGCCCAGCGACATCAGCACTACCGTGGCCGCCACCCAGCGTTTTCGGTCTCGAAACCAGGAGATCATTCGTTGCATCGTGAAATGGACTCTAACGTTTTACGACGTGGGATACAAGGCTTTGTTGATCACAACTTTTAAACATGGAGCAATCGAATCCGGATCAGGGGATTTCCATACCATGCTGTGCCAACAAGTTTCGATCCGCCATCAGCGACTGGGTCGAACCATCGAAGACAATCTCCCCTTCGTCGATCACCACCGTTCTTTCGAACAACTCGGCCACCATGGGGATATCATGTGTCGAGACCAACATGGTTTGTGGCAAATCGTGCAGCAGATGAATCAAACTGCGGCGTGCACGTGGATCCAGTCCTGCCGTAGGTTCATCGAGCACCAGGATTTCCGGATCCATGGAGAGCACTGTCGCGATGGCCACGCGCTTCTTTTCACCGCCGCTGAGATGATGGCAAACCCGATCGCCGTAATCGTTCAATTCCACCCCCTCAAGTGCATGCTGTACACGAGAACGAATATCTTCTTCGGGCAAGCCCATATAAAGCGGTCCGAAAGCGACGTCATCAAACACAGTTGCTGAAAACAATTGATCGTCCGGATCTTGAAATACCAACCCCACAGCGGCGCGAATCTCGCCAATCGATCCTTCTTCAATGCGCGTACCACACACACGGACTTCCCCCTGCCCTTTCAGAATCCCGTTGAGATGCAGCATGAGCGTTGATTTTCCAGCACCATTGGGACCCACCAAGGCGACCTTCTCTCCGGGGGCAACGAATAGACTTACGCCGCGCAAAGCGACACGACCATCCGGATAAGTAAAAGTTAAATCGCGTACGTCAATCGTGTGATGCATACCTCAGACCATCCAACCCAAACCCAACGGAACGATCAACAGCAGGCCGGCCAACCCGAGCGAGATCCAATCCCGCTGCCGCAGCTGGAAGCGTGTGAGCGAGCGTATACACCCGTCATAGCCACGAGAAAGCATGGCCGCGTAGACACGCTCGCTGCGTTCCAATGCCCGCAGGAACAGACTGCCAACCATGGCGCCGGCAACCTTCCCCTGCCAGAGAACAGATCTACGGGGAGCGCCGGAAATTCGCGCGCTGCGCGAGGCACGCGCCCGCACCATCTGGGTCACCTCGTCAGCCACCACAATAAGGTAGCGATACATGAAACCGATCGTGGATACCAGAACACGCGGAAATTTTAGAGACTCCAAAGCCCAAAGTATATTCGGAAAACGCGTCACCGCCGTAAGTAGAATCGCCGCCTGAACCGCCAACCAACTTCGCAACAAAATACTCAGGAAACGAATCAAACCCGGCTCGGAAACCGCCCAATTCAATCCCGGGATCCGCCAAATAACAGGTCCCGG
>DAOUDW010000077.1:0-1547 GCA_034430895.1 Anaerolineales bacterium | reverse complement strand
AGGCACTGGAATCCGAGATTCGGAAAGCCGCTGGCCTCGAATCCGCCATTGAACCCATCGTTGTTGATGAGTTTGCGTTGGAAAAGCCCTGCCGCTCGTAGAGCTTAGTGTATGTTTTTGCCGGGTACATCTTGTATGCCTGGAGAAATAACAAGATAGCATTGAGAGAAAGGTGGAAATGAGCCAAGACACGGCATTAATCATCATTGATGTTCAAAACGGATTGTTTGGGGTATTTGATACCCCTTATCAAGATAAGGATTTGATCGATACGGTAAACGAATTGATCGGAAAGGCAAGGCTATCTGACGTACCTATTTTTTTGGTGCAGCACAATGGGGTGGGAAAAGATAGTCCACTAAACCCAAATACAGATGGATGGAAAATCCATCCTGCATTAAAGATCAAAAAAGAGGACATCCATATTCAGAAAGACCATCCTGATTCTTTTCAGGATACGCAATTCGAGAAGGAATTGAAATCACGTGGGATCCGAAAATTAGTCATTACCGGACTGCAAACTGAATACTGCATTGATACAACTTGCAGAAGGGCATACAGCCTTGGATATGAAGTAATCCTCATCGAAAACGGTCATAGTACTTATGATACGGAGTATCTTCGTGCTGAACAGATAATCAATCATCATAATCAAGTATTGGGGAGCTGGTTTGTAACCTTGAATAAATCAACGGAAGTCATTTTTACTGAGTAATTAAATTTTAAGGGCTCAAAACCTATCGCGTGCACATGCGGTCCTTACTACGTGGCGGTTAAGTGTGTCGTTCGATCCCAAATTTGGATCGAACGACCGCTTTTTAATCATGCGACTCCCCGATATCGACGTGCAGAAGTGCCTTACAGGACGAGGTGTTAAATCGAATGCCTGGGCTTGGGTGAAAACCACTCCTTGGCTATAATCATCTCAATGAGGAAGGAACAGTCTGTACGTCTCTCTGTTGTGATTTTGGTCTTGCTTGCATTCGGGCTTCCATCTTGTGCCTCGAAGCCCGAAATGAGTCGGCCGCTAGGCGAAACGCTGCAGCCGCTTCCCACACTGACACCAAACCCGACTTTTGAATCGCCCTCAGGGGTTCAATCAGTGGGATTTGATTGTGAGAACGATGCGCGGTTCCTTGAAGATGTCACCTTCCCCGATGGTGAAATTGTTACACCAGGGCAGACGATCGATAAACGCTGGTCCGTTCAAAATCTTGGCAGCTGTGATTGGGGGGAGGGTTACCGCTTGATTCATCTCGGGCAAGATGATTTTCCCGCACCCGATGCCTTGGCACTCTATCCGGCACGAGCGGGCACGAATGCCGTCTGGCAAGTTGAACTACAGGCACCGCTGGAAGTTGGCCAGTACGTTAGCCAGTGGCAGGCGCAGGCTCCGGATGGCTCGACGTTTGGCGACATCGTCTACATTCTCATCTCCGTGGAAGAGGCAACCCCCACGCCGACGGCCACACCACTCATTTCGCCCACGCCAACTCCATAAAATGAAACCGACTTCCCGGGTATGGGAAGTCGATTTGTAACTATCT